>JADJKB010000025.1:0-600000 GCA_016706225.1 Myxococcales bacterium
ACGCGCACCTTCTTGGGGTCGACCTTTGTCGAGGCGCAGCATGGGCTCACGCTTGGCGCTCATCCGCTGGGGCCGTCCACTGCCGCCCTCCGTGTACGTGCACGCGGACGGCGACCCGCGCGCGCCGCTCGAGTTCCGGGAGCTCGACGCGCCCACGCACGCGGACGTGGCGCAGGTCGCAGCGCACTGCGGCCCGCATCGAGAGCATCCTCAAAGCGCACGGGCGGAGCTCGACCCCGAGCTCGGTGAGCGGGAGCTGCCGGAGCTCTGCTTTGACGAGCCGGGGCTGGCTGCGTGTTACGCGGCGGCAGCTCAGGGCATTGGCGTGAGCGGTGAGCGTGCAGGCAAGCCGCTCTTGCGGTTGGTCGTGCCGGCGGAGTTGCCCGAGCGCTCGCGTGCCGCGGACGCGACGGATGCGCCCATCGCGGAGGTGCGCGGCATCAACTTGCATGCGGCGCAGGTCATCGACGGCCGAGATCGGCGACGAGTGGAGCGGCTCGCTAAATACATCACGCGCCCTCCGATCGCGCAGGACCGCCTCGAGCGCCGGCAGGACGGCAGGCTCGAGCTCATCTTCAAGAAGGGTGGGGGACGGCACCCGCGCGCTGGTGCTCGAGCCCCACGACCTGATTGCGCGGTTGGTGGCGGCCGTGCCGCCTCCACGCTTTCACATGCTCCGGCATTTCGGGGTGCTCTCGAGCCACTTCATCGCGCCGGGCCCTCGTCGTGCCCAAGCCGCCCGTGGATGCGGCCTGTCACAAGCCACCTCCGGCTCGAGGCGATCAGCCTCGAGCTGCTCGGCGAGAAGGACGATGCGCCGGTCGGGCGGAAGCGATAAACATAATTGCTGGCGCACGTGTTCACGGCCGATGTCGAGACGTGCCCGCGTTGCTCCGGCCCGATGAGGTGGGCGGAGGTCGCCACGAGGCGCGGCCATCACGCGGCTGATTGCGGAGCACGAGGACGGCCTCGGATCGAGAGCGCCGCCCACGGCGGGAGTCCCCGTCCGCGTGCCCGAGCAATTGGGGATGGGGTTCGGGGAGGGGTGAGGCGACCGGCGACTTCGCTGGGGCGGAGGTGTGTGTCGCGCGCGCTTGGCGAGGGTGATCGAGCCGGCAGAGGACCCGGCGAGCCCAATCGGCGCCCGGCGAGCCCAATCGGCGCCGGGGTCGGGGTGCGGGAGGTGATCTCGACCCGAAGCCGTCGAGCGCGTACTCGGCTTGGTGGGTTTTGGCAGTTCAAATGCCCTATGCGCACACCTGGACGCCGGCTCGGCTGAAGCAAGAGCTGCAGAAGGGCGGCGTGCGCCTCACCAGCGACACCGGGGGCGAGATCGTCGCGCATCTGATCAATCGTGCGCTCGACGCCGGCGCGGCGAGCCTGTTTCTGGCGATGCGTCAGGCGCTCGGGCAAGGCGCGGCGCATATGGGTCGGTCTGCTCGTCCCCTGAAGAGACGTGCGCGCGCTTTCACCTGGCCTAGCTTGCCGCCCAGAACCGCATCGACGCGCACCTCGGCGCGTCTCGCTTGGCGTCTCCGCCAATGGAGATGACCAGGCCGGGCTTCTGGCGCAGCGTGCCCGCGATTCGTACCTTGCTCCCCGACGGTTGGGCAGGCAGCTCGAACAGGAGCATGCCCTTGTTGGCTTCCGTGCTGTGCGAGGTCTTCTTGCTGACGGAGTAGCGGACGTGAAGGGTGTCGTTCTCGAGCTTCTGCTCGCTTCCGCTGGCGTTGACCAGGACGGTCACGGTGAAGGGCGGGCCGCCGAGGTGGCAGTCGTAGTCGAGCCACAGGCGCGTTGGCTTTCCGTCCGCCGTGAGCTCCAGCGCGAACGGCTTGTCGACCTCGACCGCTACCGAAGCGAGCTCGGGCCCGGGAGCATCGTCGCAAGCGCCGACCAGCGCCGTGAGCGCGCCAAAGCCCACGAGACTCCAAGCGGACCTCAATGCATCGAGCATGCCCGAACGATACCGGAAATAGGTCCGTCCACAGAATCCCGAGTTCGGCTCGCAACGGAAGGCAAAGATCGCAACGGTCGCGCTATCCCGACCGCTGGCTCCTGCTCGCGTATTGCCGCCTCATGATGCGCCGGATAGCGTCCGCCCATGCTCGAGGCGCTCGCCCTTTCTTGTCTCGGCCTCTGGCTCGCCGCCGGCTCTTCCTCATCAGTGCGTGCCTTCGCCTCGCCGCGCCGCCGCGCCGCGCCGAAGCGCCCCCCACCCGCGCGAGGATCAGCAGATGAGCATTTTCGGACCGAATGAGGACGTTCGCACGCTGTTCACCAGCGTGCAGGCCGTGATCGGTCCCGGTCCGATTGTGGACGAGAACATCGGCGGAGATCCCTGCTACCACTTGCATGGCCAGTACAACGGGCATCGGATCCACGCTTTCGTCAGCACCGATGGGGGGCTCTTGTTCTCCGTTCGCTTCGGGGTGCCGCTCGGGGATCGCCCGATCACACTGCGGGTCAATCATCGGAAGAACACGCGCATCCATGGCGTGCCCGAGGTCCGAACCGGCGATGCGCAGTTCGATGGGCTCTTCTTGCTGAACGGGTTCCCGCCCTCCGTGGTCGAAGCTGCGCTCGACGGTCCCACTCGAGCCTGGTTGGTCGAGCAGTTTGCGGCCCGAGAGCCCCCGCTGACAGCCGAAGCCGGGGAGGTCACGCTGAACGTGGTCCTGGTGAAGAGCCTCTCGAACGCGGCGAGGCATATGCCGCCAGCGGAGGTCGGGAGCTGGCTCGAGCAGCTGCTCCCGATCGCCGACCGGCTCGCCTCGGCGTTCGACGGGCAGCGGGACCAGATCGGGCGCAGCCAGGGACCTCGGGCCGCCGAGGACTGGGTCCGGGGATACACCGCTGCCACGCAGGCGCGTGCTGACCAGCGCAGCCAGGTGCGGCTCGGGCTCTACGCTGCGGTGATCGCCCCGGTCATGCTCGCGCTGTTCGTCGGGGCCTTGGCGCTAGGGCTCGTGCTCGCGTATCGCAAGCCAAAGGTGCCTCCGGTGGCACAGCTCGATCTACTGCGCACCGGCGCAGAGGCATCGTTCCAGGCGCGTGCCGGCCAGCGGGTCACGTTCCGTACGTCCATGCAGCTGGACCCGCAACTCATGATCGAGAGAAACTGGAATGAGACCCGAAACCTATTGATGGCCTCCCGCATCGAGGTCGTGCTGATCGCTCCCGACGGCTCCAAGAAAGCCGTCCCTTGCCCGCTCGACGGGCGCGGCGTCGAGACGAGCGAGACATGGAACCAGGACAACGATTGTTCCTTCGACGTCGCGCAGTCCGGAACGCATGGGATTCAGGCGACGGTTCGCTGGTTCAAAGTGGCGCCTCGGGCCGCGGTGCTCGGAGTGGTCGTGCAGGAAGCGGGGGGATGATTCGCTCGGGGTCGACGGGCATCGGCGCGGCGCGCTTGGTGCGCCATTCTGCTTCTCACAGGGTCCTGCGCTCCGCTCGCAGCTGAGCCCACTGCACACGCCCTCGTTTCCGCGTGCGCATGCGCGGCCGCTCGAGGCGCCTCGCGCACCGCCGACGAGCTCCCGCGCCGGGCCGCCTGCAGCGTTCCGCCCGCGTCCCTGCTCGGCCTGACGTAGAATGGGCGGGTGCTCCGCATCGGCAGCGTCATCGACGAGCGATACTCACGCCTTGATCGCCGCCAGACCCTGGTTTCGCGCCGCGCCAGCCGTGCTTCGTCACGCCGTTCGCGACTGGATCCTTGAAAATCCTCCCTTGTAGGACGTATCTTCAAGGACGTGCCCAGCCTTGTCCCGCGCCCGACTCTGCTCTCCGCAGTCCGACGCTCGTTGCGCCAGTCACCCGTCACGCTCCTGCTCGGCCCCCGCCAGTGCGGCAAGACGACCTTGGCTCGGGAGATCGCGGCGTCGACCAAGAGCACCTATTTCGACCTGGAAGACCCGGAGACTCCCCTGCGCGCCGATGTCGCCAAGCAGGTCCTCGGGCCGCTGCGAGGCCTGGTCATCATCGACGAAGCTCAGCGGCAACCCGGACTGTTCGAGCTCTTACGCGTGCTCGCTGACCGGCGTCCTTTGCGTTCCAGGTTCCTGGTGCTGGGAAGTGCGTCGCCGACGCTCGTGCGTGGTGCGTCGGAGAGCCTGGCAGGGCGAGTCGTGACCCACGAGATGGCGGGCCTCGACGTGACGGAGGTCGACGCGCGAGGGCACGGAGCGCTCTGGCTTCGGGGAGGGTTTCCGCGCTCGTTGCTCGCGCGCTCGGAGACAGCGAGCTTCGCTTGGCGCGCCGCCTTCGCGAGCACGTTCGTGGAGCGTGACGTTCCGCTCCTGGGCCTGCGTGTGCCACCTCACGCGCTGCGCAGATTCTGGACGATGCTGGCCCACTACCACGGGCAGACCCTCAACGCTGCGGAGCTGGCGCGCGCGATGGGCGCTGGCGAGAAGGCCGTACGCAACTACCTCGATATCTTGACCGGCGGCTTCATGGTTCGCCAACTCCAACCGTGGTTCGAAAACGTCGGCAAGCGTCTGGTCAAAGCGCCGAAGATCTACGTGCGCGACTCCGGCCTTCTCCATTACTTGCTCGGGATTCGCAGCCGCCTCGATCTGTTCGCCCACCCCAGACTGGGGGCTTCGTTCGAGGGATTCGCACTCGAACAGATCATCAACCGGCTGGCCGCAGAGCGCGACGCCCACTTCTATCGGACGCATGCGGGCGCGGAGCTCGACTTGTTCTTGATTCGAGGTCGGCGACGCCTGGGCTTCGAGCTGAAACACGCTGATGCCCCGACAGTAACGAAGTCGATGCGCGTAGCGTTGGAGGACCTGCGCTTGGACCACCTCTGGGTCGTCCATCCTGGCCAGCGAAGCTACGACCTCGACGACCGGATTTCGGCGCTGGCACTATGCGACCTGGATGCCCTCGCGAGACGCAGCGACCTGGCGGCTCATTAGTGTCAGCGGCGGGCCAGCTCGGTCCCCCGAGCCTCCACCGAAGCCCGCACGACCTCGAGCCCCCCGGCAAGTTCTCACACCGTTCCGGCGTACGGCACGACGAACATCGTTGCCGCTTGGCTCACGGTCGCTCCGGGCGCCACCCACCAGTGTGCTCGTGGCACGGCCTGTCGTGGAACTACAACTGAGGTCACGATGCTTATCGCCAAGTACCCCGTAGCTGCGTTGTTTTTCGTCGTCGCCGCCGGCTGCGCGCGCACGGAGAAGCCGCGTCCGGAGCTCTCAACGGCCGCGCCGCCGCTCGCCGACGCCGCGACCGGTCCGGAGCTGGACGCTAACCTGGAAGACGAGAACCAAAAGGGGGCCCAGCAACTCGACGCTCAGTTCGAGGCGGACACGCAGTTCAGCGCGGCCGAAGTCGAATCGTTTCGCAAGCCCATCGCAGACGCCCTCGCCGGGTTGAAGGAGGCGCCGGCTGTTTCGTCACTCGAGTGCCGCGCGAAACTATGTCGAGCATCGATCGAGGTCGCTGACGAGAAGGCCCTTGCGCAGGTCTATGGAGCCTTGACCGGCCGCCCAGGACCTGGAGCTGTCCGGACCGGGCGGCTCCTGACGCATGGATTGACCATCGCGCGGCGCGGCCCGACCCCGGACGGGAAGTACTCGGCCCAGCTCTACTTCAGCCGCTGAGGGTGCCACGCTTCAGCGCGCGGCGTTTAGCCCAACCGACGCGAAAACCATCTCGCTCGTGACCGCTTGAAGCTCCGCCGTCAACAGCACCTCGCCGCCCGCGCCGCCGGGATGCGGGCGGCGCCCACCGAGTCCGAGGCCGCTCTGCGCTTCGCGCGCGTCGGCTTGGCGTCGAGGTGCGGCGCCATCATCGCGGACTTCGTGGCACCCTCTCGGTGGCTCATCATCGAAGTGGACGGTGGCGCTCACCCGGAACGCGGTGCGGCGGATGCCCGGCGCGACCGCAAGCTCGCGAAGCGCGGCTATCTTGGAAGCGGGCCTTGTCGAGCGTGCGCTGGCGGAAGCGGTCGCGCGGGTGCGGGCACACCGGCTCCGGCGTCGGGCGCCTACGCTTCGCCGTCGCGCCGCGGGAGTGGTTCCAGAGTCTGCGGCCCCATCAACTCGCCCAGCTTCGCACGATCGCTTTGCTCGGGCTAGGCGCAGGGGCTTCAAGCTCGAGTACGACGGTCGCCTGGTGGACAAGAAGAGCTGGTCGCTCATCGGCGTGGGGGAGCTCGATGGAACCATCGAGCACGACGGCAAGACCACTCCGGTGCACGTGACGCTGACCGGGAGGCTGCCGCTCTCGAACGCCCAGGAATGCGAGATCACGGCCGACGGGAACGACATCCCCGTCCGAACCGTGGCGTGAGAGCTCGGCCGCCCAAGTGACGCCCGGGTGCGCGCGCGCCGTCGCGCCATCGATGTCGTCGCTTGCGCGCTGCTCGCGCAAACCGTCGCGTGCGGCGCCGAGCAGGCTCCGACCGGTGCGCTGCCGCCATCGACTCCGGCGCCCGAGGTGGGCTGCGGGCTTCAGCGCTGATACGACTGCTGCTGCTGCTGCTGCTGTTGTCGTTGCCGTGCGGCCGCCTCGCGCGCACGCCTCGCCATGACCACGCCTGCTGCCGCCGCGCCGGCGCCGAGGGTGGCCCCCGCTTGATCGGTGGGCGGCGGCGCTGCCGACCCCTTCACCCGGCAAACGCAGCCATCGCTGTACTCGCCCATGAACACCATCCCGGCCAGCTCGAGCCCCTGCGCGTTGCACTTCGCGACGCAGCCGGTGCGACCCCCGGCCACCTTCGGTTCACCCTTGAACTCCGTGGGCGGGGTGCAGTCGATGATCAGAAGCGCCAAGGCCAAGAGCAGCAGGCGGGACATGAGCCGAGCCCCTATCACGGCGACGCCGCGCTTCAAAGCAGGTCGACCAAGCGCGTCACGAGTCGAACGTCGTGCACGCGTGCCGTCGCCACGATGATTCGATCCGGCGCTCGATCCGTCGTTGCCCGACCTGGAGGTTCGGCTCGAACTGCAGGAACGTCAGGTGCCAGGCGCGGACTTGCACGGTCACCTTTCCGATCTTCTGCCCGGTCTTCGCCAGGTGGTATTCGACCTCCGCCAAGCCCGGCGGGAGGTTGGCGAAACCGCCGATGGCCGTCGCAGAGTCGGTCTGGGTCTCACAGAGTCTCGCATTTCACGCTGAGTGGAACGCGAAGGTCGCACAACGGCCGATCTGTAAACTTCCCCGAGCCCAATCAGCCCGTCCAGTTCCGCACGATCGCTTTGCTCGGGCTTGCCGCTTGCCGCTAGCCGCTCTTGCTCGAGACGCGACCTAGCGCATCACGGCGCCGCTCCCTCTTCCGGCACCACCTTCGGCGCAGCCTTCTTCTTCTTCCCGATGTCGGGCGACACGTCCCACGCCCCGGCCGCGGGTCTCAGCGGCGCACGGCGCGGAGGATCTCGTCCAAACGAGAGACGTGGTCGTCTGATTCGAGCGCCGCGCTCAGCTGCGCCAGCGTTGCACGGATGCGCGCGAGGTCGAGATCCACGTTCGATTCGAGGATGCCCTCGATGTCGCCCACATCTCGGGGTCGGAGCGCGAGCGCCTTCATCACGATGACGTCCTCGGGCGTGGCCAGCGGAAAGCGGACCTTGCCCACCTCGGTCGCCCGAGCGCGGTGCACCAGCTCCGACTCGAAGGGCAGCATCCCGAAGCTCAGATCGACCTCGATCTTCGATGGGCGGTGAACCAGGAGCAGCACCCGGGTGTTCTTGGCGAACTCGAGCGCGTCGTCGATGCGGGGAAAGATCCCGTGCTTGGCGGCCTCGAGGCGGGTGAGCTCGGACTCGGTGCCCTGCGCACACGCTTTCGCTGGCTAGCCATGCGAGCATGCCAGACGCAGCTTCATCCAAAGCGCGCGCACCCGGTCGTCGTCCGCCTCGAGCCTCTCGCGCCAGCCGAAGTCGTCGACGGAGCCCATCAGAGACTCGAGCTCGTCGGCGCGTTCGCTCCGCCGGTCCCCCCTGTATGTGGTGATGCCTAGAAGAAGGTGCCCTTCCGCACCAGGAGGGACATGTCCGTCACCCGCGTCACGTCTTCGCGCGGCGTTCCCTGGACCTTCAGCAGCACCGGCCCAGAACCCAGCGGGGGCAGATCTTCGAGGTAGACCTCGCAGTCCGGTGCCATCGTGCAATTCAGCTTTTGCGAGGCCCTGCCCACCTGCGTGTCGATCGACAGGTGGTGCACGAGCTTGCCTTCGTGGACCACGTCGATCTCGTAGTGTACGGGCAGGATCTTGTTCAGCGTCTTGCTGCCGGCGTTGCGCGAGAAGCTTCCGTCGAGGGACGCCCAGAGTGCCAGCGACTTGCCGTCCGAGACGAAGCGCGCCTCGGAAGCGCCGGCGCCGCGCAGCGGGGCGCTCACGATCAGGTCTCCCCTCCCGAACACGGTGAAGCCGAGCAGGAGCGTCAGCGGGATGGCACCGAGCACGCCGAAGAAGACGAACATCTGCCAAGTCGGACGCCGGAGCCTCTTTTGCTCTTCGAGGATGCCGGGATCGGTCTCCGGCAAGCGTTCGACCGGAACTACTTGGAGCATCATGTACGAGAGGGCGCCGGGGAAATACAGCTTCACCTCCTCGGCGAGCTCGCGCTGGGTGCGCTGCACACCAGGCGCCAGCCGGTATCCGACCCAGTACCTTGCCGACCGCGGGACTCCACGCGCGACGATCTCCACGTGCTCGACTCCCAGCGCATTCAGCCGCGGAGTGATCGTCGCTTCCAGGAGCTGGGTGCACTCCACCATCGCGGGTGGGGCGTGGATCGTCATGGCCAATTCTACGCTTCCCGGTGCGCCCCTGGCCATCCTGATGCAGTCACCATGCGCAAGAGTTGACGATTGACGCCTGCGCGGTAGCGTCCGGCGAATGGACGTGTTCGAGACGGAGCGTCTAGTAGCGCGCGAGTGGGATCCCGAGCACCACCTCGAGGGCGCGTTCGCCATCTACAGCGACCCCGAGGTGGTGCGCTACATCGGCACCGGGCCCGCGCAGACCCTCGAGGAGATGCGCGCGCGCCTCGAGGCCGTGGCCTTGCGCAACGCCGGGCTCCGCCAGGGACTCGGGTCATGGCCCCTGTTCGACAAGGGCAGCGGGGAGCTGGTCGGAGCCGTCCTGCTCAAGCCGCCCCCCGCCTCGGGCACGAACGGCACTCTCAGCACGGACATCGAGATCGGCTGGCACCTGGCGCGCCGGCACTGGGGGAAGGGCTTCGCCACCGAGGCGGGCCGCGCGCTCGTCGAACGCGGCTTCACCCAGCTCTCGCTGCCGGAGCTGCACGCGGTGGTGGAATCGCCCAACCAGCGCTCCCGGGCGGTCGCTCTCCGGCTTGGCATGAAGCATCTCGGGCGTACCGACCGCTACTACGACCTCGAGCTCGAGCACTTCGTGCTGCGCGCCGAGTGACCAGGCCTCAGCTGAAGCGGTCGCCTTTCGAGGCGACGTCCGCGAACGCTTCGAGGAGTCCTTCTCCCGAGACGGCGTCCGTCACCAGCGAGCCGACGCCCCGATCCGCGACGGACCGAGCCAACGCTTCGCGCTCACAGAGTCCCGCATTTCAGGCTGAGTGGAACGCGAAGATCGCCGAAGGGCCCCCCTGGCGGCCCCGCGGGGAGGGGACGGCCGCCCGGCGCCCCCCGCCCCCCTTTGGAGGAAGCGACGGGGGGGGGGGGGGGGGGGCGCCGCGGGGGAGGGCAGGGGGGGGCGGGGCGGGGGCGGGGGGGGGGGCGGCGCCCGGCGGACAACCGGGGGGGGGGGGGGGGGGCCCCGGGGGGGGGGCCCCCCCCCCGCGCCCCAAGGGGGGGGGGGGGGGCGGGGCCGGCGCGGCCCCCCGCCCCCGGGGGCGGGGGGGCCGGCGCGGGGCCGGGGGGGGGGGGGGGGGGGGGGGGGGGGGGGGGGGCGGGGGGGGGGCCGCCCCGGGGGGCCCGGGGGGGGGGCGGGGCCGCGGGAGGCGGGGGCCGGCGCTCCACCGCCCGGCGGGGCTCGGGGGGCGGGGCCCGGCCGGAGCCCCCGGGGGGGGGGGGGCCGGGGGGGCGGGGCGGGGGGGGCCGGGGGGGGGGGGCGGGGGGGGGGGCGGGGGGGAAAAGGGGGGGGGGGGGGGGAGCCGGGGGGGGGGGGGCGGGCGGGGCCGGCCCCCCGGCGCGGACCCGGCCGCCGCCCCGGCCCGCCCCGCCGCGGGGGGGGGGGGGGGGCCGGGGGGGGGGGGGGGCCGGTGGGCCCCCGGGGGGGGGGGGGGGGGGGCCTGGTCCTTGGGGGGGGGGGGGGTCTTGTCCCCTCGGCCGGGGGAGGAGGCCCCCCGGGTCCGGGGGGCCCCGGGGAAAAAAAAATGCCCGGGCGCCCCCCGCCGGGGGGGGCCGCCCCGCGCACCCCCCCGGCCCGCCCCGGGGGGGGCGGGGGGGGGGGGGGGCCGCGGGCCCCGCAGGGGGGGGCCGGGGCCCCCCCCCCCGCGCCCCCGCCCGGGGGGGGGGGGGGGGGGGGGGGGGGGGCGGGGGGCGGGGGGGAAGGGGGGGGGCGCAGGGGGAGGGGGGGGGGGGAACGGGGGGCGGGGGGGAACCCCCGGGGGGGCGGCCCCCGGGGGGGGGGGGCCGGGGGGCGGGCCCCCGGGGGGGGGGGGCCGGCCGGGGGCCGCGCCCGGCAGCGCACCTGCCCGGGAGAGGCGGGCGGGGGGGGGGACCGGGGGGGGGGGCGGAGGGGGGGGGGCCCGCCCCCCCGGGGGGCCCCCCGGGGCCGGGGCCCCGCCGGGGGGCGGGGGCGGGCCCGCGGGGGCGGGCAACGGGGCGGGGGCGCGGGGCGGGGGCGACCCCCCGGGGGGGGCCGGGGCCGGGGGGGGGGGGGGGAGCCCCGGGGGGGGGGCCCACCCGGGGGAACGCGGGGGGGCGCGCCGGCGCGCCCGGGGGGGGGCGGGCACCCCCCGGGGCGTGCGGGCGCGGCCGGGGGAAAAACGGGGGGGGGGGGGGGGGGGCGGGGGGGGGGGGCCGGCCCCGGGGGCCCGCGAAACACCCCAGCGGGGGGGGCCGGCACAGGGGGGCACCGGGCCCCGGGCCCGGGGGGGGGGGTGGGGCCACGGGGGGGGGACCGGGAACAGGAACAAAGGAACGATCTGAGGCTTCCCGAGCCCAATCAGCCCTTCGCACGATCGCTTTACTCGGGCTAGCCGCGTCCTGCTTTCGCTCGCGCTCACGCGGCAGGGGGGACGCGTCGTGCCGAGATTGAAGCGTCGGGCGTGGCACTGACGACATTTGCGCTTCGGCTCGCGTCGGGATCAACTCTTAGTCCCCAGAGCGTCGTGCCGAGACCGGAGCGTCGTCGCAGGTGGAGGACCGAGCGGTCACTTTGGGGTAATTGGCGGGCTAATTGACCGGGTGCCTGACTAATTTATGCCAGTTGACCCGCGGGTCAGGCGACCTAATATAGGCAGGTGCCTCTCAGCGAGACCGCGGCCATCGACCAGGCAAGGAAGCTGCTCGGGGTGTGGCTCGACCACCCTCACTTCCGAGTCGAGCAGCGCGACGGGCCGGATCTCCTCGTCGAGGATGGCGCGCTCAAGCTGGCTGTGGAGCTAAAGTTGAGTTCCGAGGCGGCCAGCGTCAGCAGAGCTGTGGCGCACGCGAAACGTTACGCGGAGGGCCAGCAAGCGGTGCCCGTCGTTGCCACTCCGTTCATGGGCGAAGTCGGAAAGCGTATCTGCGCCGAAGCCGGCGTCTCGTGGTTCGATCTTTCGGGCAACGCGAGCATCGTCGCTCCGGGGCTTCGCGTCATCATTGAGGGCAAGCCCAACAAGTTCCTCAGACGGGGACGCCCGTCATCGGTATTCGCGCCAAAGAGCGCGCGATTGGCGCGGCATCTTCTGGTGCATCATCCAAAGGCGTTTCGCCAGCAAGACCTCGCTCGCGAAACCGGCCTCGATGATGGCTTCACGAGCCGCATAGTCCGGCGGCTCGAAGGCGACGGGCTCGTCGGGCGGGACGATAGCGGGCTCATTCGCGTGCCGGCTCCCGACCTGCTTCTCGATGCTTGGTCTGCCGTGTACAGCTTCGACAAGCACACCGTCCTTCGGGGGCACGTCACGGCGAGGAGCGGTGACGAGCTGCTCCAGAAGCTGGCAGCGCAGCTCACGCGCTCGAAGCTCAAACACGCCGCGACCGGGCTGGCGGCAGCGTGGCTTCGCACCGAGTTCGCCGGATTCCGCCTCGTGTCGTTCTTCGTCGGCTCAGTGCCGAACGACAAGGTGCTCGACGCCGTGGGCTTCCGCGAAGAGCCGAAGGGGGCGAACGTCTGGTTCGTGCTGCCGAACGACGAAGGCGTGTTCGACGGTTCGACGAAGGCCGGCGGAATCGAGTGCGTTCACCCCGTGCAGGCGTACCTCGATCTCCTGGCTCATCCGGAGCGGGCCAAGGAAGCCGCGGCCGAATTGAGATCTCGCGCGCTCAAGTGGAAGGCCTGATGGCGAAACCGAGAACAGCGGCAGGATACGAGCCAGCCCAGGTGCGGAACGTGCGGGCAGCGTGCCTCTACCTGGCCACGAAGCTCGGCGACCTGCTGGACGAGCTGGTGGTGGTCGGTGGCCTCGTGCCGACGTTGCTCATCGACCAGGCCGAGGCGAAGGTGGAGAAGCACGTGGGCACGCTCGACCTCGACATCGGCATGGAAGTCGCGATCCTCGACGACAAGCGCTACGAGGTGCTCACCGAGAGGCTCCGTGCCGCCGGCTTCGGGCCGGACGAGAACGAGAGAGGGAACCGGACTCGCCAGCGCTGGAAGATCGATGGCCCGCCCAAGGTGACCGTGGACTTCCTCATCCCGCCAACGCTCGACACCGACAGGGGAGGGCAGCTTCGCAACATCGAGCCGGACTTCGCCGCCATCATCGCCCCCGGTTTGCGACTGGCGTTCATCGATCAGGTGAAAGTAGAGCTGCAAGGCGTGACCATCCGCGGCGAGGAGGCACGCCGGCAGATCTCCGTCTGTGGGGCCGGCGCGTTCATCGTCATGAAGGCTCTCGCGTTCAGGAGCCGCGGCGAGAACAAGGACGCGTACGACATCGCCTACCTGCTGCGGAACTACGGTGGTGGCCCTGGCGATGTGGCTGCCCGCCTTTCGCCGCACGTTGGCAGACCGGAAGTGAAGGAAGCCCTCCGCCTGCTCTCCGAGGACTTCGAGACCATCGACAGCCTCGGGCCGCGAAGAGTCTCGGAGTTCCTGTTCGATGCACGACAGGACGAAACCGAGGCCGACGCTTGGGGCGCGGTTCGCGATCTGCTGGACGCGCTGCGGTCTTGAAGTTCAGGCGGCGCGACCCGCAAGGGCGCACAGGATGTTCCAGACCGTCCCCTGAGTGAGCGGCCTCCCGACGCGAGACCGGTAGCCCTCTTCGGCCAAGCAACGGACGACCTCACGAGAACTGTTCAAGGAATCGCAAGGTCGTGGGCGAGCGCCAGGGACATGAGCGGCGTTCACTCATCGGGCCCGCGATGCCTCGTCGCCTCCTCGTCCACCCAATCCTCCTCCTCCCAGCTCACGCCCTCCTCGCGACAAGCTCGGGACATGACCCGCTTCGCGCGCCGCTCTCCGCTCTGGTTGACCCTCTGGCTCCCGGCCACAGCGTCCCGCATTTCAGGCTGGGTGGAACGCGAAGATCGCATGGGCACCGATCTGCAAACTTCCCCGAGCCCCATCAGCCCGTCCAGCTTCGGACGATCGCTTTGCTCGGGCTAGCCGCTAGCCGCTCTTGCTCGAGACGCGACCTATCGCATCACGGCGCCGCGCCTTCTTCAGGCACCACCTTCGGCGCAGCCTTCTTCTTCTTCCCGATGTCGGGAGACACGTCCCACAGCGTCGGCTTCGTCGACTTCTCTGCGCCCTCGGCCTTCCAGCGGAAGGCGTGCGGCAGCATCGGGCGGCCGACGGCGTAGAGCACGCTGGTCTCGTAGCTGGCGAGGGGCGGCGTCGCCGCGCCCGCGCGGTGCACGAAGGCCGGGTGCTGCGAGCCGCGATCGAGCTCCACCACGCGCGTGCAACCGATCTTCAGCAGGGCCGCCGCGATCGAGTCGCTCGAGTCGTGGCGCGCCGTCGCGACGATCACCCTCCCGGTCGGCAGCGCGCAGAGCGCTCCGCGTAGACGTAGCGGGCCGTGGGCGAGCGCGGCCTCGGTCAGCTTGCCGGCCTCGGCCAGGAGCGGCAGCTGCACGGCCTCGTCCTCCTTGTCGAGCCGCCGCACACGGTGGGCCCTCTGCCGTTTCGCGCCGACCAGCGCGCTCGTGGCAGTGGTGCGAGCCCCTGGAATGCCCGGCGACTGGCACACGCCGCGTCCAGCGTCGGCGTCGAGCTCGCCCCTGGGCCGCTGGCGCCGCCATCGTCCCCCGGTCTTGCCCTCCGGGCGTGTTCGTCTAGCCGCTGTCCCTAGTTCTCACTCCGTTGACGACAGCGAACGCCACGCGACGGTTTCAGATGCAGACGGGGATGCCCGGACTGGTTCCGCCATCCACCTTCACGGGCGCCGAGCACTGCCCCTTCCGCTTGAAGAGCGCATCGAGGGGAGTGGGCAGCGGCTGACAGACGAGCCCGGTGGCCTTGCAGTCCGCGTTGCAGTCGCAGAGCTGACCGCAGGCGCCGCGGTCGCCGAAGCCGGGGACCGTGACCGCGCCCGGGTAATAGATGCAGGTTGCCGGTGCGGCAGTGGCCGTCGCCTTGTTCCATCCGCAGGACGTCTTGCTCTCCGCAATCGCCCCTGCCGTGCAACGCTCGGCGCAGAGCGTGGTCGACCCGCTGGTTGCCGGCAGATCGAGCTTCTCGCAGAAGCCTCGGCAGGTGTCGTTGCTCTGGGAGCACGGTGTGCCGACCGGATCGCCCGAAGGCGCCGTCGCGCTGCACAGGCCGGACCCGGGGTCGCAGAAGAGCCCGGTGCCGCAGTCCTCATCCGAGTTGCAGTTGGGAAGGCACACGCGCGCGGCCTCTCCGAGGCCCGGGATGATGATCGGCGAGCACCCCATGTCGACGCGGCCGTGGCACTTGGAAGCTTTGGCCGTCCCCGGGTCGCCGAAGTCACACTGCTCGAGGCAGAATCGCGTGGTCGAGGCTTGATCTGGGAAGCCGATGCACTTGGCGCTGGGCTTGATGCTTGCGCAGACCGTTGGGTCGGCGGCACACGCCTTGGTGCACAGCCCGCCGGCAGGTCCCTGCCCGACGATCTGCGTCGAGGTGGCGGTGAGGCAGGTGAGCCCCTCTCCGCAGTCGGCGTCTGCGCTGCAGACCGCGCCAAGCTTGTCGTTGGCCACACACGCGCACGGCCAGTAACCCGCGCCGGAGGGCCGACAGGTCTTGGTCCCGCTCGCGCTGTCACCGCAGCTGCACGCGGCCACGCTGTCCGGCTCGCACACGCAGTCCCACGAAGAGGCGTCGGCGCAGTCGAGGCTCGGCGAAGCCGAAGAGTCCGGGACGCTGCCGCCGTCTGGCGGTTTGGGCAGAGAAGCATCCGAGCCGGGTCCCGTGACCGGACCCGAATAGCTCCCGCCAAACGAGGTCTTGCCCCGCGGAACCGAGCCTGGCCCCGCGTCGTCGGAGCACGCGACCACCCAGGGCAGCGCCAGTGCGACGAGCCACAACACGGTACCGATTGCAGTAGTACGCATCATCGGAGACTCAAAAGGAGAGGTACACCTGCCCGGGCGGCACGGTGCCCGGTGCCTCGGGGACGGACTTGGTTTCGTCTTTCTTGAAGACGAAGAACGCAGCGACGCCGAGCCCGACGGCGAGGGCCGCGCCGCCGAGCAGCCACGGCGTGAGGCTGCCACCCGAATCGCGAGAGAGGGGATCCAGCGTCACGGTCGAGACCTTCGTCTGCTTGGGCTCCAAGATGAACTCGGAGCGGTAGCTGCGCATCCCCGGCGCGCTGACCTGGACGGTGTGGCTGCCGGGCTTGAGAAAGCCCTCCCACTCACCGCTGCCGACACTTCGACCATCGACGACGATCTTCTGACCTTGCCCGGCGGACACCCGGAGACGTGCTTGCGCGCTCTCTTTGAGCAGCTTCACGTCGATGGACTTCGCCTCGCCCCCGTTGAGCTTCACCGTCAGCTCCAAGGGTTCGAACCCGGGCTTCTTGATCCGAAGCACTCGGCTCCCTTGGTTCAGTCGAACGGTGCCAGAGAGCGGGGACGTGCCGAGATCCTCGCCGTCGACCGCGATCTTCGCGCCTACCTGGTCGACCCGAATGGTCACGTCGGCGACGAAGCCGCGCACGGTCTTCTTGAGCTCGACGGCTCGGGCACGGGCCTCTTCGGTGACCTTCTCGTCGCCGTCGGCGAGGTAGCGCTCCAGAAGCTCGAGGACCTTGGAGTAGTTGCGCAGGTTCTTCTCGCACGCCGCCAGGTTCCACAAGAGGCGAGGATCTTTGGATGCGGCGTACGCGCTCTCGAACTTCAGCTTGGCGCCCGCGTTATCGCCGTCGGAAAAGAGCAACTTTCCGCTCTCGTAGTCCGTCTTTGCGCTGCCGGTCAGGGAGTCGGCGAGCGACGGCGGCGCGCTCGCGCCGGCCGGTGGCGGTTCGTCTCCGGCCTGCGCCGCGACTCCGGCGGGGGTCGAGCACGCGAGCAACCCGGCCATGAGGGCCGCGAGGACACGATGGTGGGTGGGGCGCGCGGAGGACATGGCGACTACTCGAGGGGCATGGAGAGCGAGGGGGTCTTGGCAGAGGCGGTGGGTTTCGTTACCGGTCCCGGTTTGGCTGAAGGCACCGGTTCGGGGGTGGCCTTCACGGCCAGGGCGCTCGGCGGTGGACCTGGAGTCTTGGTCGTGGCCAGCGGCTTCCGACCTGCGTCGGCGTTCGTCGCCGGGGCCGATACCTCCGGCGCGGCGCTCGCGGTGGGCTTCTCGTCGCCCGGCGGCACGGGCGTGGCCGCCGGCGTGAGCGGCGCTTCGGCCGGAGCTGCGGCGCCTGCTGTCGCGCTCGTCGCCGCGGGCGTTGCGGTGGCGTCCGTCGAGCCGTTGCGGGTGAACGCAACGCCAAGCCCGACGCTCACCGCCAGAGCGCCAATCACCGCACCCAGTACCTTGCCGCGAGAGGATGCGACCGGCGCGCGCGTCTCCGCCCAAGCGGCGGCCGTGTTTGCAGCCTGGGACTTCGCCTGCGCCGTCTGGGGCATTACCAAGGTGCCTCCCGCGGGCAGCGTATCGTCGGTCGCCAGACCTCCTGAGGCTCGCGGCGACGCAGAAACGGCGACGGCGCGGGTCACCGAGACGCGGGCGCGCTGGGGCGCAAAGGGGGCGAGCGCCTGAGCGAGGTCTCCCACGGTGGCGTAGCGGACGCCGGGGTCCTTGCTCAGGCAGCGCAACACGACGGCGTCGAGTCCCTCCGGTACGTCGGTGCAGAGGGAGCTCAGCGCCGGCGGCTCCACGCTCAAGATGGCCGCGATCAGCTCCGCCATGGTCTCTCCGGTGAACGGAGGTCTGCCGCCGATGAGCTCATACAGGACGGCGCCCAGCGACCAGATGTCGCTCTGCGCGTTGGCCGAGCGCGCGGACTTGGCTTGCTCGGGCGACATGTAATAGGGCGAGCCCATGATGGCCCCGGTGCGCGTCAGGGCGTGCTCGGTCGCGGCTGGCCCCGTCATGCTGGAGATGCCGAAGTCGAGCACCTTCACCATGGGCGACCCATCGGCTCGTTTGGAGAGAAAGAGGTTCGCGGGCTTCAGATCCCGGTGAACGATGCCCTTGGCGTGAGCCTCCGCGATGGCCTCACACGCTTGCAGCACGTAGTCCATGGCCTCTTCGACCGGCAGCGCGCCCTTGGCGACCACGTCAGCCAGGTCGCAGCCCTCGAGATACTCCATGACGATGTAGGGCTCGCCGGTCTCGAGCCGGCCGACCTCGATCACCTTGGCGACATGCTCGCTCGTGATCTTGACCGCGGCGCGCGCCTCGCGCATGAAGCGCGCCACGATGTTGGCGTTCTGCGCGCCCTCGGGTGAGAGGAACTTCACCGCGACGCGACGATCGAGATCGATGTCGTCTGCGGCGACCACGACGCCCATGCCGCCGGCGCCGAGCAGCCTCGTGACCTTGTATTTCTTGGCGAGCACATCGCCCGGGCGCACCGGCGCCGAGAAGGCGGGCTCGGGCTCCGGTGCGTCGGCCATCAGCTCCCCGAGCACTTCGCGGTGCAGCCCGTGGACTGGCAGGCGCCGATTGCCAGGAACAGATCGGCTGCGGGTTTGCTGACGCCCATCTCTTGCTGACACGCGCCGGGGGCGTCGCAGGCCTGGCCACGGCAGCGCACCCGCTCGGCGCACTCCAGGATCTTGGCGCAGAGGGAGTCGGCGTCGCAGGCGATCAGCTCCTTCTCGCAGGCGCTGCAGGTGCAGTAATCACACTCGTCGATGGCTGCGCGCGCGCACTTCCGGCAGACCTGGAAGCGCTCCGCCTGGAGGTCGCATTGGGGCGCCGGCACAGTGCGGGTCACCGATGCGTTCGGGCAAACCTGGAAGGGAAACGCCTTGCCGCACTCGGCATAGGCATCGATCACCGAGTCGCAGACGCCGGCGCCCGGATAACAGCGCGCGAAGCACTTCTCGGCCGTGTCGTCGATGCAACCGGATTTGTCGATGAAGCCGCAGAGCTTGTTGCACTCGGCGGAGACTTGCTCGGTCGAGTCCCCCACGGACGACCACGGTCCACAGGTCGGGATCTGCACCGTCTTGGATTGGCAGGGCCCGGTTGCCAGTCGCACGGCGGTCACGCTTCCCTCCGAGATGCGCTTGCACGCTTCCTGCGGCAGCTTGATGCGCCCCGCCTCGACGCGCCAACCGAACAGATCGCTCTTGTCGAGCGGCACGTAGCAATCCTTGCGGCCACAGATGCCGGCGTCGCCAAGTTCGGTGACCAGCCCGATGTTGAGGCTCGACTCGTCCCCCGACGGCAGGGCGAGCGAGCAGTCGCTGATCTGGACGGCGACGTCGAATCCCTGGTCGAGGCAGGTCACGGTGTCGAAGCACGTGCCGGTGGCCGGGTCCTTGCCGTTACCTCCGCCAAAGACGTCGCCGGTCCCGTAGTCGGGCAGCGAGTTGTCCGTGTCCTCGATGCAGTCGCCGTTCATGCAGCTCTGGCCCTCGGGGCACTTGCTGATGTTGAGACCGCCGGTGTTCACGACGTTGTCTTTGCACAACCACTGGATGGGAATGCGCAGGAGCGAGAGCCGCTTGGGTGGGATCTGGGTCACCACCTTGCGCAGCGTCTGGGGGCGTCCCCCGCTGAACGCGACGACCGTGACGGTCGCGGTGGTCGAAGGGTTGGAGTTGCCCACCAGAGTGAGGGTCGCCGGCAGGAGCTGACCGCCCTTGCCGATGATGATCGGATCAGTCGGCGGCCGCGGAGATCCGTTCGAGAGCACTTCGAGCTGAATCGTGTCGATGTCCTTCGGAATGGCCATGTCCGCGTGGAGCGACAAGACCATCCGGCCGGGCTCTTCTTCGTCGCCGGAGCACGCCGGCAGCCCGGCGAGCAGCAGGAGGATTGCCCCGAACCTGCTCAAAGAACTGGCGCTGCGCCCCCGCATCATGCCGGAGTGCACGTCATGTAGAACTCCACGCACTTGGACTGGAGGCAGGTCTTGCAGGCCGCCGCGGCACCCGGCGACTTGTTGACGCACACCGTCGCGCCACATTCTGTGAGGCACTTTCCTGTCCCATCGCTGCACGCGCAGTTCTTCAAGCTGTTCCAGTTCGTCAGCTCGGCGCCTGCGCAGATCTTGGTCGGGTCGGAGGTCGACACGTTCAGCGCGATGGAGCAGGACACGCAGGCGCCAGTTCCACCGGTTCCAGTTCCACCGGTTCCGGTTCCACCGGTTCCAGTTCCACCGGTTCCAGTTCCGCCGGTTCCAGTTCCGCCGGTTCCAGTTCCGCCGGTTCCAGTTCCGCCGGTTCCAGTTCCGCCCGTGCCGCCAGTACCTGTGACCGGATTCCCGTCGCAGTCGACCGTGGCCGCGACGCCGAACAGAGCCGCGTCCAAGCAGCCGGTGCCGACCAGGCTCTCTACAGCGCCGCAGGTCTTGCCGTCCGGCAAGCAACAGCCCGCCAGCGTCTTGCCCTGCCAGGTGACGCTCGGGCAATCGGGATCCAGGTTCGAAGCGTCGGTGTCAGCGGGCGGCAAGCACTCCTGGCCGATGCTCGGGATCTTGAAACCGCAGCTGTCGTTCGTCTGACAGCACGGCTCGGCGAGGCCCGCGGCCGCCGCGGGAGGTGGCGGACACTCGATGCCGTTGCAGGTCGCGCCGGCGTCTCCGGCCCCGCCGCCGGTGCCGCCTCCGACGCTGCCGCCGAAGAACCGCGTCACCCTGCCGCCCGAATCGGCCGCGTCATCGCCACAAGCGACGGCCGCTGCCAAGGTCAGCCCCAACACCCCAATCAGTCGCGGTCCACGCCCGCCCGGTCGCTTCACGATAGCCGCGAGGATACCAAGCGAAGCCCCGGGCGCACAAGGCCGCGCGACACGGGGTGACGGACGTCAGTCGGGGGTGCGAGAACCGAATGCTCGTTCGGGCGACGCGGGCGAGGGGCCTGGCAATCCAATGCTTCGTGGTGATAGCGTCGTCTGGGTCAGCGGGGCAGGGTTTCCGCCGGCGGAGGGTCGCGACAGTGAAGGGTCTACTCAAAGGTTTCTTGTTCGCGTCGTGGGCGCTGTTGGTCGTCTCGGCTTGCGGCAGCGACAGCGGCGGCGACACCACGTGCAGCTGCACTTGCACGTGCGCTGGAGCGGCTCCCACCAAGTTGGGCACCGTGGCGAAGGCCGAGGAATGCAAGTCCGACTGCAAGGCGAGCTGCACCGGCGAATGGGAAGCCAAGCACGACTGTAGCTGACGGCTCCGGCGAGATCGCGCGAACCAATCGGCGCGCGGAACGCCTCTGTCCGAACTCCGCTCACCACGTTCCATTCCGGGTCATGCGGACGCGTCAGTCGTCCGGCTTCACGCCGTGACGACGACGTCTACGGACACACCTTGTATCCTGGGCACGGGAGGGACTCCAAGCACGCCTTACACGCGGGGGGCGCAGGCAATCCGGCGCCCGTGGCTCCTGCCTGACACCCGGTCCAGCCGGCGGTACACCCGGGATTGCACGGACCGAAGCACGCGCAAGCGAGCACGCTCTGGAAGTCCACCTGGCACGCCGCCGACCCTGGGTTTGTCAACCCCTTGCCCGCCAAGAAGTCCGACAACGTGCAGCACGCGCCGGTGCCTCCACCCGTGCCTCCCGTGCCTGTGCCTCCGGTGCCACCGGTGCCCGTGCCACCGGTGCCCGTGCCACCGGTGCTCGTGCCACCTGTGCCTCCCGTGCCTCCGGTGGCCGCGGGCTTGTCGCCTTGGCACGTTTGACCCTCGCTGAAACAGAACTCGCCGCACGCGCTGGGCGTGCACGCCGAGAGGGGCTTGGTGCCCGGCGCGGTGCAATAGTCCGTGGTGCAAGCGCTCGGGCAGTCCTTGCACAGGCAGGTCGCATACTGCGTGTACAGGGTCTTCGACGACGCGCACAGCGTGGCGGGCGCTGCCGTCCCCTTGTAGACCTCCGAGCACGTGCTGCACCCGCCACCCGTGCCACCTGTGCCGCCTGTGCCGCCGGCGGCACTGGCGGCACGGGAGGCGGGGCCGGCAGCGGAGGCTCGTCGACGGGAGGCAGCGCAGGCATAGTTGGGAAACGCACCGGTCAGGTGAAGCTCGACGGTCGCTCGCTGACGGACGATCAGGGGCGTTTCAACGCGCTCGGCGCGACGTTGATGTGGGCCGCCTGGGGCTACAAGAACGACTTGGCCCGGCTCGAGCAGAACCTCGATTGGCTCTCGAAGCACGGCTTCCATTACATCCGAGCGCTGGGCGTCGTCGGCGACTACGCGAACGCCGATTTCTGGGACGGACGCGAGATCGACTGGCACTGGTCGGACTACGACCAGGTCATCGCCGGACTCACCGACCTCGCGTATCAGAAGTATGGGCTCAGGGTCGAATGGACCTTTGATCGGCGACGGTCAGAAGAACATCCCTCGACCTCCGACCGCCACGCCTTGGTGGACCGTTTCGTTGCCATGGCGCCCTTTCGGCCGTGAGCTCGGCCATCTCGCCGTCCTCGAGGAAGATCATCTCGCGCGTACTGCCGAGCAAGGCCGGAATGTCGCTACCGCACAGCGTCTCCCCTTCGCCGATACCGATCACCAGGGGTGACGCGCTCTTGGCGATCACGATGCGCCCGGGCTCACGCCGGCAGATCGCGGCCAGGGCGTAGGCGCCGCGCACTTGCCCGAGCGCCTGACGCATCGCCAGAAACAGGCTCGCCGCGCCGGCGTCGAGCGCACGATTGATCAGATGCGCGACGATCTCGCCCCGGTGTCGCTGGTGAGGCGCACGCCGCCTTTCTGCAGCTCTTGCTTCAGCCGAGCCGGCGTCCAGGTGTCAGGCTGACGGATTACCCGTTCGAGCGAAGCCTGCCGGTGTTCTTCAGCCTCTCCGCTGCGTTCGCGCAGCGGCCGGAAGATCGAGGACGAGGCGGAGGCGCGGCGGTGCCTGGCCGCAGCGAAGCGGAAGGGCCTGAGCGCCGGACTTGTTGGCGCGGGCTTGGGTGATCGCGGAGGGAGCTCGGGCGCGGCGGGTCGCGGCGGGTGGCGATCGCCGCCGGCGGCCGCCGGTTCGCCACCCCGAGTCCGCGCGATTTTGCGAGGAAACATCGGCCTTCCGGGGTGGCACGCCGCTGGCCATAGCGCCGTCGTGTGGGCCACCCCGCACACACCCGTCCCGAGCCCTCGCGCGTCCGGCATCGACCGGAGAGCACGCTGCTCTACCAGACAGTGGCGGCATCGCGGAGGTGCGCGGCATCAACTTGCATGCGGCGCAGGTCATCGACGGCCGAGATCGGCGACGAGTGGAGCGGCTCGCTAAATACATCACGCGCCCTCCGATCGCGCAGGACCGCCTCGAGCGCCGGCAGGACGGCAGGCTCGAGCTCATCTTCAAGAAGGTGTGGCGGGACGGCACCCGCGCGCTGGTGCTCGAGCCCCACGACCTGATTGCGCGGTTGGTGGCGGCCGTGCCGCCTCCACGCTTTCACATGCTCCGGTATTTCGGGGTGCTCTCGAGCCACTCATCGCGCCGGGCCCTCGTCGTGCCCAAGCCGCCCGTGGATGCGGCCTGTCACAAGCCACCTCCGGCTCGAGGCGATCAGCCTCGAGCTGCTCGGCGAGAAGGACGATGCGCCGGTCGGGCGGAAGCGGTGGGCGTGGTTGCTGGCGCACGTGTTCGCGGCCGATGTCGAGACGTGCCCGCGTTGCTCCGGCCCGATGAGGTGGGCGGAGGTCGCCACGAGCCGCGCGGCCATCACGCGGCTGATTGCGGAGCACGAGGACGGCCTCGGATCGAGAGCGCCGCCCACGGCGAGAGTCCCCGTCCGCGTGCCCGAGCAATTGGGGATGGGGTTCGGGGAGGGGTGAGGCGACCGGCGACTTCGCTGGGGCGGAGGTGTGTGTCGCGCGCGCTTGGCGAGGGTGATCGAGCTCGGCAGAGGACCCGGCGAGCCCAATCGGCGCCCGGCGAGCCCAATCGGCGCCGGGGGTCGGGGTGCGGGAGGTGATCTCGACCCGAAGCCGTCGAGCGCGTACTCTCGGCTTGGTGGGTTTTGGCAGTTCAAATGCCCTATGCGCTGCGCAATCGCTCGGAGCGGCGCAGCCTCTTCGGACTGCTACAGCCGTCGGAGCCGAGGTGCCATGTAGCTCGGGTCGCCGAGCGCACGCAGCTAGAGAGGACGCGTCGCTCCGATCAGGTGCGCTGTCATCGGGTCCCGCGAAGTGCCGCCAGGGACTGGCGGGCCAAAGCCAGGTGTGCGATTGTGGCGTCGGACGGGGGCTCATGAAGTTCGCTTGCGCGGTTGGGTTGAGCGGCGCGTTGTGCGTGAGCGGGTGTGGCGGTGGCGATTCCACGCCCAGCCCATGGCACTTCGGTGGCGCGAGCGGCAGCGGGGGAGCGAGCGGTGGCAGCGGTGGCAGCGCCGGAACGAGCGGCGGCAGCGGCGGAGCGAGCGGCGGTAGCGGCGGAGCGAGCGGCGGTAGCGGCGGTAGCGGCGGAGCGAGCGGCGGTAGCGGCGGTAGCGGCGGAGCGAGCGGCGGTAGCGGCGGAGCGAGCGGCGGTAGCGGCGGAGCGAGCGGGGGAGCGAGCGGCGGTAGCGGCGGTAGCGGCGGAGCGAGCGGCGGCAGCGGCGGAGCGAGCGGCGGTAGCGGCGGAGCGAGCGGCGGTAGCGGCGGAGCGAGCGGCGGTAGCGGCGGAGCGAGCGGCGGCAGCGGCGGAGCGAGCGGCGGTAGCGGCGGCAGCGGCGGTAGCGGCGGCAGCGGCGGGGGCACAGGGGGTACGGGCGCCACCTGCAGCGCGCTGGTCCCGTCCGGGGCGTTCGTGGTGCCGTCCCAGGGCACGGGAAGCCAACCGACCGGGCAGGGCGGCGCCGTCCCGGCGGGAACCTACGTGCTGACGGCCTTGACCGTCTATCCGCCGGCGACGCCTGGCAGCACGCCCAGTCGTGGGGTCTTCACATTCGGCGCGACGAGCTACGAGGAAGCGACTCAGCAGACCGTCTCGGGCTCCATCTCCACGCGCAAGGGCACATGGACGACGGGGGGGAGCACGTTGATCGCGACCGCCACCTGCCCCGTCAACGCCATCGACTACTACGGCTACACCTACGCGAACAACAAGCTCGACGTCATCAACCCGTCCAGCAAGATCGTCGCGACCTGGACGAAGCAGTGAGCCGGCGCCGGCACCGAGCGCGCGACACCGTGTGGTGAGCGCAACGCCCTCGCTTCGCGAGAACGATCCCCACTACTCCGAGCACCCCATCCCGAGCGGTCCCGCCGTGAGCAAGTTACTTCGGGCTGGGCACGACTTCCCGCACGCCGGCAGGGTGCAGCCGGGCGCTGCCCTTCGGCACCAGATTAGGTGCAGCCGCCGGCGCCGCAGGAGTGCTTCACGCCGGTGGCGGTGTGATCGCACCGACGCCCCGCGTGGTGGTCAGCAAGAGAGGTGAGGTTGGTGAGCAGGCACACGGTCAATGCACCCTAGCGGCTCGAACAAGTCCGGAGTGACTTCAGCGGTGGTGCCGGAGGGGCGGGGACGCGCTACAGGACGGCGGAACGGGCGACGCGGGCGATGCATCGCCCACTGACGGGCCGAACGACGCGCTCATCTGTGCGGTCCTCTCGTGCACGACGGACCTGGAGTGCGGCCAGGGCTGCGGCCCATGTATCACGACGGGCACCCTGGGCGTCTGCGCTGCCTACAACTCAGGCGACCCGTAGGCGGCAGCCGGTCAGCCCGTGGTCACCCCTGGAAGGCCCGCCAAGAGCGCGCGGCGGCTGCGTGAGCTCGGGAGGCTCGGCTCCGATTGCGAAACTGCCCTCACTTTTTTTCGCGCGCACCAGCTTGACCCAGTTGTTCCGGCGTCCTTCGTCGAACCAGACGATGTCCCGGGACACCGGCCAGAAGGTGTAGGTGAAGTCCGACGGCTCCACTTTCTTGCCCTCGTATCCTTTGGCGTTGGACTCGACGCGCCAGAGACCCGTAACGACGAATTGCTTCTGGTCGTTTACCCGAGCTTCCTTGGTCTCGGAAGTGATGGTGTGGTCGGGCCAGTTCGGGTCGGCGTGCATCTCATGGCTGGTGACGACCAGCTTCTTGCCCTCGAGCTTGACGAACGTGCGGAAGTTCTTGCCCGCGCCGATGTCCTCTTCCCAGTCGCCTCGAATGAGCGGCGCGAAGTCCGCGTCCTTCACGTCCAGCATCAAGCCTTCGAACGACGCGGGCTCGAGGCTAGCCCGAGCAAAGCGATCATGCGAAACTGCACGTCATTGATGGGGCGGCAGAAGTTGACGGATCGTGTCTTCATTCGTGATCGGTTAGGCGAACGCCAGCACGCCGTCCTGCGCCCTTTCTTGGAGCAAGCGACGGGAGCGATTGGGGTCCGGCGCTTCGTGGCAGAGCAGGCCGAGCAGGGCCAGGTGCCGTTGCTTTGTGACGCGCCGTACGGACAACAGCGACAGGAGTTCGGGAGTCACGCTGGCCAGGATCCGCGCCCACCGATCAAACGGGAGTCGAGCCAGTCGAGCTCCGCGATCGTCCTCACGAGCCGATGCAGTCTGCGGCTGACCAGGAGCGTTAGGATCGCGGAGTAGAGCAGGGTTTCTGACGCGTAGCGGTTGCCACTGGGCATTTCGTGGATGCGGTAGGCGCTCTTCAGCTCTCGAAACAGGAGTTCGATCTCCCAGCGCCCCGCGTAGATCGCCGTGATGCTCTCGGCCGGCATCATCTCGGGCGGAGCGTTCGTGATGTAGCGATGCCAGAGCCCGAGCTCGTGATTGTAAATCGCGACGATTCGGAATTGAGCCGTGTGGTGCGTGATCTTCTTGCGCCGCAAGACGTACGAGACTTCGCCCTCGACATCGATCACGTCGTCGGCGATGGCGTGCTGGCAGTCGCGGAGCTTCTTGTTCACTAGATGAGCGTGGTCCGGACGGTGACTCTTGACGATGGTGGGGTTGCCTTGTTTCTTCAATCGGCAAAGAAAGTAGCCGTCGTGCTCAGCGATGCTCTTGAACAACATTGCTCGGTAGAAGCCCAGGTCGAAGATCAACAGCTTCCCTCGCACCCAGCCTCCGGGCTTCAGCAAGTGCACGTCGTGGGTGCTTCCCGGACTGATCTGAAGGGTCCGCGGGCCGCGACCCACCACATTGCACACCATCGTGAGCTTGGCCGATGCCGGCGTGTGGTGGGTCCAGACGGACGGGTAGTGCTTCGCGAGACCAGCGTGGAGGCGAATGATGCACGAGTCGATCGCCAGGACATCGGCGAACGGTTTGAAAGCCTTGCGCAGCTTCTCCTTGGCGCCAGTGGTCTTGCCGAGCGCCTCGTCAGCGAGCTGCCTCATCAACTGCACGAGCTCGGCAGTGAATCTGCCGTGAAAAGACGAGCGAGCCAGCGTCGCACCGGCGAGGAGCTGATAGGCTCTACGCAACCCACTCAGGCTGCGCACTCGATCCAGGCTGAAGCCGAGCACCAGTGCTTGCACAAAGTGCACGATGTCGACTTTGCGCTGACGCTTGACGACGCCGAGCTCGCGAGCGAGCTCGATGACTCGCGCGGGCGGCAAAACGCTGGCAATTGTCGCGACAATCTGGCTTGCTCGGGCACGAGCCATCGCTTCCTCCTTTGGACGTAGAACACCCTGAGGGGATCAGAGGCGGTGGCTCGCTACCAGCTCGCGCAGGTGTGCATGCGTAACCGATCGAAATGATCTAGCTAATCGGTCCCGCCAACCACATCACGTCGGCAACGTGACGTGGTCCCGCGCGCGTTGCTCGGTCATCGGCGCGCCCTTAACCGAACACGAATGATCGTGTCTTATGCGATCTTCGTGTTCCGTTTAGGTTGGAATTCGGGACTCTGTGGAAACCGATCCGGATCCGTCATGCGACTACCCGCTGCTTGGCGAGCCGCCGGGCCGACGCCTGGAGGGCACGCCGGTGGAACGGCAGGAAGTCGAGCGCCTGCGGGACGATGACCGTCCACCTTGGCAAGGAGCCGAAGAGGGTGACGGGCCGTGTCGACCCGTTACAAATCCGCGAGATTACGTGACCACGCGTGTCTGGGCGTTCCGTCCCGTTTCGAAGGTGGGGTGTGCATGGGGTGTGCATCGGCACCGTGCGTGCGCGCGTCCTCTCGCTCTTGCGGCGCAAGGGCGTGATCGAGGACGACGCAGTCGCCCGCGACGCCAAGCTCGCTGACAGCGAGCCCGCCCTCGCCGCGCTCGCAGCCGCGTCCGTCACCGGCACGCTGCCCGCAGGTCCCGCCCTTCGCCGTCGAGACCCCATCCAGCTCCGCTGCGAGGCGGAGCTCCACACCAAGGCCCTGTGCGCCACGGAGGGTGGCTTCTCGCTCCACGCCGCAACGACGGCGAGGCCGGCGATGCCGCGGGACGAGAGGCACTGTGCAAGTACATCCTGCGCCCGCCGATCGCGAACGAACGCGTCCAGCTCCTTGGCGACGACCTCGTGCGCCTCGTCCTCAAGAGGCCGTTCAGCGACGGGACCTTCGCGCTCGACCTCGACCGGAGGCGCGGCGGTGCCTGGCCGCAGCGAAGCGGAAGGGCCTGAGCGCCGGACTTGTTGGCGCGGGCTTGGGTGATCGCGGAGGGAGCTCGGGCGCGGCGGGTCGCGGCGGGTGGCGATCGCCGCCGGCGGCCGCCGGTTCGCCACCCCGAGCCCGCGCATTTTGCGAGGGAAACATCGGCCTTCCGGGGTGGCACGCCGCTGGCCATAGCGCCGTCGTGTGGGCCACCCCGCACACACTCGCCCCGAGCCCTCGCGCGTCCGGCATCGACCGGAGAGCACGCTGCTCTACCAGACAGTGGCGGAGCATTGGCCGGCGTTCCTCGAGCGCGCGGACGAGCACGGCGGCCTGCCGCGCTTCGTGGTGAAAGAGTTCGAGGCCTACCTGTGACTGCGGGTACTCGGAGCTGGTGGCTCGCGGCGCGCGCTCCGAAACGGGAAGTGCGCCTCGTCCAGGACGCCCCACAGCGGCTGCTCTGCCCGCGTCAGCGTGGCCCAGGCTGGCGCGCCTGCCCACTGAGCGCGGACCAGTTTTCGTACACTACGGGCTCGATGCCATGGTCGGCCAGGATTTGTTTGATGGTGCTTCGCCCGAGCTAGTGTCCCAGGTTTCGCATTGCCGATGCGGGTCGAGCTCTGCTTGCGCGCGGTCTCTACGTCGGTCAGCGCCCGGTGTTTGAGCTCACCCGCCTGCGAGCGCGAAGGGCTCGGGACCTGTTTGCCCAGCGCTCGGACGAGCCGGGCGCCGTGGCCAAGAGCCCGAAAAGGAGCTGCGTTTCGTGGATGACTGCTGATCGCCGCCACCAGCACTCTGGCCCACAAGTACGCCATCGTGCGTTTGGCAACGTCACCGTTTCAGGTCACCGGTACGAGGCTCGGGTCGAGCCGGTTGGATGTGTTGCCAAGACCGCCAGCGTCTCTCGGATGCTCGCGCTCGCGCGGGTAGAGGACGCGTCGTTCCGGGTTTGGTGGGTTCTCGCCACCTGTGGGCGGGGCTCGCTCCGCGCTGCAATTCACGCAGTCCGCCGTGCTAGCATCGTTTCGTGGACGGTCTCGACGACGCATTGCGCGTGATTGCCAGCCTGAACCAGGCGGGCGTCGACTACATCGTCGTCGGCGGTGTGGCGCTCAACCTTCATGGACTGGTGCGTGCCACCGAGGATCTCGACCTGTTCGTTCGCCCGGACCCGGAGAACGTCGAGCGCTTGCGGCGCGCGCTCAGGGCCGTTTGGGACGACCCGGAGATCGAGCAGATTACTGCCGAGGACCTGTGTGGAGATTACCCGGTCGTCAGGTATGGGCCGCCGGAGGGCACCCTCTACCTCGACATCCTGACGAGGGTTGGTGAGGCCACGCAGTTCTCGGACCTACGGTTCCAGGAGAAAGAAATAGAGGGTGTGCGTGTTCGAGTGGCAACCCCCGCGACGCTCTATCGCATGAAGAAGGACACTGTACGCCCCATCGACCGGGCCGATGTCCTAGCGCTCCGGTCGGCGTTCGACCTGGAAGAAGAAGATTGAGGAAGACATGCCGCTGTTCAAATACCGATCGGTCAGCGACGTTCCCAGGCCCGAGAGAGTCAGTGACGCGCTCCTGAGCGCGCGCATCCGGGTGTTGTGGTCGCGCTCACGCTCGTTCTTTCCGTTCAAGCCGCGTCCAGGTGTGCGACGCTTCCGAACGATAGAGGACGCAAACGACGACCGCATGCGGGCCACGACGGAGCGCATGCGGCGTGGGGCGAGCGCCCCGTAGCAGTTGCCCGAGATGGTCCCAGGCTTGCTCCCGTACCCCGAGGCCCTGGTGGTTCTCTCGAGATGGTAGTGCTCCACGTACTCGGCGACGATCTGCCGCAAGTGCTGCTCGCCGAGCGGGATGACACGCCGCAGGCACTCGTGCCTGATTGATCGAACGAACCTTTCCGCGTAAGCGTTCAAATTCGGGCCCCTGGCCGGCAACTTCACGGTCTTCACGCCGGCCGTGACGAGAATCTTGGTGAATGTCTGCGTGAACAGCGGGTCTCGGTCGTGAATGAGGTAGCGCTTAAGGCGACGCCCATTGAGTTGCTCGCGAAGCACGCGATTCTCCTCGAGCAAGTACTCGATGACCTGTTGCTGGCTGCGCTGGATGAAGCCAGCAACGCTGAAGACCCAAAGATGCATCACCAGAGCTCTCATCCAACGAATGTAGATGGGCCGAACGGCTGCTGCAGAGGGAGCCGCATTGGCAAAAAAAATCGGCGGCGATTTCGTGGGCTGGGTTTTCGTACACTACGCCTTCGGGCCGTGCCCACGGCGTCACGACACCCGCGCTGGCGTGATAGTCTCATCGACCGTCGGGACGTGGTCCGCTTGATGAAGGAAATGGCCCGCCAACAGCTGCCACACGCGGTCGTCGACGGCTCGCGCATCGTGTACTCGGAGTCCGGGAGCGGACCACCGCTACTGATGCTGCATGGATACCCGCAGAATCACCGTGCTTGGCGGCACCAACAACAGGCGCTCTCCCGCACCCGCCGCGTGATCGTGCCCGACTGGCTGGGTTGGGGCGACTCGGATCGCAACCTCCAGCTGTCCGTTGACTTCGAAGCCGAGGTCGCCCGGGTAGCCGCCTTCCTCGATGTGCTCGGACTCGAGCGCGTGGACCTCGCAGGGCACGACTACGGCGGGCTCTTGGCGCTCGGCTTCGTGCAGCGCTACCCCGACCGAGTGGCCAGCTTGGTGATCCTCAACTCGCGCGCTCACCGAACCTTCCCGGGCATGTATTACTGGGTGACAGCAGTGGTTGGGGTGTTGGCACGCAGCCGCGCGCTCCGCTGGCTCTTGTGGTGTGCGCCGCTCTACTCGATCCACCGCCTGGGCTTTGCACGTTTCATTCGTCGCCGCTGTTTCGACGCCGAGCTCGTCGAATCGTACATTGGCGTCTTGCGCGGACCGGGCAAGCGGTGGTGGGTGAAACTGTTCGCCGACTACGAGCTAAAACCCATTCCCGAGCTCGGCCGCCGACTCGCTGAAATTCGCTGCAAGACCCTGCTACTCTGGGGGACGGACGATGGCTGGTGTCCGGTAGCGATCGCAGAAGACCTGGCGGCGTCCATCCCCGACGCCGAGCTGGTCCGAATCGAGGGCGCCGACCACTTCGTGATGGAGGAGCGCCCGACCGACGTCACTCGGGCGCTCGAGCGCTTCTTGTCATCGGCTGCGGACCACAATACCCAGGCGTGACCGTGGAGCTCCGCGGAGGAACCTGATAACGACAGGGCATGCTTCTTGGCCCTCCTGGCGGGCGCGGTCGGGCCGACCGCATGTACTTCTGCACGGTGCGCTTGGCGACACGAATGCCGAGCTTCAGAAGCTCTCCGCGGATGCGCTCCGCGCCCCAAAGCCGGTTGTCCCGAGCGATTGTCCGGATCAGGTCGACGGTTTCCACAGCGATCCGCGGTGCGGCGGCCCTGGGGTGGCGTGACTTCCAGCGCCAGAAAAGGCGAAACCCATGACGGTGCCAGCGAAGCCGGGTCTGTGGCTGGACCAGAAGGACGGCGTTCCGCCAATGGCGAACGAGACCTGCCGAAAGGACCATGAACCCGCGCTCGTGCGCCTTGAAGCTCGGGCGCGTAACTGCCGTCGGGTGTCACGAAGCGCGTCGCGCGGCGACGATGAGCTGCTGGCGCAGAAGCGCGTTCTCGGCGATGAGCTCCTCACGCGACCGGAACGCATCCTCCACGACTCCGACGAGGACCGACGTTGGAAGCGTTGCAGCACGAGCAGTGGAGTGCAGTCGTCGCCCCACGCTGGCGATAACGTCTCCAGCCCATCGAGCAAACGCGGTCAGCACCCGACGATTGTCGCGATCCAAGAGAACCGTTCAAGTCTTGTTCGGCACGCACTCCTGCGCGATCATGCGGCGGATGCGAATTGTAGCCAGCACAGGTGCATCTCATGCGGCTCGACGACCATCACCTCATCGTGCGCATTGAGTTTGCCGGACCCGAGAAAACCAGCGGCGATGCCGCTGCTATCTCCCAGTGGGGTGCGCTCCAGGCGATTGATCGAGAACTCCATCTGGATGAACTGCAAGGACTCCCCTGCGAACACTGGTTTCCTCTTCGTGCAGGGCGTGAAGCCAAGCCGGGGTGATCTCGTTTGGGTTTTCGAACACCACGCCGAGTGGCTGCTGCAGAGGGAGCCTCATTGCCACAAAATCGGCGGCGATTTCGTGGGCTGGGTTTTCGAATACTACGGGGTCGGGTTCGCACCCAGGATACGGGCGCTGTCCCACCACGCGCGACGCTGAGCCCCCGTGGGACGGCGCGGGGCGACACTCAGCTGCGCGACGCCGCCGCGACCGCCGCCAGGAACTCGCGGAGGGCGGCGACGCCCGTGGGCGCTTCCGCTCGGATCCGCCCGGGGTCCACGGTGGAGTACCCGTGCGCGATGCGATTGCGAACCCGCACGATGGCACGCATCGCGCCGGCGAGCTCCGGCGTGATGCCACCTCGCTGAGCCAGAACGTCGAACGTCGAGCCGACATCGTCTGGCGGCGGCCAACCCGCGTCCGCTAGCCAGTGCGCCGCCAGATCGATCGCCTCCTGGATCGCCAGGAACAGGTAGAAAGACGCCAGGTCCGCTCGGCGCGCGTCACTGGCCAAGAGCTCCACGCTCACGCCGAGGAGCTCCTCTACGTCGCGCAACCAGGCATCCGCCCGCGCGATCTTCTGCCCGGCGACCTCAGCGCGCACCACGTTCGAGACCCTTCAGCCGGGCGATGGCCGCGCTCTGGATGAGTCGCGCGTATGGCGCGAAGTCCCACCAGTCGAGCATCGCCCTGGCGCGGAAGCTCACCCAGCTGCCCGGCTTCACCTCCTTCACGACGACACCGGCGCGTGCCATCTCCATGCGCAAGAGCGGAGGCGCATCATCCAGATCGATCAGGTCGAGCGGGGCGCACAGGCCTCGCTCCAGCCGATTGGCGAGCGACCGGCGCTCGGTCGGGCATAGACCCGGCGCGAACCGCACGCCGAGGTCGACATCGCTCGCGGACGTGGCGCGCCCGCTGGCGTGCGAGCCGAACAGCAGTGCGAGCTCGACCCGCGGCTCTTCCGCCAAGAGCTGCTGGAGGTGCTGGACCAGATCCATGACTTTGGCCCACTGAGCATAGCGCGGCAGCCCGGCGCTGGGCGGTGAAATCTCCCGTCGCGCCTGGTCTCACTCTTGCTTGGCGACAAAGCTCCGAGCGCAGCTCTTGGTGGCCAGATCGAACAAGCAGATCTCGTCGTCGTCCACGCACAGGAACGGCTGTACCGGATACTTCGCCTATCCGGAGCGTGAAGCGCGTCGTCACCGTCACGCCGCTCGCCGGTAGTCGTGATGCAGTCCGTTCAGGACGGGGCGCGCAATCACCGCGCCGCCCCCCGCGGCCGCGGTCGAGCACCCAGCGGGGACGAGCTGACCGATCCCTTGATGGTTTCGGCCCCGGTCGAGGTAACCCGTACTGTACCAAAACTGGTCTGCGAAAAATCAAGCCGCATCCCGGTAGTAGTAGCGGAGCGTTCCACCGAGCCGCTCCCGACATCGAATCGTCCGCCCGCCGTTCGAGTTTGCGGGCGGCGCTTCGATCAGCGCGTTGCCGAGGCCCTGATGGTTTCTCTCGAGATGGTAGTGCTCCACATACTCGGCGACGATCTGCCGCAGGTGCTGCTCGCCAAGCGGGATGACACGCCGCAAGCACTCGTGCCTGATACCTGTCACGGCGTGGCGCGCTTGCGCCCGGCGGTCCTCAACCAGCGTCGCGTGGTCTCGCGCTGTCGATGCAGACCTGCGCCTTGCCGCAGCCCGCCACACCGCCGTCGGCCATGCTGGCTTCGAGACGTTCGCTGTGTCCAGCGGCGCCCGAGGCCGTCAGGTTCAAGGATCTCGCCTCGTCCATCCGATCGGTTTGCCCCATGTCCCGTCGCCCTGTGTCGGTAGCGCGGTTACTTCTCGGCAGCGGCGACGCGCGCGCTCGCTTGCCAGTGAAGCTCAGCATCACGAAGTGACCCGGCTCACGCTCCAACTCGACTGAACGGCACCGCGGCCCTTCGGCTATTTGCGCTGGTCCCGCGCTCTCTCGAGGAACGCGACGTCAATCAAGTCCTGCGGTCGCCCGACTGTCCGCTTGTTGGCTATCAGGTCGTCGATGCTCGCCACCCGCAACGGGAGTTGGTCGAGCACGACACTCGTCGCGCGCGCAAACAGGTCTTCAGCCGTGACGCCGGATATCTCCCGCAGGAAGTCGACGCGAAGCGGCGCCTGGCCCAAGTAGACCACGTCGCTCGGCGCCATGGTGCGCACGGCCGCGCAGATTGAAGCGGGAGCGCCAAACGCCCCGAGCGCCTCGGCCGCACGCTCGAGATTCTCCGGTGTCCCACGCAGCACGAAGTCGATGTCCTTGGTGGCGCGGGGGCGCCCGTGGAAGGCCACTGCCCAGCCGCCTACCAGGACGTACTCAACGTCCGCGCGGCCTAACTCCGCCAACAAGTCTCTGAAGTCGGGGGGGAGGTCCATGGTCGCCTTCGAGCCAGCGCATCTCTTCGATCAGTTCGGTCATGCCACGGATGCGCTCGGCTGGCGACGCAGAGAGCCAGAACTCCAAATCCGCCCGATCCATTTCGAGGGGGCTGTGCGCGACCCCAAAAGTCCAGGTCCTGCGCCGCGCTTCCGCGCGAGCCACCGCGGCAGGGTCGCGATCGGTCACCTCGGAATCATGGCACACGGCGCCGCACTCGGTCTTGGGCAGAGACAACCGTCGAAATCCGCGGCGTTTTGAGCGCGGCTTTGCGCAGGTTCGGAGGCGGAAGGCAGCGGCGGAGCGGGCGGCTGCGCGCCCCGTTCGATCTCAAGGCAACTTTTCGGCGGCGCCCAGGCGGGCGGTCGGCGCGGGGTCCGCCGCCATAGGATCCACGGGCTCGAATTCGTGAAGTCGGTTTGCCGAGCCCGCGCTCGCGATAAGGGCGCCCCGGACTTCGTGCTCTCGATTCTGCCGGATCCGAGCGAGCTCATCCCGCCGGCGGTGCGACGCCTTGCGGGTTGCTCTTGCGACGGCAGTGACAGCGCGCCGGTGTGTGTCATCGAGTGCCGTTCCGGCGCCGGAGCGACGGGCCCGGTCGCGAACGGGTCAGGAGGTGGTGGAGACGACGGCTTTGGCGACAAGAACACCGCACCCGCTGCTGCCTTCGGAGGCAAGGCAACGAAACCCGCCGGCTTCAAGCAGCAGACCAAAGGCGGCGCCACGACCTCGGAGGCGCATGCGACTTGCGCAGGCCAATGCGTGATGCCGGGCTGCTCCGCCATCTCTCCCAAGACGACGGCGCTGATGTCGTGCTTGGCCAAGCGTCAGCTCGTCACTACCCCCGGCCAAGTCGGAGACAGCGCCGAGCGTGACCTGAACAGACGATCGCGATTTGGGGCGGCGCTGGCGCCGAGGTCCCGGCTGCCAAGAATTTCGGCGCAGGCGACGCACGGCTCTCACGAAGGAGCGAACGGCTGACGACGTTCGCCGCGCTCGGCATCCAGTTCTCGATCGTGAGGCCCCCTCGCTGAACCCAAATTGTGCGCAGGATCTCGCGTGGCCGTCCGGCGGCGGCCACATCGTGCGATACATCCCCCGCGCTTCGCGCCCATCGTGGGCTCGTGCGCGCCCGGAGGAGTGCCCATGGTCCTTTTGAATCCGAAGCAGCACGCGCGGCAGTATCCCGACGATCGGTCGCTCGAGATCATGCGGAAGACGATCGAGTTCTTCGAGAAGAAGGGGAAGGTCCGGCTCAAACAGGACGATTTCGCGCGGACTTGGTACGCCGACTTCCTGGGGTTCGTGAAGGAGGAAGGGGTCTTCGCCACGCTGCTGACACCGGCCGGGGAAGGCGCTGGGGACACACGCTGGGACACCTGGCGCAACTGCGAATTCAACGAGATCTTGGGGTTCTACGGCCTTTGCTACTGGTATGCGTGGCAGGTCACCATCTTGGGGCTCGGCCCCATCTGGATGAGCGCGAACACCGGCAAGAAGAAGCAGGCTGCGGCGCTCCTCGGCCAGGGCGGGATCTTCGGCTTCGGCCTCTCCGAGCGCACGCACGGCGCAGACATCTATTCGACGGGCATGACCCTGACGCCGCAGCCCGACGGAACGTACGTCGCCAACGGCGAGAAGTACTACATCGGTAACGGCAACGAAGCGGCCTTGGTTTCCACGTTCGGAAAAATCGCTGGGACAGACGAGTTCGTCTTCTTCGCGGTCGACACGCGGCATCCCAAGTACGAGCTGGTGAAGAACGTCGTTGCGAGCCAGTCGTACGTGGCCCAATACGCGCTCCACGACTACCCCATCACGGAGTCCGATCTCCTCTCGCGGGGCAAAGAAGCCTGGAACGCGGCGCTCAACACCGTCAACATCGGGAAGTACAACCTGGGCTGGGCCTCCATCGGGATGTGCACCCACGCCCTGTATGAGGCGATCAATCACGCATCCAGCCGCCGTCTCTACAACATGTACGTGACGGACTTCCCGCACGTGAAGCAGATGTTCACCGATGCGTATGCGCGCCTCGTGGCCATGAAGCTCTTTGCGCTACGGGCGGCGGACTACATGCGCTCCGCCTCCCCGGAGGATCGTCGCTACTTGCTCTACAACCCCGTGGTGAAGATGAAGGTGACGACGCAAGGCGAGGAGGTGGTGAATCTCCTGTGGGACGTCATCGCTGCCCGCGGCTTCGAGAAGGACACGTACTTCGAGATGGCGGCTCGCGATATCCGCGCTCTCCCGAAGCTCGAGGGCACGGTACACGTGAACATCGCGCTCATCTTGAAGTTCATGCCCAACTACTTCTTCTCGCCCGGCGCCTTCCCGCCCGTGCCGAAGCGCGACGACGACGCCAACGACGCGTTCCTCTTTGACCAGGGGCCCACGAGCGGTCTGGGGAAGATCCAGTTCCACGACTACGAGCCGGCGTTCGCTCTGTTCGATGTGCCGAACGTGGCCGTGTTCCGCGAGCAGATCGCCGTGTTGAAGGAGCTGCTCGCCACGGCCACGCCGGACGAGGCGCAGCGCAAGGATCTCGATTTTCTCATGACGCTGGGTGAGATGTTCACGCTGGTCGTGTATGCCCAGCTCGTGGCCGAGAACGCCAAGATCTACGGCGTCGAGGCCGACCTCGTCGACCAGATGTTCGAAACCCTCGTGCGTGACTTCGCCCGCTTCGCGCAGCAGCTTCACGCCAAGCCCAGCAGCACCGAGGCGCAGATGGCCTGCTGCCTACGCTTGATTCGGAAGCCGGTGTTCAGCGAGCGGCGCTACGAGCACATCTGGAAGGACCACGTGTATGCCCTCAGGGGTGCATACGAGATGACGCCCTGAGCCGTCGAGCTCCAGCTGCTTCTGAGCACTACCGTACAAGTGCCCGACGCCAGGTGAGCGTGCCGGCCGAGGTGGCGAAGCCACCGCGCTCGCCCGAGGGGGCTAGTGAATCGTCGCCGACTTTGCCCCGTGCCCCTCGCAACAAGAGTGGCTGTCGTCGCCGGTCAATCCGTACCATTTCCGCCGTGCGCGGGCGTGCAGGTCGAACGCCAAGCCCTCGACGGTCAACGTCGCGTCGAGCTCGTCGCCGGGACTCACGTCCGAGCGCAGGTAGCCGATCAGATAAACGCTCCGCTTCTCCCGCGCGCCGAGCACACCATCGAAGGGCCGCCCGTCGGAGCCGAGGACGTACCAGCGCGCGACGGGAAACGGCATGGCGCCGTGCAGCTCGGGGCGCGCCAGCGTGAGCGGGCGCTCCGTCAGGTTCTCGAGCCGGACGTGAGCGCGGTAGGCAGCGCGGAGGAGCTTCTCGCGACCGTGCACGAGCTCGCTGTGCTCGCCGTGGACTACGAGATCGACCGCTGCACGAAGCGTAGCGCTCTCGCGAGTCAGCGGCGGGCTGTCGCCGGTGGGGCGAGGCGCGCTCGGCCGCGGCTCGACTGTGAAGCCCAGCTGGCGAGCAACGGAGAGCAAGCGCAGGCGATGCTCGATCATGGCCTCGGTGATGTAGCCGGCGTCCTCGCGTTCACTGATGGCGGCCAGCGAGCGCGCGATGGCGGCCGCGGCGTCCGCTGGCGGGCCCGAGAGCAACTCGGCCGCCATCTGCTCGGAGTGATCACAGCCGCACGGACACCCCTCTTCACCCTTGACTCCGCGCGGAAGCGCAGGCGGGGGCTTGTATTCCTGGCACGGGCCGTCCTGAGTGCAGCACAGGTTGTTGCGGAGGAAACACTTGCCGCGCGCCTTGCAGTCGACACTCGCGCGGCAGTCGTCCTCGGACGCGGCGATGCACTTGCCTTGTGCCTTGCAGCGCCCCTGCCCGGAGCAGTACTCGCTCGCTCGGCAGTCGGAGTCCTCGGTCGCGATGCAGGCTTCGCCGCGCGACGTGCACTGGCCGCGATCCCGGCAGTCGTCCGTGGTGCGGCAACGGTTGCAGCCCGAAAGCAGCAAGAGCCACGACCCGAGCCCCATCGAGACCAGGAGCAGCTTCCAGCCACGCGCCAGCATGCGCTGAGTTGGTATCACAGATCTCGCCAGCGATCCGTTGAACCATCGCGAGAGCCTCTCGCGCGCGTCGTCGGGCCCTAAGCTCGGCGGTATGCGGCAGGTGCGGCGCGTTAATGTCTACTGTGCATGCAGCAACCGGGTCCACGAGTGCTGGCGGGAGGTCGCCTCGAGTCCCAGCTCCCGCTCGCGCTGGCGGCGAACAGTTGGAGCGGCGTGGAGCCAGGCTGTTTGTCGCAACGATAGATGCCCGTCTGCGTACTCACGTAGACCGCGCTCGCATCCACGGCGGTGCCCCACGGTGCGGCCAGATTTTGGGCGACGGTCTCGATGCTTCCCCCCGTGATCGACTTGCGCTGCAGCGTGCCGCTGTTCGAGTTGACCCAATTCAGGTGGGTTCCGTCGAGGGCGAGCGTGCGCGGGCCGGCGAGCCCACTCGCGAACGTCGAAAAGGCGGCCATGCTCACTGCCGCCGAACGGATCTCGTTGGCGTCGAAGGCGGCCCAGTAGACGGTGCTCTCGCTGGCTGCCGTGCCCTCGTTGTCCGCCGGAGCGTTGATGCTCACGAGCTGCGTCTTGCCCGCCTTGTCCATGCGCGTGACCTCGTTGCTCGTGCTGACGGCACCAGGCCGGCATACGACGCGAGCCACTCCGTGTTGAGCGTGTTCCCGGTTCCTGGTCTGCACACCCGATGCGTGCGACCCAAAGCGGAAGAACGCAATCCAGTGCAGAATGGGCACCGGTTCGACAGCGGCTCCAATGCCCGATTGAGCGGAGCCACGAAAACGGGCAGACTCGTGAGTCATGTGGCGCCCTTCGCTTCGGCTTTGCAGCGGCACGGCCGTGCTGCTGACCTGGCTGCTCACGGGCTGCGGCAGCAAGTTCGAGTCCACCTCGGACGAGCCCGGCGCTGCAGCATGCAACGGACCCGGCGCCCTCTCGGACAACTTCGACGATGGCGAGCTGAGCGACGCCTTTGTGTCTCAGCTGTCCGGCAGCGGCATGCAGGTCGAGGAGTCTGCGGGCGAGCTCGTCTTCACGCCGGGGGACAGTGGCGGTGGGGGCAGCCGCGAGTCGCGGTATGCCATCGACGTCCGGGGCGGGTTTGCGGTGGTGGAGGTTCCCGAAGTCAGCGGAGGACTCTCGGGCAAGAGCGTCCAGTTGACGCTGAAGCGCGACAACAGCTCGACCGTCTCGATGACCGCGCTCGATGACAATCAGAACCCCGGCGCCGAGCTCTTGAGCTTCGACGTGACCACCGCTGCTGGCACTACGAAAGCCACGGCTCCCTACGATGCCACCCAGCACCGTTGGTGGCGAATCGGCGAGAAGGACGGTGTCTTGGGCTTCGGCGCGTCGCCGGACGGGCAGAAGTGGACCACCTACCACGAAGTTCCGACTCCGTCCTTCGTCGCGGCCGCGTTGCTCCGCCTCGGTATGAACGACAAGGGAACGGTGACTCCCGTCGGCCAGGTTCGCTTCGACAACCTGAATCCCAAGTCCGGTAGTTTCTGTGGCATCGACCGCCTGCGCGAGTCTTTCGATGCGGAGCTTGGAGAAGCGTGGGCGATGGCGGAGGACACCGACTGCTCCGCGAGCGTGACGGGAAGCAGCTACGAGGCCACGGTTCTGCCGGGAGGTACCGGGTCATGTTCCATTACGACGCGCCACGGGTACGACCTTGCCGGACGGGGACTCACGTTGGCGTTTGACACCTCTCCCGCGGCGCCCTCCGGCATCACCGTCACCCTCACGCTCTCCTCCGGGCCAACGGACGCACTGACTTTCGAGCACTACCAGGGCAAGCTCAAGGCTACGACCTCGCTCGGCACGGTGACCAGCAACGGCTCGGTCGAGCTGGCGGATGGGCCTTCGTGGTGGCGCATCCGGGAGAGCGGCGGGCGGATCGAGTTCGAGGTCTCGAGTGATGGCAAGACCTTCGACTCCGTGAACTCGGTGATCGTCGGAGCGCTGCCGCCTCGGTTTCTGGCGTCGTTGCGGCTTCGCGTGAGCTCCGCGCAGCCGGCCGATACGAAGCTCGTTCTCGCAGCCATCAACTGAGCTCGAGCCAAACGCACGCGCGTTTCGAGGCAATCCCTCGCTGCTAGCGCCGCGCGCCACCCGCGAAAGCGTACCAAGCGTTCTGGTACGATGCCGACGGGTTTGTCGCCCTTCACCCGGTGCGCGCCGGCGCTGACCTCGCAGCGGGTGGCCTCGTAGGATTTGCCTGCACTGGTCCCCGCGGACTCGCTGGTGCAGGTGCTCGGCGGCGCGCCGTCGAGAGTGAGGACCGTCCCCGCCTGAGCGGCAGCGCCCGCGCGCGACGGCCGGCGCTACTTCGACTGAAAGCTGCCGACCACCCAGTGTGCCCTGTGGCCGTCGATACCGAGATCGATGGATCCCTTCTTCGGGCTCCCGCTGCCCTGCTTCGCGACGACGAACTGGTAACCAAGCGCTGGGACGGCGAAAACGTAGTCGATGTTGCTCCCCCCTACGTCCGAGGCTCGCGGATGGAGCGACGTCGGATCCCACGCCGGGTTGCAGCTGTTGGCGTCGCGGGGGCGATTGAGGTCTCCAGTCACGACGACGTTGCGCCCCTTGTCGATTTCGGCCGCCACCTCCGCCTTCAACACCTGCCACGCCTGCTTCCAGTATTCCTTGCGCTGGGCGACCGCAGACTTGCAGGACCAGGCACCGGCGATGAAGTGCGTGTTGATCATGGAGAGGTTTCGGATCTGGTGGAACGAGACCACCACGTAGCGCGTCGGACTCACGCCGGCCCAGCCCGGTGAAGCGAACGTCGCGTGGGTGTGGATGGTGTCGTTGGCGCCCTTCGACGTGATCGGCGTGTGCACCGACTTGGGTCGCACCGTCTCCCACCCCGCCGCTGCGGGAAACGCTGCCTTCAGCGAAGAGATCTCGCAGCTGTCACCGCACGGGTCGCTCTCGCCGATCTCCTGCCAGCCGATGAGCTTGGGTCCGCTCTTGCCACTGATGACGCCTTCGATCTTGTCGAAGACCTTCTGGACGTCGGCCGACGTGCCGTAGGTGCGGCCGATGTTCGCGGTCGCGTACACCATGTCGACCTCGAACTGGGAGTTCGGCTCGTTCGGGTCCGGGGTGGGCGTGGGTCCGGGGTCTGGCCCGGAACCGGGATCCGGAGCTGGGGCGGCGTCGGCGCCGGCGCTCGGGTCCGGGTCCGGGTCTGGGTTGGGCTCGGATTCGTCGCTGGGGCCCGCGTCCTCGAGAGCTACACCCACGCCACCCCATCCAGGATCCGGGAGGCCGCCGCCGTCGACTGCCGGATCCCCCGCCATCGGGACGTCTCCTGTATCGGCGCCGCCGCAACCCGCGGCTCCGAGCAGCAACGCGGCGCCGAGGAAAAGCAGCAACGCAAGTCCGCTCGAGGTGCTGCTCCCAGGGCTGGAAACGGAACAGCTCTCGACTTCGCCGTCGCCCTGGCTCGGTATCTTGGGCATGTCGGTGGGCGTTGCAGGTCCCGTTCCAGTGACACTGCTGGACTAGAGCTGGTTTTCTCCCTCCCGCGAAGCTGCCCGCCGACACCCCCGCGTCCCGAACCGGCGGGATCCGCGCCGTTCCGCTGCTTCGACGCGTCAGAACATGTCTCTGACACCTCGCCGAGGTCGTGCGGGACGGAACTGACGCAGCGGCCCTGCGTCCACGCCGCGAGCTGAATGGCCAAAATCCGCGCTCTCCGTGGCCAAATGGCACCGCTCGGGAATCCCGCGCTCGGGTGGTCTACAGCTCGGTGGGTGACACAAGCGTTGGAGACCGACTACCTCTTCGTGGGCGCAGGCGCGATGGGCATGGCGTTCACGGACGCGTTGATCGATCACGCAGAGGTGCACGTCACGCTGGTCGATCGTCGCCATGTGGCCGGCGGGCACTGGCAGGACGCCTATCCGTTCGTCCAGCTGCACCAGGCGTCGGTGTTCTACGGCTTCGGCTCGACGGTGCTCGGCAGTGGCGTCAAGCAGCAGCAAGGGCGCGCACGTTCGGAGCCGAGCCCGACATTGCTGCGTGGGCGAATGGTTGCGCGCTGAATCCGGCGCGCGTCGAGGCGTCACAACGCGAGTTGCCCGCCGTGCAAGCCGCCGCGGCGCGGATGGCCGAGCACATGGAGGCGGGTCTCGCGCGGATGGCCGAGCTCGCCGACGCGGGCTGTGACGCTCGCCACGAGCGATCAGAGAGGTGACGCTCTTCGGCGGCACGCCGTTGTAACTTCACTCGATGAGTGTGCAACAGCCCGGTATGGATGCCGTGGCTTCGCCGTCGGAGCCAACACGCGCATCTCGACCCCTCCCGCGCCTCCGCATCGAGGTCCGAAACTGGGGGCCGTCGTAGCCACGAGTCAACTCAACGGAGGAGCCGGATGGTGGAAATCTCACCGGGTTCCCGCTTCGCGCGCAGCGCGCTCCCGGGCCGCCGAAAAAGTTTGGGGTCGAGCCGCATGCGCTGGATGACTCGCGGGGACGCCGACGGTTTCTTCGGTCTGAGCTCCGGTCACCCGATGCGCTATCCTCGCAGCCCATGAGGAAGCTGGCCTGGGGGATGTTCGTGCTCGCCACCGCGATCGCTTGCGGAGGCGAGTCGGAGAGCGATGGCGCCGGCGGGGCCGGGGCCAGCGGCGGTGCGGGCGGGGCCGGCGGTGCCGGGGCCAGCGGCGGCACAGGCGGAGCCGGCGGTGCCGTGGGGGGCAGTGGCGGCAGCGTGGGCGGCAACGCAGGTGCTGGCGGCGCGAGCGGCGGTGCGGCGGGCAGCGGCGGCGTGGACTGCAATCCGAGCACGGTCCAGTGCAAGGCGATGCAGCCCCTCTGCCCCAAGGGCGAGGTGCCTGCAGTGCAGAACGGTTGCTGGGGACCGTGCGTGCCCATCCTCACCTGCAAGACGGTGAAGGACTGCTCGGCCTGCACGAAGGGCTGGTGCGCGGCCTACGTCTCGTTCAGCACGGACTACCGCTGCGTGTCCCCGTCGATCCAGTGCGCCGCGCTCGCCTGCTCGTGCCTCGCGGACTACTTCTGCGTCGCGCCCTTCAACGCTTGCACCACATTGGTGGGCGGCGCGACGAAGGTGTCCTGCGAGTGCCCGACCTGCTGAGGCTGTGGCAACGAATCGATCGGACCTGTTTCCCATCGGGACGTACGTCGCGCCGGTCGCGCCACCACGGCCGCCCTCACCGTCGGTCGTTGAATCACCACCGCAGCCCGCCAGACAAAACGCCACCGAGAGCAACACCGCTGTCTTACGCATCGCGCAAAGACACGGCATGGCGTGAGCGTCCGCGACCCAGCCGTGGGGCGGGTGGAAGGTCGAGTGAGTGGACTCCTGCGAGTCCGACGGATCGTTGAGTTATCTGCGTGACAGCCTGTTCGCGCCGGGGATGCTCTCACGAGTCGGGCGTCCCGCGCTGGACGGCTTCTGGCGCGCGCGGCCGTCGTTCGAGAACGGCGAGCTCGTGTTGCTGGACGCCGAGCAAGTCGACCTGATGCCCGTCGAGCGCTGAGCTCCCGGCAGATCTCCACGGTTCTGCGGGAAGGCTTCGGCAATCGCCGCTCGAATGTCTCCGGACCACTCGGAAGAAACGCTGCACGTGCCCACCCTCGTCCTTCAGATGGGGATGCAGCACCACTCTCTCGAGCGGAAGACGGCTAGACTCGTCGCCATGGCCAAGCTCGGGCGGCTGGGTGTCGCGCTCGCAACGGGCCTCGCGGCCTGCACCGGAGCGCTGCCCGCTTCGCCGCCGGGCAAGGCCTCGATCGTGAGTGTGCCGCCCGATCGCAGCGCAAAGCCCCCCGACCCGGAGCCGAAGAGAGTCCACCCGACGCCCGGTACCCGCGAGCTGGTGGCTGCGCTCGTGCGCGCCGAGCGCATCGAGGATCGAGCGCAGCGCTGGCAGGAGTGCCGCCGGCTCCTCGAGGCCATTCGCGGGCTCGCCGATCCGCGAGGCGCTGACGCTCTCGCAGCCTACACCGCCAGCGACGCAGGTTGGCCCGGCGACCCAGAGAGGGTGCACCGCCGAACGCTCGCAGCATTCGCGCTGGCGGAGCTCGGCGATCTGCGTGCAGTCCCCGTACTGGCCTCGCGCCTGTTGCTCGATCCGTTGGACGTCTATCGCGATGACGACCCGAACGACGCCATGCTGCGCCGCACCGATCAGGAGCGGATCATCGCGGCACGGCTGATCGGGGACCTGGCGACGCTGCATCCGGCCGAGCGCGAGCGCGTCCGCGCGCAAGCGCAAGACCCCGTGCGGAGCTGGCTAGAGAGCGGGCCCGCCCCGCACGCGAACGGCCTGCGGGCTCTCGCGCGCATGCAGGTGCAGGACGAAGTGTCGAGGAAACAGCTGAGAGCCTGGGCCGATCCGTCGGGTGCACTACCCAAACCGGGCGCGATGCCGCCTTTCGACGAGAAGTGGGTCATTGCCCAATCGGCCTTGCGCTACATCGGCGCGCTCCGCGACGACAAATCGTGGTCCATCTTGCAGAACCAGCTCGGGCGCCGCCCAAAGGGCTTCGACGCCACGACGGACGCGCTCATCAGCGGCGGCAGCGCGATGCTCGGGATGGCGATCCGAGCACTGGCCATGGGCGCCGCGAGCGGTTTCGCCGAATGGGGCGACGCACGAGCGGTACCGCTTCTGCTGAAGCACGTGGAGGACGACAAGCAGAACGAGCAGAGCCGGCTGGAGGCTTGCCGCGCGCTGGGCTTCAGCTTGGACACGGCGAGCGAGCGCGAGGTCACTACGCGGCTCCAGAAATGGAAGTCGGGCGCGGACAAGTCGTCGCGGTTCCGAGTCACCTGCTTGCTCGACGTGCTGGAGCGCCACCCCATCGCTCTTGCGACGCCGCTGCTGATGGACCTGACGCGCACGAGCCCGGATCCGTCACTGCGCCTGTCGGCGGCACGAGCGCTAGGTCACTCGGGGTTCGACGCGACCGTCGAAAGCGAGCTCGTGGCACGACTCGGCGATTCCGCCCTGCGGCCCCCTGTCGCCATCGCGCTCTTGCTCGGCGGCTCAGCCGACGGTGCGAAGCGCGCCGTCGCGTCTTACCCCGGCGACGGTGACAGCCCCGGGCTCTCCGCGTTGCGCGAGCAGTATGCCCAGAGCTTGGGTGTCCCGAGCGACGCTGATCTCGACAACGGCACGCTCTTCCGCTTCGTCAGGAACGCCCGCGCCGTGAGTACGCTCTCGCGCGGACAGCAGCCCATCGACTTCGCGGTGTTGCTCTTCAGTCAAGCACGCGGGCAAGCCGAATACGACTCCGGTCCGCGCTCCCTGACCCGCGTGCTCGCACGCAAGCGGCTGTTCGAGCTGGCGCGGTCTGGCTCCGAAGAGCAGCGCACCGCCGCGGTGGACGCGCTCGGGCTCTTCCAGGAGCGTGGAGTGCTGCTCGCGCTCGGGCAGGGCAGCGATGCCGTGGCGAAAAGAGCGGCCGAGGTTCTGGCGGGGCTCGGGCCGGAGGCGGGGCACTGAACGCCAATTGCGCGGCGTCAATCGCGGTGGTCCATTCGGCGAATGCGGATTCGAGCTCTATGGCGGGCCGGACTGCGTTGGCGTTTGCCGGCAAGCCGCGGAGGGGGGCTCTTGCTCGCCACGACCATGCGACGGGCGTGAAACCCGCGCTCCGAGTCGTACGTCCCCGAACGATGGCGAAGGCACCGAGCCTCGCTCCACGCAAAGCTTGTCATGCTAGGCGGATCGGCGCCGGCGGTGAGGGTTCAGGAGCGGATCTCGGCCTGAAGCCGCAGAGCGCGTGATAGACTGCCGCCCCATGCGGTCACATCTCGCCCTTCTCCGTGCCAGCGTGCTCGTCGCCCTCGGGCTCCCCGCCATCGCGTGCGGCGCGGACAGCGAGGAGACGGGCAAGAGCTGGCCCTGCACGGATTCGATGCCGTTCCCGGGCGATCCCGCGCTGTCCATGTGCTCGGAGGGCACCATCCACCGCACGGCCACCGCCCAGTGCCCAAACAGCCTTCCGCGACCAGAGACGTGCACGCCCACGGGCGGCGGATCGAGTGAATGCAGCGCCGACACCGACTGTACTGCGAAGCCCCACGGCTTATGCGGTGTCAAGCAGCAGGTGGTGGACTGCGTCTGCTTCTACGGCTGCGTGACCGACGCGGACTGCGACGCCGGCTCGGTGTGTGTGTGCGGGCAGCCCGCGGGGTACTGCTTTACGGCCAGCTGCGCGACCGACGCAGACTGTGGGGCTGGCGCGCTCTGCGCGCAGGCGCGGCTCGAGAAGTGTGGGAGCTTCGGTTTCCGCTGCCAGCGCGGCGGAGATCAGTGCGCCCAGGACTCCGACTGCGCACCGGGTCAGCAGTGCGCGGTCAGCGGCGGACTCGCCAAGTGCCAAGAGAACGACTGCCCCGTGCCCGGGCGCCCATTCTTCGTGGATGACGCTGCCCGCGTGGCGGCGGTGGTCGAGCGGGCGGACTGGTGCTCAGACTTCCGGCCGCGCGTGAAAGGGCTCACCGGCGGCGAGCGTGCCGCGCTCGCGGCACACTGGGCGAAGGTTGGGCAAATGGAGCATGCGTCCGTGGCGGCCTTCGCGCGCTTCACGCTCCAGCTCCTCGCCCTCGGTGCGCCCGCCGCGCTGGTGCGTGACAGCCAGGAAGCGATGGCCGACGAGCTCCGGCACGCCCAGACTGCCTTTGGGCTCGCGTCAGCGTACTCGGGCTCGCAGGTGGGCCCCGCAGCGCTCGACGTCTCGGGCGCGCTCGGTGGCGAGGACGTCGCCAGTATCGTCCGGCTCACCTTCCGCGAAGGCTGCGTGGGCGAGAGCGCGGCGGCGCACGAGGCTCGGGTGTCCGCCGAGTCGGCCGCCGATCCCGTCGTGCGTGGCGTGCTCGAAGACATCGGCGCCGACGAAGAGCGACATGCGCTGCTCGCGTGGAAGCTCGTGCGCTGGGCCTTCGACTGCTTCGGCACCGAAGCGCGCGACGCGGTGCGCGCCGAGGTCGCACGGCTCGAAGCCGAAGCCGCCCTCGCCCCTGCGCCGGAAGGCGCGTTCGCAGCGCACGGCGTGTTCGACGAAGCTGCGCGCCTTGCGCTCCGCGCCGAGGCCGTGCGTGCCGTCGTGCTGCCTTGTGCCGAGGCGCTCTTCGCCGAAGCCGGCTCGAGCGGCGAGGGGGCTCACAACCGAGCCGCCTGAACCGCCCGGTGAACTGCGCCAAGAAGTGCATCTGTTTGGCTCGCCCTTCGGGGCGCTTGCGTTCAGCTCCACCGGCATTCCCTGCAGCGAGCCGCCGGCAGGCGCGGCTAGCTAACCCAGCGTGCGTCCGCCGTTCGTGTCGCCCTGTTCGCGCAAAATCTCGAGTCCCTCTAGGGCTAGCCGAACCATGAGCGGACCGAGCGCAACGCCCCAAGGGCCGAACAGCGTGAGCCCACCGAGCATGGCGACGAGCAGCAAGAGACTGGGCATGCTGAGGTTGCCGTAGCGAGACAAGGCCGGTCGCACGAAGTTGTCCGCAGTAGAAACGAAGATCCCGATGGCGACCATCACCACCGCCGCCACTGGCCTGCCTCCCATCGCGAGCCCCGCGCTGACCGGGATCCAGACCAGCCCCGTTCCCCCGGTAGGAATGATCGAGGCTACGGTGGTCAGCGCGCCCAGCACGAACGCCTCCCGGATGCCGAGCGCGACGTAACCGATGGTTGCGGCGCCGCCCTGCAACAACGCGGTCAGTCCCAGACCGACGAACAGACCGCGCCCTGTCTCGCTGAAAGCGTTGCCGAGTCGATGCACGTACGCGCGTGGAATGGGCGCATGTTCCAGCAGCCAGTCGTAAGCGCGCGTGCCGTTGATGAGGAACTCGTAAACGCCCAAGACGAAAACGAAGGTCCCGACTACCAGCGAAGTGGCTGCGCCCGCCAGCTCGCTGAGCGCGTGCCACGCGGTGGCGCCGTGTTGCTGCGCCATGTTGAGCAAGCGGTCGAGGTCGAAGCCGTCGGAGCCTTCGGGGTGAAGCGGACCGCTGCCTGAGGCTGACACCAGGGATTTCAGCGCGGCAGCGCCGTCCTCGGAGGCCATGACTTGCCGCACGAGCTCGACCGCCCTGCCGGTGACGGAAACCGTCAGAGCCAAGAGCGGCAAGAGCGCGATCAGTACGAACGACACGGTCATTACGCCGGCTGCTCGCTGTTTGCCGCCCAACCTCCGACTGAGTCGGATGTGAAGCGGGTGAGCGATGATCGCCACCCAGGCCGCAAGAATCAGCGGGACGCCCAGCGGAATCAAGGTCAGTCCCGCGCCGACACACACCACGAGCACGGCCCAACGAGCCGAAACCCGTTGGGTCCGCTCGAGCAAAGGTCTGCGTCCCCGCGTCACGGTGCGACCTCGGCGGGCCCGGCGACGGTGCGCCTTGCGACGCTCGCGGTGTTGTTCATGGGCGTTTCCCTCCGCGCCTACTTGCAGCGCGGGATCTCGGTCTCGTCCTTCGTCTCAGCCGCGCCTTCGTTGGCCTCCGCCTTCGTGTCCGCCTTGCCGTTCTTCCATTCCTTTTTGGCGCCAGAAGAGCCATCCGTTGCAAAACCACCTACGGCGCGGCCGCCCGCCTTCACACCTTCGACTCCGGTCTTTACCCCGGTCTCGACGGCCTCCCCGGCGGTGCGGGCGGCCATGACGACATCGTCCTTGGGCCCCTTTCGGCAGGGCGCCGCCGCGCCGCAACCGAGGTTGGCGAGCAGCGTAGCGCCGGTGAACATCAACAGCGTCGGACGAGCGAGGATCGCGTGGGCGTGTGTCTTCATCGAGATAGCTCCGTTCTTGCTCGGCTTCCGTCAGTTTGCGGGTTCGATCACGGTGCTGCCGTCGAGGTTGACCGCTGTCTGCGCCAGCAGCCGCCCGTTGACCGATGCACCCGTTCTCAGGGTAATCGAGGTTTGGGTCAGGATGACTCCTTCCCAATGGGTCGTGGTTCCGAGGTCCACGAGCCCCGCGATCTGCCAGAAGACGTTCTGGGGCAGCGCTCCACCCGCCAGCACGAGCTTCGCACCGCTGCTCACCGTGAGATCCTGCGCGACCTGGAAGATCCAGACGTCGGTCGCGCTGCCCGTGAGCGTGACGTCCGTGGGCACGAGAAGGCCCGTGCCCCAGGCGTAGACGCCCGGCGCGAGGGTCATGCCCCCGATGTTCCCTGCGCCCAGCTCGGTCACGCCGGCTGCGCGCCCTGCAGCGTCCACGAACGCGAGCTCCATGTCCCCGACAGCCGTGGTCATGTCGGACGGCGTGGGCGGCGCGAAGTCCGCCGCGTAGACCTTCCCGGTGATCTGCGGGGAGGTCGAGAACACATTGGTGGGATCCGCGGTCAACGCGAACCCCGTGATGAACGTTGCTGCAGCCGGGCTCACTCCCAGGTTTCCGGTGATGGCAGAGGTGGGCACCGTCGAAATCCCGGTCTTCGCGAGGACCACGTAGTTGGAAGCGGTTCCGAGGTTCACGGCGAGGCCTGAGGCCACGCTGCCGCCGGAGCCCGACGCCGCCGTTCCACCCGAGCCCGATGCCGCGGTTCCACCGGAACCCGACGCCGCCGCGCCACCCGAGCCGGACGCCGCCGTTCCGCCAGACCCGCTGGTCTCTCCGTCCCCGCTGTCGCCGCAAGCGACCGCGAACCCAGCGAGGAGCAAGAAGACGAGAGGCGAGCAAAATGATTTCGAGTGTGTAGACATGTTCCTCGGACAGAGAGCACGTTCTGTGCCGCGACGATGAACCCGCGGCACTGTGCGTCATCCGCGCTCCCGTGACGCGCGGAGACTCAGCCTGAAGATCCCGTTCTCTCCGGTCACGCTGGGCGTACGGGACGAATCGTCCTTCGATGGACGCCGGGCACGGGTCTCGGGCGTGAGCGCCGAGCCACAAAACTCCGCCACCCCCCTCGACGAGTGCCGAGAGAGGTGGCGGAGCGCGCAAGTGCGCTGGGCCAAGTGGCCGCGTTCGAGCTACCGCTTCTCGCGCGGCGTCACGACGATTTCGACTCGCCGATTCTGTGCACGGCCGTCGGTGGTCTTGTTGTCGCCGATGGGCCGGTCCTCTCCAAGGCCGGTTGCGGAGAGTTGGTCCTTCGCCACACCCTTGGACTCGAGATACGCACGCACCGATTCGGCGCGCCTGGTCGCGAGCAGGTTGTTGGCCTCGGGGGTACCTTGACTGTCGGTGTGCCCTTCGACCTTGATCGTCACGTCGGGCTGGTCCTTGAGGGCCACCGCGACCGCATCCAACTTACTCATCGAGCCCGGCAAGAGCACCCACTTGGCCGTGGCAAACAGCACGTTGCTCGGCAACGTGATGACGGTGCCGCGCGGCTCCTCTTTGACCGAGAGTGAGGCTGCCAGCGCGAGCTTGTCCATTGCGTCCTTCAGACGCGCTTCTGCGAGGGCACGCGCCTTCTTCTCCTGGGCCAAGGCCTGCTTCTCGCGAACGAGCGCCGAACCCGTTGCGCGTAGCTCGGCACCCGTCAGGGCGAGCTCTTGCCCTTTTCGAGCGACCTCACCCCGGGACTGATCGAGCGCGTTCTCGGTCGCGCTCAACCGCGAGGCATTCACACTCGCGAGCTCGGCGCGGTTTCGCACGGCGGCGGCTTCCCCATCCGCGATGCGTCCACGGGCGTCTGCGAGCTCGGCGCGTCGCTGTGCGACGTACGCCGCGTCGACCGTTTTGTCAGAGGCACCGTCGTCCAGGAAGGTCTGCTCTGCCTCGTCCAGGGACTTCTTGGCGTCCACCAGCTCGGCGGGCGTCAGGGTCTTGGCGGGGCCTGCTTCCGCGGCCGAGTACGCGGCGCGCGCGTCGAGGAGTTGTTTCGGTGTTCCAGCGGTACCGCATGCGCTCGTGCTGAGCGCCATTCCGAGCGCGAGCGCCCCAAGGCGAGCACGCGAACTTGAACCATTCAAACCAATCATTTGACGCCTCCTCGGGCTTTTTCGACTTCGGCACTCACCAGTTGCGCAGCTCGCCAGGTCTTCGCTTCGTTCGTGACCGCGATGGCCAGATCGGCGTCCACCTGAGCGCGCGTCAGCATTCGGTCTGCTGCCTCTCCATCACCACTCTCGCTCAAGGACTTGGCCTTCTTGACCTCGTCTTGCGCGAGCTTCAGATGCAGGCCTGCCTTCGGCTCGTCCCGAGCGCCTACTTCTTCAGCGCCGCGCACGGACCCTTCCGAAGCGGTGAGCTTCGACGGGGACATCACGGTTCCCCCACAGCCGGCGATCGCGCACAGTGTGACCACGGAAAATCCAAGTTTTGTTTGCATGAGTATCGATCTTTCTGAATGCGTTTCTTCAACCAAAAACGGTGATGGCTCGTTCCAATCGAGCGCCCGGAGCTGAGCGGCGTTCGGCTTCGGCTTCACGTTCGGACACCCGAGCGCCGCCCGGAGACCGCGTGGTACGCGACCAGCACCAGAACGGCGCCGACGACGGCCACGAACAGGCTCCAGAAATTGAACCCGGTTACTCCGGCCTCGCCGAAGAAGTGGAACACACCGCCGCCAACGAAGGCGCCGACGACGCCCAAGACCAGGTCGGTCGTGAGCCCCGCGCCGCTGCCGTCCACGATCTTGCTGGCAATGAAGCCAGCGATGAGACCCAGCACCAGCCAGCTGACGATCGACATCAGACGCTCGCGTCCTTCTTGATCTTGGCGCCGGTGTTTTCGACCTTTGCGCCCAGCGAGCGCTGCGCTTCAGCCGTCTTGTCGATGGCTTTGTCGGTCGTGCGCTTCAGCTTGTCGGTAGTTTCGATGGCGAAGTCCTTGGTCTTGCGGGCCACGTCGGAGAGCGCGTGCTCACCCTTGTGGGCGGCTTCTGACGCCGCGTGACCCAGCTTGGAGGCGGTCTCCGTCACCGTGTTTTTCACGTGCTCTGCGGTTTCTGCAACTTTGCTTTTGAGAGTGGTCATGAGCCTGCTTTCGAAGTCCGAGCCGCGTTCGGCCCTTCGTTCACGGACGACCTCTGCAGGGTTCGTGCCGTCAGCAAGTGCCGGGCGTTTGCAGATCTTTCATGGCGCGAATGTCTCAACCCGCGGGCGCCTGGGGCAGATCGCCCCGAATCCGATGGGAGGGCGCGGGCGCGTCGGCGCGCGCGGCAGGAAACCACGTGCGCCGGTGGCGCTGCCATGGCACACCTGGCCTCGTCTAGGGACTGCCCGGGGAGGGGCGTACCAGTTGACCGGTCGAATTCTCGTCATTGATGACGATCAGAACATGTGTGACTTGCTCGAGACTCTGCTGACGAAGCGGGGGTTCGAGGTCACCTCGTTCGTGTCGGCGCACGATGCGCTCGATGCGGTGGCAACCCGCGAATTCGACGCGGTGCTCACGGATCTCGCCATGACGCCGATGACCGGGATTGCGCTGTGCGAGCGCATCTTGGGGACTCGACCCGACCTGCCGGTGATCCTGGTGACCGGTGTGGGAAGCATGGAGCTTGCCATTTCGGCGATGCGCGCGGGCGCCTACGATTTCATCACCAAGCCGGTGGATGCAGAAGTCCTCGGGCTGGGTGTGGCTCGAGCCGTCCAGCACAAACAGCTACTGAAAGAGGTCCGAAGACTTCGAACCGCCGTGGCAGCTTCCGAACACCCGGAATCAATCGTCGGGACGAGCTCGGCAATGAAGCGCGTCTACGACTTGATTGCTCGCGTCGGTGACAGCGCCGCCTCGGTGCTGATTCAAGGCCCGACCGGAACGGGGAAGGAGCTCATTGCGCGCGCCATCCACGCGCAAAGTCCCAGGAGCGCTGGCCCGTTCGTCGCCATCAATTGTGCGGCGGTTCCCCCGACGCTGCTCGAGAGCGAGCTGTTCGGTCACGCGCGCGGCGCGTTCACCGACGCCAAGGCAGAGCGGAAGGGGCTCTTTCTCGAGGCCTCGGGGGGCACGCTCTTCTTGGACGAAATAGGGGAGCTTCCCCTCGAGGTGCAGCCGAAGCTGCTCCGTGCCCTGCAGGAGCGGAAAGTTCGCCCCGTGGGTTCGAACTCCGAGCTGCCGTTCGACGTGCGAATCGTCTCTGCAACCAACAGGAACCTCGAAGACGAGGTGTTCGAAAAACGATTTCGGGAAGATTTCTACTATCGGATCAACGTCGTCAAGATCGAGCTGCCACCGCTCAAAGAGCGAGGTGGAGACATTCTGGCGTTGGCCCAGCATTTCCTGACGATGTTCGCCGGGCAGAGTGGTAAACCCGCCCTGACCCTGTCCGCATCCGTGGCAAAAAAGCTCATGGACTACGACTGGCCCGGCAACGTTCGCGAGCTCGAGAACTGCATCGAGCGCACGGTGGCTTTGGCGGCGTTCGATCAGGTGACGGTGGAAGATCTTCCAGAGAAGATCCGGGCCTACCATCCCGAGCGATTCGTGGTCTCCGCAGACGATCCGACGGAGGTCGTGACGATGGCAGAGCTCGAGAGAAAGTACGTGCTGCGCGTGGTTGCGTTGGTCGGAGGCAATCGCTCCCGCGCGGCCGAGGTTCTCGGCTTCGACCGGCGAACGCTGTATCGCAAGCTGAAACTGTACGCCGGGGCCGAGGACTCCGAGCAGGAAGCCGAACTCTCCGAGACGGGCACGACGAGCACACACGGAAGCTCGGTCAGAACTTGAACGCCCGCCCGCCCGGGGCAGGCCCCGAGGCAGACGCGGACGCCAGACACTCTGACCCCCTCTTGAAGGCCGGAGCGCTGCAGAGCGCGATCTTCAACAGCGCCAACTTCTCGAGCATTGCCACGGACGCGAACGGGGTCATTCAGATCTTCAACGTCGGCGCAGAGCGGATGCTCGGTTACACGGCCGCCGAGGTGATCAACAAGCTCACGCCCGCCGACATCTCCAATCCACAAGAGCTGATCGTGCGCGCCAAGGCGCTCAGCTCCGAGGCGGGGACGAGCATTGCTCCCGGCTTCGAGGCTTTGGTGTTCAAGGCTTCACGTGGCATCGAAGACATCTACGAGCTCACCTACATCCGCAAGGATGGCAGCCGCTTTCCGGCGGTGGTGTCCGTCACGGCGCTGCGCGATGCCCAGGACGCCATCATCGGTTACCTGCTGATCGGCACCGACAACACCGCCCGCAAGCAGGTGGAAGAGGAGCGACAGAAGCTGGATCAGCGGCTACGCGACCAGCATTTCTACACGCGCTCGCTGATCGAATCCAACATCGATGCAATGATGACCACCGACCCCAGGGGCATCATCACCGACGTCAACAAACAAATGGAGGCGCTGACCGGGTGCACACGGGACGAGCTAATCGGCGCGCCGTTCAAGAACTACTTCACCGATCCAGAGCGGGCGGAAGCGGGCATCAACCGCGTGCTCAACGAGGGCAAGGTCACCAACTACGAGCTCACCGCGCGCGCCAGGGATGGGCACCTCACCGTTGTCTCCTACAACGCGACCACCTTCCACGACCGTGACCGAAGGCTGCAAGGTGTGTTCGCCTCGGCGCGCGACGTGACGGAGCTGAAGCGCTTCGAGCAAACACTGAAACAGAAGAACGTCGAGCTCGAAGACGCTAGTCGGGCGAAGTCCGAGTTCCTGGCCAACATGTCACACGAGCTGAGGACACCGTTGAACGCCATCATCGGCTTTTCCGAGGTGCTCCGGGATGGCCTGATGGGCGAGATGACCGATCAACAGCGTGGCTTCATCGGTGACATTTTCAGCAGCGGCAAACATCTGCTCTCCCTGATCAACGACATCCTCGACCTGTCCAAGGTGGAGGCCGGCAAGATGACGCTCGATCTCGAGCCAGTGGAGGTGTCCTCGTTATTCGTGAACAGCCTGTCAATCATCAGAGAGAAGGCCGCGGCCCGCCATGTCAGCTTGGAGTTCGACGCCTCGGACGCGTTAGGCGTCATCTGGGCGGACAAGCGCAAAGTGAAACAGATCGCCTACAACCTGCTCTCCAACGCGGTGAAGTTCACGGGCAACGGCGGTCAGGTGACTCTCCGGACGCGCCGCGTCCCGCGCAGCGAGGTAGGCCAGCTGTCGGGTTCCTGGAGGGGTCGGAGCTCTTCGCTATCCGACAGCGCTTTCGCCGAGTTTCTCGCGGTCAGCGTCAGCGACACCGGCATCGGCATCTCACCCGAGGGCCTCGAGCACCTGTTCAAGCCCTTCAGTCAGATCGACAGCAGCTTGGCGCGAAAATTCGAGGGCACTGGCCTCGGCTTGGCCATGGTCAAGCTCCTCGCCGAATTGCACGGCGGCGCCTTGGCCGTGGAAAGCGCGGTCGGAGAGGGGGCTTGCTTCACGGTATGGCTGCCGCTCCGAACATCGGGGGAGGAGGCGCTGACGACGGCCAAAGCGCCCGCCGTCGTCCGGGACCAAGAGCTCGCGGGAACGCGCACCGCGCTGGTGGTGGAAGACGATTTCAAATCCGCAGAGCTCATCCGCGTTCAACTCGAGGCGGAGGGCTTCCGGGTCCTGTGTGCGCCCTCCGCCGAATCCGCGCTGGAGCTCGCCGCCCAGCAACCGCTGTCACTGATCACTCTGGACATCATGCTGCCCGGGGTCGACGGCTGGGAGTTCCTGAATCGAGTCAGGAGTGTGCCGGGGCTCGCACGCATCCCGGTCGTGATCCTGTCAATCGTGGCCGATCGCAACAGAGGCTTCGCGCTCGGTGCCGCTGCGGTGATGCAGAAGCCAGTGTCTCGGCAGGAGTTGTACGAGTCGCTGGTCGGGCTCGGTCTGCTTCCCTCCGCGCCCGACCGGCCGCTCAAGGTCCTCGTAGTGGACGACGATCCCAAGGCAGTGGAGCTGATGGCGTCTCACGTCTTGGGCTTGCCCAGCGCCGTGCTGCGCGCATATGGCGGCCGCGAGGCCATCGATGCCGCACGGCGGGAGCTGCCCGACCTGATTGTGCTCGACTTGATGATGCCCGACGTGACGGGTTTCGACGTCGTGCTGGCGCTCCGCGAGCATCCCGACACGGATCGCATCCCAATCGTGGTGGTGACCGCCATGGAGATCTCCGCCGAGGACCGCGCCAGGTTGAACGGTTACGTGTCGGCGATCATGGAGAAGGGTGAATTCGACCGTGCACGGTTCACGGCCGAAGTCCGGCGGGCCTTGTCCGGCCGCCACCCACTGGGCTGACATGGCCAAGATCCTGGTCGTCGAAGACAACCCCGCCAACATGAAGTTGGCGATATTCCTGTTGGAGTCGGTGCACCACACCGTGCTCAGCGCGACCAACGCCGAGGCGGGGCTGACACTGGCCCGCGACGCGCGGCCGGACCTGATCTTGATGGATATCCAGCTTCCGGGCATGGACGGCCTGCAAGCCATCGTGCTCTTGAAGGGCGACGCTGCGACGCGCGCCATTCCGGTGGTCGCCCTCACCGCCCTGGCAATGAAGGGCGACGAGGCGCGCATTCGAGCGGCGGGCTATGACGGTTACATCGCCAAGCCGATCCAGTATCGGGACTTCCTGGCGACCGTTGCGGCTCAGCTGGGAGCCGCATGACTCTGCGCATCCTGATCGTGGACGATGACGAAAACAACCGACAGTTATTGCAGATCATGCTCGCGCCGGAGGGCTACCTGCTCTGCACTGCGGCCAGCGGCGAGGAGGCGCTCGCCGACGTGGCGGCAGAGCCGCCGGACCTGATCCTGCTCGACGTCCTCATGCCGGGAATGGACGGGTATCAGGTGGCGACCGAGCTGAAGGCCAACGTCGCTTCCCAGAACATTCCCGTGATCCTGCTCACGGCCATGGACGATCACAGCGCCCGAACGCGCTGGCAGAGCGCTCAGGCCGATGGCTTTCTAAAAAAGCCCGTGGCGCGCGTCGAGCTCTGTCGGCGGGTCAGGGAAGTGCTCGGGCTCCAGCCAGAGTCAGTCCGGGACTAATTGTCCCTTCGTGACAGTGGCGCCGGGTCACGCCGTCCCGCTTGGCGGCGCCAGGGACTGGCTTCTCGTGGATCCCCCACGGTATGCCGCTTGCTTGGTGAGGTGTCGTGAACAGGGCCATGTCTACCGTCCCAAGGCTTGGAAGAGGCGCGCCTCTGAACGTGCTGGTCGTCGATGACGACGACGGTTCGAGGGGGGAGCTCGAGGGGGCGGTCCTCGACCTCGGGCATGTTTGCATGACCGCACGGGAAGGCGCCGAGGCCTGGGAGCTGCACCGAGCTCACGACTTCGACGTGATCGTGAGCGATTGGATGATGCCGTGTATGGACGGTCTCGAGCTGTGTCGCAGGGCGAGGGCAGATTCTAGCGATGGCTACACCTATTTCATCATGATGACCTCGCTCACGGATCGCCCGCACGTCGTCGAGGCGCTGCGCGGAGGCGTGGATGATTACCTGACCAAGCCCCTGGACATCGAGCAGCTGACGGCGAAGCTTCAGTCTGCCTCCCGCATCACTCGGCTCCATCGTGGGCTTTCCCGGAGCAACGCCTCGCTCAAGCGGGCCGGCGATCGCGCCTTCGACGCAGCCCGGACTGACCCGCTGACTCAGGCCGGCAACCGCCTGCGACTGCAAGATGATCTGTAAAGGCTCCGCACGGTCTCCCGCTACGGACATGTTTCGTCCGCGGCGCTCTGCGATGTCGACCACTTCAAGCTCTACAATGACCGTCTCGGGCACCTGGAGGGGGACAGAGTGCTCTCGACGGTGGCTTCGGCGATGCGAGCATCTTTGCGCGCGGGTGATTCCCTGTACAGATACGGTGGCGACGAGTTCCTCGTCATTCTGCCGGAGCAGACGCCGACCGAGGCGGCGGGCGCGATGGAGAGGGTCCGAAAGGCGATCGAGCGACTCGCGCTTGTGCAGGATCCCGCGAGCCCCGCCGGGGTCGTTACGATCAGCGTCGGAGTTGCGGACCTGTCGCACACCAGCGAGCGCGCACAAACCGAGTCACTACGTCGGGCGGACGCCGCGCTGTATCGGGCCAAAGCGGCGGGTAAAAATCGGGTCGAGACTAGCGCGGACGGCGCTTGACGAGTCTGGGCAGCGCCGAGTTTTTTCCGTGAGGTAAGGTCGTTGCGCCGACGCGAGCGCCCGATGACGCGGCGAAACTGGAGTCCACTTTGAGCGAACAGAAATTCGACTACCTCCGCACTCATCTGCTCGGGACGATTGCGCACGAGGTCCGGTCGCCGGCGGGGGTCGCGTGGAGTGCACTCACCGAGCTTCAGGCGAGTCTCAGCGGCGACCCCGAGCAACAACACATGCTGCTCATCGCGCGCCGGAGCCTTGGCCGCCTACTTCGTCTTGCGGACCGCCTCTCGATGGCAGCCGAGCTCGAGCGGGGGCCGCTGGCGCTCCGACGCGGGCCCGTTGCACTGCGAGAGCTCGTGGTTCGAATGGCGGATGAGGCTTGCGAGGTGTTTGGACGGAAGGGTGTGGTGGTCGAGGTCGAGCCGAGCGAGGCGAGCGAAACGAGCGAACCGGCAGGTATCGAGGCCGACGCGCGCTGGCTCGGGGCGACCATCTATGAGCTGATCGGCAACGCGTTACGCCACGCGCTCATGGGTACGCGTTCGTGTGATCGTGAGCGTCACGCGCGCGACGGTTCTAATCGAAGACGACGGACGCGGGTTTCCGGAGGGCTTCGTGCTGGCCGGTCGGGAGCGATTCACGCCGGACGGGGTCGTGGGTGGGGCTGGGCTCTCGCTGTGTTTGGCCAGCGACGTGGCGATAGCGCACGGCGGCGGACTCTTCGGCGGAGCCAGCACGCTACCCCCGCAAAGAGCCGGAGTGAGCGGGGCAGCGGTGAGCGTCGAGCTCCCCGTGCGTGGCTCCGGCATCACGGCCGCCCCATGATGAAGGCGCATTGGCGCGTGACAGGGCGCGGGCAGAACTGGCTGCTTCTGAAGTGCCGCGCGCGGGGTCTTCCTGCTTGGCCAACAGCCGCGAGGCGATGATGCCCGCACCGGAACAAGCAGCTCAGCGACGCAACAAGACGGCCTGGCATGCGCGTCCTCTGCCCGAAGTGGTGGAGGCACTGGGCAGCGACGTCGAGCGAGGGCTGGGCAGGCGTGAGGCTGCCGCGAGTCTCGCGCGGCACGGGGCAAACCGCCTCGCACGACGACCGCCGAAGCCCCAGTGGCGACTGTTCCTCGAGCAGTTCAAGAGCGTGCTGATCCTGGTCTTGCTCGTGGCGGCGGCGCTGGCTTTCGTGGTGGGCGATCTGAAGGACTCGATCGTCATCTTCACGGTCGTCGTACTGAACGCTGCGCTCGGCTACTACCAAGAGCATCGGGCGGAGCTCGCCGTCGCAGCGCTCAAACACATGCTGACGGGAACGGCGAGGGTACGACGCGACGGTCAGCTCGAGTCGATCGACCTAGAGGAGGTCGTGCCTGGAGACATCGTTCTCGCCGAAGCGGGGGATCGGCTACCTGCGGACGGTCGCATCGCGGTGGCCCACGCTGTTGAGATCGACGAATCCGCGCTGACCGGCGAGTCACACCCCGTGGAGAAACAGGCGGACGCCGTGCTGCCCGCGGAGACGGCGCTGGCAGATCGCGTCAACTCCGTGTTCATGAGCACGATCATGACGCGGGGCCGATTGGAGTTCTTGGTCACAGGGACCGGCATGAGCACACAAATGGGCGAGCTCGCTGGAATGCTGGACGAGACGGTCCCGGCACCAACGCCGCTTCAGGTTCAGCTCGACGGCCTCGGGAAGCGCCTCACCGTCATCGCGGTCGTGATCGTCTCGCTGCTGTTGGCGGTTGACCTGCTTCGTGGTCATCCGCTCGAAAAAGAGGTCATGGACGCCATCGCGCTGGCCGTCGCGGCGATTCCGGAGGGACTGCCGGCGGTCGTGACGGTCACGCTGGCGCTCGGGATGCAACGCATGGCGCGCAGCCGAGCCATCGTCAAGAAGCTCGCCGCGGTGGAGACCCTCGGCTGCACGACGGTTATTTGCTCGGACAAGACGGGCACCTTGACCATGAATCAGATGACCGCGCGTGCCGCGTGGTTCCGCGGGGTCCGCTTCGACGTTTCTGGTGAAGGATACGGTCCCGAGGGGAAGGTCAGCGCCGCGGACGGCACGACGGGGATCGATCTCGAGCCGCTCGCACTGCCGGCGGCACTCTGCAACGACGCGCAGATCGATGGGGGTGTGCTCTCCGGCGATCCGACGGAAGGCGCGCTGCTGGCTTTTGCAACGAAGACAGGGCTCGCTCCGGGGGATGCCGCTGGCCGCTTTCCGAGGAGCGCAGAGCTCCCGTTCGACTCGAGGACCAAGTTGATGGCCACCTTCCATGAGGACGGAGAACGAATTCGTCTGTTCGTCAAAGGGGCGCCAGACGTGCTGGCTGCGCGGAGCACCCAGATTTGGCAAGGGGAAGGCGTCGGCCAGCTCGACGAAGCTGGACGCATGAGCATCTCGACGGAGAACGAGCGCCTGGCGGCTCTTTCCATGCGCGTCCTCGCCGTCTCCGAGCGCAGTCTTCCCTCGGCGGACTTCGATCCTGCCGCGAGTCTCGACCGTTACTTGGCGGACCTGACCTTCGTGGGCCTCGTCGGGATCTTGGATCCCCCGCGGGCAGAGGCGCGTGCCGCCATCGAGTTGTGTCGACACGCGGGGATCCGCGTGAAGATGATAACGGGCGACCATCCGGCGACTGCGGTCTCGATCGCGGTCGCGCTCGGGATCGATCCAGCGGTGATGACAGGACCGGAGATCGAGGCAGCCAGCGACGTCGAACTCTCCGAAAAGGTCGAGGCCACCGACGTGTTCGCGCGTGTTTCACCCGAGCACAAGCTGCGCATCGTTCGCGCGCTTCAGGCGCACGGACACGTGGTAGCCATGACGGGTGACGGCGTGAACGACGCGCCGGCCTTGAAACAGGCAGACATCGGCATCGCCATGGGCGACACCGGGACCGAGGTCGCGAAGGAGGCCGCAGCCATGGTGCTCGCGGACGACAACTTCGCAACCATCGTCGCGGCCGTGAAGGAAGGCCGAACCATCTACGACAATATTTTGAAGTTCGTGCGCTTTCAGCTCTCGACCAACGTCGGAGCCATCCTGACGGTCTTTGGTGCGTCGGTATTGAGCCTGCCCACCCCTTTCACGCCGATCCAGATGCTCTGGATCAACATGATCATGGACGGTCCTCCGGCGATGACTCTGGGAGTCGACTCGGCTCGACCGGGTATCATGGACGATCCGCCGCGACGTCGAACCGCGGTCATCCTCACTTGGCGGCGCTTTGGCCACCTATTCTTCCACGGGCTCACGATGGCGGTCGGCACGCTCTTCGCGTTCCAGCGCGGCATGGCCGAATCTGGCGAGAGTCACGGGTTGACCATGGCCTTCACTACCTTCGTGCTGTTCCAGGTGTTCAACGCGTTCAATGCTCGCAACGAGACCCTGTCCGTCTTACGCCGCGCTTCACTCGGAAATTGGCGTCTGTGGACAGCGCTCGTTGTCGTCGTCGCGCTGCAGATCATCGTAGTGTACTGGCCGCCCGCTCAGAGCCTGTTTCGCACTGACGGGCTCGGCGCAATCGACTGGCTCGTGGCTTCCGCGATCGCAGCCGGCATCCTCCTGGTCGAGGAGCTCAGAAAGGTCGTCGCTTCGCGGCTCAGCTCAGCAGCGCCGCGTACGGATTGACCCGTTCCGGCGCGACCGGCTAGCGCGGGGACCCATCGAGTCGGCAACGCACGTGAGGGACGAACGCGCGGCTCGGCGCGCCTTGAAACGTCAGCACTTCTTTGTGCTCTTGGGGCTCCAATCGAACGCGGATCGGCTTGGCGCTGACGTTCGTGGAGACGTAGCAAGTCGCAGCAGGCGTGCAGCGACTTCGGATGTGCACGATGTGGTCGTAGCCGTAGTTCCTGTAACGCGCCTCTGGCCACGACTGAACGCAGGTCGCTGGCGTGGGGGGGCTCTTGGCCCCCGCCATGGAATCCGTTGGCAGCGCGCCGGTCGCGAACACGGCGGCCAGGAGCAGAGTGTGCCGAGGCAACGAGACAAATGGACGATTCATGGGACCCCGTCGCCTCCGAAACGAAAGAAAGCGAGTGCACGCGTCGTGCCACCATACGCAGTTCGCGTAGGCGCCGTTCATCGCCGCCCGAGTGTCAAGCGACAAAACCGGCTTTGCGTTGGCGTCGAGGTCGCCAAGCAAGACCGCCCCAGGTGTGGCGATCGTGTGGCGGCGGGCCGTGATTGATTTCGCATGATTTGGCCGCTTCCGCGCCGGGGTCGGCGCGCTCGCGCGTGGCGCGGAAATCGCAGGCTGAACCGAAAGCGCGCGACGCGAGGATGGTCACATGACGGAACAACGGGTCACTGCCTACATGCTGGTGGTCGAGGAAGGCGTGCGATGGATCCCGACGATCGGGAAGACGCGCGGCCCAGCCACCGAGCGGGTGTTCGTCGCCCAGGCGCCGGGAGAACCCGAGAACAGCCTCGTGAGTCGTGTGGTGCGGCGCGCGCAGGAGCTGGTCAAGCGGCAGACGCCGATCGAGTGTGCGGTGATCGCGGTCAACAACGCCGCTCACGCGGAGGTGCTCGCCGCGCGCTACGAGATGGCGCAAGCGTTGGTGAGCGCCATGTCGGGAGCTTCGGCCGCGCGCCTGCACTTCGCGCCGCCGCTGCTGCTCAGTAGCGAAGCACGCCACAGCTTGCTCTCGCTCGCCGGCACTCTGGCTACGCAGCTTCGGACCTTGTCGGTGGAAGTTTGCATCCGGTTCGGGGCTCGCCCGGGGCCGCGGTCGGCGCTGCGCGTGGAAGAAGCCGGGATCTGCGTGGGCGACCTGTCGTTCGGCGCCGCCTGAATCCCCCGGCCACCACGCCTTTGCGCATTCCTCGTCGAGCAAGCGAAGTCTCCCTGATTTTTCAGCTCGGGACGGCGGACTTTGCGAGCGCCCCGTGGGTACGTGCGGCGACCCGGGGCGGCAGAGCGCGCGGCTCGCTTGCGCTCGGATCGAGAACCCGATAGGCGAGCAACTTCACGCGATCGTTCACCACGAACCAGACCAGCGCATGACCCCAAACGAATTCGGCCCAACCCCAACCGAGCGGCGTCATGAAGAGGCCGTAGACCGCGATCAGCGTCGCGGTGAGCTGCGTGCCGAAGACCGCCGCCCAGAGCATGCGAGCCGGACGGATTGACCAGAACGGCCCCCGCGAGCGCGTTAGGAAGATCGTCAGGTGTCCGGCGACGGACAGCTTCAGGTCCGGCGACGAGTCGAGCTGTGCCAGAAGCACCGGCATGGGAAGGGTTTTCAGTTCGTCCTTCGCGCTGGGCTTCGTTCTCGGCGTCGAGTCGGAGGCTTTGGCTCGCGCGGTCCTGGCGTGCATCCGATCAAATGGGGCAAGAGCCGTGCCCGACCCCCGCGCCTGTTTCGCCTCCACGGTCAGGGCGGGAGACGCTCGGGTACGTCGAGGCGCGCCACGCCGATGCGATGGTCCGCCATTCCATAGTAGACGTCGTAGCGGTCCGGTGAGCCGATGTCGTCGCGCCGATCGATGCCCGTCGGGAACACGACGTTGGCGACGGTGCCGTGGCGTTCTTGCGGCGTCACTGGTGTCAACACTGGCTGCGCCGAGCGATACAAGACCTCCCGCGGGTGATCCTTCGCGAGCACCATCACTCCGGCCGAGTAACACAACTGACGTCCGCCGTTGGCCGGCTCCGTCGTCTCGCCCACACCGTGGTAGACGATCAACCAGCCATGCCGGGTCAGGACGGGCGGAGTGCCGCCGCCGATTTTGAGCTGCTCCCAAGGTGATACCGGTGTCGCTAGGCGGTGGTGTGAGTTGAGCGGGCCAAAGTGATGCGGTTCGACGTCCCCGAGCGCCATCGGGCAATAGGAAATCCAGATGCTTTCGAGATTGAGATCCACTCCCCGTGACGCACTCCGGTCGACGGTTTCCTCCGGACGAGTTCCGGGGAAAAGTGGCCGATGCAGGATCCCCAGCTGCAGCTTCCCGGCGTGATTCGGAACCGCGACGGGGAAGACGCTGGCATCCTTGTTGTCCACGTGGACGAAATCGATGCCGCGATACGGAGCAAATGCAGCAAGGCCCAGGCGTTTCCAGTGGATCAGGTCCTCCGATTCGGCCAGGGCGAGCCGTGGACCGACGGGAGAAAGCGCCGTGTACGCCATCACGTAGCGCCGAAGCGGCTCGACAAAGGTGATGCGCGGATCCTCGCACCCCCCGCTGCCGTCAGCGCGCAGCTCGTAGTCAGCTTCCGGCTCGAGCGCAACGCCGAGCCGTTCGACTCCGCACGGGTCGCCGACCTCATCGAACCGAATCCGCGCGATGCCGATGCGCGAGAAATTTCCCCGGGCGACGAGCCGGGGAAAGAGGTAGAGCTGGCCGTCGGAGCCGCGAGCGGCCGCCGGATTCAGGACACCTTCGATCTCCAGCGGATTGCCCGGCTCCGGCTGCATGAGCTGCCCCAGGCGCTGCAACTGGAAGGCGCTCATCGGCGCTCCACCGACCGCGTCTCCGCAGTTCGCGCGCCGTCCAAACAAGCAGTGATCGCTTCGATCACCCGCTTCGATTCTTCGATGTCTCGGACCTGGATCGACACAACGCCGGCCTCTTTGACCGGATAGTCGTTCCCGCCGGGGAACAAGGCATCCCCGATGAAGAGCATCTCGTCGATGCCAACACCAAGTACGTCGCGGAGCTTGCGGATACCGTAGGCTTTGTCGATGCCCTGCTGGGTGACGTCAACGGAGGTCGTGCCACCCAGGCGCACGGAAAATTCGGGGATCAGCGGAGCGAGGGCAGCCTTCATTCTTTTTCGTTTGGTGAACTCCGGGTCCCATTGCTTTTTGGCTTCGAGGGGGGCTCTTTGCCCGAGGGCAGAGAACGTGATCTGGCTTCCCCGGTCTTCAATCACCTCTCCCCAGATCTCCTCGGCCTTGAAGCCCAAGTAGTCGGTCACCTGCTGCAAGGAGCGGATGATCTTGGCCTTCTCGTCAGCGCTGAAGTTCTCGGCGTACAGCAACTTCCAGCTGGATTCATACTGGAAGAACTTGGTTCCGCAGGTGGGTAAGAGCGACAGACTCCGGAGGTGTTGATCCTGGGGCAGCTTCGACAGCACTTGCGCCTCGAATTGGGGCCAAGCCGCGCCGGAGATCACCGCGACGTTGGTGATCCTGAGAAGCGCGCTGAGGAGAGCGACCATCTCGTGATCGAGCGACGACTTGCTCTCGGCAAGGGTGCCATCCAGGTCGAAAACAACGAGCTTCTTCATGAGTCAGGGACCGCCAGGCCCGGTCACGGCTCCGCTTCCCACTTCCAGTTGCGGATCTCCGGCATGTCCTGGCCGTTTTTGTCGATGTAACGCTTGTGCTCGATGAGTTTGTCCGCGAGCTCCCGCCTGAGTTCGATGCCCGCGGCGCCAGTCTCGGGCACGCGGTCGATGACGTCCATTACGAGGTGGAAGCGATCCAGATCGTTCAACACCGTCATGTCGAAGGCCGTGGTGATGGTGCCCTCCTCTTTGTAGCCACGAACGTGGATGTTCTCGTGGTTGGTGCGGCGGTACGTCAGCCGATGGATCAACCAGGGGTAGGCGTGGAAGGCGAAGATGACCGGTTTGTTCTCGGTGAAGAGTCGGTCGAAATCCGCGTCGCTGAGCCCGTGCGGGTGCTCGGTCTGTGGTTGCAGCTTCGTGAGGTCGACGACGTTGACCACGCGGATCTTCAGCTCGGGTAGACGCTCGCGTAGGATGGACACGGCGGCGAGTGTCTCCAGCGTGGGGACGTCGCCACAGCAGGCCATCACGACGTCGGGGTCTGCGTGCTGGTCGTTGCAGGCCCACGGCCAGATGCCGATGCCCGCCGTGCAGTGCTCGACGGCAGCGTCCATCGCGAGCCACTGCGGCGCCGGGTGTTTGCCGGCGATCACGACGTTGACGTAGTGGCGGCTCCGCAAGCAGTGGTCCATCACACTCAGCAAACAATTTGCGTCCGGCGGCAGGTAGACCCGAACAATCTCCGCCTTCTTGTTCATGACGTGGTCGATGAATCCGGGATCTTGGTGGGTGAAGCCGTTGTGAGCTTGGCGCCAGACGTGCGAGGCGAGCAGATAGTTCAGCGAAGCGATCTTCCGTCGCCACGGCAGATGCGACGTGACCTTCAGCCACTTCGCGTGCTGGTTGAACATCGAATCCACGATGTGGATGAACGCCTCGTAGCAATTGAAGACACCATGCCGTCCAGTGAGCAGGTAGCCCTCGAGCCAGCCCTCGCACTGGTGCTCGCTGAGCATCTCCACCACACGCCCGGTCGGCGCGAGAAATTCGTCGTTCGGCAGCGTCGCGGCGTCCCATTGGCGTTCGGTCACGTCGAACACGGCTTCCAGGCCGTTCGACAGCGTCTCGTCGGGACCAAAGATTCGAAAGTTGCGCTGGCCCATGTTCCGCTTCGTCACGTCGCGCAGGAATCGCCCGAGCACGTGGGTGTCGCCAATGCCGCGCACGCCGGGTGAGGGCACGTCGACCCCGTACTCGCGGAAGTCGGGCAGCTCGAGATCGCAGAGCAGGAGGCCGCCGTTGGCGTGGGGATTTGCGCCCATGCGTCGCGCGCCCTTGGGCGCGAGCTCGGCGAGCTCCGGTTTCAGGCGGCCTTCTCCGTCAAAGAGCTCCTCCGGCCGGTAGCTCCGGAGCCAGTCTTCGAGTAGCCGGAGGTGCTCGGGATGGGTCGCTGGATCGGAGATTGGCACCTGATGCGAGCGGAACGTGCCCTCGATCTGCCTGCCATCCACCAGCTTCGGCCCCGTCCAACCCTTGGGTGAATCGAGCACGATCATCGGCCAGCGCGGGCGCACCCGGTTGGCGTGGACGCGGGCGTCCTCGTGGATTTTCCTGATCTGCTCCAGCGCCGCGTCGAGTGTGGCGGCCATGGCTTCATGCATCAACTCCGGCTCGTGACCCGCCACGAAGTACGGTGTCCAGCCGTAGCCGCGGAGCAACTGCTCCAATTCCTCGCGGGTGATCCGCGCCAGCACGGTCGGGTTGGCAATCTTGTAGCCGTTGAGATGCAGGATCGGCAACACCGCCCCGTCGGTCACGGGATCGAGGAACTTGTTCGAGTGCCACGCGGTGGCCAAGGGGCCGGTCTCTGCCTCGCCGTCGCCGATCACACAGGCGACGACGAGATTGGGATTGTCGAACACCGCACCGAACGCATGGCTCAGCGAATACCCGAGCTCGCCGCCCTCGTGGATCGAGCCCGGGCACTCCGGCGACGCGTGGCTCGGAATGCCTCCGGGAAACGAGAACTGAAGAAACAGCTTTTGGAGACCCGCCTCGTCCTGGCTGATGTCGGGATAGATCTCGCTGTAGGTGCCCTCGAGATAGGTGTTGGCCACGACGGCTGGCCCCCCATGTCCGGGGCCGGAGACGTAGATCATGTCGAGGTCGTACTTCTTGATGACCCGATTCAGGTGCACATAGATGAAATTCTGTCCGGGGGTCGTGCCCCAGTGTCCGAGCAGCATGTGTTTCACATCCGCGACCGCCAGCGGCCGCTTCAGCAGCGGGTTGTCGCGAAGGTAGATCTGGCCCACCGACAGGTAGTTGGCGGCGCGCCAGTACGCGTCCAGCGCGTAGAGGACACGGGGCGATAGCGTGTTGCGCCGCCCCGTTCGGACTGCCGGTCGGAAGGGCCGCCCGCCTTCGTTCTCCCAGCGCTCCAAGGAGCGTTGCTCGACTGTCGACATCGGATTGTGTTTCCGCGCGCGTCCGCTCACCACTAGTGATGGGCGTGCAGGCGCTCCAGCACGCGCTCGATGGCCTTCTCCAGCTTTTCAGCTGCGCCATTGATGGCCGCGTCCACGCTCGCTGCTTGGTGCGTGACCGCGGTGGGTTGTCGGCCCTCGATGCGAACCTCCATCATGCAGCGTTTGTCGTCTTGCCCGTTGTCTGGCCCGCTCTTGCCGCCCGCCTGGGCGCTGAGGTGAACCTCCACCCGTGTGATCTGACGCGTGAATCGCCTGAGCGCGTGCTCCACCACCCCTCTGACGTGGTCGGCAAGGTTCTCTCGCCCTTCGATGTTGTGGTCGGTGTTGATTTGGATATGCACGGTTCTCCCCGGACTAGCTCCGCAAAAAATGGGTGCGGTCAGCGCTGAGCGGCAGCCCCGAACCCCCAACTGGAGATCAGCAGACTATTCGCTGTGTGCGTCTGTTTGACATCTGGCACGTGCGCTGTGTGGCGCCGTCCCTGGTACGCCGCGTGCCGCTGACACCAAAACTCGCGGCCCTCGCTCTGTCGCCGCGCTACCACGCACTGTGGGCAAGGTGGCTCGATGCGCAGCGCTTCGGCCGCTTGCCGGCGTTCCAGCGGCGGAACTACCAGGGTTGCGCACGGCGCGATTCGCACCAGCCGCTCGGCAACGGAGCCGAGCAACAAATCCGACAGGCCGTGGCGTCCATGCGTGCCCACCACGATGATACGAGCGTCTAGCTCCGCCGCCAGTGTGGCGATTTCCTTGGCGGGCGCCCCACGCCACACGTGGGTCACCATCCGGCGAACCGGCGGCGAATCGGCGAGGGCTCGGCGGGCATGGGCGAGCGCGAAGGCGTTCAGGCGCTCTTCTTCTTCGTCGACCCGAGAGCCGTCGGCAGCGGCGGCCAGCCCTTTTTCGACGACGTGAATGATGTGTAGCTCGGCCGCGGGTGCCGCCGCAGCCAGATCCCAGGCCATCTCGAGCGCGCGCTCTGACGAGTTGGAGTAGTCGATCCCGACCACGACGGTCGTTGGAAGAATTTCGGACATTCATTACCTCACTGGTGGCTGAAGCACGAGCCGTTCCAATGCATGGCCGCCGGTGCAGCACGCCCGACGTACCCTCCCATTCGGTCAAGAGACCGAGCGTGCGCATGACTCGATGCAAGCGCCGTTCGAACGACGTGTCGACCGAGCGTTTCTCGAATCAAATGAGTCAGCTCTCCCACTGCGCACGTCCTCCCTAGTCCTCCAGGTCAGCCAGCGTCCGCTTGTAGGTTTCCCCGTCTATCTCGCCCTTCGCGAACCGGCGCTGGAGAATATCCCGCGGCGAGTCGCGCCCGTTCGGCGGGCCGCGTTTCGATCGGAGCAACACCCAAACGATCGCCACCACCAACACCACGCCGAGCATCCACCCGAACGGCATCCAGCCCATGTGCCCGTTTCCATTCCACATCCAACCCATGTGTCCTCCTGCGTTCGGCCCGTGGTCCATGAACTCACCTCGCTTCGACTGATTGGGGGGCGGCAGCTCGATTCAGCACTGCTGGTTGAGCCTGCGACCGCCTCCGTCCAACAGCGCACTCAGCGCTGCCGCGCTTGCGCCTTGCTTGCGCGCTTCTTCGGGGACCGGGCCTTCTGCACGGCGCGCTGCCTCAAGTTGTCCGTACGTTTAACGCCTCCGGCGGAGCCACGGGTGCTCTTGCGCGAGGGCTGGCCCGTTTCAGAGCTCTCCAGTGCCGCGCCTGCTTTGTCGGAGTTCATGCGGTTGCGGTCCGCGGTATCGAGGAGCCCTGCCTTGCGGTCGTCGGCACTCACGCCGACCCGCGCTGTGTTCACCGGGTAGTCTCGTCGAGGTCTCGCCGGAGACTTCGCCCTGGGTGGATTGGCGCGTCGCTCGCGCTTCGCCCGAAATCGTTCTGCTTTCGTAGGCATGCTCGGTTCCTCATGTTGCATGGAAAAATTCGAGCGGCGCGTTCTCTCCGGCCGCGACATTGCAAGGCACGTCGTTGTCCCGTTGAACGCCGGGTGCTTCCGGACGGAACGGCGTGGGACGAAAGACGCTCAGCGTGAGCCCAAGCGGACGTCCACCCGTCGGTCTTCCGCCCAGCCTGCTTCGTCTTTGCCGGACGCGTCCATTTCGCCGCGCGACGACGATGTGATCTTACCGGCCGGGAGTCCACGCGCCTCGAGCTCGCTCGAGACGGCCGAAGCCCGAGCACCGCCCAAGACCATGTTGTATTCGCTCTCGCCGCGCGGATCTGCTCGACCCACCAGGTTCAATTGCCGACCCGCTAGTGGCCCCGTATTCAGGCATTGGGCTACTTGGCCCAGCACAGCGCCCGCGTTGGCGTCGATTAGAGAAGAGTCGAAGGCGAAGTGAGCGTCCTTTTCTGCGATGCCGCAGGCTTTTCGGATCTCTTCGGAGATGGAAATGGTTCCGGTGGTGTCCGCCGTCGGTTTCGCGGGCGCAGCGTGGGCGTTGGCGTTGCTTGACTCCTGGCTACCGGTTGGGGCGATTGGGGGGCCCGCTGCCTGACCGCCACACCCCGCCAGAAGTGAAGCCGCCAGGGCAATGCTGATCGTTGTCGAAAAAGAATGCGTGGGCATGAGAATCCTCTCTCAGGGAAAGACGGAGCCTCAATGATTGGCGACGTCTCGAGTTACGGTAGCGAGTGTCATCGCTGCGAAAGCACGAAACGTACCGCTCGGCGCGGTCCCACACTGCGGTGCAAGCGCGTCCAGCTGCGCGTCGCGAATCCCCACGCGAACTCGAGCTCGGGGTCCCGATTCCTGGGAGCGTCGGGCGCCCGGCGCACCGTGATCAGCCCGGGGAGCACTGAGGCGAATTTGTTCCGCCGGCCCGAGCTGCGACAGAACGCCCCAGTCCGGCTGTGGGTTGCGCTCTCGATCCAGTCGCGCCGCAGCGGCACGTGACTTGCTCCTGTTGCCGGGATGCCGAAAGGGAGCGGGGTGTCACTGGCTGATGCGGGCCCCGATCGAGCACAGCCTCATCAGATCCTCTCCGACAAATACGAGCTCTTGCGCGTGATGAGCTCGGGCGGAATGGGGTCGATCTGGGCTGCTCACCATCTCAGTCTGGACAACCAGGTCGCGATCAAGCTCCTGCGCGACGAGACGACGTCGGACGAGCTGCGCCAGCGGCTGATCCGGGAGGCGCAGCTCGCCGCTCGCATCGAGCACCCCAACATCGTGCGCGTCCTCGACCTCGGCTTCACGGACTGGAAAGCACCGTACCTCGTGATGGAGCTGCTCGACGGTCGCGATCTGGGCGCGGAGTTGGAGGAATTCGGGCGGCTGTCCCCGGTACGCGCGGTGCAACTCCTGCTGCCCGTGCTCGAGGGTCTCGCGTCGGCCCACGACCGCAACATCGCGCATCGCGACCTGAAACCAGAAAACATCTTCCTCGATCGCTCCGAGGGGGGCGACTACGTGGTCCCCAAGATCGTCGACTTCGGCATCGCGCGATGCCTGACGGAACTCGGACTGCGCCGTATCACCAACGTAGGCAGTGTATTCGGGACCGTGCACTACCTGTCTCCGGAACAAGCGCTTGGAAAGGACGATGTCGACCATCGGGCGGACATCTGGGGCGTGTGTGCGGTGCTGTACGAGTGCATCACGGGATTACCACCCTTCGGCGACCGAGAGCCGGCGCTCGCGCTCAGGGCAATCATTCTGGAGGACGTGCCGCCACCCTCCCAGCTGGGCGTCGACACCAAAGGATTGGAACCGCTGCTCATGCGCGGGCTCCATCGCGATCGAGAGCTGCGTTGGCCCGGCGCGCGAAGCTTGGGACAGGCCCTCGGCGCGTGGCTGATCCAGCAGGGCGTGCACGAAGACGCCTCGGCTCACGGGGTTCGCTCGCGCTGGTTCGGCAGCATTTCGGACACGGAATCATCGCCGCCCCCAGGCATGAGCGCAGATCTGCGAGCGCGCCGAGCCGAGGCCGTGACCCTGGTGGACGAGGCCGCGCCAGCCCGTCGTGGTCGCCACACGAAGTGGATCGCGCTCGTTTGCGTCGTGTTGTTCTCGGTCGTGAGTGGGGCCGCGTATGGGGGGGCCCGCCGGTCGGTGCCCGAGCTCCGGCGCGCGGGCGACCACCGAAACGTGCGCATCGACGAAGCCGCCCAAGCGGGTTCGGACCCGGCGGCGGACGCTGTTCGGGTCGAGAAGGCCGAGGCATCTGCCGCCCCCTCTTCACGCGCGGTTCGGTCGGCGCCTGCGAACGGCGTTTCGAAGACGCAGCGCTTCGATCCGGTGTTGGGGTTCTGAGGCAATCGGCCTCGCGGCGCACGGGACAATTCGCGACGCTGAGCTCTTGCCACTGCAAGGTCGTCCCAAAACACTCCCGTTTCGCGCCGGAAATGCGGGCGAACGCTCCGGCACGAACCCTGCAGTGTGTAGCAATCATGCCTTCCTCCAGGCCCGGCTTCGTGCTCGTCTTTTCACTCGCCTCGCTGGCTACGGCGTGTGGCGACGGCGACGGTACGGGGGTCGACTCCGGCTCCGGCGGTGCGAAGGACGGTGGCGCGGGCTCCGGCGTCGGCGGTGGCGCGGGCTCCAGCGTCGGCGGTGTCTCGGGCGCTGGCTTTGGCGGTGTCTCGGGCTCCGGCGGTGCGGCGGCTGGAGCTGGGGGCTCCGGCTCCGGCGGCGCGGGCGGCGTTGCAATGGATGCTGGGGATGGCTCCACGACTCTCCCCGGCATCCCGGTGAAGCTTGGAGCGGCCGGCAAGTTCGTGATCCTCGCCAAAGCAGCGGTCTCCACGATACCGACCTCCGCCATCACGGGGAACCTCGGGGTGAGCCCCGCGGCAGCCACGTACTTCACTGGCTTCTCGTTGACCGCCGATCCCAGCAATGTGTTCTCGACCTCGTTGCAGGTGACCGGGAAGGTATTCGCAGCCGACTACACACCACCCACCCCATCCAACCTGACCACGGCGATCGGTGACATGGAGCTCGCGTACACCGATGCCGCAGGACGCGCGCCGGGCGTCACCGAGCTCGGCGCCGGCAACGTCGGCGGAATGACTCTCACGCCAGGCGTTTACAAGTGGGGCACCGGCCTCTTGATCCCGACGAACGTCACGCTCAGCGGTAACGCGACGGACGTCTGGATTTTTCAGATCGCGCAGGACCTCACCGTGAGCAACGCCGCGAAAGTCGTCCTTTCGGGCGGGGCGCTCTCGAAGAACGTCTTCTGGCAGGTGGCAGGTTTCGCGGACTTCGGGACGACGTCTCACTTCGAGGGCATCGTGCTGACTCAAACTGCGATCACGTTGCGGACGGGCGCGTCGATCAACGGCAGGCTGCTGGCTCAGACGGCGGTCGACCTCGACAGCAGCACCGTGGTCGAGCCGACCCAATAGGCCATGCGCCCAAGACCAAGAGAAATGACCCGCATGATGTCCCTCAAACGCCTCGGCCGTATCCTGCTGCTCACGAGCGCGATTGCGGCAAGCGCGTCCGTTCTGGTGCTGGACCAGCCGCGGAATCAACCGCAGCTCACGCTCGCCCTCGAGCTGCCCATCCACGTGGACGCCCTGCCGGTCCGGATTGCGCTCGTTCGAAGCGCCACTGCCCAGCCGAGCGCGCCCCAGCCGCTGCCCGAGAGGCCGGAGCTCGCGGCGGACGCCGAGCCAGTGGGCGCTTCGGACGCGGCAACCGCCGACAAGGCCGCACCCAGCAACCTCGACTATCGTCCGTACCGGAGCAGCCACGCCGACGCGGTCGCCACCGAGCTCGCCCGTAGCGTCAAGAACACCCCTCGGAGCGCGAAAGCGAAGCCGTCGGACCCCGCTGCCCCGCACAAAGAAGCGAGGAGCTCACTCTGCCCTGTTTCGGCATCCGAGTCCCAGACCTCGCCGGCGTGTTCCGCCGTCGATCTCTTTTCGAGCAAAGGTTACCTGGTGCTGCCGCGAACCCATGTTCACCTGGGCGTTGCCACGGAGCGCGTGAAAGTGACGGTGCGCCTTGCCACATTCTGAACGCGCCGAACGCCGCCCGAGGCGGCACGAATCCTGCGGGAGGTTTGAAGCATGATCAACGTGAAGCTGACGGTATTTGGAAAGACTGACCTCGGTCGTGTGCGTACGACCAACGAGGATGCCTTCGTCGTGGCCGATCTGGCGACGACCGAGCGCGTCCACTCGATGGAGCGCAGCGCCGGGCTGGATGCCGGTGAGCGTGGGATCTTGATCGCGGTTTCGGACGGAATGGGCGGCGCGCAGGCGGGGGAGGTCGCGAGCACGGTCGCACTTCACTCGGTCCGCGTCGGCATGAACGAGGGCTCCCCCGCGGGAGCGAGCGCGGCGCTGAAGACCAGCGTGGAGCGCGCAAACAGGAGCGTGTGGGATCTTGCGCACGCGTCCGGCAGAGAAGGCATGGGGGCGACTCTCACGGCCCTCCTGGTTCACGACCGTTACGCTTACATCGCGGAAATCGGGGACTCCCGAGCGTACTTGCTTCGCAACGACCGCCTCTTGCAGCTGACGCGGGATCAAAGTTACGTGCAAGAGCTCGTCGAGCGCGGCGTGCTCACGCCGGAGCAGGCGGGGGAGAGCGACTACAAGAACATCATCCTCCAAGCCGTCGGGCTCCGACCCGAGGTGCAGGTAGCGATGAGCCGAGTCGAGCTACGCCGAGGCGACCGCTTCTTGGTCTGCTCCGACGGCCTTTCGAACAAGGTACCGGACTCGGACCTGCACGACATCATGAAGGGGGCGTCGGTAGAGGCCGTGTGCAAGGAGCTCGTCGACACGGCGAATGGGCGCGGTGGCGAGGACAACATCACGGCCGTCGTGCTCGAAGTCGGCGGCGAACAGGCGCCCGTCGCGCTGAACGGTGAGCGAGTCTCGCTCTCATCCATCGTGGCCACGCCCGCCTGATAGTGGACTTTGCGCCTGACGCGGAGCTCGTATCAAGCCGCGGCACGGCCTGTGCAGTGAGAGACGGTGTGCGACACAAGTGGTGGTTCCGCGTCATTCGCTTTGCGCTCGTCACGCTGGTGACTGCCGAGCTTGGCTACGTCGCAACGGCCAATGCCTGGCTGAATTGGGGGGGCGTTCAGCACGCGTTGAGAGCCACCGACGATATTCGCGTCACGTTCCGCAGCGCATGGACACTGTGGCCGGGCCGCGTCCACGTGAACGAAGCGCGCATCTTGTTCCAAGACCACAACCTGGAGTGGTCCCTCGATGCGCCGCGCTTGGACGCGGAGCTCGCTCTCATTCCGCTGCTGTCCAAGACCCTGCACGCCACTCGCGTTCGGGGTGAAGGTCTGGTGTTTCGCGTGCGGCTCCGAGTCGTTGCAGCCGACGCCGAGCTGGCGTCGACCCTTGCGCTGCCGCCAATCCCCGAATTTCGTACCCCGGCCCTGGTGCCGGCGTACGTGCCCGCGCCGCCGCGCACCGATCTGTGGCGAGTTCACGCGGAAGATGTGGACGTCGGAGTGGTGGAAATTTGGGCTCAGCAGCTGCGTTATCAGGGTGTTGCGCGCGCCGGGGGCGCGTTTCGCCTGCACGCTGGGCAGTCTCTCGTGGTCGGGCCGGCTTCGATGGATCTCCGGTCGGGTCAGCTGCGGGCGGGCAACCGGCTGCTGGCGGGGAGTCTCTCGGGCCATGTCACCTGCGTGGTGCATCCGTTCTTCGTGAACGTTCCGGTCGGGCGCGAGGTGTTTCGCTACATCAGCGCGACCCTGGAACTGCACGGCGAGGACGTGAACCTCGAGCCTCTGACGGTGCTTCTGCCGCCGGGCGCGAAGTTGGCTACCCCGGGCGCGCGGCTGGATCTGCGGCTCGACGCGGAGCATGGCGTCCTCACCGACAAGACTCACGTCGAGCTCCAAGGTCCCACGCTCAGCGGAGTCTTTCGCGGCTGGACGTTCAACGGCAAGACGTTCGGGGTTGGAGCGCACGTCGCAGCGGATGGGTCGGGCGAGGTGAACGTTCGTTTCGAGCACGCCGGTGCTTCGCCCTCCGGAGAGCGCGGCTCGCAAGTCACGGTCACCGCGGCCCACCTGGCGGTCGCCAGCCCGAGCGTCGACCTGAGCGGTGATTGGGGTTTGGCGCGGGTCGATGGCGCAGTCACTGGGCTCGAGGTACCGGTGCTGTCACGCTTTGATGACCTGACAAAGCGTCACCAGCTTCGGCTCCGGGGCGGAAGTGCGCGGGTGGACGCGAGCGGGCGCTACGCCGGGGGCAGCATCAGAGGCGAGGGCCGCGCGATTGTCTCCAAGGCCCGGGGCAGCTTCGAGTCCGTGAATTTCGAGCTCGACGGAAGCGCCCGCCTTTCGCTCGGGCGAGGAAAGACGGAAGCGCTCTCGGAGGACCGGGTCGACCTGACGGTTGATGCCCGAACGTTGGCGGTGGTCGTAGGAGCCACCCGCGTCGAAGCGAGCAATGCCAGCATCAAAGGGCACGCGCGGCTACGTGACGGTCGTGGGACCGGAAGCGTGCGGGCCACCGCGAAGAGACTCTCACTGGTCGAGGGCGTCGTGCGTGCCGACGCTCGGCGCGTCGACCTGGCGTCCGAGGTTTCGCTGTCCCGGTCCAAGCTGACCCGCGGCTCCCTCGAACTCTCGCTACCCTCCGTGCGGGTTCGGGTCGGCGCCACGTCGGTCGTTGGCGCCGCCAAGCTGGCCGCAAAAGCCAAGGACCTGGACCTGTTGCTGCGTAGTGGCACTGCCCACGCCACCCTGACGGTCCGAAAGTTCTCCGCGAGCAGCGTCAACGCGAGCGCCAGCTGCCCGTGGCTGAGTGTCCCTAGAGCCACGCTTCGCGGTGAGCTCGGGTTCGCGACCGATGGGCAAGCCCAGGTCCACGCCGTCGCCGACATCGGCGCTCTCCGAGCGCGCTGGGACGATTTCCTGGTCACGGGTGATGCCCGTTTGGAGTCCCGGTATCAGCAACGATCCAATGACGCGATCTCTCTCGACGTGAACGCCAAGCGCCTTCACATGACGAGCGGCAAGAACCCGCGGGAGGGCTGGGAGGCGAAGATCCCGGAGCTCGAGCTGATGAGCAAGCTGCGCCGATCGTTCGGGCAGCTTTCGGGGACTGTTCGCGTCCGGGCCCGGGGTGTGGAGGGACGCTTGGGGCGCACCCCCGTGCACGCGGACCTCGGCTCGACGTGGCGGCTCTCGATGCTCGATCTCGAGCATGGCGCGGCCCTCGCCTCCGGTACGGTCAGCATCGACCACGCTGGGCTCGATGCGGGCAGTCTCCGCGTTCGCGATTGGTGGGGTCGCGTCACGCTTCCGACGTTGAGCGTGCTCGCCGGGGCCAATGTCGACGCATCTGGAGAATTTGGTGCCCAGTTTCGCGATGGCCTTCCGGCTCTTGGCATGTTCGCGGCGAGCGGAGACCTGCCCGGATGGGTGCCCTCTCTCTTTCCGCTGGAGGAGCTCGAGGCGACCGGAGAGTTTCGCCGCAGCTGTCGGATGACGGACATCGTGGTCAAGAACGCCAGCGGAGGACCGCTGGCCTCGGCGGGTCGCATCCAGAGCTCACCAGCCGACACGCGCGCGGCATTCCTGCTCCAGCTCCAATCACCGCTTCGACTCTCGGCTGGCATCGTCAGTCACGGCGACGAAGTGCACGTTGGGATTCTGGCCGGCAACGACTGGCTCTTGGAGCAGTCCAGGACCCTCGACGGATGGGCGCTGAACGCAACCTGTGAGAGCGCCGCCCCAGTCAGCTGCAAGATGGCCCGCGCCGAAGAGCCGGTCGAGTGATGGTCTCCGACGTCAGAGCTCGCTTTGGCGGGTTGAAGCGGCTCTGGCAAGCGTCGTGCTTCGTTTGGGTCGTCGCGCTGCCGCGAGCGTCGAGCGCACAACCGACCAGTCAGAGCGATGCCTGGCAATACCGTCGTTTCGACTGGCTGGACGTCGGCGTCACCGTCGCCGGCGCGACCGCTGTGGTCGCGACCACGTTCATCTGGCCGCCGAACGGGGACGTGCGCTGGCACGGGGGGGTGCTCTTCGACGACCGCGTCCGCGATGGCCTGCGCGCCAAGAGTCGAGCCGGTCGGGACCACGCACAAACGCTCGGTGACGCGGTCTACTTCGCAGGCGCCCTCTACCCAATCGTCGTGGATGGGTTCGTTGCCTTTGCGATCCGGCAAAAGCCCAACTGGGGTGTCCAGATGCTGCTCATCGACCTCGAAGCGTACGCGGTGGCGGGAGCGCTATTGACGGGGTCGGAGCGGGTGTTCGAACGCGGCCGGCCGAGCCTGACGCCGTGTGAGACGGATCCGAACTACGAAGCGCACTGCGGCCGCAACGACAAGGGTGTGGGTCTCACCGTCGCTTCGTTCGTCGGTGTCGCGCGTGTGATGGCGGGCAAGCACTTCATCAGCGACGCGGTGGGTGGCGCGCTCGTTGGCGGCTCGACTGGCATCCTGGTGCCGGCGCTGCACTCCACGCCGGTGAAGGTCGTGCCGCAGCTCAATCCCGACACCAAGGGTGTTGCGGCGGTCGGACGATTCTGACCTGGCGTGAACGCGCGTCTGGTCGTCGAATGCGGGTCCGCGCGGCGAGCGCGTCTCGCCTCGAGGGTGACGAGAATGCTCGAGCCGGGGCGTTCCGTCCCACTCTCGCCTCCGGCCGAACGCAGCGTTGGGTGCAGTGCCACGCCAGGCGTTCGAAAGCGAGGGAGCCACCTGGGCTTGCATCTTGCACTTCGGGCGGCATGGGAAGGCTCGTTCGGACGTCGGGGCTGTGCGCTCTAGTGATCATTGTCGGTACGCCGGCTGCTGCCTACGGGTACACGGTGAACAGCGAGATCACCGAAGCGTGCCACGAGACGATCACGCTCGATGCCCTATCCCGCCTCCGGAGCCAGCAGGCACTGGCGCCTCCACTGGAGCCACAGGGTCAAGACCGGGCGCTGGTCGACGACCTCCCGCTCAAAGCCGACACGGATCTGGCGGGCGCGACCCTTGTCCTCGCGAACCGCGACGTCGACCTGGACGGCAACGCGCCGGACGACCTGGACGCGTTGGCCATGGTCCACGGCTCCCCGGTGAATCAGAAGATGCACTGTCTGCGGGCCTCCAGTGATGACGAGCCCGACGGGTCTCAAAGGGCGTTGACCGCATGCCGGAGCGCGATCCGCGGTCAGGTGGAAAAGGCGTTGGCCGGGCTGGCCCCGGACGGAAGCGTGGACCCCAGCCGGCGCACGACCTTCGAAGCGGTGCTGGACATCCGTGGGTCGGTGGATGTCGCGCTGCCGACTTTCTACGTCGAGATGGGCCGGGCCCTGCACACCTTTCAGGATTCGTTCAGCCATCAATGGCGCACGAGCGATCACCTGCGGGTGACGACCGTGCTCAACTACGCCGACGTCGTCGACGAGGTGCATGAAGAATCCAGGGACGGGCCGCCGCATTCGTCCCAGCTGGATGCGTGCAGCAACCTGGATGCCTTGCGCACCGGCCGAATGAAGACCGCCCGGGATGCCTCCGTGGCGCTCATGGCCGCCGCGCTGGCGCCGGCCGCGAGCGACGCCGAACGGATGACACGGGTGGACGTGGTGCTGGGCCAGTATCTTCAGCTGGAACCGGGCTGCACGTATGCCAACCACTGGTGCGACGCGCCGGAGACCGAATATCGGGATCCCGCGGGTTGCGGTTGCCGAGCGAGCGTGGGCCAATCCCCGTGGGGCTTCTCGTCCTTCGTCTTCGGCGCGGGGCTGCTGTGGGCGCGGCGGCGCCGAGCCGGCCGCGGTGGGCCGCGCGTCGCGGCACGGGCCGCGCTGCTCGGGATCGGCCTGGCCAGCTCGCCCGCCGCCGCCCAAGACGTGCCGCACTCCGACGGATCACCCGCGGGTTCAGCGGCCGAATCGAAACCCAAGGCGGCCGCGGATCCCGAAGCGGAATCCAACCCAGAATCAGCGACGAAGCCCGAAGCCGAGCCGAAACCCGAAGCCGAACCGAAACCCGAAGCCGTGTGTTCTTCTGGCGATACCCCCGCCGACACGTCTCCAGACTCGGCGTCCCGCGAGCAGCCCTTTCCGCTGGGCATCTATTTCGCGGGTGGCGGCTCCCTGACCCATGCCGCCGCCGCCGCCTCCATCGGCGTCCGCTACCGGCTCTCGCCGCGCTTCTTGGTCGGCGTCGATGGCGAGCTCAACCCATTCTTCTCTCGCACGACGAAGCGGTTTCGCGAGGGCACGACCAACGTCTACGGCACGTTGGTCGTGCGCTTTCCCATGAACTACGAGCGAATCAACGTGCGCTCGACGTTCCAACTCGGCATCTCTCGGATGAACTTCGCCCTGTACGGCGTCCCCAAAGGCACGGTCGGCCCGTACGTCGGTTTCAACCTGGTGGGTCTCGAGTTCGAGGTCAGCCGCTCCGTCTACCTGATCCTCGACCCGGCTCACATCGCGATTCCGATCCCTCAAACGTCCGGCGTGCCCTTCAGCTACCCTCAGTACCGCGTGACGCTGGGGCTTCAGCTTGGTGCGTGAGCCGCCAGAGGTCCTCCGTGAGCGCGTGCGGCGGAGCGCAACGCTGGGTCTCGGCCGGGGTGGAGCGCAGTAGTCTTGTCGGTGACCCGGAACCTTTCGTGGGGGAGCGTCCCGGCGGGAGCGCGCCTTGCCACGCTCGCGTCGGCCGCGATGATCGCTCAGCAGGTCGCCGGGAAGGCCACCCGAGATGCACTCTTTCTCTCGACCTTCGGTGTGACGGCGCTGCCGGCGATGATGGCGGTTTCGGCGCTCTTGTCCCTCGTCGTCGCGTTCTGGCTCGCGCGCATGACCTTGCGCCACTCACCGGCCAAGATCGTGCCGGCGCTGTTCGGAGCGAGCGGCGTGCTCTTGCTCGGGCTGTGGGCCCTGAGCTTCAGCCTGCCGCGGCTGGCCGCCATACTGCTCTACGCACACACCGCTTTGTTCGGCGCGACCGTCATTTCCGCGTTCTGGTCATTGATGAACGAGGCCTTCGACCCGCACGCGGGCAAGCGCGCCGTCGCGTGGATCGCCGCCGGTGGGACGCTCGGCGGAGTGCTGGGCGGGATCGCCGCGTGGCGAGCGTCGACTGTGATTTCGGTGCCGACGATGCTGCCGCTGCTCGCGGGTACGAACTTCTTGTGTGTAGCGAGCACGTACCGCATGGCTGCTGGGGCGACGCGGCCTCGGTCCGAGAGCGCCGCGAGCACCGAGGCCGCTGCCGCGAATCCGCTGCGTTCGATTCGGGACGCCCCCTATCTACGAAATCTCGGGCTCATCGTGGCACTGGCAGCCATCACGTCGGGCCTCTTGGACTACGTCTTCAGCTCCGAAGCGATGATGCGCTTTGCGACCGCTCCCGAGCTGTTGGCATTCTTTGCCGTGTTCTGGCTGGTCGTGGGGGTGCTCTCGTTCGTGGTACAGCTCTCGCTCGGGCGGCTCGCGGTCGAAAAGCTCGGCCTCGCGCTGACGGTCGCGCTGCTCCCAGCCGTGGTCGTGCTCGGCGGGGCAGTTGGGCTCGCCGTGCCGGGACTGGGGAGCACGGCCATCCTGCGTGGTGGAGAGGCGATGCAGAAGAACTCTCTCTTTCGCACCGCGTACGAGCTGCTCTACACGCCGATCTCCGAAGAGAAGAAGCGCTCGACCAAGATGTTGATCGACGTTGGGTTCGATCGAGTGGGTACGGTACTGGCCAGCGCAATTACCGCGCTCGTGCTCTGGCTGGTTCCCGGGCGAACCGAAGTGCTGCTCCTCGTCGTGGCCATCGGCTGCGCGCTCGTGACCGTCACACGCTTGCGTCCACTGCACCGCGGATATGTGAGGATGCTGGAGCAGAGCTTGCGCAAAGGGGCGGAGGTCGAGCCCGTCGGTAGACAGTCGATCAGCCGCGAGGGACGGGCGCAGATCGCAGCAGAAGACGCCCTCGTCGAGCAGCTGGAGGACCGCCGCGCCCAGGCGCTCCCGGAGTCGTCGAGCGAGCGCCCGGCCGAACTCCAAGAGCGAACGGACAGCCTGGACGAAGCCATTCGAGCCGTCATTGACCTTCGCTCCGGCAACCCCCAGCGGGTCCGGCGGGTCTTGTCGGCAGATGGCCTCGCGGCGCCCCTCGTTTCGTTCGCGATCGCGCTCCTTGCCGACAAACAGTTTCACCTCGACGCGATCCGCGCACTCCGGAAGGTCGCCACACGCTCGACCGGGCAGTTGTTGGACGCGCTCTGTGACGAGAACGTCGAGTTCGACGTTCGGCGCCGAATCCCGCGTGTGCTCTCGGTGTGTTCCGCGCAACGGGCCGCGGACGGGCTCGTCCGGGGCCTGAGCGACGAACGCTTCGAGGTCCGTTACGCCTGCAGTCGCGCGCTGGTGAAGGTCGCCGGGCCGTCCTCGGGAGTGGTCGTGTCGCGGGAGGTCGTGACCGCGATCGTTCTTCGCGAGGCGAGTCTCGGCAAGGAAATTTGGGAAGGCCAAACGAGTCCGCCCTTCGACGAAGAGGAGGACGACGCGCCCGGGCTGTTCGAGCGGCTTCAGCAAGATAGGATCGATCGCAGCCTGGAGCATGTGTTCAACGTCATCGCGCTGCACGTAGACCCGGCGTCGCTCCGGATCGCCTTCCTCGCGCTTCACGCGGACGACCTCCACCACCGAGGAACCGCGCTCGAATACCTCGAGACCGTGCTCCCGGACGAGATCCGCGAGGCGGTATGGCCTTACCTCGGCGGGGCTCGTCCGATGCGTCCGGCGCGGCCCGCCCAGGAAATTCTCGCGGACCTGACCTACGGCGAACCGGGCACGGGTCCGTCGGCCGGGTGAAAGGGGCGGTGTCCGTCTCTGCGGCGTCGGGCTTCGGGACGCCTCTCATCCTCGGCGTCTCAACGTCACCCGCTGCACGACCGCGTTGCCGACGACACGACTGCCTTCATGCATGGCGATCTCGCCTCCCGACTGGACCCTGGACCGGGCCTCTGGCCAGAGCGGAGGGAGCCGAACGGTGCCGATACCACCGGGAGGAATCGATCGCGCGTCTTCCAGCGTGATGGGCGCGCCGTTGCTCTCCACCTCGCCGGACTCGGTGCGATTGCCAATGTTCCAGTCGGGTCGGTAGTCGGTGAAGACCGGGTGGGACCGCCCGCCGTCCTCGGTCGCCGTCAGGGCGAGGCGGGCTTCGACGAAGCCGTGCTCAGCCTCGCAGCTCCGAAAACGGCAGCGCGTGGCCTGGTCACCCAGCTCCATGCTCGGGCGCCTCGAGCGGCTGCCAGAGCTCCAGCCTGTTCCCGTCGCAGTCCTTGATCCAGGCGAAGAGACCATAACTCTCGTTCTGGCGCTTCGGGTCAATCCAAACGCCAGCAGCGGCGAGCGCCACCAACAGCGCTTCGAGGTCGTCCACGCGGTAGTTGATCATGACCGCCTGCTTCCCCTCGCCGAAATAGGTCGTGTCCATCGGGAATGGATTCCAGGCCGTCATCCCCGTCCCCGCCGGCACTTCATCCTTCCACATGAAAGTCGCGCCCCACTCGCCGACCTCGACGCCGAGGTGCTTCGCGTACCACGCTCCCAACGCCTTCGGGTCCGCGCTCCTCAGGAACACTCCGCCGACTCCCGTCACTCTCGCCATGTTGCCTCCTCGTCTGTCCTTTACCTTGCTCGCTCGCGCGGCCGCAACGCACAACGAAAGCGATCCTCCACGCGCCGGACGGCAACCTGGTTTTCTGCCGTGGCCGCGCGCTCGTGCGCGGACCCCTCAGGCAACGACATGTGGCACGCCGGTCCGAGTGACGGATCCCTGCTCGCGCGAGAGAGAAGGTGAAGCTCAACGATTTTCTAGGCACGGAGCGGCGCCCCGCCCCGCCTCGATGCGTCGCTCGAGCATCGGGTTCCGGTGCGGGCGCTGATGCACTACATGACATTTGGACGCCGTGCTCGACTGGTACCGCCGCTATCGCAAGTGGGCCCATGAGGAGTGGGATCAGCGCGCCAGCGTCGCCATGGCCGCGTGCGCCGGCGCGGCGGGCGCAGGCCTGCTCTCTCTCTGGCACATCATGGGCTGGTCGTGGCGCCCTTTGCTGGGGTGGGTTTGCCTGATCGGAGGTCCCATCGCGGCGTTCGACGCCTGGGGCGCCGCGATGTACCGCGGGCGCGCGGGTGAGGCTTGGGCGCGCTCCGCGCTGATCGTCGTCATCTCGCTCGGCGCGGCCTGGGTCGGGTTCGGGACCGAGTGACCCGGCGCGCGTCGCCCGCGCACCGGCGGACCGCGGCGACTACGACCACCGATCCGAAAACGGCTGGGAGGGCATGATCTGCCAGCACCTTGCGGTTCGATGTCGAGTCGTCCAGCATGCACGGGGAAGACGAGATGACAGCGCGAACCTCGATCGGCTGCATGGCCGCGTTGCTCCTGGCGACATTGCCGGCGCGCGCTGACGTCGCGCCGCCACCCCGCGCCAAGATCACGCTCGAGCTGACGGTGGAGGGGCAGGGGACGCTGCCCCAGCTCAAGCTGTTCGTGACCAACTGCAACGAAGAGCCCGAGAAATCGGTGCTCGAGCCGAACGAGCCACTCGTATGCAACCCCGGGCGCGGGCCCGTGCGCGTGTTCGGCTTTCGCGAGGGCGATCTGATCGAGCTGTTCTCGAAGATCCGCGGTGATGCCGGCCGCGAAGAGTCCGCGAACTTCCTGGCCGCGAAGGCCAAGACCTGCGGCGAGCTGGCCGAGCAAGACTTGAACATTCGCGACGTGAACGTGAGCTTGGTGCAGGCGCGCTACGCTGTGGAGAAGCGTGACAAGGACAACTGCCGCTTGAAGCGAATCTCCGCGACGACCAAGACGAAGGGCGATCTGCAGGCCGAATCCAAGCCGGGACCGCCGCCGCCGAGCGCGGCTCCGGCACCTGCCCCTCCCGCCTCGCCCGCGCCGAGCCCGAGTAGCGGGTTCGCCGTCAGCCGGAGCGCGAGCTGCAGCTGCGATATGGCGACCTCCCGCGCGACGGGGCCGGGGCTCTTCGCGCTGGCAGTGATCAGCCTCGCGCGCCTGCGGCGGCGCACGGCACGTCGGCGGCGTGCCACGGCGGTGAGCGCCTCCATGCTCCAATCGTCGTCGGGATCGCGAACGAAGAGAAGGCGCTGCTGCAATCAGGGTGTTCCTCCCTCGCGGCGTTCGGCGGTCGAGCTCGTCGCGCGCTGATTCTGCGCGATCGTCCGCCGAGGGCCCTTCGCAGCGCGACGCATCCATCCGCGCGCTCTGCTCGGATCCGCTGATAGAATGCGGGGCGTGAACTCCCACCGCACACCCGCGCTGCCGATTGCCATCGGAGCTCTCTTGTGGACGGGGTTCGCGCTGGGCGCCGTCGACAAGGGACCGTTGCTCGGCGACGTGACCAAGGACGAGGTGACGATCCGTTGGTTCACCGACCAACCGTCCGTCGGGACGGTCGCGTACGGCACGACTCCCACGGGGCTCACGCTGGCCACGAGCGAGGCCGCAGCGAGCACCGATCACGAGGTGACGACTGCAGCCACCGAGTACTATTACGCGATCACGTCGGGTGCGGACCTGATTCAGGGCCCGGGGCTCCAGTTCCGCACGGCACCCGACCCCTGCACGCCCTTCCGCTACGTGGTGTTCGGAGACACACGGGGCGCGACCGCGCTCTGCGACAACTTCACCGACTGGGCCAAGGTCTCGATGATGATCGCCGCCCAGCAGCCCGACTTCGTGGTCGGAACCGGCGACTACGTGTACGCGGGCGTCACGCCTGCCTGCTGGGACCACTGGTTCGATCAAGCCGGCGCGCTCTTGCGCCGCGCGCCCTTCTTCGGCGTGATCGGCAACCACGAGTACAAGGCGGGAAAATACAGCGCTACACCAGGGCACGGCGCGCGAGCTGGTCGCTCTGGTCACTAGACTGGCCGGAGGTGTCAATGACGGAGGGGTCAATGTAAGCGAAGGTACTACTCATGGAGGCACGCATCGCCATGACCACAAAAACCGCGCTCGTTCGTAGTGTTGCCGCAGTCGTCGCGCTCGCCCTTGGAGGCTGCAGCGCCAGCACCGCCGACCCAGCGGCCGACGGCGTCGGTGACGAAGACTCGGAGGTTTGCGGCGGCAAGTGCGACCACGCCAACGCCTGCAGCTACAGCGGAGGGTTCGTCGAGACCGTGGCCAAAGGGCCTCACGACAACGCCGCGGGAGTCGCGCTGACACTGACCGCGGCGGACGCGGTCTCGAACGACGCTCTGGGCGCCGTGCTCGACGCGCTCGATGCAGCGGGCGTGCGCGCAAACTTCTTCGTATCGAAGGCCTTCCTGACCAACCTGAGCGCCGTGAACGCTTCCCGAATCCGAGCGCGGAACGATCAAGTCTCGCCGTACCTCTACATCAACTACCTGAAGCCCGCGCCCACCGCAGACAAGGTGAAGGAAAGCCTCTACGATACGGAGACCGCGCTCGCCAAGCACGAGCTGCTGTCGCCTCAAGGCAGTCTGTTCTTCCGCTTCCCCTATGGCGGAAGCTGCGCGCACCAAGAGGAGCTTCACGCCCGCATCGGTCGGATCTCGGTCGGCTGGCACGTACACGACCAGGGCCTGGTGAACGCCAACGCCAACACCTGGCGCACGGAGATGAACAAACGGGTCAACACGACCCAGGGTGGCGTGGTGCTCGTCCACCTGCTCAGCCTGACCAAGAAGCGCGCCAGCGAAGCTTTTGCGCCTTGGCTCAAGGACCTCGCGGCCAAGTACGTCGTGACCACGCTGGGACAGCGGGCGAACTTTCCCGGTTACGCCAATCGCCTCGACAGCCTGATGTATCGAGTTCCCGGTCCGTTCGTGCAGATGTCAGCACAGGGCGAGGTCTACGCGGGCGTCGCCGAGCCGAAGGCCCGGGTGTTCTTCCGCGCGAAGACCAGCAACTACGTGGGCGACCCGGACGGCGAGGTGGAGCTCAGCCACTCGGAGGGATGCGCCGCCGGTACCTGCCGAGAGCAGATCTGGTCGACCAACGAGAACGCGGCAAACTGCCTGGATCCAAGCCCGATCTTGGATGCGCAGTGCTCCATCACCTCGAGTCTGACGGGCAAGGCGTCACTGCTGATCCCAGCCTCGGACTTTGGCGCTTACCAGTATCTCGGCAAAGGCCTCGGCAACGGCAGCTGGACGCTCAGCGCCCCACCGCTCTCGGCCGGGAACGATGCGCCGGTCGGGTTCGGCGACTGGGAGGTCGTGATCACGGGAACCAACCCCAAGGCCGAACGCTTCGTCCCGGTGCTGGCAGAGTGGACGGGAGCGGAAACGATTTCCGACGAAGTAGCTCGTGAAGTGACAGCCCCGGCGATCCTCAGCGCGGGCGGCGCCGCGAGCACCCCCGTTCTGTTCAAGAAGACGGGCGCCAAGCTCAATCCCATCAAGGTGGTGGTGGAGATCGCCGCTCCAACCGTTCCGCAGGGCGACGCCTCGCAGGTCTCGCTCTCGCTCTTGCACGCCGACTGGCCAGAAGTGGCGCTCGTCGCTCAGTCGCCTGTGGTCAGTGGCAGCAAGGTCACCTATTCGTTCACGGTGGACCTGAACAGCAGCGTGTTCGCAAAAGAGGACGAGAAGCTCGACGCAAGCCGGTCGTTCACTCGCTCCCCCTTGGGCGCCTGGTCGCTCCGCTTCACCTCACCGGCTCTCGCAGGCGCCAAGCTCACCGCGTTCCGTGTCAGCATCAACTGAAGCACCAGGCCCGCGTGCGGCCCGTAGCAGCCGCTCGACACATCGGTCGGCGGCGAACGCTGGTCGAGGCGTCACACTCAGGCTTTCGAGAAGCAGCGTTTGCTACGGCGCGTAGTACTTGCCGTTGGCCAGTGCACAAGCGTTGGCTTCCTCGGCCTTTGCCGCCGCGAACTCGTCTTCGGGCGTGGTTGGATCGTTCTCGATGAGACTCCAGACGATCCAGCAGAAATTCACGGCTTGGGAGCAGCCGCCCACGTTGGGATAATCGTGCGAACAGGGCGTCGTGCCCAGAGTGCCGCCTGAGTCCGTGCAGGTCTGATCGAAGACCGCCTTCTCCGGGCCTTGGAATCCTGACGCTTCGTAACAAGCGCCGTTGTAGCTTTCGATGGGCAAGAGGCACGACTCGAAGTCGGCGCCGTTGCAGGGCGTGCCGGCGTCGCCAGTCCCTCCGCCGCCAACTCCACCGACTCCACCCACGCCGCCGACCCCGCCCAGTGCGCCACCACCGTCGTTGTTACCGGCCACGCCGCCCGATCCGGCCGCGCCGCCCGATCCGCTCGCGCCCCCGCCGGCGCCCGCCGCGCCGCCGGTTCCGCCTCCGTTCGTCGAGCTGTTGCACGCGAACAGCCCCAAGGCTGCGACCACCAACCACGAACGCTCGAGCATCACTCCTCTTAGCACTTCGACTCGTACGCCATGCGCAATTTCGCGCCGGTTGACGTTGCGTCACATTCGTCGTCGGAGCGGCGGGGAGTCAGCCGTGCAGGTCTCGCCGGGCTCGAAGTTGCCGGCGGTTCGACGGTACCCGCGGCAGGTACCTGGTCAGACGGCCTGGAACCGCTTGCCGACTTTGACGTGGCGCTTCGGCCGCGCGGGGTCGTAGATGAGCCACAGCGCCAGTCCAATTGGGGGACCCGCCCGACCCTGAATCTCAGCGCGGTTCCCGCGGTTAGAGCATCCAACCGACGCGCAAGTTGAGGGTCGGAACGGTGGCGCGGCCGATGGTCTCGAGCGTGTCTTGCACCTTCTGATCGTTCGGCTTGACGTACTTGTCGATGACCTCGGCCGGTACGCCCGGGGGCAGCTGCGTGTCGAAGTGGATTTCACTGGGCGCGAGGGGGATCTGAAGGCCGACGTCGATGCCCAGAGTGAATCCCGAGCCGAAGATGTGTTGGAGGCCGATCTGCGGAGTCAGCACCAACGTGCGCACGGACGCGATGCTCTCCACGGCGAGCGAGTCCGGCAGCGTGGGCGCGATGGCCTGGTAGGGGCGAACGTCGTAGCTGCTCTTGAACGAGCCCTTGATGGTCGCGTAGCCGACTCCCGCACCCACGAAGAACATGCCGCCGAACGGAAAGAGCCGGCCGTAGGCGTCGTACTCTTGGTAGGAAAGCTGGGCGTCGCCGTAGAGCGAGATCTTTATCGTCGGGATGAGCCCCACGTTTATTCCGGCTCCGAAATAGCGCGTGAGCTTGATGGCACCCCCGAAGCTCAGGATGCTCGGCAACCCGACGCCCACGAGGCCGCCGATCCTGAACGGACCAAACAAGCCGCCCGGGGAGTCGTCTTCTTCCTCGTCCGGCTTGTCCTGGTCGGCCGACGCGGGCGACGGAGCGGGCGCGCTCTCGCTGCGCGCCGTCGGCGCTGCATTTGACCGCTGCGTGGTGCGCGGCCTCGGCTGCGGTGAAGCGCGAGGGCGCTCGACCGGAGCGCTGTGCGACGGGGCGGGCGCGCGCGGCTTGTCTGGAGGAGGCGGCGCGGGGAAGGTGGCTTTCGGAGGTTTCTTCGGAGGCGCTTCAGCCGGCGGGGGCGGCGGGGGCGGGGGATCCGGAGGCGCTTCCGGTGGAGCGGGCGGCTGTTGCGGGGCAGCGGGCGGTGGGGGCGGCGCCGGCGCCGGCGGTGGGGGCGGCGCCGGCGGCGGGGGCGGGTCGGGGGGAGTCTCTGGAGGCGGAGCGGGCGGCTCGGACGGCGGATCCGCAGCGGGCGGCTCGGGATCGTCCTGTGCCGCGACGGGCGAGGTCACGAGAGCGAGAGCCAGCGCTGCGACGAGAGTCAGTTCGCGGTTCGCGGGTCGGCGCAAACGAATCATCGAGGAATTCCGATCACGAGGTCCGCGATGATACTCCGCCACAGTGGCTCGCGATAGCTCACGCTTCGCAGCGTGTTCCGCGACGAGGTTCCGTCACGAAGTGCCCGAGCGGCCTGGACCCGATCGGCGTCGCTTGGCGGCGCACTCCGCCAGAGGCCGACAAATCCCGGACGCTCCCGTGGCGTCATCCCGGCGTTTCTTTCGGCCGTGTTAGGCTACCGGTTCGATGCGCTTGCGTTCGGTCGAGTCACTCGTCGCCGTCGCGGCCTGCGCTGGTTGCGCCGTCGAGCTTGCCGCGCTTGCGGAGTCCGACGCCTCGACGGGCTCAGGCGGGTCGACAAGCGGTGGCGCTGCGGGAGCGGGTGGCATCGGCGGCGGCAGCGGCGCCGGCGGCGTCGCTGGGGTTGCCGGCAGTGGCGGTGACGCCAGCGCAGACGCCGTCAGTGATGTCATCGCTTCCGATGCTCCGCCGGGGCAGGTGTTGTGCGCGGCCAATTTCGAGGGCAGCAAGTGCTTCGCCGGCCTGGGCAACAACGGCAACGCCCACTGCGGGCCCGGCGGGGCCATCTCGGGCTCCGGCAGTGGCACGCTCGAAGGGGGCAACAACACCAGCATCTCGATGTTCTCCTGTGGCGTTGCGCCGCCCGACGTGTGGTTGGAGCTGGTCTACCGTCGCGATGGAGCCGGTAGCGTCACTTTCCGTGTGGGTCAGTTCCTCGCCGGTGTCGGCGCACAGGTTCGGGTCGGTGAGGCTGATGTCGCGCTGATCCAATGCCTGGACGGCAAGAACCAAAACCAGCCGCTGCCCTCCGAGCTGAGCACTCCCTATGTGATCACGCTTCACATTGGTCCGGGCGGCACGTCCGAGCTGTGGCACCGCAAGCTCGATCAGCTGTCACCGCGCGGTGCGCCGCAGGCGGCGCTCACGTGCTCGCACCCCACGTCGCTGTTCGGCTGGATGGCGATTGGCCCCGCGCTGACGACCATCGACGACATCCGAATCGCGACCTCTGCCGGCAGTCTGCTCTACCCTTGAGGAGCGCTTCGCTACGGCGCGGACTACTTGCCGCAAAAATTCACCGCGTGGGAGCAGCCGCCCACGTTGGGATAGTCGTGCGAACAGGGCGTCGTGCCCAGAGTGCCGCCTGAGTCCGTACGCGTTGCGTCACATTCGTCGTCGGAGCGGCGGGGGGGCAGCCGCGCCATGCTTACGAGTTGATGGCTCGTCGGCTCCGCGCTGGGAGCGCGTGGTGATGCTGCCGAAAGCTGCGATGGCTGCGCCGCTCGAGTGAGCAACTCTCTGACCCAGGCCTCCAGGTAGTTCCTGGGCCCCGAGAGGAGCAGCAGCGGTCGTCGTCGCCCATGAGCCACCCGACGGACTCACCGCGCCGGTCGTCGAGCCTTGAGCTTCGCGCTGTCTGTGTCTGACGCTGGTGCTCGCGCGCCCGCGCAGGCTTTCGGGCCCGTTCCGTGGTGGGCAACTGGACACTGCCTGACCGCGCTATGCTCGGCGCCGTCCCCGATGAGCCAGAACTCGCCTGTCCCCGAGTGGTTCGGCAAAGCCGAAGCGGAGCCGCGCCAGGGCGGGGTGGCGACGAAGCGCGGCTTGGGCTGCGGCGCGAGCACGCTGCTCGTGCTCTTGGTCGTGGGTGCGGTGTCCTGGGCCGTCACGGCCGAGCTCCGCGTCGACCAAGTGGAGGCGCGCCTGCAACGAATGCAGACGGAGGAGGCGGAGCGCCGCGTCGGGCAAGCGCGCGCACCCGGCCCTGAGCAGTCCGCCGCGACTCCGCCCCCGGTCCTCGAACCCGCGGTAGCGTTGCCCGTCCCGTCAACCCAAGTGACGGCCGAGGAAGTCGCCGCCGCTCCATCCGCTGAAGTCGCGCCACTGCCTGGGCAGCGCACCGCGGCCGATATCCGGAAAGAAATGAGCCGACTGCGCCCCGCGTTCAGGCGCTGCTACGACGTGGTGCTCGAGGCCCACCCGACCGCTGCCGGGCGCATCACCCTGAAGCTCGTCATCGCTCCGCGCGGCACGGTGACGAGCGCCAGCACCTCGGTCACCGGCGATCTACCGCCCTCCGTCGCGACCTGCGTTGCTCAGGTCGCTCGCACGGCGAGCTTCAGCCCCGCGAGTGACCCGACGAACGTGACCTTTCCGATCGCGTTCCAGTCTGGCTAGGGCGTGTCCTCCCATTCGGCGACGCTGAGCCTTCCAGCAAACGTGCCCGGCGCTCTTCCTCTCGATCTGGCTCCAACGAGACGAGATCGGGCACGGCGAGTCCAAGATACCGCAGGGTCTCCCCCGTTCGGATCGCGCGCGTCGACCCGGGTCGACCGTCCTCGAAGCTGTGGTTATCTCGCAACATGACCAGCGTATGCCGTCTGAAGTCGCCCTACTTGGCCGCGGTCGAGCGTCACAGCGGCCGTCCTCGAGGCATGCGGCTCACAGATACGTCGCGATGTATTCGTCGCTCCTCACTTTGAGCTCGTCCTGGAGTTCCACATCACAAGCCTGCGTCGACGCAGGTTTCGGCCGCTCCTTGTCGTAGTAGAGCCCGGTCTCACTCGCGAGCTCGGGCGCGGTCTCACAACGGAGCTGTGTCTTCGTTCCCGCTTCGTTCGTGATCAAGAACGGGCGGAGCAGCACGGCGAAGGCGCCCATGCGGCGCTTCCAGATGTCGCTCGCGACGCCGCCCGGGTGCAGGGAGTAGGTAGTGACACGAGTGCCCGCGAGCCGACGCGCGAGCTCCTTGGTGTGGAGTACGTTTGCGAGCTTGCTCACGCAGTACTCCGGGAACGCACTCAACGTTCTGGATGGTTTTCTCACCGCGTCCCAGTCGATCCCTTGTCTAGCGCGGTAGTGGGCCTGGCTCGCCACGATGACGATGCGACCCTGCTTCGCTCGCATCACCAGAGGAAGCAGCTTCTCCGTCCAGAGGTAGTGGCCGACGTGGTTCGTGCCGAAAGCGAGCTCGAAGCCGTCCTTCGTCTGACCCTGCACGCCGGCCACTCCGGCGTTGTTGATCAGAGCGTCGATCGCGAGGTCTTTTTCGAGCACTGCGTCCGCGGCCCGTTTCACCGACGACAGGTCAGAGAGGTCGAGCGCAACGAACTCGACCTTGCCTTCGGGGTTCTTCGCCCGGACCTCGCCGAGGACGGCTTCCGTTCGATCGGGACTCCGCGCGGCGATGATTAGCCTTCCGATGCCCTGCTCTGCGAGCGCGATGGCGTTCGCCCGGCCGATGCCGGTGTTGGCCCCAGTGATGATGAAGGTCTTGTTGCGGAGGTCCATTGGCGCGGCATAAGCCGGGGCGCCGCGGCAGGCCAGCGTTGGCCAGGGCGGCCATCCGTTGCTCGGCGTGCTGCTGGCTTGCGTCGTGAGCGCGCTGGTGCAGGGCGCCGGCGTGGCCGCTGAGCTTCGGCGGTGTGTCGCCTTGGCCGCGCGCAGTGCGGCGCTCCCGGACCATCGAGGTCATGCTCGCGACGTCACGGCTCTTCGTGGAGCCTCGCCTGCGCGGCCTGTTACCCGAGTCAGCGAGCGCCTTCGGACGGCGGGTGCGTTCGCTGCGACTGCACGGCCCTGCGGGGGTCCACCACGCTGGTTTTGCGCTCCCGCCCACGCCGCTCGGTGTGGTACCCGAAGAGGTTGCTGGCCCGCAGCGAAGAAGAGGAGTGATGCGACTCCGATTTCGAGCCCCCATGCTGCTACTGTTGGTGCTCACGCTGGCGTCACCGAGCCGGGCTGAGCCAACTCCCGACGACAATCGGCACGAACTGGGTGTGCTTCCGGCGCTGGGCGGCGACACCGACGTCGGCTTCAAGTTTGGTGCGTTTGCGCAATTCGTCCGCTACGAGGACGGGCTGCGCCCGTACGCTTGGCGCGCTCAGGTGCTGGCGATCGCGAGCGTCAAGCGCGAGGCGACGGGCACCGAATGGCCTTACCGAGAAGCGGCCGTGCGCGTCGACTGGCCGCGCGCCGGAGCGCCACTGCTGCGGCCGTCGTTCGCGCTCGAATACTTGCGCACGACGAATCGCGGCTACTACGGCATTGGAAACGCGAGCCACGCGGAGCGCAAGTGGGCTGGGCTCGAACCAGGGAGCGCGGCATACGTTGCGGCGCGGCGCTTCTATCAATTCGATGGAACGACGCTGGGCCTGGCCGTCGGTGTCATCGGTTCGCCTTTGCCCTTTCTGCGCACGCTTTCCAGCATCCGCGTCGAACGAACCACCATCGAGACTTATCCAGGCAGCCTGCTTGCGTTGAACCTCGCGAACGGCGTCGGGGCTGGAGAGCGTCTGTACGGGGTCCAGGACCACGACGAGATTTCGTTCAGGGTGGGCGTCGCGTACGATACGCGCGATCACGAAACCGTTCCCACAACCGGTCGACACCTGCAGCTCGTCTTCCGCTCCAGCCCAGGCGCGTTCGGCGCCGACTCCTTCGTTGGTGCCACACTTCACCTGCGTTCGTGGTTTCCCCTCGCCGGAGAGCGCCTGGTGGTCGGCGCTCGCCTGATCGGCGACGTTGTGAGTCAACGAGCTCCGCTCCTCGAGCTGGGGCGGTACGGCGGCTTCGAAACTGGGCGGGGCCCCGGCGGGGGTATGGGTGTGCGCGGGCTGCCCGACGGGCGTCTGCTCGGTCGCACCAAGCTGATCGGCAACCTCGAGGTCCGCTCGATGTTCCTCCGCTTTCGCGTCGCGACGGAGCGCTTCACGCTGGGAGTCGCGAGCTTCGCCGATGCAGGCAGGGTCTATACCGACAGCCTGGCAGCGGTTGCTGCCACAGATGGCGCTCCGGGCACGCTCCATCCCGGGTTCGGCGCTGGCCCCCGCCTGCGCTGGGGAGACGCGTTGTTGATTCGAGCAGACGTGGCCTACGCGCCGTTGGCCGCCGAGACCGGTGCCGTGCCTGGCATCTACGTCGATGTGGGACACGTGCTGTGACGACGCGACGCGCGCTGTTCGTGACCGTGGCCGTGTGCCTGACCGCTACCGGCTTGCATCTCTCGTGTGTCAATCGCTTCGGTTGGTTTAGAGACGAGCTCTATTACATTGCGTGCGGGGAGCACTTGGCCTGGGGTTATGTCGACCATCCACCGGCGGTGGCGGCAATGGCAGCCTTTGCCACGCACTGGCTCGGCCATTCACTCTTGGCCGTGCGCGCCTTGCCAATCACCTTGGGCGTTGCCACGACCGCCGCTTCGGTGCTCCTGGCCCACCGTCTCGGCGCCAGAGCCATCGGCTTGGTGCTGACCGCAGTCGCAGTGGCGCTGACTCCGACGTTCTTGTTCGTCTTTCACACGCTGTCGATGAACTCACTGGAGCCCCTGCTCTGGACGGCATTCTGTTACCTGCTCCACTCCGTGGCCCGCTCGCCCAGCCGCCTCCGCCACGCGGCGCTGGGGCTGGTGGTCGGCGTCGGCGTCCTGACCAAACACAGCATGCTGTTCTTGGTCTTCGCCTCCGCAATTGCGTGGATGCTGACCGGTCGCGCCCGTTCGCTCGCCACTCGCGGGTTCGCGCTGACTTTGGCGTTGGCGTTCGTGCTCACCCTCCCTCACGTCGTTTGGCAGCTTCGCCACGGGCTCCCGGCGGTCGAGTTTTACACGAACGCACAAGCCCACAAGCTGGTTCGCATGTCCGCCCTCGGCTTCGTCGCGGCCCAGGTCACGCTGGCGGGGCCGGGCAACTTGCCTTTGTGGTTGGCAGGGCTGGCCGGGCTGAGCGCGCGAAGGGCCCATGCGGCGCATCGCACCCTCGGGTTCACGTATGTGGTTCTGCTCGGCCTATTCACCCTGCTCGGCGCCAAGGCGTACTACTTGTTGCCCTACTATCCGGTGCTCTTCGCCGGCGGCGCGGCCAGCCTGGAGCGCTGGGCGACGCGACGCCCGCGGTCGTTCGCGCCTCCAGTGGTCTTGGCCGTTGCGCTTGGGTTGGGGGCCGCCACCATCCCCTTGGCACTGCCGATTCTCGGTGTCGACGCCACGGTCGCCTGGGGGAAACGCTTGGGTCTCAGCCCGCCCAAAGCGGAGCGGAGCGATCTCGGCGCGTTGCCCCAGCACTTTGCCGACATGTTCGGATGGGAAGAGCTTGTGCGCAATCTCGCCCGGGTACGCGACGGGCTTCCGGAAGCCGAACGCGATCAGCTCCAGATCGTCGTCATGAACTACGGCGAGGCAGGCGCCATCGACTGGCTCGGTGCGGCATTCGGGCTGCCGCACGCCCTGAGCCCGCACAACTCGTACCACGGCTGGGGCACGCCGCGAGCAGGTGCTCCTGTGTTGCTCGTGCTCGCGGCGGACGCCCGGGGGCTGGACCCATCGACGGCATTTCATCAGGTCGAGCTCGTCGCGGAGCACGACGCAGAAAACGCGATGCCGTACGAGCGGCACCTCCGGATTTACCTGTGCAGGGGCTGGAAACGCTCACCTGAGAGCGTCTGGGCCGAGCTCAAACGCTTCATCTGACTGGTGCGCGAGCGCGCCGGCGATCATGCGCCCCCAAGCTAGCCAGCGTGGCCATCCTCTGCGGGTTTCGAAGCTGCCCAACGGCCAGTCCCGCGGACGCTCGCATCGAGACGTCCCAGCTAGTCCGACTCGCAGATCTTGTACCCGGGTAAGCCCGAGCTACTCACGCATTTGTCGCCGCCACTGCAGTTTTGCGACGAGCTACAAATGATCGCGGAGTGACTGCATTGGCTGGAAGGGCTGCAGGACGTCTTGGTGATTTTTCCGCTCGAGCTGCTGGCACAGCACACTTCCCCGTTTCCGCAGTCGTCGGGCCCGTCGCAGGTCACCTCGACGCCAGAACAGCCGGTCGAGGTCGGCTGGCACTGCGCCGCGCCATCAATGCAACACAGCGAGTCGTTGAGCGTGCAGGTCGTGCCGCCGCAACTCACTTTGTCCGGTCCCGAGCCGCCGCTGCCGCCCGACCCTCCGTTGCCGGAGCCGCCGCCGCCCCAACCTCCATTGCCGCCGGAGCCGCCGCCGCCGCCCGACCCTCCGTTGCCGGAGCCGCCGCCGCCGCCCCAACCTCCATTGCCGCCGGAGCCGCCGCCGCCGCCCGACCCTCCGTTGCCGGAGCCGCCGCCGCCGCCCGACCCTCCGTTGCCGGAGCCGGCGTCGCCCGTCCCTCCCTGCGCCGAGCCAGCGCTGCCGCCGGCGTCGCCGGTTCCGCCGGAGTTGCTGCCGCCCGCGCCAGCGGCGCCGCCACCCCCCGCAGACGGGTTGTGGTCGACGCAGCGATCGCTGGCGGGGTCGCAGGTCCAACCCTCGGCGCACGGGCAGCGCTTGCCGGAGATGTCTACTGAATCGATGCTGCAGCCGAGGCACAGCGCGAACGAGATGATCGAACTCGCTATCGCCAGCCCGCTCCGCCTGTTTCGGCATGGTCGCCGCATTGGATCACATCAGCGGAGCACGTTGTTCATCCTCGTGCAAGACGTGATGCGTTGAAGCACCGGCGCGCTCATCTCGAGGCTCGGGGACGGCGGCAGCACATCAGCACCACGCAGGCGTCTGCCCGACCTTCGGTCAGGTACACCCACACCGTCCGCTTTTGCGAGGCCCGCTCGGGTCAGGCTGGGGGCGGCTGGAGTTGCGTGGCGCAACGCAACTCGACGTAAATCTCGCCGCCAGTGGCAACCAACGCCTTGGCCTTCTCGAGCGTGGTTCTTGCCAGGCGTTTGTCGTTGGCGCGACCGACCCGAATTCCCGTGAGCAGTGGGACGGAGAGGAACGCCTCGACCAGCGCCTGCGGCAGCACGCGATCTTCGAGCCACGCGACGGGATTGCCCGTCCTCGCATCCGGGCGGGGAACGACGCGGAGGTAGGCGGCGAGTTGGGGTTTGGCCGAAGTACCGGTCATTCGAAGCGAGGCGCGACGAGCTTCTGAGCTGCCTGTATCGACGGGGCCAAGAGTACGCGGCGGCCACACGGCGGTCGAGTGCGCTTCCCGATCCGTGTGGCCGAGCGGCCCGGCGACTCGACGTCCACGGGCAGCTGTCGGCCACTCACGCCGTGACCCTCACGGAGGGCACTTGGTGACCTTCTTCCCCTTGAGCTGAGTGGCGGCCTGGTCGCATGCGGTGGCGTCGCCCGGCGTGCATTGGCATTTGTTGGTGGGGCCACCGGCCACCTCCGGGAAGAGAATGCAGCACGGGTAGCTGGCGGCATTGCACTGGTCGGCGCCGTTGCCCCCGTCCTTGCAGAAGCATTGCAGTGTATTGGGGTTGGTGCACTTCCAGTTGCCCGAGGAGCTTGTGCCGCCCGCGCCCGCCGCACCGCCGGACCCGGCCGCCCCGCCGGACCCCGCCGCCCCGCCGGACCCCGCCGCCCCGCCGGACCCCGCCGCCCCGCCGGACCCCGCGCTGGCCCCACCACTTCCGGCGCTGGCCCCGCCACTTCCGGCGCTGGCCCCGCCGCTTCCGGCGCCGCCGACGCTGGACCCACCGCTGCCCCCCGCGCTCGTGCCTCCCGTGCCGCCACCGCCATCGCTGTCCCCACTCCCACAGGCGAGGAGTGTGGTGTTCGCCACGAAGAGGAAGCAAGCGAGAGAGGCACGTCGATGCATGGGGAAGGATGACATCAGAGCATCCTTGCACGTCGAAGGAGGCAGCGTTGGAGTTTCGCGGGGAGCACTCTTGAAAGCAGGATCCAGCTGCTGAACCGCCTCGCGGTGTTCTACCCGAATGCTCCCCAGTCTCGGATATGCTCCCGGCCATGCGCCACCTGGTTCTGGCTGGTGTGCTCACTCCGCTTGCGATTTTCGCGGCGTGCGCGCCAAGCCCTCTGCCTTCGCCCGCGCCGCCGGGGCCCCTCCCGGCCGCGTCCGCGCCGTCGGTCGACCCGAGTCCCGCCGGTCCGATCGCCGACGCCGGTGTGAGCGTCGACGACGCGGCTCCCGACGGGGCTCACGCAGTTGCAGACCCGGCAGCCGAGCTTGCCTGGGCCCGCGAGCGCTGGCCCCAAGCACTTTCGCCGGTCGACACGGAGTCGCACGCAGCGGAGCTCAGCGCTTGGGTGTCGGCCGGCAGTGAAGTGAAGATCTGGTTCACGGGCGAAAAACTGCGCTGCCGACCCGGCGTTGCCAAGCCGAGCGCCACGGAAGGTGAGCTCGATCTCAAGGTCTTCGTAACGCAGAAACGGACGAAAGGCGTTCGGGTCCGAGATTTCGTGTCCGGCACCGCGGGCCACCTGCTCTGGTTTGGCGGCGGCGGTGGCAGCGAACGCCAGCTCGCCGACGGCACGTGGGAAGAGAGTGGCGCGTGGGGCAAGAGCGATCAGCCGCCACTTGGCGTGCTGGCCCACGTCGACCCGGTGGTCGCTCATTTCAGCGGCATGCTGGTCGACATCAGCGCATGGTGTGACGGGCCCCTGCAGCAGCTTGCCTGCCCGGGCGGTGGCAAGCGCGACTGCGACACCTGCAAGGACGTGAAGCTCCAAATTCAGGAGCGGCCGATGGGCATGCTCGGGCTCGGCTCGATGGCTGCCCGCGCCGCGACCACGGATTGCGCGTGTCCCGATGCGCCGAATCCCGACGTTGCCCGTGCGAACGCTTTGTTCCGCGGGCTCGAAGCCTGGACGTCCAAGGCGCCGGGCGCCGGCGTCGTCGCGGTCTATCGCTCGGCCGCCGCATGCAAGGCAGACGGTCGCAAGCCCTGAAGCCGGGTCATCGAACCAGTTCAGCTCGGCTGGCTTGCTGGGTTCCGTCCGGTCCGAAGCCGAGGCCGCCTCCGGCATCTCGTCAGCGCGTGGCCGGGCGCCGGTCGCGGTTCTGAAATGGGATCATCCAACCCGGGTACTCGGACGGCAGGGCGCTGACCTCGTCTAGCGCAAGCAGCTGCTCGGGCGTGAGCTCGACGTCAGCCGCGGCCAGGTTGTCCGCGAGTTGCTCTCGCGTCTTAGCGCCGATGATCACGCTGGTGACGAAGGGCTTGCTGAGCACCCACGCCAGCGCCACCCGTGCCACCGAGCAGTCGCTGTCTCGTGCCACGCGCCGGAGCTCCGTCAGCACTCCGGGCAGCCTGGCGTTGTCCACCGGAGGAAAGTCGAACGTGGTGCGGCGCGCGCCTTCGGGCCCGGGTTTGTCGGGATCGAATTTGCCCGAGAGCAGCCCGCCGGCGAGCGGGCTCCAGGGCAAGAGCGCGAGCCCCTGATCCTGGCACAGCGGCACCACCTCACGCTCGATGTCGCGCCCCGCGATGGAGTAGTACATCTGCGCGCTCACGAAGCGGGCGTGTTCGTGCGCGTCGGCATGAGCCAACGCCTTCATCGCCAACCACGCCGGCAGGTTGCAGAACCCAACGTAGCGCACCTTTCCCGAGCGCACGACGTCGTCGAGGGCTCGCACCGTCTCCTCGATGGGAGTCTCCAGATCGACTCCGTGGATCTGGTAGAGATCGATGTAGTCGAGCTGCAAGCGTTCCAGGCTCGCGTCTACCGCAGCCATGATGTGCGCGCGGGAAAGCCCGACCTGATTCGGACCCGGCCCGGTGCGACCGCGGCACTTGCTGGCGACGACGACCTGCTCACGCGGACGCTTCAGCGAAGCCAGCGCCGCGCCGACGAGCTTCTCGGACTCGCCCTCGGAGTATACGTCCGCCGTGTCGATGAAGTTCACGCCCGCGTCGAGCGACGTGCCGACCAACGCCTCGGCTTCGGACCCGCCGAGCTTGCCGACGACCTCCCAAAATCCCTTGCCTCCGAAGGTCATGGCTCCGAGACAGAGCTCGGAGACGAAGAGACCGGTATTCCCGAGCTTTCGATGGCGCATGCTCGGGGCTTAGCTGCCCTTTGTCGCCGCGGCAACGCCGACAGAGCACGGCGACCGGCGCGCAGTGCCGCGAGCCGGTGCAGGTGTGCTCACGACGGGTCCGTCCCGTCGGGGAAGAGCCGAGCGCGCACTGCGGCTCGCAACTCCAGGAGCCCTGCGACGCGGCCCGTCTGCGCCAGGAACAGGTACAGGACACCGCCCAGCATCGCGCGGACAGTGAAGTCCGCCGCCGGGGAGAGCCAGCGCGTCGTCATCTGGCCGAGGGCCAACAAGCCGAGTGCCATGAGCGACGCCGCGACCAGTGCGCCACTCACTGCGCGGAGCACCTCCCACGCCCGGAGTCCGATCAGTCGTCCCGGGATCGCGAACCTCGGGTACCCGAGCACGAGCACGGTCGCGACCGCGTAACACGCCGCCACCGATTCGATGCTGCCCAGCCATACCCCGAGCACGATGCCGGCAATCGTGGTCGTGCCGCCGACGATGCCCCACCGGAGCAACCAATCGGTCCGCCCGTAGGCCTTGTAGAGCCAGACCGTGGTCGAGCCGAGCGCGTGGGAGGCGCCGACGATGCAATAGATCCGGAGCACCGTCGTTGCACCGAGCCACTGCTCGCCGAACAAGACGGAAATGAACGGCGCGCTCAAGACCGCGAGCGCGAACATCACCGGGAAGGTGACGAAGCCGATGACCGCCAGGATCCGCAGATACATTTGTTTGGCCTGCTTCGGATCGGCCTGAAGCTTGGAGAAAGTCGGAAACATCACCCGCGAGAGCGCGGCGCCGACCTCCGTCACCGGCATCATCATGGTGGAGTACGCTCGGCCGTAGAGACCGAGCGCCCGCGCACCAAACGTCCGCCCGATGAGCAGGTCGTCGAGCTGCGACGTCCAGTAGCTGATGGTCGAGTACGCGAGCAGGTTCCCGCTGAATCCCAGGAGCTCCCCGAGCGCGGCTCGGTCCCAGATCAGGCGCGGTCGCCACGAGCTCGCGAGCCAGAGCACGATGGCCTCCGCCACGGTGGCCGCCAAGGTCTGGCCCACCAGCGCCCACACGCCGAACCCGCACAGCGCCATGGTCAACGCGACCGCGCTCGCGACCACGACACCGGCCGTCTCAGCCGCGGCCAGGGCGCGGAACTTCATGTCCCGAGACAGGAGCGCGTGCTGAACCATCTGAAACGGCGCAAGCGCAAACTCGATGGCCAGCACCCGCATGATGCTGGAGAGCCGCGGCTCTGCGTACAGCCGCGCGACCGCCGGCGCCGAGGCGAACACGAGCGCCGCAAGTGCCACGCCGGTCATCACGTTCAGCCAGAACACGCTCGACCGGTGCCGCTCCTCCAGCGCCTCGCGCTGAATCAGTGCCGCCGCGAACCCGAGCTCGCCGACGACTGCCAGAAATCCGGTGACGACCGTGACCATGGCGAGCAGCCCGAAGTCTTCGGGAGTGAGCACGCGGACCAACGCCAGTGTGGCCGCGAACCCCGCGACTTGCGCCACCGCCTTGCCGACACCCGTCCACGCCACCCCTGCGGACGCTTGCTCTCCGATGGACACGCCGCAGCGAGTCTTGCACCTCGAGCGCGGAATGTCCCGGTTGGAACTTCCGCACACAGCTCTGCCTCCGCTGCGGCTTCACGGAGGACGCGCGCCCAGTGGCAGCGAGCCCTATATACTGGTCGACGCCAGGCTCAGTGGGGGCCGGTCGTGCTCGGACTCCGTTCGTTCCCGAGCGTCGCTTGCGAGCAAACACCGATCGTATGTCAGCGGATACCGAGCTCGAGCTTCTGGGTCGGGACAGCGCAACGGCGACGTTGCGTGACAGTCTGGCTCGCGCCGTTGCCGGTCGCGGCGGTGTCGTCCTGCTGTCGGGTGAGGCGGGGATTGGCAAGACCGTGCTCGCCGAATCGGTGGCTCGCGAGGCTACCAAGATGGGTGCGCGCGTGGCCATGGGGCGAGCCTGGGAGTACTCGGACGCTCCGCCCTACTTCCCGCTGGTGCCGTGCCTGCGCTCCGTCGGCGTCGAGCTCGAGACCGGCGGCGCTGGGCGCGCGCCGTTCGAGGTTTGGGACGCGACACTGTCGGCGCTCGCCTCGGCCGCCTCCGCCGCCCCGGTCGTCTGGGTCATCGAGGATCTCCATGCCGCCGACATGCAGACACTCGACGTGGTCGCGTTCCTTGCTCGCACCGTCCGGGCGATTCGGGTGCTGCTCATCGTCACCGCGCGTTCAGAGGATCCGCGTCTTGGAGAGGCCGCCGCCCAACGACTCGCGCGCATCGCACTGGACGGCATCGAACTCCGCCTCGAAGCGCTCGAACGAGACGATATCGCCGAGCTCGCGCAGCGGGTCTCGGGACGCGCCCTCTCCTACCGCACCGTCGCCCGCCTCAGTGAGCTCACCGGCGGCAATCCCTTGTTCGTGGCGGAGTGCGCTCGCGGGATCCGAACGGCGTCGCCAGCCGAGTCTGCGCCGGAGGATCTGGTGCTGCCTCCCAACCTGCGCCAGGCCGTGGCGGAGCGCGTCAGCCTGCTGCCGGAGGGGTGCCGTCGGCTGCTGACCATGGCGGCGGTGCTGGGTCGCGATTTCGATGCCGCTGTGCTGCATCGCATGCGGGGGAGTTCGCCGGCTCAGACTATCGATGCGCTCGAACCGGCGCTCCGCGCGGGCGTCATCGACGAGGTCGACGCCGGGCGTTTCCGGTTCCGCCACGTGCTCGTACGGGATGCTGTCGAGGAGGCAATCAGCGCGGAAGACCGCGTGGCGATCCATGCACTCGCGGAGGGTGCCATCGGCGCCGAAGAGGGGGCATCGTCGGAGTTTCTCGTCGAGCGCGCGCGGCACGCACTGGCTGGAGCTTCGACCCGCGAAAGCGCCGCGTTGGCGCTCAGTCTCGCCGCGAGAGCGGCAAGCCGGCTCGAAGAGCAGGGCGCGTTCGACCGGGCGTATGCCATGCATCAGCGCATGGAGCGCGTGCGCAAAGTCGGGCTCGCCGCGCCAGCCTCGCCTGAGGAGCGGCTGGAGCTTGCTCGGATCGCTCGCGAGGCTGGCAATCACGCCGAGGCGCTTCGAATTTGCGAAGAGGTCTCGGCCCACGCTCGCACCAGCCACGATGCGTCGCTCTTGGGCAACGCGGCCTGGGTTCGCGGCGCAGACCTGCGCCCAGGCGTGGTGGACGGTTCGCTCGTCGCCCTCCTCGAAGAGGCTCTGGCGGCGCAGCCGGAGGGGGAATCGACGGCGCTTCGTTGGCGGCTGCTGGCCCGCCTCGCCGCTGCGCGGCAACCCGCCCCCGATGAGCCTGCCCTCCTCGACATGGCTAGGCACGCCATCGCTCGGGCCAGGGAGCTCGGCGACGCAGCGCTCATGCGCGACGTCTTGTATTTCGCCGGCGCGGTCCTGGTCGACACCGCACCCTACGCTGAGCGCATGGCACTGGCCTCGGAGCTCCTGGAGCGCGCCCTCGAGGCGAATGACGTCGGCAAAGCGCTGCGGGCGCATGCGCGGCTGGCTGCCGATCGTGTAGAGACTGGAGATTTTTTGGGTTTCGACGACGGTGTCGAGCGCATGTTGGCCATCTCGAACGACGCGGGCCAGCCGCGTCACCGCTGGCGCCCACTTCTGTTTGCCTCGATGCGCGCGCAGATGTCGGGGCGCTTCGACCAGTCGGAGCGGTTCTTGGTGGAGGCGTCCCAGCTGGCGGGTCTCACCGATGATCCCGCTCTCGCATTGTCGCTCGTTGCTCACCGCATGCGCCGGGCGCGACTGATGCATCACGATGAACAGGCGCTGATGGCCCTCGACGAGTACGAGAGCTCGATGCGTGGGATCCCACACGGCGAGCTGGTGGTGCGTGCGCTGCGGCTCGGCTGCTTGGCCCGACAGCGCGATACGGCTCGAGTGACGTTGAAGCTCGCCGAGCTGGGACCTCGAGAGGCGACGCTGTGGGAGCGGGGATTTCAGGCCTGGCTCGCCGAGGCCTATGCCCTCGCGGGTAGCGAAGAACAAAGGCAGCGAGCCCGGGAGTTCTTCGCCCCGAGCGCCGCTTCGGAGCTACCGGTGAGCCACGTGGCCATCACCTACGAGGGCCCGACGGCGCGCATGCTGGGCCTGCTCGATGCCAGCGTCGGTGAACATGCTTTGGCGGAACGGCGGCTGCGGCGCGCGCTCGAGAAAGCGCAGTCAGATGGACTGCGCCCCTGGGTCGCGCAGCTCCGCTTCGACTTGGCAACGGTACTCGTGTCAGCTGGACGCCAGCAGGACGCTGGCGTGTTGTTCGCCGACGCATCCGCACTCGCGCGCGAGCTCGGCATGGACGGCCTGGCCAGGCGCGCGAGCGAGCTCGTTCCGAACTTTCACCGGCGAGACACCTCCCAGGGCTCCCACCCCAGTCCGCCTCGTCTCTCACTGACTCGGCATGGGGAGATGTGGCAACTCGAATACATCGAGGCATCATTCATGCTGCGCGATAGCCGTGGGCTCTGGCTCTTGGCGCGTTTGGTCGAACACGCTGGCGAAGAGATGCACGTGTTGGTGCTGGCGAGCGACGAGGATGGCGCGCTAGTCGAATCGAACGCGGGAGACGCGCTGGACCCCCAGGCCAGGAGACGATACGCGGCGCGCCTCAGGGAGCTCGAAGGCGAGCTCGAGGAGGCGAGATCGAATTCCGATCTCGGTCGCGTGGCAAGGCTGGACGCCGAGATCGACGCGCTCGAGACGGAGCTATCCCGGGCCATCGGCCTCGGGGGTCGCTCCCGCCAGGCGTGCTCGGTCAGTGAGCGAGCGCGGGTGAACGTTCAGCGGCGCATCAAGGCTGCCATCTCTCGGATCGCTCACGTGGCCCCGGAGCTGGGCGTGTACCTCCGGCGTGCGGTGCGGACCGGCACTTATTGCTCATTTCGCCCCTAATGGCCCTGATGGAACGCTTGTTCCATCCCGGGTCACGACGCCTCTTCGAGCCCAGGCGCAGCCAAGCGCCGCGGCAATCAGGAGAGAGTCATGATCGTCGTCCGTTTCAAGGTCAAGTGTCAGCCCGGCAAATCCGAGCAAGCGATGGCAGCGTTCCGGGAGGTCGTCGAAAAGAGCCGGCCGTTGGCGGGGGTGGTCAGCTTCGACGTTGGCTGGGATGTCGTCGACTCCGACGCCTTTGTCGCGACGGAGGTCTTCGCCGACCGCGAGGCGCTCGGACGGCAGGAGGCCTTGCCCTGTGTTCAGAAGACAATCGCTTTGCTCGGATCGATCGTCGCGGCTGCGCCGGAGGCGACCCTCTTCCACGTGGCCTCGTCCGAGCCCCACGGAGGTTGATGGGAGAGCGGGAGCCGGGCCGAGCGGGGCAGTTGTCCCGTTCGGCCGCTGCGCCCGAGCGCGATCGTCGCGCCGGGATGAGGTTGGCTTTGCGTCCGTGAAGTCGTCGTTCGGGCGTATGCTGCCGCCCAGGCGGCGCGAACAGAGAGACTCGGCTGCAGTCAGCACCAACCCCAGGGAGAACGAAGTGAAGAAGGGCAGCGCATGCCTGGCGGAGGCGGAGCCCGTCAGGGTGATCGAGAGGATCCCCGTGAAGGCCGAACACCGCGTGGCGGCGCGGGACATCAAACAAGAAGCCATTCCGGTGCCGGAGCACCTGGCGCTCGAGCCGGAGCTTGCCCGCGGAGGCATGGGGCGCATCCACCCTGCGCTGGATCGGAATCTGCTTCGCCCCGTCGCGCTCAAGCGCCTGGATCGTCAGCTCGCCGAGGATCGCTTCTATCGCGACGGCTTCGTGGCCGAGGCACAGATCACCGGGCAGCTCGAGCATCCGAACATCGTGCCGGTCCACGAGCTGGGGATCAGCAAGAAGGGAGTGCCCTACTTCACGATGAAACTGGTCCAGGGGAAGCATCTGGGAGCCTGGCTCCGGGACCCCTCGCGTCCTCCCGGTTCCACCGAGAGGCTGCAAGAGGGTTTGGAGATCTTCCTGAAGGTCTGTGATGCCGTGGCCTACGCGCATCATCGCGGCGTCATTCATCGCGATCTGAAGCCCGAGAACGTGATGATCGGCGACTTCGGGCAGGTCTACCTGATGGACTGGGGTCTCGCGCGACTCTCGAAGAGCCGCCCGGCATCCAAGGACAAGTCCGCGATGGAGGCGCACGGGCCCGTCGGCACCGCCGACTATCTTGCACCCGAGCAGGCCCGCGGCAACCCGCAGGAAATGGACGAGCGAAGCGACGTGTTCGGTCTGGGTGCGCTGCTCTACGAGATCGTCAGCGGGCGGACGCCCTACGGCATGCTGAAGAAACAAGCGGAAATCCTCGCGCGCGCCGAGGCGGGCGAGGTCGTGCCGATCGAGACCGCGACCGTGGGTCTGGCGGTGTCCAAGCGATTGTGTTCGATCGTCGACCGCGCCGTCGCAGCTGAGCCGGCCAAGCGGTTTCAGACGGTGCTCGAGCTTCAAGAGGACGTGCGGCGGTTCCTCCGCGGCGGGCTGTATCTGCCGCAGAGGGTCTTCGAACCGCGGTCGCTGATCGTGCGCGAAGGGGACGAAGGAGATGCCGCGTACATGATCGTCAGCGGTCGCTGTCGTGTGTTTCGCGAGACCCCCGAGGGCGAGCAGACGCTCGGCACGATGGATGCGGGGGACGTGTTCGGCGAGATGGCCCTACTGCTCGACGAGCCCCGCGCCGCGAGCGTGGAGGCCGAAAACCAGGTCACCGTGCTGGTGCTCGACAAACGCACCCTCAACGAAGGTCTGGGTATCGAAGGTTGGAGCAGCAAGCTGGTCCGCGCACTGGCCGAGCGCTTCCGCAGCCTGGAACAGCAAGTCAGGGATTCGGGCGTCGCGCGCGGGTGATCAGAGCCCGTGGCGCAACCGCTTGCGATAGAGCGTCGTGCGGTGCATGCCAAGCAAGCGTGCTGCATCACCGGCGTTGTAGTGGGTGCGGCTGAGCGCAGCCTGGATGCGGGCCTTTTCGTCGCTGACTTCCGAGCGATCCGGGTGCGAGCTCTCTCGGGCAGTGCCCGCCAGAGTTCCGGACGCGGGCGGGCGCAATTCCACCGGACGGCTCCGGAGCTCGATCGGCAGGTCGGCGAGCTCGATCGTCGGACCTCTCGCAACTACGGCCGCGTATTCCATCACGTTGGCGAGCTCGCGAACGTTGCCGGGCCAGTGGTGGGACAACAAAACCTCCAGGCTCGCCGCGGCGAGAGTGCGCCGCTCCGCATGATCGCGTTCGGCAATGCGGGCCAAGAAGTGCTCGGCCAGGATGGCAACGTCTGCGCGCCGCTCCCGCAGCGGAGGCAGAGTCAGCGGAACGACGCGCAAGCGGTAGTACAGATCCTCCCGAAAGCGGCCTGTCGCCACCATGCCGGCCAGATCTCGGTGCGTAGCGGCGATGATCCGGACGTCCACAGCCACCGATTTGGTACCGCCGACGCGCTCGAAGCTTTGTTCTTCGAGCACCCGCAAGAGCTTCGCCTGCAGCTCGATGGGCAGTTCCGCCACCTCGTCCAGGAAGATGGTGCCCGTATGAGCCACCTCGAACCGTCCGAGTTTTTGAGCGGTAGCGCCCGTGAACGCCCCGCGCTCGTGGCCAAAAAACTCGCTCTCCAGCAGATCAGGCGCGATGGCCGCGCAGTTCACGGCGTGGAACGGTCCCGCCGCGCGTCGGCTGCGGCGATGGATCTCGCGGGCCACCAACTCTTTGCCGGTGCCGCTCTCACCCTGCAACAAGATGGTCGCGCCACTCTTGGCGACGTGGTCCACCAGCTCGAAGAGCGCCTGCATGTTGGGGCTGCGAGAGATGATGCGGCCGTAGGCGTAGCCCTCCAGCTCGCGGGCTCGGCGCTCTTCTTCCGTGAGATCGCGCACGTACAAAAGCGCGCCGTCTTGCCCCTCCGCATGCCTCATCGGAGACAGCGCCACCAACACGGGCACCGGACCGTCGCCACGTTCGATCAGCATGCGCTGGGGACCCAAGCGTTCGCCAGTCACCAACACGCGCCGAGCGAGAGCACCCAGAGCGACTCCCGTGACTTGTTCGATGGGGCGCCCGAGAACGTCGGGCTCCCGCTTGCCAAGCGCCGCTTCGGCCGGAGCCGAAACGAAGCGGATCGCGGCGTCGTTGCCGAAACCGACGATTCCTTCGGTACCGTTGTCGAGAACGGAGCGTAGCAACGTCTGTTGGAGCTCCGCAGCGCGGCGGGCGTCTTGAGTCGCCGCCTCGCGGGCGTTCCAGGTCGTGACGTCGCGCATGACCTCGATGCCGAGCATCGGCTTGCCGTCAGCATCAGAGAGCGTCGTCGCACTCTTCAGGATCGCGAGCTTTCGTCCGTCACGCGCCTGGATGGTGAGCGGTATGTCGCGCATGGCTCCGAACTCGAAGACGCCACACCTCGTTTCGCAGACCGTGCAGTGGATCGCCCGGTCGCAGGGCTGACCCACCACATCTTCGCGCGAGTAGCCCGTAAGGGCCTCTGCCGCGCGATTCCAGTAGATGATGTGGTGATCAGGTCCCACCAGAAAGACGGCGTCGGTCAGCAGGTCCACCACGGACTCCCAGAATTGAACGGGTCCACCGGTCGTAGCGAGTGCTGCTTCCAAACCCATCACCTCCCTGCCGAGCGGAAGGTCGAGCAACGATCGGACCGCGCTCGGTTCAGGCCGTGCGGCAATCGGAAGACGGCGGGGAGGTGGGTCGCCCATGCTGGTCCGGGAATAGTTGCATCAAATAGATGCATCCGGAAGATGCAGCATTTGCATCATTGCGCTGCGACCTTTCGAAAGGCTCCAGCAAATCACAGCTGAATCGGGCAAATGCCGCACTGAGTCAACTTGGTCCGATGGTTGCTCTCATGGCGGTTCATGGCTGGCATTCCCGACACGTCGCGCCGCAGCTTCCTGAGTCTGACAGCCGGAACGCTCGCGGCGGCCATGGCGCAGCGATTCTTGCCGACCGGGCCCGCCCGGGGCCTGCCGTACTCGAACGATCCGGGTACCGACGGACGGCTGGTGCGCTCGGTCTGCGAAGTCTGCTTCTGGAAGTGCGGCATCCAGGCCCACGTGCAGGGAGAGCACATCACCAAGATCCAGGGCAACCCGCTGCATCCGCTCTCGAACGGTATGCTCTGTCCGCGCGGGACGGGTGGCGCCGGCCTCGCGCACGATCCGGATCGGCTCGTCAAGCCGTTGCTGAGAGTGGGCGCGCGGGGCTCGGAGAGTTTCAGGCCCGTCTCCTGGGACGAGGCGCTCGGGTTCATTGCGGACAAGTGGAAATCGATCCGCGACAAATACGGACCCGAGAGCGTCGCGCTGTTCAATCACGGCGCCGGCGCGTCCTGGTATCGGCACCTGGTCTCGGCCTGGGGTTCGCCCAACATCGCGGCCCCGTCTTTCTCACAGTGCCGTGGTCCACGAGATGTCGGGTTCGATCTCACCTTCGGCGCCGACCCGGGCTCCCCGGAAGTGCTCGACATCCAACATTCCAAGTGTCTCGTGCTCATCGGCTCGCACCTCGGCGAGAACATGCACAACACGCAGGTGCAGGAGTTCGCCGAGATGGTTTCGCGAGGCGGCGATCTCATCGTCGTTGACCCGCGTTTCTCCGTAGCCGCGTCGAAGGCTCGCACCTGGATGCCGATTCGACCTGGCACGGACACCGCGCTGCTGCTCGCTTGGATCCACGTGCTGGTCACCGAGAAGCGCCATCAGCGCGAATACGTGGAGCAGTTCGCTACTGGCCTGGACGAGCTCGCTGCGCACGTTGCGGCGTTTTCTCCCGAATGGGCCGCCGCGGAGACCGGGCTCGATCCGCACATGATCCGCGAGACCGCCCGGCGCATGGCCGGGGCGGCGCCCGCCACAATCATCCACCCCGGTCGGCACACCACCTGGTACGGCCCCGCGGATCTGCATCGCGTGCGCGCAATGGCGATCCTCAACGCTTTGCTGGGAAGTTGGGGGCATCGCGGAGGCTTCTTCGTCGCAAACAGCATGAAGGCCGCGCCGTATCCGACGCCCAAGTATCCCCAGACCAGGGGTCCCGCAGACCGCCTCCCGGGTGAGGCGCCGCTCGCCCTCGAGGCGCTCACTCAGGGCATTCGTCGCGCGACGCTGGACGGCAAGCCCTACCCGATCCGGTCGTGGTTGGTCTATGGCACGAACCTCATCCACGCCTTGCCCCAGAGGGCAGAGACGCTGAAGGCCATTCAGGCCCTGGATCTCTTGGTCGTCGTGGACGTCTTGCCGGCCGAGATCGCGAGCTACGCCGACGTCGTGTTGCCGGAAGCGTCGTACCTCGAGCGTTATGACGACTTGATAGCCGTGAAGTGGAGGCGCGGGGGTATCGCACTACGCCAACCGGCCGTGCCACCTCCGGGAGACGCGAAGCCGGGCTGGTGGATCACCAAGGAGCTAGCCAAGAAGCTCGACCTCTCCGCCTTTTTCCCCTGGGACGACATCGAGGGGTACTTGCGGGAGCGTTGCCGCCTTTCGAACATCGATTTCGAAAAGCTGAAGACAGACGGCGTGGTGCTCGCACCGGAGAAGCCGACGACGATTGAAGACGGACTGGCCCTATCGTTCGCGACGGAGTCGGGAAAGATCGAGCTGGTATCGGAGCGCTTGAAGCGGCTCGGTCAGCCGGCGTTGCCCGTGTACGAACGACCCGTCGAGGCCCCACCGGGTTTCTTCCGACTGCTCTACGGGCGTGCGCCCGGCCAGACCTTCGGGCGAACCGCGAACAACCGACAGCTCGGCGAGCTCAGTCATGGCGATCGGGTTTGGCTCAACGCCAAGGTCGCGAGAGACATGGGGATCGCCGACGGCGACCTGGTCCGGTTGGTCAATCAAGACGGGGTGAAGAGCAACCGCGTTGCAGTGAAGGTGACCGAGCGGATCCGGAACGACTGCGTGTTCATGCCGCACGGCTGGGGACACACCGCAAAGGGGCTGCGGTATGCGGTCGGCAAGGGGGCGGACGACAGCGAGCTCATTACCCATGCGCCGGCGTGCCCCGTGATGGGGGGGACCGGCATGCGCGGCAACTTCGTGGCCCTGCAGAGGGAGGTCTGAGCCATGCGTCGCGTGATGGTCATCGATGAAACCCGCTGCGTCGGCTGCGAGGCGTGCGTGGTCGCATGCAAGAACGAAAACGCGGTGCCGCCCGGCCAGTACCGCGACTGGGTGGTGCAAGAGCTGCGCGGCGAGTACCCGTCGTTGGAGCTCCACATTCGCTCCGAACGCTGCATGCACTGCACGGACGCACCTTGCGTGAGCAACTGCCCCACCGGCGCGAGTCACTATCGCGGCGACGGTACGGTCCAGGTCGACCGCTCGCTGTGCACGGGTTGCCGTGCGTGCATCGCCGCCTGTCCCTACGATGCGCGTTTCGTTCATCCGGACGGTCACGTGGACAAGTGCACGCTCTGCGTCCACCGCCTGGACAAGGGTCTGGGAACCGCGTGTGAAGAAATATGTCCGACTGGCGCCATTGCCGTCGGCGATCTCGACGATCCACGCTCGGTGGTCTCGCTGCGCCTCCGGCGCGGGTCTTCTTACACCGTGAACCCAGAGGCCGGTACACGGCCCAACGTCTCGTACGTCCGTTGAGGAGAACGACTGATGAATCCCCACATCGAGATCGAATCGACCCGCGGCCTGGCCGGGGCCCTCGGCGGTACCTTCTGGGGCTGGGAGATCCCCACCTATCTCTTCCTGGGCGGGTTGGTCGCCGGGCTCATGCTCACGGTCAGCGCACTTGCGATCATCCGGGGTCGCGATCGAGTCACGAGCGCGATGCGCACGGGCATCCTTCTCACTCCGTTCTTGCTCAGCCTCGGGATGGGGGCGCTGTTCCTCGACCTCAGCTACAAGACCCACGTATTCCGCTTCTACACGGCCTTCCAGCCGGCCTCGCCGATGTCCTGGGGCTCCTGGATATTACTCCTGGTCGTGCCGGTGCAGCTGGGACTGATCACCGCGCTGCCGCCACAATGGCTGGCCGACAGCGTGGCGGCTCTCAGCGCAACGCAGCGCCTGGTGCCCCTCGCGAAGTTCTGCGAGCGCCACCTACGCGGGCTCGCCCTCGCGGGCGTGGTCACGGGTGCAGCGTTGGGCGTGTACACGGGCGTGCTGTTGTCCGCCACCGTTGCGCGTCCGCTGTGGTCGAGCGGCGCTCTGGGCGCGCTCTTCCTGGCATCAGGCACGTCCTCCGGTGTTGCCGCGCTCATGCTCATGGAGCACGAACACGCCAGCCACTCCTCCTTGGCCCGACTCGACGTGCTGCTCATCGGTGTCGAAATTGCGTTGCTCGCGATGTGGCTGGTTGGACTGTTGGGACAAGGCCCGCTGTACCGGGAGGCCGCAGCGACTGTGCTCGCGGGAGCCTACGCACCCGCCTTCCTCGGTTTCGTGGTCTTCGGTGGATTGCTCGTGCCAGCGGCGCTGGAGCTCCTGGCGCTCCGGGGCAAAGCCATGACGTCGAGGAGTGTGCCGGCCCTGGTGCTCGTCGGCGGCTTCCTGCTCAGAGTGGTCGTGATCTACGCGGGGCAGACCGGCGGATTTGTCCGCGCTTGAGAGGTCGAAATGAAAGCGATGGAGAACGAACGAGTTGAAAAGCCTCTGTGGGACCCCTACCTGGCAGGCTTCGTACTGGGGCTCGTGTTGCTTGCGACGTACCTGGTGTTCGGCCGCGGTCTGGGTGCTTCGGGGGCCGTCACACGCTTCTTCGCCTGGATGGCCCACGGAGTCTCGCCCAGCTGGGTCGAGGGCAATGAACACCTAGGCGGCTACTTCAACGCTGGCGCCAAGTGGTGGGACGACTGGCTGGTGTTCGAGTTGGTCGGTGTGGCCTTGGGCGGCCTCGTCGCGGGACTGACCGGCGGCCGTTTTCGCCTGGGCGTCGATCGCGGCCCGCGGATCTCGAACCGGACCCGCCTCGGCTTCGCGTTGCTCGGCGGCGCGATCGTCGGCTTCGGCGCTCGTCTTGCCATGGGTTGCACGAGCGGACAGGCCCTGTCTGGCGGCGCAACACTCGCCCTCGGCAGCTGGGCGTTCATGTTTGCCGTATTCGGCGGTGGCTACGGCATCGCCTACTTTGCTCGGAGGCTTTGGACATGATGCCACTACACCCTGCAACCTTCGTTGGTTACACCCTGGCAGTGGTCTTCGGCTTCGGCTTCGGCTTCGTGCTGGAGCGTGCCGGCTTCGGCGATGCAAAGAAGCTCGCCGCACAGTTCTATCTTTCGGACATGCGCGTGTTGAAGGTGATGTTCTCGGCGATCGTGACGGCGATGCTCGGGCTCACCGTGCTGCGCTCGATTGGACTGTTGGACGCAGGCGCCATCTTCATCAACCCGACCTATCTCGGCGCTCAGGTCGTCGGCGGCGTCATCTTCGGTATCGGCTTCGTCGTCGGCGGGCACTGCCCTGGCACCGCCGTCGTGTCTGCAGCCACCGGAAGGCTCAACGGCCTTGTCTTTTTGGTTGGCGTTGGCCTGGGCGCCCTCGGCTTCGGCGCGGTCTTCTCCAAGATATCGAGCTTCGCGTTGGCCGGCGGCGAGACCAAGACGCTGTCCGACTGGTTGCATCTGCCCTACGGCGTCGTCGCGCTTCTCGTCACCGCGCTCGCCTTGGGCTTCTTCTTCGGCGCGGAGTGGCTGGAACGCTTCATGGCGCGACGCAAGAGTCTGCCCCCAGCTGTCGACGGGACCGCAGCCGCCCCAGCAGAGTGAGGAGCGCTAGATGAACACCCAGACGTTGAGACGCCCCAAGACGCTACTCATGCTCGGCGCCGTCTTCCTCGCAATCTGCGGCGCGGCGATGGGCCGGCCCCGTTCGACCGGTCCCGAGCTGGCGGCGGCGACGTCCCCGGTGGCGCTCGCTCCATTCGAGGTCGCCCAGCTCTTGAGCGTTGGGCCGCCGGAGGTGGTCGTCGTGACGCTCGACGACGGACGCCACCCGCTCATTGGAGCGGTCCCCATCACGCTCTTTGGCGAAAGCGAAGATCAGCAGATCCAGGGCGCGCCGCGCTCGCGGCGCATCGTGTTGGTTGGCGCCGACGCGGTGCGCACCGATCGCGTTGCGCGTCGGCTCGCGGTGACCGGCCGCGACGTGAACGTGCTCGCCGGGGGGCGTGAGGCGTGGGACCGCGCCATGGACTCGGATCCGCCGGCGCCGCCGGGTTCGGCCGGTGCGGCCCTGCGCGCTCAGCATCTGCAGAACATCGCGCTGCGCCGTTATTTCGGCGACGAGTCAGGGACCCCCAAACCGGTCAACGTTGCTCCCGTGGCTGCGCCGAGGCTCGCGCCGCTCGCTGCAAAGAAGAAGCGCGAAGGTTGTTGAGCGCGGGCCATGTCCCGACTTCGAGTCCTCGCTTCGGTTGCAGTCCTGTCGTTGGCCGGAGTGGGAGTCTGGGTCGGGGCGCGAAGTTTGCCGAACACGAAGCTGCCGACGGTCGACGTGGACGGGAACGCGCGAGTCGAGTCCTGCCTGGCTTGTCACCTGAATGTGGAGGGACTGGGCAGGTCCCACGACCCGGCGCGCATTGGTTGCAGCGCCTGTCATCTTGGTGATCCGACCCGTGGCGACGAAGAAGGTGCACACAAAGGCATGAGCGTCATCACCGGCGGTCTGTCGAACGTGAGCGCAACCTGCGGTCGCGCAGACTGTCACGCCAGTGAGGCGGGTCGTGTCGCGAGCAGTCCGATGGCCGGCTCTCCGGGTGTGCTCGCTGTCGACCGCTACGCCTTTGGGGAACGCGACGTGATTGAGGTGCGACGTGAAGACGACTTCCGCAATCTGAGTGCCGCTGCCAAGACTCCTGCGGAAGACCACGCGCGCAAGCTCTGTGGCAGCTGCCACCTGGCGCAGCCCAAAGATGAACGTGGAGATCTCGGCTTTGCGTCTCGCGGTGGCGGCTGCGTGGCTTGTCACCTCACCGCCCCCGAGGGGCCGCGAACCGACAAAGGCAAGCTGCACCCCGGCGTCGGCGCGGACGTGCCGGAACGGCGCTGCGAAGGCTGCCACGCCAGGAGCGGGCGCATCTCGCTGTCCTATCGCGGAATCGCGGAGGTCGAGCCGGCAGCCGCGACGCGAAAGCTCCCGGATGGTCGCCCCATCACCGATACCAACCCCGACGTGCACGCGCGCGCGGGGCTCACTTGCATCGACTGCCACAGCGAACGCGACGTCATGGGAGATGGGCGTGACGAGCCCCGGCATGCCTCCGCTGCAGTCGAGGTGCGCTGTCAGAGTTGCCACGACCCCAACGCGAGCGGCCCCGCGCCGGACGCCGACAAACGCCGTGTCGAGGGCGTGCTCCGCGCCGCCTGGACCGCGCGCGGGATGCCGTCTCTCGAAGGTCGCGCGCCGGTCATCATGGCCAAGGGTACCCCGCTCTGGCGCACGGACCGCCAAGCTCGCACGCTGCTTCTGGCGACGACGGGCGAGACGAGAAGACTGAGGGAAGCGAGCGACGCCAGCTACCACCGTCTCGTCGGCCACGAGCGCCTGAGCTGTCAATCCTGCCACTCCCAGTGGGCGCCGCGTTGCGTCTCCTGCCACACCAGCCGAGACGCAAACGCGAGGCAGACGGACCACATCAGCGGCGAAGATACGCTCGGCGCTTGGGTCGAGACGGCCGGCGGCAATTCTTTCGGGCCACCCGCCCTCGCCGTCGACTCCTCCGCTCGCGTCTCGCCGTTCGTGGAAGGCATGCAGCTCCGGGTGACGGGCATCGCCAAACCCGTCTCGCGAACGTTCTGGGCGCCCATCGATCCGCACACCACGGCGAAAGCGCGGGCTTGTGCCACCTGCCACCCGGGCGACGCAAAGACTTACCCTCGAGAGGGCGAGACCACGCGCGCTGGAGCACGTTTCTTGAACGAAAGAGAACGCAACTCGATCGCTCGCGTCGGCGACTGCATTGGCTGCCACTCCGCATATGACGACGCGATCTATGTCGACTTCGCCAAGAGTCGCGTGCGCCTCGCGGCCAAGGGGCGCGCTTTGGCTGGCGACGCCGTCAAGAAGTGCCGCTCGGACTTGGTGCATCAATGAGGTGCTGCGGCCCGCGCCGTCGCAGGCGCATGCGATCCGATTCGCGGGCTCCAGTGAGCGGATTGACGATGGTCATGAGCCGCAATATTCGCGCTCACGAGGGGCGGCGAGCGCTGCTCGCGGGAGTTAGGCTCGGCTCATGCAGCGCCGCGCCTTGCTGATTCTCTTCGCCGCACTAGGGCTCGCTTGCCACCGGGAGGCGGCGCCGGGCGGGCCGGATGATTCGCCCCAGCAGAAGATCGTCGACCGAGCTGCGTCAGCCGTCGATCGCATGCGAGCGAGCGGCCAGTTTCCAACGCTAGAGCAATACCTGGCGCGCGCGCGCGGTGTGATGGTTTTTCCGCGTCTGATCAAGGCGAGCCTCATCTTCGGCGGAGAGGGGGGCAACGGCGTGCTTTTGTCCAAGGACGCGTCCGGCGTCTGGAGTGGCCCCGCATTCTACTCGCTCGGTGCCGGCAGTCTGGGCGCGCAGATTGGCTACCAAGAAGCCACGGTAATCCTGTTCTTGATGACCGACGCCGCGGTGCTCGGGGCGATCAATCACGGGGTCACTCTGGGGACCGATACGGCCGTTGCGGCCGGCACCATCGGCGACAGCGGCGAGGCCAAGGGCACGTCGAGCGCCAGGGACATCCACATGCTGGTGGACGTGGGCGGCCTGTTCGCCGGTGTCTCTCTCGACGGCACGGCGCTGGCCTCACGGCAGGAGTTCAACCGTGCCTACTACGGGCCCGACGCGACCACGTACCGCATCGTGGTCGAGCACCGCTTTCAGGCCCCGAACGCCGCTCGCTTGCAGTCCGCGCTGACTCCGAGGTGAGCGGGACAGCGCAGTTGTCCCCTCAGGGGACACGTAACGGCATCGCTCACCTCGTCGGCCGCGCAGATTACGCGTGCGCGAGCGCCAGCCCTTCTTTCCGCTTGCCGAGCGCGTCGCTATGCTCCGGGTTCAACGAGGTACGCCCATGGTCACCCGACGTCAGGCGCTGCTCTGTGCGGTGCTCGCGATGCTCGCGCTGATTGCGTGCAAACGACTGGATGCCCCCGGCAGCTCCGGCTGCAATCGGATGCTCGGCCGCACGGACGAGCGCGAGCGCGCCAGCTTCGCGGCTTGGGACTTTCGCCAAGTCTCGCTCAAGAGCACCGCCAAGGCGCTCGAGGCGTACGCCGACGCGCCCGTTCGCGCCAAGTGGGTGGCACTCGAAGCGGACGTGTGGCCGAGCGCGCACCCGAAGTTCGGCTGGAGCTACTTGCTGGGGAGCTCGGTGCTGTGTGCGGGCGGGCTCCGCGAGGGCAAGGTCCCGATGGCCTTCTATCACCCGTGGAGCGATGCGTTCTTGGTCATGCTCTGGAACCAGAGTGGTGCGCGCCCCCGGCTGGAGGACGTCGAGGTGCTGACCGGCGAATACGTGCGCCACAGGAGCGTGAAGCCGCTTCGAGCCGTGCGTGGCTGGACCGAACAGGCCACGTTTGCGCCCTACGCCGTGGGCTTCTCGACCGCGGAGAGCGCGAAGGCGTTCGAGCAGCTGTTCTCGGCAGAAGCGCTGGCGCAGGGGTTCCGCTCGGTGACGAACGGACTCAGCGATCCCGCGCTGATGGAAGCCAACCACGTCGCGGCGGGGCAGCAGCTGATGCAGAACCTGGCCGAGCTCGCGCCCGTCGTTGCCAAGTCGCGAGACGGATTCGGTGACGCCGTGCGTGGGAAGCTGGCCGAGGTCACTGACCTCTTCGTGCGGCGCCAAGCGAGCACCCTCGCAAGCGAGGCCACGGCGACGCCAGAGCCGTCGAAGAAGGCGCTGGCATCGATGGGCATCGATGACTGGAAGCGGATGTCGCTCGTGTCCGTGGTGAAGGGGGACGGGCGTAGCCTCTTGCTGCTCTCCCACGTGGCAAAGCCGGATCTCTTCATGGGGATGCTGCTAGCGGAAGAAGGTTCGTCGCTGCGGATCCGGCGCGTGGACGTCCTGAGCTTCAAGGCGTTCGTCGAGAACGCCGATGCGCTCCGGGGGCCCTCGCGATGACGAGTGCGGTGTGGCTCCGGCGGATCTTGGCGTTGCTCGCGCTGGTTTTCTTCGCGGCGGCAGCGAACGGGCAGAGCTACCAGAAAGCGTACGACGAGAACGTCGAGCCCGTCGTGGGCGTGGTCACGCACGAAGGGACTGGCGAGGCACTCGACGTCATGCAGAAGAGTGTCGAGCGCGCGAAGCAGGTCCAGGACGACCTGAAAGCCGGTGTGGAGACCGCGCTCCAGACTCGCTCGGGGGCCGCGAAGAAGCTCGGCAAGAAGCTGGTGGAGGAGTCCAAAGGAGTGAGCGCCGAGTACGCGAAGGAGATCTCCTGGCTCGACAAGCTGAAGAAGCTAGCCCAGATCATCGATATCGTGAGCACCGGGGCGAAGGTCGCGGGCAATCTCGCGGAGGGTGACACCCAAGGGGCAAAACACGCGCTGGTCGACGACGTCTGCAAGAAGGTGTGCGCGGCGGGCGGCGCCGCGGCATTGAGTTGGATCCCGGGCGTCGGGTCCATTGCCGGGGCGGCGGGTGGGGAGGAGGCTTACAAGAAGTACCTGAAGCCGCTGCTCGACAAACGGGACCAGGAGCTTCGAGAGAAGGCCGCGAAGGACGCGCAGCTCGACCAGTGGGTGCCGCGCGAGCAGGTGATCGATAGCCAGGGCAAAGTGCGGGAGCTCGAACGCGACATGTACTTCGACCCGGCGTCGGGGCTCATCAAGCGCCGGCCGCCGCAGGAGCAAGAGAAGTGGGAGGCCCAGAAGAAGCGCGAGTTCTTCGACGGGAGGAAGCTCGACGCCATCCACAAGGATTACCTGGCCGGAAAGCTGCCCAGGAGCGAGTTCGACAAGGCGCTCTCGGACTTCAAGAAGCGCGACCCGCTCGCGGTCTGGGAGCCCCCGAAGCTCGAGTACACCGCGGCGCCTGCGGGCAGTGCCGGGGCGACGCGCGGCATCCTCGAGCGTGTGAAGCCGCAGCAGGTCAGCGCTTCCGGGGGGGACTCGTCGGGGACGCTGACCATCACGTTCTGGAACGTCGGAGCGCTGGCGCAGGGCTACGGGGACGCGAGCGCGGTCACCCGCCACCGAAACGGAGTCGAGACCGTGAGCGGCACCTTCAGCGGCGGGCCCAACGGCACGCTCTCGTTCGTCGTGGACGGTGAGAAGACGAGTATGCACTTGAGCGGAGGGAAGACGCTCACCGGCCCCTACGGGTCGCTTCCGGTCAAGAACCCCCAAGCCTTCGACGGCTGGCCGGACGAGCTCTGACGGTCGCTCCGCCAAACCAGATTTCGCGAACACGAAGGATTCATCGACACTTTTCGTGGCTGCCGCGCTTCCGGAAGTGGGGCCGCGACCGCACGCGATTCGGCAGACCAGCGCTGGACGCCTTCCGCCGAAGCGCATTCCGCTAACCTGTTCGAGTCATGCAAGGAGGGTTCACGCCGCCACCGGGTCCGCCGGGTGGGTACTTGCCGCCGGTGCCCGGAGGTGTGATCCAAGACACCCAGCGCGTCGCGGCGAGCCAGGTTGCAGCGCCCGCCGTCGCGCTCATGGTCGTCTCGGCGATCAGCTGCCTCTGGTACCTGCTCGCAACGGCGGTGGTGCTGTTCGCCGGCGGCGTGTCGGCGTTCGGTGGGAGCCGCGCTGATCTCGGCGGGGCCGTGGGGATGGGCATCGCCTCGCTGATGTACCTGCTCTGGGCCGTGGCAGCGTTGGTGTGCTTCGTCGGTGCATTCAAGATGAGAAAGCTCGAGAGCTACACGCTCGCCATGGTGAGCGCAGTCCTGGCCATCCTGCCTTGCACCACCTACATCTGCTGCGCGCTGATGATGCCGGTCGGTATCTGGTCGCTCATTGTGCTGATGAAGCCCGAGGTGAAGGCGGCCTTCCGATGACCGAGGGCGCCTCTTGGCGGCAGACGCACGGAGGAACGCTGGTGGACCTTCACTCGCCGGTTGCCACGAACCCGGGGCGAGCGCACGTCGGTGAAGGCGCAGATACCGCCGACTGAGTTCGCTTGGCTTGCCCGGCGCGCCATCTTGCGCGACGCTTGGCGCTCCTTCGTGTATTGGGCGATCGGGTACTCTGGGACCGGTAGCATCCGAAAGAGCACGAGCACGTTTGCCAACCCCGTCACGCTGGTGGCAGGGCAGGCTCGACCGCGCGGGGTTGCGATCGACGCCACCCACGTCTACTGGACCAACTTCGAGGACAGAACCGTCCGACGCATGTCGCGCTGACCAAACCGCGAGGCGGATCGGCGGGGGAGCAGCGGAGTCGAGAGCCTCGCAGCAGGGCCTGTCTCAGGACCGTGGGCTCGGATATGTCAGCGGAGCCCGCTCCGGCGCAGCAGCCGATGGAAGTGCACGCGACCGATGCCAGAGGCGCGTGCCGCAGCGGAGACGTTGTCGCCGTGCGCGGCGAGCTGAGCGGAGAGGTACTTGCGCTCGAGCTCGGTCAGCGCGCGATTGCGAGCTTCCTCATAGGGCACGCTGATGTCGACGACGCCCAGATTCGTCACGCTGGGCTCCGTTGGCAGTCCCGGCTGGTCGAGCACGATGCTGCGCTCGATGGAGTTCTTCAGCTCGCGCACGTTACCGGGCCAGGCCGATCGCGATAGGGCGGACAGGTAGTCGACGCGGGTCAACCGCTCTGACACCTCCGGGCTCGCGCCGAACGACTGCAGAAAACGCCGCACCAGGAGCGGGATGTCCTCCGGCCGCTCACGCAGCGCTGGCAGCCGCACTCGCACCACCGCCAGTCGGTAGTAGAGGTCCTCGCGAAACTGACCGCTGTTGACCATGGCACGCAGGTCGCGGTTCGTCGCCGCGATGACGCGCTGGTCCACGGCTCGCGGCTGATTCGATCCCAAGCGGGTGATCTGCTTCTTCTCGAGCACCCGCAGCAGCTTTGGTTGGAGCTCGAGCGGCAACTCGCCGATCTCGTCCAAGAACACCGTTCCACCCGACGCCTCCTCGAACGCGCCGACACGCCGCTGCTCGGCGCCCGTGAACGCGCCGCGCTCGTGACCGAAGAGCTGGCTCTCGAGCAAGTTGGCCGGCACGGCACCACAGTCCACCACGATCAGGTTCGCGTCGTGGCGGGGGCTCGCCTGGTGGATGCCCTCGGCTGCGACATCTTTGCCGGTCCCCGTCTCGCCTTCGATCAGCACCGTGGCGTCGCTCTGGGCGACCTTCTCCAGAATAGCGAACACGGCGCGCATGGCCACGCTTGCCCCGATCAGACCGCCAAAGCTGTCCTCGGCGGACTGCGCAATGGAGCTCTCCAGCTCACCGAGGCTGAAGCTCAGCACGGAGCGCCCTAGCCGAATGGCGCTGCCGTTCTTCAGGTGTGCCTCTACGATCTGCGTGCCGTCCACGAAGGTACCGTTCAGGCTGCCGAGATCTCGGATCCGCGCGGTCTGCCCGGCGACCGTGATCTCGCAGTGAAAGCGCGACACGGTCGGATCCGAGAGTACGAAGTCGTTCGAGGGGTGCGAGCCGATCGAGCAACGCTCGGAGGACGACTTCCAGCTGAGGCCGCGCGCGTCACCCTCCGCTACGCCGAGAGTGAAGCTTCGCACCACCGGCGAAACTGCCCTGAACGGGTCGAGCTCTACCGTACCTTCCGACTCCGCCGGCGCTGCGGGTCTCAGCGTTCGCCGCTCGCCAGCGCCCATCGTGGCGACGATACCAGGGCTGTAGCCAGATCGGATACACCGGACGCGCGCGACCGTAGCGTGGTTGGATACAACTCTCCGGGTCTTGCACGCAAGATCCCGCGAGAAGACGCTCCGCGGGGGGTTGGCCTGCCCGTTGCAGCGTCACTGGACATGCAACGAACCTCCTCCTCAGGCTCACTCCTCCTCCTACTCTCCACCCTCTGGCTCGGCGCGTGCTCGGCGGCCGCGGACGATCAGAGCTCGGCCGGCGGTGACGTTCCCGCTGGCAGCGCTGGCTCGGGCGGCAGCGGCGGCAGCCAACTCATGACCGGCATCGGCGGCGGCAGCTCGGGCTCGAGCGGCTCGAGCTCGACCGGCGAGGTGTGTACTCCGGGAAATAGCCGGAGCTGCTTCCCTTGGGACGCGAGCAAAGAAGGACAAGGCGTCTGCCAGGCAGGCACCCAGAATTGCGAAGGCAGCGGCGAGTTCGGCAAGTGGGGGGCGTGCGAGGGCGCGGTCGGACCGGACAACGAGATCTGTGACGACGGCGTCGACCAGGACTGCGACGGCGCCGACGCCAGCTGCGGCGCGGGCGGCTCGGCGGGCGCGGGCTCGGCAGGCACAGGTGGCAGCGCAGGCTGCGTGCCGACTGCAGAGATCTGCGGGAACGGCATCGATGAGGACTGTGACGGCAAGGATCAAGTGTGCAACGACGAGGTGTGCCAGAGCATCAACTTGTTTGGCGACTGCCTCACGGTTTCGTGCCCAACCACTGCGCCGTACCCGAAATCTTGCAACGTGTTCTTCTCACCCGGCGATGACCGCGGGTGCGTAGCGAGCACCCCGCTGAGCTCGACGGTGTACTTTCAGGCGGGCGATCAGTGCAACCTGGGCATCGTCACCGGCACGCTGTGCTGCAGCAAGACGCCGCAGGCAGCGCTGACCCAGCAGTCGTGCCCGATCAACAAGCCGCAGCCGATTCACGCGACCGCGAAGAGCGAGTGCCCGACCGTCAAGAAGTAGGTACTCTCCTACCGGCGTCATGCCGGCGGAAGAACCGAGCCCATCGACCGACCTGACGGTCGACGAAGCGCCGACCCTGGCCGACGCCGACGCGCAGCGCACCATCGAGGAGGCCGCGCTGCAGAAGGAGAGCCACGCGCACGCCGCGGTGGGCATGCGTTTGACCATCATCGGTGCGCTCGGTTGCGCGGTGCTCTTGCAGCTCGTCGTGCACAAGCGCCCGGTGCACTGGGTGATCACGGCGCTGCTCTTCGCCATCGCCGGCGTCGCCGCCTACGTCGACGTTTCCGCGCGCGGGGCGAAACGCGGTCGTCAGCCGGCGCGCCTGCTGCTCGGGCTGCTGATGGCGCTGGCGGCCTTGCTCGCGACCGCGTACCTCGGGCTGCTCTCGTCCACGTCGCTCTTGCTCGCGATCATCGTGTGGGCGTTCGCGAGCAACGACCACGCGTTCGAAGCCTGGCTCGTGTACCTCGCGTGTGCGCTCGGATACTTCGCGCTGGTGGCGCTGTCCTTGACGCACGTCTTGCCGCTGACCGGCTCGGTCTTGGCGCTGCAGAAGGAGAACCTCCGGGCGCTGTTCGGGCTCACCATCTTGCTCGAAGGCCTGCTCGCGATGGTGTTCTGGCTGGCGTGGACCAGCCGGCGGGCCACGGTGGGTGCGATCAGCTACGTCGCCAAGGCGCGGCTCGAGGTCGAGCGACGGCGCGCGCTGCTCGACGAGGCCCGCGCGGAGCTGCGGCAGGTGCGCGACGCCGCCCGCCTCGGGCGCTTCTCTGGCCGCACTATCGGCGACTTTCGGGTTGGTGAGGTGATCGGCCGCGGCGCGATGGGTGAGGTCTACGGCGCCGAGACCAAAACAAACGGCGACGCGGTCGCGCTGAAGGTGCTTCACCCGCACTTGATTGACAGCCCGAGTGAGGTCGAGCGCTTCGTGCGCGAGGTGAACATCACTTCGGCGCTGAAGTCTCGCCACGTCGTGCGCGTGCTGGGCGCCGGCACCGCGCCGGATGGCAGCCCGTATCTCGCCATGGAGCGACTCAGAGGCCGCGATCTGGCCGAGCTGCTTCGCGCCGAGGGCCGCCTGTCACTGCGCGACACGGCCAAGCTGGTGAGCGAGGTCGCGGACGCTCTCAGCGCGGCCGAGCAAGCGGGCATCGTGCACCGCGACGTGAAGCCACAAAACCTTTTCCTGGTCGAAGGCGAAACGCCAGCCTGGAAGGTGCTCGACTTCGGCGTGTCGCGGCTCGTGGAATCGACCAGCTCGCTGACCCAGGGCGCCATCGGCACGCCCGCCTACATGGCACCGGAGCAGTGCCGTGGCGAGGCGGTGGATCACCGCGCGGATGTGTTTGCGCTCTGCTCGGTGGCCTATCGCGCCCTCACTGGGCGGCCCGCCTTCAGCGGCCCGGACCAGTACGCGATCTTGTATTCGATCGTGCACGAGCAGCCCGTGAATCCGAGCGAGCTCGGGATGCTGCCCACCGACATCGATCTGGTGCTGGCGCTCGGTCTGGCGAAAGACCCGGCGGAACGTCTGAAGTCCTCCGCGGAGCTCGCCAAGGCGTTCGCGCGAGCGCAACACAACGCTCTCGATGACGCGCTGCGCGTGCGTGCTCGCGCCGTGCTCGCGAAGTGCCCGTGGGGCTCGGCACCCGAGCGATTCGAGCCGGCAACAGCGAGCTGACGGCTGCCACCGGGAGCATGTGATGGCTGCCGCTAGGAAATCGTCATTGGGTTCTAAACGCCAATTCCGATCGACGCTCAGCGTGTGGGCTCACGCATCAGAAACGACGTCATCACGAAGACCTCGGCGGTCTTGCGCGGTCCCGGGGCCTCCGTCAGCGCGCGGTACTGCGCCTTGACCCTGCGCTTCTTGTAGCTGGTGTAGAGCGCTTGCGGACCTTCGTTGCGGGGGGCCCACGACGGGGGGACCGCCGCGCGAGCCTGCTCCATCGATACCGCGCTCTGCTGCTCCTCTTGCATCCGGTCGCGAAGCGCGCACAGCTGCTCCCACGACAGGCCGAACAGGAACTCCTCGAAGGCCTGCACCTGCTCGTCGGGCACGTCGCCCACGAAATAGTCGAGAAATCGCGTGTCGCGGCTCTCGCGCAGGAGCGCGAAATATTCCTGGGTTCCCAGCGTGGTGCCGATGACGGGACGCAGCTTGTTGCGCGCGCTCCAGATGGACTCGAGCACAGGAGCAAAGTCGTCGATCTCCGCGTGCAGGCGGTCGTCCCAGACCCTGAACAAGGAGCGGGCCGCGGCGACCTTCACCTGCCGCTCCGCTCTCGGGTCGGTGACGATGGAGATGAACAGCTCCTCGGCGAGCTTCGAATAGATGGACTGCCCGAGCTCGAGCTCGGCCCGCTCGCGCAGCTCGTCGGGGGCCTGCACGGCTTCCAGCCCGTAGCTCATGCTCTTGAGGAAGTTGATCTTCGCTACCAGGTAGGCTTGACCGAAGATCACCCGCGTCGGCAGGTGCAAGTCGAGGTCCCACTCCGGCACCGCGCACAGAAGCTCGACCAACGACTCGTCCGAGCGCACGCGGCCGCCCGCGTGCGCTCGGTGCCCGAGCACCGGTGGGCTATGGCTCACGATGTCTGCCGCGCGGGACAGGCGCACCAGACTCTCGCGCAAGAGCGCCGCTTCGTCGGGCTCGCTGGCCTCGATTACCGGTAGTGCCGCCTCCACCAGCAGGCGCTCTCGTTCGTCGAGAAAGTACAGACTTCCGTCACCCTCCACCGACATCCGTCTCAGCGTACACCCGCGAGCGGCGGAAGTACTCATCGGCTCGCGCCGAGACGCCGGAGCAGCGCATCTCTCGCCTTCCGCTCTCCCTCGCGCTCAGGTGCCTGTCGCCGAGACGCGCGGAGCGAGCACAGCTGACGGATCCGATTGACGACACGGTGTCCGGGTGATTCGCTTTGCTGTGATGCTCCATGGGGCGACGGGCGAAGCAGGGAGCGGGGTGCACGGCTGGCACCTCCGCGATTCGTCGGACCGTGACGACCACGCCGACTTCGACTGGAAACCCGGCATGAGCTTCGTGGGCTGAGCCATGTGGCTCCGCGCTCGTTACGAGACCATCGACTTCGGCGAGCCCGGAGCCGCGAGTGAGCCCTTCGTTCGCGGGCTCGTGCGCTTCATCGGGCCCTGGGCACGGCTGTGGTTTCGGCCGCGGCTGGAAGGCGCAGAAAATCTGCCCGAGCGCGGCGCGTACATGATCGTCGCCAACCATTCGGGCGGAGGGAGCGCGGAGGTCCTGTGCCTCGTTCTCGAGTGGTACCGGTGCTTCGGCATGTCGCGGCCGCTCGCGGGCTTCGCCCACCCGCTCGCGTTCTGGCTGCCGATCATGTCACCGTTCGTGCGCCGGTTGGGCATCGTGCCGTCGACGTACTCGGCAGCAAAGACGACCATCGAACGCGGTGTGCCCTTGGTCGCCTTCCCGGGCGGCGACCACGAGGCGTTCCGCCCATTCTGGCAAGCGCGCCGAGTGGATTTCGCCGGGCGCAAGGGCTTCCTGCGCATTGCGCGAGATCACGCGCTGCCGATCGTGCCCATGGCCATCACCGGCAGTCACTGGACCGTGCCCATTCTCTGGCGCTCGCGGCTCTTGGCCTGGCTCCTGCTCTGGCCGCGCCTGGCCGGTGTGAAGCGCGTGCCGGTCTCGCTGGTCGGCGCGCTCGTTTGTGTCGGGGCTGGGTTCGGCGGGCACGCCGCCGGTGGACCGTGGCTCGCCGTCCTGGCCGGTTGGCTTTCCTGGACGCTGGTGCCGTCGCCGTGGCTGCCGTTCCCATCGCGCGTGCGAATGCGGCTGCTGCCGCCACTGAAGATCGACGACGATATCGATGCGGCCTACACGCAGGTGACCGGCGAGCTCCAGCGCGTGGTCGGCGCCGAAACGTGAGAGTCGAGGCGACCCTTCGGCGCCAAAGGTGCGGTGGATGGCCAGGACGTGGGTGCCTCGTCCGGGGAATACTTGCTATGACAAGCTCTTTGCGGAGACGAGGAACCACCAGCGCGCGGAGGGAGAGCGTAAGGAGTGCGCTAGCGAGCGCCGAGCTTCGCCGCCGGCCCCCCGGCGGGCGTGGGCTTAGGTCACCGCCGCCCGTGGGCGGGGAGGGGACCGTCAAGAGCCGTGTGTAAGCTATTCCACGTGCACCCGTTCCTCCAACCTGTCATGCGGGTGCTCGTCACGCTCTCGTTCACTGCGTGTCTTGCACTCGCCGAGCAGACGGCCCAGGCGCAGGCGATGTCGTCGGCCGCTTTTGTACCCCCGACCGCCGCGGAAAGAGCGCAGCTCGACCGCGCCGCGCGGGGCGTGCTTCCCAGCGACGTGCGACGAGAGCCCAAACGCCATGCGTCGACCAGGGTGTTCTGGACGGGTGTCACCGATGGCATGGAACGCGGAGTGGCGAGGGTCGAGCATCACTACTTCGATGATGTCGTCGAGACCGGAGGTGGAGTGTGGCTCTCACCCTGGGGCGAAGGGCGCTTCTGCCTCTTGGGGATCAGTGCCGACGCTGCGGAGAAATTCCGTGGCGAGACGCCCCGCTTGGTGCGCGCCTACGGCCACCCGGTGATGACGGACGACGGAATGTGCCTGCGCGACGTGTTCGTGGTCGTCGGCGATCTGCGCTGGAGCACGACCGTGCTGGAATACGGGCCCGCTGGGAAAGAGAGCTTCTCCGCGAGCGACGCCGCCGCGCGGGGCGCCACGCATTCGCACCCCGAAGCGCGGCTGCTCACGCCCGCGGGTTACCGATTGCTCGCCGGGGTTCACGTCGGCAAGACCAACTTCGGTGAGTCGGGGTTTGGCGGGGGCTGGAGCGCCGCGCTCGAGCTGTCCTTGCGCGCGAGCCTGCGCTCGGAGCTCGCGCTCATGGCCGGACCCCAGGCCTATCCCAAGTTCGGTGCGCCGACCTCGATCCAGACCGCGTTCTTGTTCCGCTATCACGTGGTCGGCCTGGGCGCCGCCTTCGGCCCGCTCGTCAGCCTGCCCGTCAGCGCCGACGAGCAGGTCTTCATCGGCGGGCGCTACCTGCCAACCATGGGCGACGCCCTCGGCACGTGGGGGCTCTCACCGACGATCGGTGGCGGCCTCGACGTAACCGCTTCGCCCCGCGGGGACGTGCGCTTCCTGTTGCAGCTGGTGGTCGGCGTGGACGGGAACGTCGGTTCGCCCTGACGGGGGACACCTTCGTGTAGAGTTCGGCGGGTGGAGGCCGAGAAGGCGAAGGGCCGCGAGGCGTACGAGCGGCGGGCTTGGGGCGACGCCCATGCCGCGTTGTCGCGTTGGGCGCCGCGCCGGACCTCGCGGCGATCGAGTCGATGCCCGCCGCCCCGAGCGTTGCAGCAAGCCCTGATCGGAGTGCCCACGGTTTGAGCGCACGCGAGCTCGAGGTGCTGTTGCTCGTTGCGTCCGGCAAGACCAACAAGCTGATCGCTCGCCAGCTCTTCCTGAGCGAGAAGACGGTCGACCGGCACGTCAGCAACATCTTCGCAAAACTGGGCGTGCCCACGCGCGCCGCCGCGACCGCTTGGGCGTATCAGCGCGGCCTCGTTGGGTAGAACCACCCAGGACAAAAGTCCCTGAAAATGCGTGGTCCCCCCGAAGTCCGGGCGGTCCGTTTCCCGTAGCCTCTGAACATCGACCGCGCGTCGAGAGGAGGACATTCGCATGAACGTGAGCAACGAGCCGGTGTGTCCGGTGGAGCGGAGTGTGATGACGGGGCTCCTGGGGCTCTCTGCCGTGGTGGCCTTCGTCGGCCTGGCGGCGTGGGCCATGTCGCGGTCGGGGTTCGAGCAGGTCATCCACGCCGGCGCCCCTTCCGAACAGCGCGTCATCGAGCTCGTCACGGGCAGGTAGACGCTGACCAATCATCACGAACGAAAACGGAGCTTCGATATGAAAAATGGCAATGAACTGGCGTCACTTGTCGACGGTCTGATCGAGGAGGGCGAGGCATTTCGAAGGCTGAGCGCGGAAGCACGCCGCCAGCGACCATGATCCATGGCGTGAGCCGGGACGCCGCGCGCATGGTCGGGGCGATCGGCGATCGATGCAGAGAGCGGGGTGGTCTCCGCTCTCGAAGTACTCCTGCTCGAGTGGCTCGGGTCGGGGCGTCGGCGTAGGGGCTGCCTGGGCGAGAGGCGAGCACCGCGTCGCCCGGGCCAGGTGTAACCAACTCGCACCAGTCAGGGAAGCGTCGAGCCGTAGCTGACCAGGAATAGGTCGTACACGGCGTTCCCGGCGAGCAGCGGCAGAAAACCCACGTTCGCATCCTTGCCATGGACGCCGTAGGCGACCAGGCCGCCCCTGTCGTTGAAGCCGAGACCGACGACGCGCTCTTCCCCGGCGCCCGAGATGGTCATCGAGTCGATGTGCTGCCCGGTCGGCGTGAGCGCGACGATGAAGCCGTCGGTGGCCGCACCGGAGCCGACGGTTTCGCCGAAGCTCAGGGTGGTGCCGTCGGTGTGGCCACCGAGGAACACGTTGCCCGCAGCATCGAGGGCCAGGGCACTCACTGCGTCGGCTCCCGGGCTTCCGGCGAAGGCGTGCCACACGTAGCTCCCGTCGAGTCCCTTGTATTTGGCGACGAAAGCGTCCGACGCTCCCGCGCCGCCCAGGGGGGTCCCGTTGCCGAAGTCACAGCCATTCGGAATGACGCCACCGCCCACGAGCACGTCGTCGTTCTTGTCGAGCACGAGCGCGACGCCGCGGTCCGGACCATAACCCTGCGCCGAGTTGGAGCACCCCCAGCGTTTTGCCCATACCGTCGCGCCGTCCGAAGCGGCGAGCCGTGCCACGAAATAGTCATGACCGCCCACGGCGGTCAGCGCCGGGCTGTCGATGTCGAAGGTGTCGCGGAAGTAGCCGGTGACGAACACGTCACCCGCGGCGTTCAGCGCCACTCCGAGCCCGCCGTCGTTGGTGGCCGGACTCGCGAACGTCTTCTGCCACACGCTGGTTCCATCGATGCGGGCCACGAAGACGTCGGTGTCGGGGCTGCTGGCGACGACCGCGCCGGTCACAGCCACGACTCCGGCGGCGTTCACCGCGATGCTCGCGGGTTTCCAGGAGTCCAGCTGCACCCAAGTCGCAACGCTGCTCAGCAGCGAGGTCTGTGCGAGGCACGCCCCGTCCGCCGCGGCGAGCTTCACGACCGCCAAGCCGTACGGCGCTACGCCGACGCTCAGCTTCGGGCAAGCCGCGCTGCCTAGGTCGAGATCGCCGGAGTAGGCGATCAGCGCGTACACGTTGTCGGAAGCGTCCACCGCCACGGCCAGTGCGGCCTCGAACTTGCCGGACAGTCCGATGGTCCGCGCCCAGAGCGCCCCGCCGGCAGAGTCGTGCACCGCGACGAATGCGTTGTAGTCCGTCCCGGAGTTGAGCTTGCCTTTGCCGAAATCCAGATCGGGACCGGTGTGGTAGCCCGAAATTGCCGTTCGCCCGCTGCTGCTCGTCGCGAAGCCGAACGGGATCTCCCAGTTGCTCGTGGCGAAGTCCCTGGCCCAGCGCTCGCATTTCTGTGCGGCGCACAGTCCGGTCGAACAATCGGCGTTGACGCTGCAAGCCCCGCCGGCCGCGCAGCCCTTGCAGCTTCCACCGCAATCGACGCCGGTCTCGCTGCCATTCTGCACGCCGTCGGTGCAGAGCGGGGCTTGGCATTTGTTTCCCGTGCAGACCCCGCTGAGGCAGTCGCCCGCGTTCGCGCAAGCCTTGGAGTCCGCGCATTTGGGGCAGTTGGAGCCGCAGTCCTCGTCGGTCTCCGTGCCGTTCTTCTTCTTGTCATCGCACAGCGGCGCCTGGCACGTGCTGGTCGTGCACACGCTGCTGGTGCAGTCGTCGGCGACGCCGCACTGCTTGCCGTCATCACACTTCGGGCAAGAACCACCGCCACAGTTCAGATCCGTCTCGGCGCCGTTCTTCACGGTGTCGATACACGTGGGCGCTGCGCAAGTCTTGGGAGCGCCGATGCAGATGCCGCTCGTGCAGTCTGCTTGGGCGGTGCACGCATCGCCGTCCTTGCAGGTCTTGTTCTGCGAAGCGACGCAGCTTCCGCCGCAGTCGACGCTGGTCTCGTCTCCGTTCTTCGCGCCATCGCTGCAGGTCGCGGCCTGGCAGACGTTCGCGTTGCACACGGAGCTCGAGCAGTCCGAGCCCTGACTGCAGGCCTTGCCGTCGTCGCACTTGGGGCAGGCCACTCCCCCGCAGTCTTGCGCCGTCTCTTGCCCGTTGGTTTGCCCGTCGGTGCAGTCGGGAGGCGAGCACGTGAGCTGGTCCTTGTCGCATACCTTGCTGCTGCAGTCCGCGCCGGTCTTGCAGCCCTTGCCGCTGTCGCAGGGGCCGCACGCTCCGCCGCAGTCCTTGTCGGTCTCGTCCCCGTTTTTCTTGTCGTCAGTGCAAGTGGAGGTCGCTGCGTCCCCACCCGTACCGGATGCACCGCCGGTGACGCTCCCGCCGGATGCCCCGCCGGTGACGCCCCCGTCCGTGCCGCCGGTGGCCGTTCCCCCGGTGCCGCCGTCGTTGTTGACGTTGGTCGATTCGGAGGTGCAAGAAACGGCCAGCAGCCAAGCCAGCATGCCCAAGCCAAATACGAATCGTTTCATGGCGTGGCCTGGCAGCATATCAGAGCCAAGCGCACTTGCACCGGAGCCGACCCTTTGCGCCTCGACTCAGAGTTCCAGCCCCTGGCGACCCAAACGCCGTGGGTGACGAGGCAGGGAAGCGAGCTCGCGGCTGCGGCTGTAGCGGGTGTCTGTTCTGCCTCCTTGCGGGAGGCGCTGGAGTGGTGTTGGTCAGCCCCGCCCATTGCCGCATCCGCACTCGAAGGGCGGCAGACGACGCGCGGTCGCATCGTCTCGGTGTATCGCCCGCTCAACCATCTGGGCCTGCACCGGGGGAGGGTCGAGAGCGGGAGCGAAATCTATTTCCCGAACCCGCTCGGTGCGGGGGAGCAGATCTGCCTCACGGACGTGGCTGCAGGCTCCGGAGCCGTGCTCGGTCACTGATGGGGCCCGGCCGCGAAAGCCGAGCTTTCCGTCAAGCGGGCTGACGTCATGGGAGCTACCTTGGAGGGACACCTGGCGGTCCGCCGTCGGTCTCGAATCGCAGCTGGGACTGGCCGAGTCCGATCACGTCACCATCCACGATTACCCGCGACATTGTCAGCCGTTCGCCATTCACCGTCACGGTGTTCACGCTGCCACCGTCCACGGCCCGCCACTCTCCGTCGTGATACTCAACCGCGCCATGGTGTTTGCTGATCCAGGGACCGGACAGCGTCACGTCCGCTCTACGCATACGATTGATGGAATACCGATAACATTCCGTTCCCGAGCCAGACGGGCCAGCGTTCTTGGCGGTTGCCAGGAGCTCCCAGACGCGCCCGGACTCGAGCTCGATCAATCGTGTGGGCATGCAACGGGGAAGGTGACGCTCAGCTCAAGGCGTGGACCACGTGCTGCCCAGGCCCTCGCAGACCTGCTGGGCCTTATCGAGACCGCTGAAGCCGCTGTAGTAGAAATAGTGAATCGCGCCCAGGCACTCACCGGCGACGGAGGCGGTAGGGCACGCGGTGGTGGCCGTGCCGCCGTCGGAGGTGCACTGGTCGGCGGCGGCCTGCTGCCCGGGACCCGCCGTGATGGCGATCTCGAAGCAGGCGAATTTGGCTGGAGTGTCACAGGCGAACAGTGAGCCTGCCGAGCCTCCGCCGCCACCGCTGCCGCCACCGCCATCTCCGTCGTCGCCGCCACACGCTCCCGTCGAGAACACCAGCCCCGCGCTCAACAGGAACACGCACGCCTTCACCGTTCTGAACATCGACATCGGGTCTCCTCCCTCGGCGGCCTTGCCGCGACTCGCCGGCACTCTGTCAGAAGCTGGATGCGATCGCGAGCTGGAAATCCCGAAAGACCCGTGGGTCAACAGCGCCAACTCACCCTCTGGCTGATGTGACTCCGCCATCGAGGCCGAAGCCGCCGGGTCGCGCTTTCGCGTCTCGCGGCGTGTTAGCGTGCGGGCCCATCGGAGGTACGGAACATGCTCAGGATACTCAATGGTGCAGCAGCTCTCGCGCTCGTGGCCGTCGCGCTCTTGGCCTGCAAGAGCGACAAGAGCGGGACCTCGTCCAGGGCGTCTGCGTCCGCAGCGGCGACGGCGCCAGCCGCCAGCGCCTTCAGCGTGAAGGCCGAGCTGGGGACCGAGGTCAAGGACCTCCGAGTGGTCGCGCCCAAGACCACCTTCGACAAGGATATGACCGCGATCTTCGGTGTGTGGGAGGTCAGCACGGGTCCCGGGCCGCTCGCCTCCGCGAAGGTGAAGTGGATCGCGGAAGACGTCGGTGACGCAGCTCCCAAGGAGACGCCGATCCGGACCGTCGAGATCGAGCAAACCAAGCTGACCGAGCTTGGCGGGAAGTATCCCATGACCATCGACTCCTCGTTGACGCGCCCAACCAAGGGTTGGCCAATCGGCAAGTATCGCGTGGAGCTCGAGCTCAACGGCAAGACCGTGAACAGCACCCCGTTCACAATCAGCTGAGCGCGCGCCAAGGGCGCCGAAGTGCGCGCTGACTTTGTGCGCCTGGATACACATCGCCTGGGCGTGCGTCCGCGCTCCGGCGAAGCCTTCTGGACCCCCGCCGCCGAGCTGACGGCCTGCGACCGCTCGAAGCTCACGAATCCGTGACGCTCGCCGCAGCGGTCGGGCGCCGTCGCCCACGCATCGCTCGACGTCAGAGCGAACGCGAGCACCGGCGCATTGCCATCACTGCACCACAGGTGACACCATGCCGCATGCCTCCGCCGGTCATCCGGTCCCGGGACGCGCTCGCGACGTTCTCCGAGCGCTGGTCACCGCGGATCATCGCGTCGCTCAACGACTACCACGTGAAGCTCGCCAAGCTCGAGGGTGAGTTCGTCTGGCACAGCCACTCCGACACCGACGAGCTCTTCTTCGTCCTCGGCGGCCGACTCTGCCTGCGCTTTCGCGACGGAAGCGTGGACCTGGGACCGGGTGACGTTTGTGTCGTCCCGCGTGAGGTCGAGCACCAGCCCTTCGCGCCCGAGGAGTGCCACGTGCTCTTGGTGGAGCCGGCGGGGACGCGCAGCACCGGGGACTCGTCGGAGCGCGAGGGCTCTCTTGGGACCTGGCTCGAAGCGGTCGGGAATTCCGCGGGCCGGTCCGAGCGGCCTTAGGCTCGACGTGGGCAGTCTTGCGATGATCAGATCGCGATCGTCATGAGCGGCGAAAACCCACTTGAATTACCGGCTCGCGAAAGCTCACGAGTCGAGGAGATGGAGTAGGTGCGGGTGAGGGCGCAGCGTCATGGCGCGAGGATGAGACCCTCCGCTCCGACTCCGCCGTTCTGCGTCCCGAGCATCACCCCACCGCTCGGGGTGAGGCCGACGGCGAGGGACGCGCCGCTCGGCGGCGCGTAGAAGGCAGAGCTCCAGACGAAGGCCGCAGTTGACGACAGCTTCACACAGAACAGACCCGCCGGCACCTGCGGGCCCCCGAAGCCGAGCGGGGCCTCCAAGCCTCCCACCAGGACAATGTCACCGTTGGCTGCAATGGCGAGATGCGAGGCTCGTTCGACGGCTGTGGTGCCGTACACCTTGTGCCACTCGATGGCGCCGGTCGTGGGGTTTATCTGGGCGAGCACGATGTCGCCGCCTCCCTTGGCCACGTCCACCGTACCGGTGTCGAAATCGACCTGCCCGTTGAAGACCCCAGTGACCACCAGCTTCCCGCTTGGCGCAAAGGCTGCCGAGTAGCCCGTGTCCGCTCCGAGGTCACCGAGCTGCCGCACCCAGGCTGGAACCCACGCCGAGCTCAGCTTCGCGACGCAGAGGTCCGTGCCGCCCTTGCCCGTCGTCACGATCCCGCTGCCAAAGTCGACGTTGCCCGTGCACTCTCCGACCAGCGCGAAACTGCCATCCGCGGCGCGTGCGAGCTCGAAGGTCCGGTCGTCCGACGCGCCGCCGAAGTCCTTGGCGGCGACGGCTGCTCCGTTCGAAAGCGCGAACGATGCGACGAACATGTCCGTGCCTTGAGCGCTGAGCGGCCCCGTGCCGAAGTCGGTCGTCCCGTTGGCGAGCGTGCCCGCAACCACGACGTTGCCGCTCCCGTCGAGCACTGCACTGGTTACCGTGTCGACACCCGACCCCACGCACTTCGACCATTTGTGCGCGCCATCTGCCCCGGCGTACCTGCCCAAGATGAGGCCACCCGCGTTGCAGCTCGTGGGTGCGCCTCCGAAGTCGAGGCCAGTGGCCGCCGTTCCGCGCCCAATGAGTACAACGTCCCCGCTTGGCTCGATGACCATTCGTTCTACGGTCTCCTCGCCCGCGCCTCCGAGCTTGCGCGACCAGAGCCACGCGCCGCTCGGGGAGTACTTTGCGATGAAGCCGTCGTAGGCGTTCGCGCTCACCGGTCCGCCCCCGAAGTCGTGAGACCCGTTGAACACGCCGTGGAAATAGTAGTTGCCTGCGGCGTCCGTTCCTCCCGGGTACGCCGTGGAATAGGCGTTCCCCAGTGGTTTCGTCAGCACCACACCCCCGGGAGCCACTCCTCCGAAGCTCGCCGTCAGCGTCGTGTCCGCAGTCAACGTGAGCGAGCACGTGCCCGTGCCGGTGCAGCCGCCGCCGGCCCAGCTCGTGAACGTCGAGGTCGACGCCGCGGTAGCCGTGAGCACCACACTCGTGCCGTCGAGGATGTCGGCGCTGCACGTGGCGCCGCAGTCGACGCCGCCGACGTCGGACTTGACCGTGCCTGCGCCGGTGCCCGCCGGCGTGATCGTTAGCTTGAAGGTGGCCTTGCACACGTTGCCGACGCAGCCGCCGGCGCTGCAGTCGGTGGCTTGAACACAGGCTTTGCCACTTGCACACTTGTCGCAGTCCGAACCGCCGCAGTCAGTGTCGGTCTCGTTGCCGTTCTTGACGGTGTCAGTGCAGGTTGCGGCGACGCAGGTTCCGGTCATGCAGACCTTGCTCACGCAATCGCCGGCCTGCGCGCAGCCCTTTCCCGCGCTGCACGGCTTGCACTCGGCTCCGCCGCAGTCTTGCGCAGTCTCCTTGCCGTTCTTCAGGCCGTCGGTGCAGGTCGGCAGCGCGCAGGAGTACGCCGTGCAGACGCCGCTGGTGCAGTCGCCGCCGATGACGCAGCCCTTGTTCGCGCCGTCGCAGGCCGGGCAGGTGCCGCCGCCGCAGTCGATGTCGGTCTCGTCGCCGTTCTGCTGGCCGTCGGCGCAGCTTGCATCCACGCACGTTCCGGACTTGCAGATCCCAGCGCTGCAATCCGCCGGAACGTTGCAGGTCTGGGCCGCGGGACACGCCGTGCAGCTCGGGCCACCGCAATCGGTGCCCGTCTCACTGCCATTGCGCACGCCGTCGCCACAGGTTGGCTCCTGGCACTTGCTCGCGGCGCAGCTCTGACTCGTGCAGTCCTCTTTCTTGGTGCAGTCGCCGCCGGTCGGGCACGGGTAGCAGCTGCCGCCGCAGTCGATGCCACTCTCGTCGCCGTCCTTCAGGGCGTTCTTGCAGTGGTCCGGCAGCGTGGCGGGTCCACCCTTGGACACGCATTTGCTCCCCACGCAGTTCTGGCCGGTCGCGCAGTCCTTGACGCCTTTGCACTCGAGACCGCACGTGCCCTGCGGACGGCAGACCTGGTCCGCAGGGCATTCGGAGTTGTACTCGCACTCCTTGGTTCCGCCATCGACGCCGGGCTGCGGCTCGAGCTGACCATTCGTGAGCTCCTCCTTCGACGCACACGTCGAGCTCACGCAGAGTTGTTGCGAGACGCAGTCCTTGTCCGTCTTGCAGGCGTCGCGGCACTCTCCATCGACGCCACACACCTGCTCACCGGGGCACTCACTGCTGTACTTGCACGGTGGGCTCGGCAGCTCGTCCGGTAGCTGGCAGACGTGCACCGGTTTGTCGGCGAGCATGCAGCGCAGACCCTTCTCGCAGTCCGCGTCCGTGTTGCACTTCACGTGACAGCGCTGGAACGCACACACCAGCGGCTCCGGCGTCTGCGAACAGTCCGAGTTGACCAGACAACCTTCGGCGAGCTTCGCGCGCCTCAGCTCTCCCGCATCGTCGCTGCTACAAGCACCAGCCGTCAGAAAACCAAAGCCCACCGCCAAGAGAGCGCCGACCCGCTTCATCGCCCACCACCCGAGTAGAAACCCGCACACACGTTAGCCGGAGTGCGGCACAAAGGCGAGATGCGGCGCCCGCCCCGGGCTCCTGATAGGAGGTCTCTGACACTCGGCGTCGACGGCCTTCCCGCCAACGAGCCGGAGCTTCATGTGCTCGACCTTTGCGTCCTGGGTGGGCCCCGTGATGCGCACCCGGCGGACGCCGTACCCCGACCCCGAAGCCGGCATGTTCCAGCGAGTCGGGACTGCTACCCCTTGCCAGCTACCCGCGACGAACTCCGTCCCTTCGAGCTGGCGATCCCGTGCCCGGGCGTCACGCGTAGCGCGCGAGGGCGAGGCGCGCGTATGATTGGCGGGAGAATGTCCAGCTACCACGGGGGGAGTCGGGGGCTCCAGGATCGCTTCGATACACGACGCATCGCCGATCGCCTGGAACAGTTGACGTACAGAAGCGCGCTCGGGGAGGGCGACGCGGCGCTGGTGAGCGCTGCGGACATGTTCTTCCTCGCCACGGCAGACGCGAGCGGCTTTCCGGATTGCTCGTACAAGGGTGGCGCCCCCGGCTTCGTGCGGGTGCTCTCGCCCACAGAGCTCGCCTGGCCCGACTACGATGGCAACGGTCAGTTTCGCTCGCTCGGCAACGTCCAGGTCCGGAGCGAAGTCGCGCTCCTGTTCATCGACTGGACGCGCCCCGCCCGGCTGCGCATCCACGGCCGCGCGCGCCTCGGGTTCGACGACCCGCTCCTGGAGAGCATGCCGGGCGCAGCCCTCGTCGCGCGAGTGGACATCGAGCGCGTGTTCCCGAACTGCCCGCGCTACGTGCACCAGATGGAGAAGCTGGCCCCTTCGCCCCATGTCCCGCGGGCCGGCGAGCCGGCTCCGCGACCGGCGTGGAAGGACGATCCGCGCTTCGCAGACGCACTCCCGGCGAAGGACCGCAGGTGAGCGAGCTCGGGGCACCGGAAGTCGCCGAGTGGCTGCTGCACGCCTCGGCCGGCAAGCTCGAGCCCGAGGCGTTCGTCGCCGGGCTCGCCGCGCAGCTGAACCAACGGGGCTTCGCCATTTTCCGAGTGAGCGCATGGATCCCCACGCTGCACCCGGAGCTCTGGGGAAATCAGCTGCTCTGGACTCGCGGCGGCGAGTGCCAGGTCATACGGCGGGATCACGATGTGACCGCGACGTCCAATTACGTAGGAACTCCAAACGAGGTGATTCACCGCGATCAGATCGCCTCGCTACGCTGCCGCCTGGACAGACAACGCGAGCAGATCCCGTTCGCGCTGCTGCGCGAACTGGCCGCGGCGGGCGCCACCAACTACTTCATTCTCTCGCTCGAGCCCGGCGGCGAACGCCCGCCCTGGATCGCCTTCGCCTGCGATCGGAGCGGCGGATTTGCGCCGGGGCAGGCTGACGCTCTGCTTGCGCTAGGACCGCTGCTGTCGCTGCACTTTCAGCTGGCCCGGGCGAGCTTCGCGACGCGATCGCTGCTCGAGGTCTACCTGGGCGCCAACGCTGCGAGTCGGGTCTTGGCGGGGCAATTCCGGCGCGGCACTGGAGTCGAACACCGGGCAGCGATGTGGTTCTGCGACCTGCGCGGCTTCACCGAGCTGAGCGACCGCCTGCCGCCGCGCGAGGTCGTGGCGGTGCTCGACGCCTATTTCGAGCTCGTGGCCGCGCCCATCGAGCGCGAGGGCGGCGAGATCCTCAAGTTCATCGGCGATGCCGTGCTGGCGGTGTTCCCCGCCGGGAGCGACGCGCGCGAGCCCTGCCGCCGGGCGCTGGCTGCAGCAGAGGAAGTGCTCGACGCCGTCCGCGCTTGGTCGAGCGCGGACAGCACCCGACCCGCGCTTGCGATTGGTGTCGGCTTGCACGTTGGAGCGGTCATGTACGGTAACGTTGGTGGGCGCGGGCGCCTGGATTTCACGGTGATCGGTGGAGCCGTGAACGAGCTCTGCCGGGTCGAGGCGCTGTGCAAGCCGCTCAGCTGCCCGCTCCTGATGACGGACGTCTTCGCTGCGGCGCTCGGCAGTGACGCTCTGATCTCGCTTGGGCACCACACCCTGCGCGGAGTGACGGAGCCGCGGGAGGTTTTCACGACGCGTGCCCACGGGCCGCAGCTGCCATGACCTGACCCGTCGGTCCCGCACGAGCTCCACTCTCGCTGGTTCAGTCGCGCGGCTAGTCAACGAAACGGCCCTGAGTACCAGCGAGCTCCGCGAACACCTCTCGCAGCCACTCGAGACCGGGCCGCTCAGGTGGGTCCGCAGCCGTAGCGGCGTGCTCGAGCGCAAAGATCAACGTCGTCCAGCCGGCCGACGACGTCGCGCGCGCATCCACGGCCCGCACGGCGCGGAAGGTCTGAGCCGGAAGCGGGACGCGCTCCACTGTTTCATCCGAGGGTGCGGCGCAGTGCTCTGGCGCCGAGGTGACGAGAAACTCGCGGCACGCCAGCGGGCGCTCGGCGTGAATCGAGCAGGACTCGTCGTCGAGGAACGGACACGCGACTCCGAGCTGGAAGTAGCTTCGGCTGAGTAGGGCCAAGTCCGCGTTGCTCATCTCGGCCGGTTGTCGGAGCCTCCCGAATAGTGCAGAGGAGACAACCCGTTCGAGCGCGGCGCTGAAGCGCGCCCGCACCTCACTCTGCCTCGGCTCGGGCAGGTCGCTGACCAGCCGAGCCAGCGCGAGCGCCTCCGATTCGCTGATCGGAACCGGCTGTCGGCAGCATGCGCCGCAGCCCTTGCGGCATGAAATCGTCTTGCCGCCCTGCTCGGCGCGAGCGCTGCCAATGTCCGCCATCTGACTCGCGAGTCCGCGCAGGACCGGCATCAAGACGTGAAGGCGTGTCGGCGCCGCCGGCACTACGATCTCGAAATCGACCGGCGCGCCGTCGATCTTGAGCCGAACCCACGAGCGGAGGGTGGCGCTTGCCGTCAGAGGCCGATCAGGATCTTGGTGAGGGAGACGGGTTCCGCGTTCGTCGCTTCGGCGTCGGTGTGCACGAACTCGAACTCGATGGTCGAGCCTTTGAACTGGGTGGCGACTGTGGGGCTCACCGTGACACTTCCCAGTTTGTAGCTCGACAGCGTCCCATCCGAAGCCTTGACGGTTTGGACCAGCGACAGCTTGTGCCAGGTGAGGGAGACGCTCATGCATCAAACGCTAGCGGTCGGCCCACCCACGGTCAAGCGTGGACCACGAAACAGTGAGCCGGATCGTCGGGGAGCGGCGCGGCGGCCGAAAGCTCGTAGCCCGCTTTCGTCGAGATCCATCCGCTGCCGTCGAACAGGCGCCGCGCTGGTGCGTTGTGCGGAGTTTCGCTGAAGCGCACGACGACGTCGGCGCCGTCTTGCACGGCACGGCATGCTGTGAGTGCCGCGCGGAACAACACCTGATGTACCTCGGCACCGATCACGCGGCAGCTCAGCGCGAGCAGGCGCAGCTCGCCGCGCTCGACGATCGCAGCACCCACCAAGCCGTAGTCGGCGAAGCGATCAGCTACGTACAGCGACAGAATCGTCGTCTCGGCGGCTCGGGTCAGGGCGTCGAGCTCGCGTCGGGAGAAACGCTCCCCGGTCGTGCGGAACTGATTTGTGCGCGCTACCAGCTCGCACACGCGATCGAGCTCCGTCGGCTCGCGTGCCGCGCGCAGCGTACAACGCACCCGGAGCCTCTCGAGGAACACGCCGCGGTTCTCAGCAGAGACCAGCGCACGATCTCGCTCGATGCGAGCGCGCGTCGTCTGGGCGCGAGTGCGTGCTTCGGCGCTCCGCTCCAGCACCTCAAAGCGCGGCGACCGGAGCAGGGTCTCACGCATGCGTTCAATGGGTGCGTCGAGCACCCACACCTGTGGCAGCATATGCTGCACTTCGGCGCGTTCGAGCGGGCTGTCGTCGATGAAGGCGATGGCTGCCGGAGCCACGCCGAGCTCGGCGGACAGCTTCCGGAGCACTTGGCTCTTGTTGTCCCAGCCAATCTCGAGCAGGGCGAAGTCATCGGGGTGGAGCAGGTGGGACGCCGAGCCCAGCGCGCCGCTGGTCACGCTGCGCCATTTTTCGAGCACACTCTGTTTCACGTTCTTGCTCACGACGGCGAGGGTGATGCCGCGCCCGCGCAGCGCACGCAGCGCCTCGTGGATGCCGCCATGCACACCGTAGAGCAAGGACGTCGAGCGCAGCTCGTCGTCGAATTGGAAATCCGGATCCGCAATCTCGCCGGGCCACAGCACGCCGTCGAGGTCCACCGCGACGCAACGGATCGCGTTCGTTCCGGTCGCTGCCTCCAAAGCGTCGAAGCAAGCGTGAGCGACAATGCGATGATACTCCGGATTGCCGGCGCCGCTGGCTACTCCTGCGTGCGCCCAGGGCGCAAGCATGTCGTCGAACAAGCTCGCCTTGCCGGCACCTGCGAGCAGGCGGTCGAGGTCGAGATAGAGCGCGCTGGGGAGCGCCCGCACCACGCTGCGGATCGATCGGTTCAGCTCGAAGACTCGATCCGCGAAGCTGTGCTCGGACAACGCGCCCAGGAGACCGAGAGGCTCTGCCTGAGGCGCCACCAATCCCAGCACCAATAGTGTGCCGCGGGTGTGCGCAGCAGCGTCCCGAATCGTCCGCTCGCATTCGGCTATTGCGCGCTTCAGCGTGTCGCCGGTGGTGTCCTCCCCGCCGAAGGCGAAGAGCGGCGCGAGGAGACGGAAGTTGCCGAGGACCAAAACGGTGAAGTCAGCGTCGTGGCGGTGAGCGAGCGCCGCGTCATTTTCGAATCCGGACTGCACATCGAGCGCGATCCCTCGCGTGCGGCCCTCCTCCCGCAGTGCAGGCACGAGCGCCTCGGCGGTGCACCAGCCGAGCACCACCGCGCGTCGCTGCAGCGCGGGGGGAGCGCTCGCCATGCGCTCGACGGGAGCAAACAACGCGCGCATTTCGGCGCGGGCCCCGTCCAAGTGCCGGACCCGCTCCCGGGTCTGTTCCAGCTCCTCTTCGGGCGCGCTCTCGGTGACGAGCCCGCGCGCTCGGAGCTCACTGATGATGCGCCCGATGGAGTCCGGCGCGTCGGCGAAAAGCTCGTCGTCGCCGAGCTCGTGCTCGAGGTCGGCGAGGGTACACGGAGTGCCGAGCGCTTGGAGCACGCGCCCGATCGCGCCATCACAGATGAGCGAGCGCCCGCTGACCGCGTGTCCCGCGAACGCTCGGTCTCCGCCGAGCGGCAGGACCACGGCGAACGAGCTCAGCCGCAGGCTCGGCTTCAGCGAGGCCAACGCCGGAGGCCCAACTACTTCTGCTTCGCCTTGTTCTTGGCGTTCTTGGCGGCGGCCCTCAGCTTCGGCGCCTCTTCGATTTCTTTTTCGCCGAGCACCTTGCGCTCCTTCGCCGTTCCGCGCTCGACCATCAGCCTGACGCTACCGTCGCCGGCTGCTGCCAGCTTCTCGACCAACTCGTCCGGCAGGTCCAGCGTCGCGATCAGCTTTTTCTTGTTGCCGACCTGCTTGTGGATCTTGATGGCGAACTTCACTCCCTGCGCTGCGTTGGCCCGCTTGGCCACGAGCACAGCACCAAGACCGGAACCGATCATCAAGAGCCCGCTGGCAGCTGCCAGCGAGCTGCGCCTCGAAATCTTCACGCCGCTGGACTTCATGAGAGGAAGCCTAGGCGCAATGTGTCCGCGCTTCAACCGCCGCCATGCGACGAGGGCCTTGCTGACGGAATCGGGCGCGCCGTGCAGCGCAACCTGACCCGCTGCGGGAAGACCGCGCCCAGACGCGCGGTTGTAGCTGCGGCGGCGCCGCGATAAATGTGTTGCATGTTCAGGCGACGCTCCGCTGCCTTCTGCCTGCTGGCACTTCTCGTCCCGCTCCGGGCGCAAGGCGCGGATTGCGGGTGTGACCACTCCATTCCCGCCAGCCAGACCAGCGTGAGCGGCAGCACGCTGGGCGTGAAGCCAGGCGAGGTGGTGTGCATCGAGGCAGGCAAGCGGCCGTTCTTGATCTTGGAGGACCTGGTGGGGACCGAGGTCGCGCCCATCACCATCAAGAACTGCGGCGGGCGCGTCGAGATCGCGAATACGGACAAGGGCTATGGGCTGCTCGTCAACCGCTGCGAGCACTTCCACCTGACTGGAACCGGTGACCCGGCCTACGCGTACGGCTTCGACGTAAGCGCCACCCGCACGGGACCGGACTACTCTGCCTCCGGCGTTCCCGTGGGCGGTCTCTCCACCGACTACGAGATCGATCGCCTGGAGGTCCACCATACGGGATTTGCCGGCTTCATCCTCAAGACCGAGTCGCGCTGCGACGGCACGGCCAACCTGGGCAAGTTTGTCCAGAAGAACACGCGTGTGCATCACACCTATGTGCACGACACCGGCGGGGAGGGGTTCTACGTCGGCAGCACGGGTTACGGCGGGCGCAAGTTCGACTGCAATGGCGTCGAGACGATCTTGTACCCACACGAGCACGATGGCGTGTACCTGCACGACAATCGCATCGAGAACACGGGCTGGGACGGCTTGCAGGTGGGCGTCACTCCCAAGAACTGTGAGGTCTACGCCAACCTGATCCGCGGTGTGGGCAAGACAGCCACCGACTCGGTGCAGACCCGCGGTATTCAGATCGGGGGCGCCTCCGCGTGCAAGGTCTACGACAACACGCTGATCGGCGGCCCCACCATCGGGATCTTCGTCCTGGGCGCCGCGGCAACCTGGGTAGCCAACAATTTGATCGTGGACTTCGCAGAGGGACGGGATCTACGGCAATGATCAGAAGCTCAGCGCGATCGGGGGGGCGAGTTACGCCTTCATCCACAACACCGTCGTGCGCTCGGGGGGCGCGGGTCTCCGCCTCTTCGGCAACCTGACAAAGGGGAACGCGGTGGTGAACAACCTGTTTGTCGCTTCCGCTGACAAGTACGGCATCGGTGGGGACGTCGACGCGACGGACGCGGGTAACCTCGAGCTCGGGAGCGTCGCCGAGGCGTTGTTCGAAGATCCAACGACCGACCTGTATCGCCTCCAGCCGAGCTCCCCGGCTCGTGATGTGGGACTCGTGCTGTCGAGCTTCAGCGTCAGCGACGATCACGACGGCGTCGTCCGGGACGACAAGCCCGACGTCGGTGCGTTCGAGTACACGGACGCGCCGCCCCCGAGCGGCGGAGCGCCGGGCAGCGGCGGCGCCAGTGGAACTGGCGGGGCGACGGGCTCGGGCGGGGCACCCGCGAAGGCTGAAAGCGCCGACGATGGCGGGTGCAGTTGCCGAACTCATCGCCCGACGGCGCCCCCAGTGCGCGGGCTGCTGCTCGCGGTGCTGGCTGCGTCTGCCGCAGCGCTCCGCTCCACCCGCAAACGAGTCCACGTTCGCTAGCAATCTCGACCTCACTTGCAGAAGCTCGCGGTGCAGCCCGTCCAGTGAGCTGGCGTCTTCAGCGTCTTGCCCTGGGCCACCAGCACGAGCTCCCCCCGCATGTCGATCGGCATGTGGGCCGCCGCGCCGCCCGCGACGGGCCAGCAAGCGGTCCCGCAGCCTGCGTCTTGCAACAGGTACTTGTTCCCGTTCTGGACTGCCTTCTGGAGGATCCGGAGGGCGTCCCAGGGTAGAGCGTAGCTCCACGCAGGCGTCGCTTTCTGCCACCACTTTGCTGGCGAGCCGAGCGCGACGTAGCTCACGCCCGTCTGCGTGTAGCTGAAGTCATTCTGGGAGCTGCAGGTCTCGGCGAACACCTTCCAGCGATCCTTGCACTCGACCTTCGGGTCCCAGCGCCACGCGCACACCTGCGGGAAGATCTCGATGTTCGTCGGTTTGTTGAGGACCTCGAGGCGCAGGTACGCGTTGCCCTGCGCGAACTTGTCGGCCATGCGAAAGCCAGCCTTGGGTTTTGGCAGCTCCCAGTAGGTCGTCGCCGTGTCCTTCAGCGTTCGGTCGAAGAAGGTGACCTGATCGGGACAGCTTGCTTCCGCCACACCCTCTCCGCACTGCTGCGACGTGGTGCCTTCTTCGCACGCGCTCGGCGCCGGCCAGCCGGAAGCGCCGCCGGTCGAGCCGCCGCTTCCTCCTGCACCCGAGCTTCCGCCCGTTCCACCGATCGCCGTCCCGCCCGCGCCGCTGCTTCCGCCGCCACCGCTGACGCCTCCGGACGCCGTGCCGCCCGAGCCACCGCTCCCGCTCGTGCCCCCGGACGCCGCGCCGCCCGCGCCGCTGCCGGCGCCGCCGCCCGTTGCACTGCCGTCGGCTCCGCCACCACCGCTCACGCCGCCGCCGTCGTCGTCGGACGAACACGCAGCGATACCGGGCGCAAGCAAGCAGAGGGCGAGGAGCGGGAAGGTGCGCACGCTCCGAGGATAGCCGATTCGGCGCGCAGCCGGCAGCGCCCAGCGCTTGCCATCGTGAGCGTTCTTCACTGAGCGCGCGGCCGGGGCGGTGCTGTCGCGTTTCCACCGCCAAGACTGCCACGCGTGAGCTCAGCGTGCTCCACGGGTGTGGCGGTCGAAGCGGCGTGACACGACGGCCAGGGATTCGGAGCCGATGGGGCTCCCGACCAGGATCAACTCCCTCAGGAACAAGGCGGAGCGATGCCGGCCGAGCACCCCGGCGCCTATTGTCTGGCGTCCCACCAGCCGAGCCACTGGCGAAGACCCGCCGCGCGCGCTGCCCACGAGCACGTCGTCGACCCACAGCCGTAGCTGCGAGGTGGGTGCGAGCTGCAGCACGGCGACCAGCTTCACGAAGCGATCGAAGATGTGCGGGACGCTGGCTGCAACCTCGAGCACGGGCCCGGTTCCCATCCGGGCGAGCACGTGCAGCTCGTCCTCTGCGGTGTGCACCGTAAAGAGCGCGAGCCTGGATCGAGGTCGGGTCGTGTTCCATCCCGTGCCGAGCGCCGCGATTCGGGCTAAGTTGGCCGGCGGAACTCGAGCCCGGGGATCGGACGATGAGCACAGGACAGCGGGTCGCACGACGGTTGTGGGTCGGTTCGCCGTTGCTCGTGGTCTTGGCTTGTGGTGGTGAGACCGGCGCTGGCAAGACGGGCAGCGGTGGCGCGACGAGCGGCGGCAGCGGCGGCTCGACGAGCGGTGGGTGGCGGCGGGTCGGCCGGGGGCGGCGGCGGTGCGCTCGGCAGTGTGAGTTGTGGCAGTGTCTCCAACCCCACACAAGAGTGCGCGGCTCCGGAGTACTGCTGCGCCTCGAGTTGTGTGAAGGCCGGTGTGCCGTGCACCGGGTTTGCGTTTCACTGCGACGACGCTGCGGACTGTCCCGGCGCGTTTTGTTGTGTCACCAAGTTGTCGATGCTGGACGGGAGCTTCAATCAGGTTGCTCAGTGCCAGCAGACGTGTGACTCCGACGCGCAGCTCATCGTGTGCCACCCCCCGGATGGCGGCTGCCCCACTGGCATGACCTGTCAGATCACCGCAACACTTCCTCCCGAGTACGGATACTGCTGCCCATCGGGCGCGCCGTGCAGCGCGACCTGAGGGATGACTACGGCCAGACGGGCGGTTGTGGCTGCGAACGACGCCGCCCTGAGACTCGCGATCGGGTTTCGTTGAACGGCCGGGCTTTCCGTCTCGCTCGGATCCACGTTAGATGGGCCGGTGACGAACCACCGCGCGATGCTGGTCGGCCTGGTCGCCGGCGCGGCCGGAGGCCTGGCGGTCAATGCCTTCGCGCGAGACGCGCGTTGGGTTGCGCTCTTCACCGACTACACGGCGGTGCCAGTGGGGCAGATCTTTCTCCGGCTCCTGTTCATGCTGATCATTCCGATCCTGTTCTCCGCGCTGGTGCTTGGTGTGGCCGATCTGGACATGCAGCACCTGGGCCGGCTCGGCGGACGCATGATGGGCTACACGATCGTGGTGTCGGCCATCGCCGTGACCATCGGCATCACGCTGGTGAACGTCATCGGTCCCGGGCGCGGAGTCTCCACCGAGGGGCTCGATCTCGGCGCGCAGATCGCCTCGCTGAAGGCCGCCGGCGCTCCGACCGACACGTCGCCGGTGGCGCTGCTGGTGAACCTCATCCCGTCCAACGTCGTCGCCGCCGCAGCGAACGGCGACATGCTCGCGGTCATCGCGTTCTCGCTGATCTTTGGCGCCGGTCTGGCGCTCACCAAGACCGAGGGCGCTGAGCGGCTCAAGGAGGCCATCAGCGGTCTGTTCGACGTGAGCATGCGCATCATCAACGGGGTCTTGCGGCTAGCGCCGCTCGGCGTCGCCGCGTTGATGTTCACTGCTACGTCTCGCCTCGGGCTCGACTTGCTGCGCATCATCGCGCTCTACGTGGTCGTGGTGCTGCTCGGTCTCGGCCTCCACATGTTCGTGGTGTACTCGATCAGCGTGCGGTTCTTCGGCGGCATGAAGCCGCTCCATTTCTTTCGCTCCATTCGCCTGGCCATGGTCACCGCTTTCTCGACGGCATCCAGCAACGCGTCGCTGCCCGCGGCGCTCGAAGTGGCGGAACACAACCTGAAGTTGCCCCGACACGTCAGCCGCTTCGTGCTGACGGCGGGCAGCAGCATGAATCAGAACGGCACGGCCCTGTTCGAGGGTGTCACGGTGCTCTTCCTGGCGCAGGTGTACGGCGTGCCGCTCAGCTTCGGTCAACAGGTGCTGGTGGTCGGGGTCTGCATCTTGGCGGGCATCGGCACGGCGGGTGTGCCGGCCGGCTCGCTGCCCGTGATCATGATGATCCTCGGCATGCTGAGGATCCCGGTCGAGGGCATCGGCTTGATCTTGGGCGTCGACCGCTTCCTCGACATGTGCCGCACCACGCTGAACGTGACGGGAGATCTGGCGGCGGCGGTGTACGTCGCCAAGGGTGAGGTCGAACCGGCAACGTGACGGCTGGTCCGCCGGGGTACTGGTCCGCCAGCGAAATTTCTCAAGTCGGGAGCGTGTACCGCGCCCCGAGCAGCGGCGGCGGCGCCGAGCTCGTGCATGCCACGCCCGGCTCGGTGGAAGGCATCGCGGCCGACTCCGAGAGTGTGTTCTGGGTCATGCGGCAGTCGCCCGGAGAATCCCTGCGTGGCGCGGTCTTCGGCAGTGGTCCGAAAGCGCTGCTGGAGTCCAACCCGTTTTCGGTCATGGGAGTGGCGATCGATGCCAACGCTGTTTTTTTCACCAGCATCGAGGCCGACGGCAGCGGGAGCGTGCGGAAGCTCTACCGGCGCTGAGCCGCCCGCGTGGCGCCGTCTCTGGAATGCATGCTCACGGTCGAGACGTTTGGTCACTTCATGGAGCAGCTGCGCCCGGCGGGTTTGGTCTGGGGCCCGACGCTGCTGTTCCTCGTCATCGTCGGCAGCATGCTCGACGTGGTCCACCTCGAAGGTGACCACACGAGCTACCTGGTTCTGGCGCCGTACCCGACGCTCGGTCTTGTGCACGGCGGCGGGGAAGAAGGCGCATTCCGGCGCGCCCACCCGGGGCTAGCCGAACCCTGGTGGTCGAGGGGTGACTATCTGACGTTGTTCGAGCTCACCGACGGCTGAGGGAGTGAGTCGGGTCCCCCACTCGCTGCGCTCGCGGACATGCTGAATCACGGGCGCGTGCGAGGCGAGCCCCGCCGCCGGTGCGCGGCGCGAGCAGAACCCCGCAGCCGTGGCCGTCTCTGCGAAAACCGCAGCCGCAGCCCGGACCGCGCTGCCGCGAGCGGTGACAGTCGCCCAAGCTCGATTGCGCCAGAAAAGCGGTGCGGCCCTCATCCCTCCGTCGCCGGTCACGGAGCGGTGGTCGAGAAGGGCCTGCTCAAGCCCGGCTAGGTGATGTAGAAGGGCGTCGGCCAGGCTAGACGCCGCGGAGCGCCCGCTGCTCGGCGCCCAACCGAGAACCCGAGCGCGACTGGCGCAGGAATTCGCCAAACAGGCCGAAGGACCACAAGGAGACGGCATGACCACCCAAACGTCGAAGATCATCTGGACGCAAATCGACGAGGCGCCCGCGCTCGCGACCTACTCGCTCCTGCCCATCGTGCAGGGCTTCGTGAAGGGCACCGGAGTCGAGGTCGAGACCCGCGACATCTCCTTGGCGGGACGCATTCTCGCCAACTTCCCGGACAAGCTGAAGCCGGAGCAGAAAGTCCCCGACTGCTTGGCGCAGCTTGGTGAGCTCAGCAAGACCCCCGAAGCGAACATCATCAAGCTGCCCAACATCTCGGCCTCCATCCCGCAGCTGAAGGCGGCGATCGCGGAGCTTCGGGCTCACGGATACGACGTGCCCGAGTATCCCGAAGCGCCCAAAGACGACGCCGAGAAGGCCGTCCAGACCCGCTACGCGAAGTGCCTGGGCAGTGCCGTGAACCCGGTGCTTCGCGAGGGCAACTCGGACCGCCGCCCGCCACCTGCGGTGAAGGCGTTCTCGAAGAAACACCCGCACAGGCTCGGCGCGTGGAAACCGGAGTCAAAGTCTCACGTCGCCCACATGAGTGAGGGCGATTGGTTCGGCAACGAGACTTCAATCACCCTCGCCGAAGCGCTCGACTACCGCATCGAGCTCGTCGAAGCGTCGGGCAAAGTGACGGTCCTGAAGCAGAAGGCCCCGCTCCTCGGCGGCGAGATCATCGACTCGAGCAAGATGAGCGTGAAGGCGCTCCGCAAGTTTTATGCGGACGAGATCGCCGATGCCAAGGCGCAGGGGGTCCTGCTCTCGCTCCACCTCAAGGCGACCATGATGAAGGTCTCCGATCCCGTGCTGTTCGGCCACGCGGTCAGCGTCTTCTTCGCCGACGTCTTCGACAAACATGCGGCCGCGCTCCAGGAGGCCGGGGTGAATCCCAACCTCGGGCTTGGCGACCTCTACAAGAAGATCCAGATCTTGCCCGCGGAAAAGCGCGGCGAGATCGAGGCCGACATTCAGGCGGTCTACCCCGAGCGTCCGGCGCTCGCGATGGTCGACTCTGACAAGGGCATCACCAACTTGCACGCCCCGAACGACATCATCGTGGATGCCTCGATGCCGGTCGTGGTGCGGGACTCGGGCTGTATGTGGGGACCGGACGGGAAACTCGCCGAGACCAAGGCGATGATCCCTGACCGGAGTTATGCCGGCATCTACCGAGAGATCCTCGATGACTGCCGGCGCAATGGCGCGTTCGACCCGGCCACCATGGGTGACGTCCCCAACGTCGGGCTGATGGCCCAGCAGGCCGAGGAGTACGGTTCGCACGACAAGACCTTCGTTGCGTCGGCCGCGGGCAGCATCCGTGTGGTGAACGACGCCACCGGTGCGACGCTGCTCGAGCAGAGCGTCGAGACGGGCGATCTCTTCCGCATGTGCCAGACCAAGGACGTGCCCGTCCGCGACTGGGTCAAGCTCGCCGTCTCGCGCGCCCGCGCCACCGGCTCACCGGCAGTCTTCTGGCTCGACAAACAGCGCGCTCACGACCGACAAGTGATCGCCAAAGTGGAGAAGTACCTCTCCGAGCACGACACGAACGGGCTCACGCTGAAGATCCTGGAGCCGGTCGAGGCCATGAAGTACTCGCTCGAGCGCATCCGCAAGGGGCAGGACACGGTCTCGGTCACCGGCAACGTGCTCCGCGACTACCTGACCGATCTCTTCCCGATCCTCGAGATCGGCACCTCCGCCAAGATGCTCTCCATCGTGCCCCTGCTCGCGGGTGGGGGTCTGTTCGAGACCGGCGCCGGCGGCTCGGCTCCCAAACACGTCCAGCAGTTCCAGAGTGAGGGCTACTTGCGCTGGGACTCACTGGGAGAGTTCTCTGCGCTGGGCGCGTCGCTCGAGCACATCGCGGCGACGACCAAGAACGCGAAGGCCGCCGTGCTCTCCGAGGCGCTCGACCAGGCCATCGCCAAGTTCCTGGACAACAACAAGTCGCCGGCACGCAAGGTGGGCCAGATCGACAACCGCGGCAGCCACTTCTATCTGGCCATGTACTGGGCCGAGGCGCTGGCCGCGCAGTCCAAGGACGCGGCGCTCAAGGATCGCTTCGCCCCGGTGGCCAAGGTGCTGAAGGACAGCGAGGAGAAGATCAACTCCGAGCTCGTCGGCGCCCAGGGCAAGCCCGTCGACATGGGCGGCTACTACCAGCCGGATCCGGTCAAGACCGGCAACGCCATGCGTCCGAGTCCCACCCTCAACGCGATCATCGACGGCATCGCGTAAGACCGCGCGCAGAGCCTGAAGCTGAGTCGCCTCCGACCACGAGCAGAGGATCGAGCTACACGGTGCGCCCGGTCCGCTTCCGCGCCGGGCGCACCACGAGCACGACCGCCAAGAGCACGAGGCCCGTTCCGATCAGCGTAGACGAGCGGAGCGGCTCACCGCCCACCGACCAGCCGAGGGTGAGCGCGATTGCCGGGGTGACATAGGCAATCAAGCCCAGCTTGTGCGCGTCGGCGTAGCGCAAGAGCCAGAAGTAGACACCGAAGGTCACGGCGGTACCCGCCACCGCGAGGTAGACGACACTGCCGACAGCCGCGGCGGTCCAGCGCGGTGAAGCGTCGCGTTCCAGGGTCAGCGCGAGGCCCGAGAGCACCGCCGCCCCGACGAACATCGCGTTTCTGTTGGTCAGGACGGAGCTGGTCCCGGCGCCGTACTTCTTGATCACGGTCGTCCCCACCACGGAGACGACAGGGCTCACGAACAGCAGCAGAGCCGCGGAGGTTGCACCAGCCCCCAGGGCTCGGACGTCGTTCTGAAAGAGCACAAAGAGCCCGGCAAATCCCAGGAGGATGCCCATCCAAGTTCCGGAGCGCAGACGCTCGCTGGGGAGGAACCAGTGTGCCGAGAGGGCCATCAAGATGGGAAACACGCCCCACAGCACGGCGACCAGACCCGACGGCAGGCGGGTCTCGCAGAAGTACACGATGCCGTAGGAGGTGCCGAAGTTCAGCAGGCCCGACGCGAGCCACAGCCAGGCGCGCGGCCGCGCTCCTCCCTCGCGACGGGCAAGAGGTCGCGCGACGACCGACATGAGCGCGGCTGCGAGCCAGAAGCGGGCGGCCGCCGAGGTGAAGGGCGGCAGATCGTGGAGCCCGCCGCGGATCACCAACCAGGTGCTGCCCCAGATGGCGCACAGCAGCGCCACGAGCACGCCGGTGAGCCAACGATTGGGAGCTGCCATGCGCGCTGCGCCGCCGCCGGCAGCCTATCACCAAGGCTGCTGGCATGGCCACGCCCCCGTGATCTGATTCACTTCACCGCGCGCACCACGATCGGCGTCGGACCCCCGATGTGTTTCGCGAGCTCAGCCAGCTTGTAGCTGAGCTCGGCCCGCCAGATGGCCCGGTGGGTCGTGCTGCCGATCTTGCCGTAGTTGTTGATCGGCTCCTGAGAGTGGGACGCGAGTGAACCAGAGACGTCCGTTGCGATCACCTTCAGGGGTTTCGAGAGCTCGAAGCTCGAGCCGGCGACCCGCGCGATCCTCAGCTCGAACACTCGACCAATGTCGTGTTTGGAGAATGCCGTGAACGCGTCGGCGCAGTCCGGACACGCCATCAGCGCCTGTTTGTACGCGGGGTTGCACTTCAGCTGATAGATGAACTGCCGCGCCATCACGTCGGACGTGGCCGTGCGGCTGTAGTGGGTCGCGACCGCAGGCGTGAAGTCGCTCACGTTGAAATAGCGCCACTTGTCCAAGTTGGTGCTGAACCCGGCGAACAGGCTCTGGTTCGCCCCCGCCTTCCGGGTGTAGCTCTGCCCGCCCACGCTGATCTGCGGCAAGAAGCTGTAGAGCTGGTGGTAGTCGTCGTTGGACAGTGTCGCCGGAAGGATCTCGAATTTCACCTGGTCCACGAAGCTAGGCTGCATCGTCGAGGTCCCCGTCCAGAGCTCGGCCTCGCTGGCCGGGAATCCCTGCGCGGCGAAGAACTCATCGTAGTCCTTGCGCGCACTGGCATCGGTCCCGTTGAAACAACAGCCGGTCGAACAGCTGAGGCCGCTGTACACGGACAGATCCGGCAGTGGAGCGCCTTTGCCGCCGCCTGCGCCGCTCGCACCACCGCCACCGCTCGCACCGCCTGCGCCTCCCGAGCCGCTCGCACCGCCTGCGCCCCCGGAACCGCTCGAGCCGCCGGTGCCGCTCGGCACACAATCTGTGCATGCGCCCCACGCGCCGCTGGGCCCGCACTCCTGGAAGCCGGTCTCACCGGGTGCGCAGTCGCAGAGCCGATTCTCGCCGGCGACGCAGCCCGAGGCGCCGCCGCTGCCACCGGTTGCCGCGGCTCCGCTTCCGCCGGAAGCCACCGCGCCTCCGCTGCCGCCCGCGGTAGCGTCATCGTCAGTGCCACTGCAGGCCGTCACAAGCAGCGAAAGACAAACGATGCTCAGTGTTCGCGAGCTCCACACTCTGTGCTCGAAGTAGTTTCTCGGGGTCATGATCCTCCGCCTCGTTCGAGGTCTGCGCCCAGGCTGAGCGCTGCCGCACCGCGGTGCAAGCGCGTACGTGCGAAGTGGTCAGTGCGGTCAATGGACTGGCCGCCAGGGTCAACGCGGAGACGATGCTGCGACCGAGCGGCGAATCAGTCCGCGTCGAAGCGCGCCCCGTGCAGCGCGTCGCGCTCGACGGTTTGTTTGTCCTTGTCCAGCAAACAGCAGCCGACCGCCAGACAATCGAGCTCCGTGCCCATGAAACAACGGAACGCCTCTTCGGGTGTTCGAACGATGGGCTCACCTCGCACGTTGAAGCTCGTGTTGACCAGGATCGGGCACGACGTGCGCTGCTCGAATGCCTGAAGCAGTCGGCGAAATCGCGGCTCCGCGTCAGCCCCCACGCTCTGGATGCGCGCTGAGCCGTCCACGTGAGTCACGGCGGGGATCTGCCCGAGCCGCGAGGCCGCGACTTTCGCCACGAGCAACATGTATGGGCTGTCGCCCGCGAGGTCGAACCACTCTGCGGTGCGCTCGCACAAGACCGCCGGCGCGAAGGGGCGAAACGACTCCCTCAGCTTGATCTTCGCGTTGAGGGTGTCCTTGGCGTCCGGGCGGCGCGGATCACAAAGGATGGATCTGGCGCCCAACGCCCGCGGTCCGAACTCCATTCTGCCTTGGAACCAACCCAGGGCCGCGCCGTCATCGAGCCGCGCCGCACACGCCAGCACGAGGGCCTCCTCGTCGAGGACCTCGAAACACGCGCCCACTGCTCGCAGGCGAGCTTCGATCTCGTCTTGGGAGTACGCGGGGCCCAAGAGAGCTCCGCCCATGCCGTCCGTGACCCCATCACACGCGCGTGCGCCGCCCATCCCATGGTACGCGGTCAGTGCCGCACCGAGTGCACCCCCCGCGTCCCCGGCGGCGGGTTGGATGAAGAGCGAGCGAAACGGACCCCTGCGCAACAGCTTGCCGTTCGCAACGCAGTTGAGCGCGACACCACCGGCCAGGCACAGGCTATCCAGCCCGGTCTCGCGCTGGGCGGCCCGGGCCAGGCGCAGCACGGCCTCGTCGACGACGGCCTGGACCGACGCCGCGAGATCGGCGTCGCGCTCCCGCAGTGGGTCTTCGGGTTTGCGAGGTGGGCCGCCGAACAGGCGGTGGAACGACTCGTTCGTCATGCTGAGGCCCGTGCAGTAGTCGAAGTAGCGAAGGTTCAGGCGAAACGAGCCGTCATCCTTCAGGTCGATCAGATGCTCGTAGATGAGCTCTGCGTACTTGGGGGTTCCCGAAGGCGCGAGCCCCATGAGTTTGTACTCGCCCGAGTTGACCCGGAACCCAGCGTAGGCGGTGAACGCGCTGTACAGGAGCCCGAGCGAATGTGGGAAGTGGATCTCGTGGGTCAGAGACAGCTGGTTGCCGCGTCCTGCGCCCAGCGTGGTCGTCGCCCACTCGCCGACGCCATCCATGGTCAGCACGGCCGCTTCTTCGAAGGGCGACACGAAGAAAGCGCTGGCCGCGTGGCTCCGGTGGTGCTCGGCGAACAGAAGACGGCTCGGGTCGAAGCCCTCGTCGATTTCCCGCAGACGCGAGCTCAGCTCCTGTTTTTGAAACAGCTTGTCGCGCAGCCAGACGGGGAGAGCGGCGCGAAAAGAGCCGAAACCACGGGGAGCGAACTGAAGGTACGTCTCCAGCAGCCGCTCGAACCTGATGAACGGTTTCTCGTAGAATGCCACGTGTTCGACGTCGCGGAGCCGAGTGCCGGAATGCTCGAGCACCCAACGGATGGACTGCTCCGGAAAGCAAGCGTCGTGTCTCTTGCGCGTGAACCGCTCTTCTTGCACGGCCGCCAGGACTCGACCGTCGACAACGAGAGCGGCAGCGCTGTCGTGATAGAAAGCAGAGATCCCGAGGGCGCGCACGCTGTCCCCTTCAGAATATGGTGTAGATGAACGGGCCTGCCGCGGTGGTCTCGGCGAGAAACGTGAGCACCGCCAGCAAGCCGAAGATCACCAGCATGGGCAGGAGCCAGAACTTCTTGCGCATGCGCAGGAATCCCCAGAAGTCCTTGATGAACTCGAGCATGAGTCAGTACGGCTTTCGCAGGTCGACGGCCAGCGGGCCGCGGTCGGGTCGCTTCAGCCAGTAACTCGGCACTTGGGCCCGAAACAGACCCCCCATCGTGTCGCGCCCGAGCCGCCGCGCTACCCAGCCGATTGGCGTCAGCACCAAAAAGAACAGGACACACAGCGTCACCTGCTGCACGACGAAGCCGATGGCGTGGCCGATGGCGCGAACCGCGCGATTGATCGGCCGGAGCAAGCTCGGGCGAGCCAACGCGAGGACGAGCACGAGGCCGCCGACGCCGAGTAGCCAGGCTCGGACAGCTTGCCCCCGGAGGCGCGGCGCCAGCGCGAGCACGCTCAGCACGAGCGCGAGCGTGGCCCCGGAGGCGCGATCCGAGGGCAGCTTTCGGCGGTCCGGCACGGCGGAGCAATGGTCCGTCGTGCCCACCGCGGATGTCAAATGCCGCACTCCACGCACCGACCGAGCGCCGGGCGTCCGCGGGGGCAATGTCCCGCCGCGCCGCGCCGAGGCCGTCTACACTGGCGTGTCCTGCCATGGGATTCGCCACGAACCCAGCCGCGAAGCGTGTTGCTCTGGCGGCGTACGCGCTGGTCGTCTGCGGCTTGATCGTCTACCTCGGGCGCAAGGTGTGGCAGCGCGCGCAGTACTCGACGGCGACCCGCGCACTCGTCACACCCTGCACGCCGGACCCCTTCGCCCTCGGCGATGCGACCCGCTACCACCACGTCAACTCTCCCTGTGATCGTTTTGTCGACCAGAAGTTCATCGTAAACGGCTCGGTGTCATCTTCGGAATACCAGGTGGACATCGCGATCAACTCCCTCGGCTTCCGGAACGACGAATACACCGTCCAGAAGCCCGCGGGCGTCACCCGCGTGGTTTTGTTGGGCGACTCGTTCGTGTACGGGTTGGGAGTGCGTCACGAGGAGACCTTCTACGAGCGCCTAGAGACCAAGCTCAACGCCGCGGGCAGTCGCAAGTACGAGGTCTGGAACGTGGCCGCTGTCTCGTGGGCGAGCTACGTCCAGCTTCGGATCGTGGAGCAACAGCTGCCGGGATTCTCGCCAGATCTGCTGGTCTTGTTCTTCGACGACTCGGATTTCTACGACAACGAGGTCTACCGCAGGCTCGAGGGGCCGGGCGGGAACTTTCGCGGCGACGGAGACATGGAGGAGTTCTGGAAGCTCCGAGAGCAGGTCATCGCGCAGGCGTGGAGGCACAACGCAGACGGCGGAGTTGCGGACGCCCGAGACGCAGGCGCGGACGGCGCGGCGAGTTTTCCATCCTTCGCGGAGCTGCGTGCGCGGAGCGCAGGGGACATCGAGGCCATGGCGGCCAAGCTGCGCGCCTCGAGCGTGCCCTTCCTGGTCGTGACCTACCCCTATCCAGGCTTCACCGAGCAGTACCAGAAGGAGGAGTTACGCCCGCTGTACGCCCGCCTCGAAGCCCAAGCGATCGCCCACATCAGCCTCTACGACCTGTTCCCCGTCGACACGCACTCGCGCTTCTACTTCAAGGGCAATCGCCACTGGAATGCCGCTGGGAGTCAGCGCGTGGCGGATGCCTTGGAGCTCGTGCTCCGTGAGCGGTACCCGGCGCTCTTTCCGCCGCCCGGGAGCGAGCCCGATGTCCCCTGAGACTCGGCGCCGCGCTCTACTCGTATTCTTCTCGCTGCTCGTCGCGTGGGGCGCGGGCGAGCTCGTCGTGGCGCAGCGAGTTCCGCGTTACGTGAGCCAGGTCAATCGTCTGGTGCGCACACCCGGGGCTGGCCTCGGGGAGCTGCTCCCGGCGAGTCCGATCCCGTACCGGCTGGAACGCATGCGCGTCGAGGGGGATGCTCTCCGACTCGACACGGCGGACGGCCCCCGGCACTTCTCACTGAAGCGGTCGGACCGCGTCCGGGTGGTTGCGCTGGGCGACTCCCTCACCGAGCTGTGGAACCTCGCGGGTTATCACAACTGGGTGGACGACCTCGGGACTCTGGCGAAGGTCGAGGCCGTTCCGGTCGGAGTCGGGGGTTACAACACCGCGCACGAGGTCGCGTACCTGACCGCAGACTTGTCGGGGCTCGAAGCGGACGTCCTCCTGTTGCAGATGTGCCCCAACGACGCCGAGGTGCTGTATCTCCACGACCGGGAGAGCAATGGCGCAATGCCAAAGCTCGCCGTCTGCCCCACGCCCAACGTCTTCGAAGTCCTGAAGACTCACGGCTCGAGCGAGGACCAGCACTGGTCGCGCTACGAAGCCATCAGCTTCGATTGCCGCGAGCGCACGTTCGGTCGCTTCGCGGGGAGCCGTGTGCTGTGGACCATCGATCACGCGCTGAAGCGTCCGGACCGCGACGACGTGTATGGCACGCGGCTGGTCGAGGCGACCCCGGACCAGCGCCGCGGCCTCGCGCAGCTCGCGGCGCACGCCTCGGGCAAGGGCATGCGGCTGATGGCCGTGCTTTTTCCGTTCTTCGCCGAGCGACCCCAGATCGAGCTCGAGCTCTTCCGACGCCTGCTGTCCGAGGCGAAGATCCCGTTTCTCGATCTGACTCCCGCGTTCCAGCGCGACCGCACGCTCGACGCCTGGAGGCTCACGAAGCCGGACCCTTACCACCCGAACGCCGAGGGGCACGCACGGGCAGCTCAGGCCGTGAGCGAGCGTCTGCATGAGCTCGGGTGGCTACAGCGGTGAGCGAAGCGCGTCGCGCATCGCGATCGGTTCGGACAGCGCGTGCGCTACGGCACGAGGCCAGTCAGCGCGTAGGCGAAGGCGGCGCCGAAGTCCGGTGAGCCTCCGTCCGCCGAGGCGCCGTCATTCAGCGGCGCACCAACTACGAGCCTGGACCCCGAGATGGCGAGCCCGCTGCCAAAAGTGTCCCCGGCCGCTGCGGCGGGCGGTTTGACGTAGGCCTTTTGAGACCAAACGCCACCGCTGCGCGAAAATACGTACGCTGCTCCCGTGTTGGCGCTGCCGTCGTTCGGTGCGGCGCCAATGCCGGTGCCAATGCCATCCTCCTGAATGGCTCCCACCGCCAAGGCGTCGCCGTCGAGCGCAACACGCAAACCGAACCAATCGTCGACGCCGGTGTTCGAAGCCTTGATGTAAGCCTGCTGACTCCACGTCGTGCCGGTCCGGAGCATGACGTAGACGGCGCCGCTGTCCGTTGCTGCGTTGTTACTCTGGTTGCCGCCGATCCCCACGGAGCTGCTGTCTTCGGCGTAACCGCCGATCGCCAGGCTGTCGCCACTGAGGGACAGCGCTTGGCCGAAGCGATCGTCCGAGCCCGGGTTGCTGGCCTTGAGGTATTCCTCTTGCGCCCAGGCTGCCCCGCTGCGTCGATACACATAGACTGCGCCGCTCGCCGAGAGTGTGTTGTCGTTCTGATTGCCGCCGGGGCCCGCAGCCGCGCTGTCCTCTCGATACGCGCCGACTGCCAGCGTGTCCCCGTCGATGTCGAGGGCTGCACCGAACCAATCATCAGCGCCTGTGTTGGAAGCCTTGACGTAAGCCTGTTGGCTCCAGGTGGTGCCTGCGCGCACGAACACGTATGCAGCGCCGCTGTTCGCAGCGGCAGTTCCCGTTTGACTACCTCCGACTCCGACGGCCTCGCTGTCCTCCAGGTATGCGCCGACCGCCAGCGTGTCACTGCTGATCGCGACGGCGATGCCGAACCCATCGCTCTGCTCGGCGTTCGATGCCTTGACGTACGCCTCCTGGGTCCACGTGCTCCCGGAGCGGCGAAACACATAGGCCGCTCCGCTATCGGGCGCGCCGTTGTCGTCCGATCCTCCAACCCCCTTGGTGCTTCCGTCCTCAGCGTAGGCGCCGACAACCAGCGTATCGCCATCCAGATCGATGGCGCTGCCGAACTTGTCGCCGGCGCCCGTGTTGACGCCGGTGACGGTCTGCTCGTGCTTCAGAGCGCCTCCGCTGCACCGGTACACGTAGACGGCCCCACCGCTCGAGAGCTCCGGGGCTCCGATCGCCAGTGTGTCGCCGGAAAGCGCCACGACGTGGCCGAAGCGCGAGCTTGTTACCGGCGACGGAGCTACGAGCGTGGTGAGCACGGCGGGGTTTGGGCTAGCCCAACAGTCGAGCGCCGCCGCGTCCTCGCCGACGGCATCCGTCGAACCGTCTGACCCGGAGTCGGAACCCGCGGCGCCATCGAGGGATGCGTCGGAGCCGGCGTCGCTGCCGGCGGCTCCACCGCTCCCGGCACTGCCGCCCGTGGCGCTGCCGCCGGCTCCGCCTGTGCCCCCTCCGCCGCTGACTCCGCCCGTGCCTCCGCCGCTGATCCCGCCGCTCCCTCCGCCGCCGCTGACTCCGCCTGCGCCCCCGCCACCGATTCCACCGCCAGCGCCGCCGCTACTACCGCCTGTGCCCCCGCCGCTGGTGCCGCCTGTGCCACACGCACAGGGTCCGTAGCCTTTGCCGTCGGGGTTACATTTTTCGAACCCCGCCAGGGCACCACAAGAGCACGCGCGTTGATCGCCGGGACCACAGACCTTGCCCGCGTCCGGATCGACGAGTTGCGAGGTCGAGGTGCTCGAGCAAGCGACGAACAAGAGCGCCAAAATCGCACCCCAGCCTGGATTCCCCATGCGGGCATCATGCCACGAAAGCGCAGGGCTACCTCATCGATCCACGCAGGAAGAGCGCGCGCCTCCGCGCGCGGGGGATGCCATCGGGTCGGTAGGCGCTCGGGCGCCGTAGATGTCGCGACTCGGACCAGCGCCGAGGGCCGCAACTCTCAGTTGATCAGCGCGGCGCTCGCGGAGCTCGGCGACTGAACGGCGCCGCGAGAAGCATCCGCCGGTCGCGGCGCGGCGAGAGCCGAGCAGAGCGCCCTCATCAGCAAATATTCCCCCGCGCTGCCCGCTCGCCCATGAGTTCGTTGCCAGCATCAGCACCGACGTCGACCCATCGCGCTCGGCGCGATGCTAGGCTCGTGGGGTGGCCGGGTTGGATACGAACCGTGGGGTTCGGGCGCTCGAACTGGCGCTCGGCCTTGCCTGTATGGCGTGCGCTGGTGGCGAGGAAGACCTTTTGCCCGCCGCAGGCACTGGCGGAGGCCCGGCTGATGCCAGCTCCGACCTGGTCACCGTCGAAGACTCCGCGTGGGGCGTGGGCGGCAGCGCCTCCGACGCAGCCGGGAGCGGAGGGAGCGCGGGTGGAGGGGGAAGCTCGAGCGGCGGGGGAACTTCGAGCGACGGCGGCCTAGTCGCCGAGTACCTGCACCCGGGGCGCACCTACGACGAAGAGAGCGCGTACGTGAAGTGGAGCGGCTACGTCGAGTTCGTTCCGCTAGCGCACAAGGATGGCACGAGCTTGCCACCGAGCGAGGGTGGCGGAAGTTGCGCCTCGGGGTGCACCGAGCAGGTGACCAAGATCTCCGACGGCGCCTCGGTCTGGGGACTCTTCAAAGGTGTCACGAGCATCAACGTGCAGCTCGCGTCGACGAGCGAGGCCGGCGTCGGAACCGGTGTCTTCGAGGCCTGCAATCAGAGCGTGGGCAGCTACCCGCTCAGCGCACCCGGCTCGGGGCAGCCAGGGTTCAACAACTTCCCCGCCACGGCCTGGAGCGTTCCGACGCAGGGCGAGTGTGTCTGGAAGGTCACCGCCAAAGGTGGGTTCGTCTACTTCCGCGCGGTAACCGTCACTCCGTGAGACAGGGCTTCGGTCGAGCGGGGCTGCGGGCTCTGCCCGCGATTTTGACCGCGCGGATGAGCTCCAGCAGGGCCGCCTTGCGAGATCCACGGTCAGCGACTCGGGCGAGCCGTCGCGCCATTACGGCACTACGTCGGCTGTTCGCGCGTCCTTCAGCAGTTTCCAGAAGGTCGTGAGCTGCTCTCCTTTGAGCTCCCACGAACCGGTCGGGGAGTTCAGGGAGCTGTCGAAGGCCGACAAACCCACCACGCGCGCGCCTTTCCCGTCCTTGTTCGAGCCCGCGGCCGCGTCGTACCACTCTTGGACACGCAGACCAGCCGCGGCATCGGTGCCGCGCACGCCCCACTCACCGACCGCAACGTCGACGCCCTTGCCCTTGGCCCAGGTGCGGACCGTCGCCCAGGTCGTGGTGAGCAGCGAGGCTTCCGCGTCCCGGTAGTGATCGACTCCGACGAAGTCGTAGATGCCGGCCTTCCACCACTCTTCCGGGTTGCGGCCGGACTTGGGATCCCATGTCCACGACATCAAGATGGGAGCGAGCGCAACGTTGCCGACCTTCGTGGCGGTCATGCGCAGGCGGACGCGTTCGTTCATCGCGACGTGTCCCTTTGGCCCCGCGGGATCGTCGGGCGAGTTCGTGCCGCCTCCGCCTTCGGGCTCGTGATGCAGCGTCAACCACACGGGACCTTTCAGCGCGGCGAGTGCGGTGAGCATCTGATCGATCTCGGCGTCATGAGTGCCCGCGCCCATCGCGGCCCACGATGGCGTCTTGACGCTCACCCACGGCAACCGCTGATGTGCGAGATCGTCCTTCGCGATGGTGATCATCGACGTGGTGCGCTGCGACCATTGGAAAAAGGTCCGGCGCACAGCGAGCGGGTGACCCGCCGGCGTCTCGTGACGCACGACCGGATCGCCGTTGCCAGACACCGCCGCTCCCCAGACCAGCATTCCGGCTGGCGCTTGGCCCGGATAGTCGGGCTGAGCGCTGTTGCCGCCGGTTCCCGCGCCGCCGGTTCCGTTGCCGCCAGTTCCCGCGCCGCCTGTCCCCGAGCCCGCTGTCCCGCCGCTCGCACTGCCGGCTGCCCCGCCACTCGCGCTGCCGGCTGCCCCGCCACTCGCACTGCCGGCAGCTCCGCCGCTCGCGCTGCCCGCCGCTCCGCCACTCGAGCTGCCGGACGAGCCGCCCGAGCTGCCACCGCCAGTCGCAGCGCCGCCCGAAGCGACTCCGCCGGATGACGCGCCACCGCTTCCGCCACCGTCCTCGCCGCCACATCCAACCGCGAGGGGCGCAAGGAGCATGCAGACGACCGAGGCAATGTTGCGCGAGTTCATGCAAAGACGCTGAGCAGTGTTCATGCCAGCCTTCCGATCGCTTCACTGTAGGCCATTTACGCACCCGCGGAGCCGACAAGTGTGACACGGCCGGTCACACTGCAAAGGGCCTTCCTGGCAGGGTGTGACCCGCGGCGTCTCAGTTCGGGTTCAGCCCGCGGGATGGCGATTCGTCTCGCCGGTGCTGAGCTTCGCGCAGGCCTGCCGCTCTCGCCTTCGCCCCAGGATCGGCGGCGGGCATCGCACGGCCGCGATCGCCGTGCTCACGCCCTGAGACGGTCCGGGCACACCCGCACGCGTGCGCCCCGTGCGGCCAGCAAGCGGTTCCGCCGCCTCGGCTCGGGCCGCCACCCCAAGCGGCTCAAGGGTGTGCCGGCTGCCTCGACCCGTCCCCGCGGCTGGGATATGGTTTGGCGGGTGCCATGCTGCGCGTGCACGCGCGGCGGCCGGGGAGAAACCATGCGACTCGTGCAATCAGTTCTGTGGGTCTGCGCCATTCTGACGGGCGCCGCTGCTCCACCTGCCTTGGCCCAGCCCGTGCCCGCGGGTCCTGCCGATCTCAGCGTATCCAACCTGACGCTGAACGGCGAGTTCAACCCCGGCGGACGCGTTCAATTTGGGGTAACGGTCAACGCCACGGGGAAATTCCCCAAGGCGGACCGCCAGCTGACTTACGCCTTCCAGGTTTGCCGCGAACAGACCTCCGCCACGTGCACAGGAGTCGCAACTGGCGTGGTCAAGTACACACCGGGCTCGGTGACACAGATCGTCACGGATTGGAAGCGAATCACTCCGTGGCTGCCGGCTGGCGGGGCCTCACCTACTCGCATCATGGTGTTCGTGAAGGATCAGGCGCTGCAGGAGGACTTCGCCAACAACGAGCAGTGGAGCCCGGTTAGCGTCGGGACCCTGCCGCGAGCCCCGTACGCCTACCAGAAGTTCGACGATCGCGAGATTGACAAGCACAATTCCGCGAAGCTGAGCAAGGTCAGTCGCGACGCATGTCTACTGGCCTGCTCCGCAGACTCGTTGTGCAAGAGCGTGGACTACGCACCCAAGACCAAGACCTGCTACCTCCAGCATGTCCACCGGAAAGACGTAGGCGGGGCTTACATCAAGTCCTCGAAATACGATCACTATGCCCGTCCCTGCCAGCTGGACGACAGCCCGCAAAAGTGCGGTACTTGACTCGAGAGCGCTTCGACACCGGCGCGACACTCTCGGGCGAAGGCGCCTCTGCGTCATCTCTCGAGAAGCGCTATGTTTCCCGAGTCGTGCTCCTCAGGCGGCGTGCAGTCGAGGTGGTGCGAGCTGGGACGTTGGCCCTCGCGTCGGTACCACTCTTGTTCGCGGGCTGCCGTGAGCCGACGGAAATTACGGTGACCTTGCGCACCGACGTTGGATGCGCCGACGTCTCCGAGACCAGCCTGAGCGTCGGTAGCCTGACGACGCTGGCCGGGAAACCCCCGGTCTCGACCCGGAAAGGTTGCAGCGACCCGAGCGGCCGCATCGGCTCGTTGGTCATCGTCCCGAGTGGCGACAACGACGACGAGGTCGCCATCCAGGTCATCACCACCATCAACGGCCTCCCAAGCAGCGCGTGTGACGCCAGCAAGCCCTCGAGCGACTGCATCGTCGCGCGTCGTGCCTTACGCTTCGTGCCCCACACGCCGCTCGATTTGCCGATCGAGCTCAGCGCGAGCTGTCTGGGCAAGGTTTGCTCCCCAGAGCAGACTTGTCTGGGCGGTGTTTGTGTCGCTGCGAAGCTGCCCGACCCGGCGGCCTGCACCACCCCCGGCGGTTGCGCGGTGGTCGGAGATGCTGGCCCTGATGTCGCCGTCGACGCGACCGCCGACGCATCTCAATCGGACCTGGTCGCGTGGTTCGATTTCGAGGACACACAGGGCTCCATTGTCCTGGACCTCTCGGGCAACGGCAATCACGGCACGCTGCTGGGCGCCAGCGCGCAAGCGGGAGCGGGACACAACGGGAGTGTTGGGCTCGTGCTCACGGCGTTGGACACACTGAGTGTCGGGCCCAGCCCCATCCTGGCCGCGATCGATCAGAACAGCGGCGTCACCGTGTCGGCCTGGGTGAGCGTGAAGGCGAACCCCACCGCCCTTGGATTCATCTTCGACCATGACCCCACTCCGGGCATCGACGACCTCGAAGCCTGGCTCACCGCGACGCACGTTTGCGGCGACGCGGTTCCGAGCCACCAGACACCAACCTGCACGCCGAGACCTGTGGCACTTGGCGCTTGGTTCCATGTCGCAATGACCGCGAATGCCTCCACCCTCGCGCTCTTCGTGAACGGGGTCTTTGCCCTCTCCAATGGGGCACCGCCTCCCCAGTTCGCGCTGACCAAGACCTCGTATTTCGGGTTCGACTGGGCGGGTACCATGGACGACCTGCGGATCTACAACCGGGTGCTGTCCGACACTGAGATCGCGGCGCTGGCGAAGTGAGTGCCGCGCGGCACGTCAGCGTCGGCTCGCGCCCTTTCGGGCGAAACTCGAGTCAGAACCGAACGAGCGGTCCTGCGACCTGGCCGGGTGCCATGTCGCCCGTGTCCGGATCGCGCTCGGTGAGCAGTGCGTAGGTGAGCACCGCCCCGCCCACGACCGCGACACCCACTCCGGTCCAGAACCACCAGCGCGAAAGCAACCCCGGCGGTTTGTCGAGCGGCACGCTGATCTCGTTCCTGGCGCCCGCGGCCATCTCGACGCTCGTGTCGGCCTCGTCGTAGTCGGGGTGCCGCACGACCACGCGGTGCCTGCCGGCCGGGAGGGCCATCTGCACCGGGACCGCCCCCAGCCGTTTGCCATCGACGAACACGGTTGCGCCCGCGATCGGGGAGTTGACGATCAGGAGCCCGCTCGAGGACTTCGAGAGTAGCTTGGCCACCAGGGAGACCTTGCCCCCGCCGGTCAGAGTGACGGTCTGCTTGAACGGTTGATAGCCGTCGGCGTTGACCTCGATCACGGCCTTGCCCGCGTTCACCCAGAGTGGCTTGGCGAACGGTGTCGTCCCGAGCACCTTGGCACGCAGGAGGACTCGGGCGCCGTTCACGTTGCATTGCACGTCGAGCTCGCTGACCCTGTTTCTCACTCGCGCCAGCAACTCGTCGAGCTTCTTGACCCGGGACTTCAGCTCGGGCGGCGCGTCACGCTCGAAGGCCTGGAGCTGCTCGAGCGCCTCCGGATACCGCGCCAGGGCCTCGTACGCTCGGCCCCGGTTGTAGAGCAGCGCCGGTGAGGGCTCCAGTGAGTAGGCTCGGTTGTACAGGTCGAGGGCGCGCTCGTAGTCGATGCGCTGCATGGCCTCGTCGCCTTGCGCTTTCAGATCCACCGCCGTCGGCTCGGCTGCGGGCTCGGCCCAGGCGGACGCTGTCATGAACAACATGACCCCTGCGGCGAGCGCGGCCAGCCAGAGCGAGAGTGCGCGCGGACGAATCATAACGTCAGTGGGATCCCAGGGTCTTTTGCCTCGGGCTTCGGGGTCGGCTTTTCTGGCCCCGGCTTCGAAGGGGCCGACGGTAGCGCGTTCGGCGGCTTTTGCGGCCGAGTTTTCGGCGGGGACAGCCCCGCCTGCGGGCTGACTTCCGCCGACGCGCGGGGCTCGACCGCCGGCCGCGGCTCAGGCTCCGGACTCACCGGACTCGACAACAACGGTGCAGGCACCGCCTCTGCAGCCGTTCGGACCGGCTCGGGCGCGGCGGCGCGGCCGTCCAGGGCATACCAGAGCAGGCCCGCGATCGACGCCAGCGCCAGCGCCGCAAGACTCAAGCCCAGCGCCCGCGGCTTGGGCCGCGGCGGCTCCATGGCCACGGTCAAGGCCGGCCGAGCGTTCGCGTCGGACGCAGAATCGACGGGCGGGCCCGACGCGAGCAACGTCGGCGCGTCGGTGAGAACGGGTGGAGTCGTCGCCGGGTTCGAGGGGTTGCTCGTCGCCAGCGGCTCTGGCACCCAGGTGCCGCTCACACCGAAGGGAGCCAGGGTTCGAGCCAGCTCCTCGACCGTCTGGAAACGTCGTTCTGGAGCTTTCTCCAGAGCACGCATGATCACTGCTACCAGGGCGTCTGGCAGGTCGGAGCGGTGCACGCGCGGGCTCGGGACCGGATCCGCGGTGATGGCTGCGACCACGGCGGTGGGGTTTTCCCCGTGGAACGGCGTCGTGCCGGTGAGTAGCTCGTACAAGATCACGCCGAGCGACCAGATGTCGGAGCGAGCATCGGCGCGCTTCGCGGAGCGGATTTGCTCCGGCGACATGTACAGCGGTGTGCCCAGCGCCGAGTGCGTGGCGGTGACCGACGAGTCGCCGTCGGACAGCTTCGAGATGCCAAAATCCAGCAGCTTCAGCGTTCGATTCGGTCCGTCCCCGCACAGGAAGAGGTTGTGCGGTTTCAGGTCGCGGTGAACGATGCCGCGCGCGTGGGCCTCCTGCACGGCAGAGCACGCTTGAAGCAGGTACCCCACTGCTTCGGTTACCGGCAGGCTGCGGCGCTCCGTGAGCTCCGAGTCCAGGTCGCGCCCCTCGAGGAACTCCATCACGATGAACGGTGTCCCGTCAGGGAGTGAGTCGACGTCGAAGATGCGGGCGACGTTCACGCTGCGGAGCTTCGCTGCCATGCGTGCCTCGCGTTCGAAGCGCATCACGATTTCTTTGGACTGGCGGTCCTGCTCACGGAGCAGCTTGATGGCGACGCGTTCGCCGAGGCGCCGATGCATGGCCTCGTAGACGACGCCCATGCCGCCTTCGCCCACCCGTCGCAAGATTTCGTACTTGCCCGCGAGGAGCTCGCCGTCGAGGGGGGTGGAGTGTGGAGCTTGGATCACGAGCCGCGCACCCCTGACCGGCGGTTCGGCGTGCGCAGCGCAGCGGACGAGCGCCCGTGGGCAAGAGCAGTCCGGGCCAGCGGCAGAGCGCCGGCACGGAAGCTTGTCGACGCGCGAGGCGGTCCAGGCATTGGAGGCAGGATAGCGCGGCCGCCCGCGCTTCGCGACTTCGCAGTCACCCGCCCGAGCTCCCCGCTCGCCGCCACCGACTCAGAGCTTGGCCAGTGCCGCGATCTCTGCCGGGGACAGCACATGGTCGTAGATCCGCACCTCGTCGAGAACGCCGTCCCAGCCATACCCGAAGAAGGATATCTGGGTCAGAGCGAACTTCGGCGCCGGGGTCTTGCTCGTGGCCACCGATGAACCGTCCACGTACAGGCTAGCGCTCGCGGTGTCAGCGCTGAGTGCCACGTGGGCCCAGGTGCCAGTCGTCAACGTCGCGGTGCTGCACGCAGGATAGTAGGTGCCGCCGACGGTGGGGACCACGTCCATGCAGAGCGCGCGGGTCGGCTCGATCCAAAGCTCGACGGTGGGCGTGCCGGCGGGGTCATTGGCGAAGATGAAGCCCTTGGCGGGGGGCGCCTTCGTAAGGTTCACCCAGGCAGCGATGGTGACACCGGTCAGCTGAGTCACGGCCGCCAGCAGGGTGCTCGGCGCGATCTGTAGCGTGCTAGTGCCGGCGGCACCGGTCAGCACCAGGCCTCCGGAAGCGTTGTGCCCCGCACCCGCCTTGACCGTTGCGCCAATCGGAGTGCCATCGAGGCCGTTGCCCGACGAGTCCGGGATCGCGCCGGTCGTGACCTCGAACGCGTAGTGGAGCAACGGCTTCGTTGTTGCCGGCCCGTCCGCGTTGACGTCTGCGGGAGCGTCGTTGCCGGTGTCGGCCGCCGCGTCGACGCCGCCATCGAAGCCCGCGTCGAGCGCGGAGTCGGTTCCGGTGTCCACGCTCAGCGCGTCGCTGCCCGCGTCCGGCGCGGGCGCGCAACCTCCGGGGGTCGTGCAGCTCTCGGGGTCCGGCAGCTTGGCGGAAACGCACTTGCCGTCGAGGCAAGTCTGGTCGTCGGGGCACACCTTGCCCAAACAGCTCGCGCTGAGCTCGATTGGCAGCTCGAGGGGCGTGTGGGGCACGAAGCGAAGCGCGCGCCGCGCCACGACACAATTCGCCGACGGCTGGTCTGGCTGGCAGCCGCTCGCGAGCTGCCCGTCGACCCCCAGGATGGCCTGTATCGTCACCTCGTCCTGATTCTCTCCGCTCGGGATCACGACCAGTGAGCCAATGCGGCCGTCTGGCGTCTTGCAGCCCTTTTGGCTGGAGACGGTCGGCTTGTCCTTCACGCTGGTCAGCGTCCCGACGCCGACCGTTGTTTCGGTCACGCTGGCGCACGGGACGTCCGTGCGGAGCTCGACCGTGATCTGGGTTGGCTCTCGGCAGCTCGGCAGCACGAGGGATGCTGCGACGAGAGTCAGCCCTCCCGCTCGGAGCCAATCACGCCGTCGCCCACGCATCGCACGAGCCTACCACGCACGCTGCACTCGCCGAGTGTCACGGCTCCGCCGCGGTGCACGCGAAGGGTTCGCGTTGCCGCGTGTCTCGGCCAACACACCGGAGCCGAGCCGCACGCAGGGTGCCGAGCCCGAGCTCCGAGCCCTCGCACTTTCATTTCTTTTCAGCGGGGATGCTCAGCGCCCGTGGCGTAGACTGCAGCGTGGCAAATTCGCACGTTTCAGGCTCGATTCTCCTGGTGCTCTTCTCGACCGTGGCCGTCGCGTGTGGCGGGGAAGGGGGCGGGTCGGGTGGCCAGGCTGGCTCTGGCGGCAATCCCTCAGCAGGCGGTGGGTCCTTCGGGGGCAGCGGTTCCGGCGGTTTCGGCGCCGCGACGAGCGGCGGCAGTGGAGGGCAGGCGGGCAGTGGCGGTGTTGCAGGTTCTGGCGGTGCGGCGGGCAATACGAGCGGCGGCAGCGCGGGCGCCGATGCAGGGCTCGGTGGCGCTCCGCCGGACGCGAGCACTGGCGGCGCGGCCGGCGCGGACGCGGGCTCCGACGCGGGCCCTCCGGTGGTGACACAGCAGAGCGGCAATTGCGCCACACCGGTGAGCGTCACGGTGAGCGGTAGTGTTGCCAAGATCACCGGCGACACCTCGAGCCTGAGCGACGAGTTCCCGAGTCTGAAGTGCAAGCACTCCGGTAGCGGGCAGCTCGGGTGGTACGTCGACGAGCTGTCGCTGAGCGAGAACTGAGATCCGACGTGCAGCTTCGCCGCCTCGCCGCTCTCCGCTACGCCGTTCCGTTCGTTCCGCTCGCGGCTTGGGGAGTGCTGCTCGTCACTCGGCCGCGGCTGTGGGAGCGGGTCCCGCGCGCGGTCTCGGGAACGGCGCCCGGATTCGCCTACATTGGCACGTTCGCCCAGCTCTTTGCCTGTGCGCTGTTCGTGGGCGCGCCGTACCTGGTGCGTGAGCGCCCACTCGAAACCGCGTTGCTGCGCGTCGCTGCGATGGTGATCGCGGCAGTGTTCCTTTATATCGGCGCGGTGTGAGCCGGCTAGTGTCAACCGAACGTGCGGTGGTCGTCGCTGAGCTGCAACGGCAGTCACGCTGCGTCTTGCATGCGCAGCCGCCGGGCGCTGTTGCGGTAGCCGCCCGTGTGTCCGGCGTCAGGTTCGGGCTCGGCCTCCCAGGTCAGCTCCCTCTTCAAGAAACGCATCGGCGAGACGCCGAGCGATTGGCGCAAGCGGCACCGGTGAATCAGCGTTCCAGTCGACGACGGACCCCACTCCAGGCTAGCGTTCTTCCATGCAGGGATATCCACCGCAAGGGCCTCATGCAGCAGCCGGCTACGGCCAGCAGGGGCCGAGCTTCTCACCAGCAGACGCCAGCGGCGGCATGGGGCGGCTGGAGATCTACTCGAGCTTTTTCCCGCTGATGTGGTTCCTGTTTTTCACGCGCCTGCGCGTCACGATCAATGGGCAGGAGCGGCTCGAGAAGTGGGGTAGCACATGCTTCGATCTGCCCGCCGGAATGCACCACGTGAAGCTGCACTTCCCCAATCTGTTTGGGCCGGGGGGGCTCGCCCAGCATCAGTTTCAGATCTGGCCGGGTCATACGACCAAGCTCAGCTATTCGGCGCCGATGTTGTTCGCTGCCCTCGCCGGGACCATCACCGAGAGAGGCACGCAGCCCATCGCCCAACTGATGCCGCCGCGCTACTGACCGTCGCCAGCCGGACAGCGACGGGCACGCCGTCGCCCCCGGCCGGCTGAATCCGCGAAACCGGGGGCAGTCGGAATTTCTCACGCCCCCCAACGGACGGCGTGTCAGGATCGAAGCATGTCGAGTTGCGCGCGCACGGTCGCTGTTGTTTTGGTCGCGAACGCCTTGCTGACGGTGAGCTGCGGGAGTGGGGACAGCGGAGGCTCGACCGCATCCGACGCGGGGAACAACGACGCCTCGACGGGTGGGGCGTCGGGCGCGGGCACGGGTGGCGGCGCGGGGTCGGGTGGCGCAACGGTGAGCTGCCCGTCCGGCGGCGGGCCCAAGATGGTCGCCCTCGCGGCCGGGTTCTGCATCGACAGCACGGAGGTGACGCGTGACCACTACGCGACTTGGCTCGCGACCAACCCGTCGCTCGCGGAGCAGCCAAGTCAATGTGTTTGGAACTCCACCTTCGTTCCCCAGTTCGATTGGCCACCCACGGGCGACGGCGACCGCCCCGTTGGGCACGTGGACTGGTGCGACGCTCACGCCTACTGCAAAGGCGTCGGCAAACGCTTGTGCGGCGCGGTCGGTGGCGGACCCACCCCGTACGCGGAGTACAAGGATGCAACGAAGAGCCAGTGGACTCTGGCCTGCACCTCGGGAGGCAAGCAGTCGTTTCCGTACGGGAACCAGTACGACCCGCAGGCGTGCGCAGGGGTCGACTACGTCAAGGTAGATCTGAACTACACCGTGGCGGCGGGTACCCTCACGACATGCCAGTCGACCGTCTCGGGGTATGCGGGTGTATTCGACCTGAGTGGCAACGTGGCGGAGTGGGAAGATTCGTGCGAGCCGTTCACCAACGTGCCCTCGGGCCAAGTCGACTATTGTCGGGTGCGCGGTGGGGGACGCTGGCAGCACGGGTACACCGATCCCGCCAACAACGAATACGGAGAGCTCGGCTGCGTGCCGGGTCCGGGCATCGAGCTCGGAGCCGGACGCAGCTCGACGGACGCCACGACCGGGTTTCGCTGCTGCGGATCTTGAGTTGGTGCGGGGGCCCGCAGCGCCTCACTTGCAGTCGAAGGTGGCGGTTCCGACCACGGGCGGAACGACGAACAACACCAGACTACGAGGCGCGCGGAATGGGTCAGTCCCGTCCAACCTCTGGACCGCGCCGCTCGGACGATCCCACTTGAGCGTTCCTCCGCGACCTCTCTAAGATGCGCTTCGGAGGGCACGGCCGTGAAGTATTGGAGCTCGTTCATCAGCTTGATCGCACTCGGGGCTCTGTGGACCGCGGCGTGTGGTTCGGACTCGGAGGGAGGGGGAGGCAGCGGCACCGGCGGCGCTTCCACCGGCGGCAGCGGGGGCGCTTCGGGTGGCGCGAGCGGCGGCAGTGTGAGTGGGGGCGGCGGCGGCAGCACGGGTGCGAGCGGCGGAACGGGTGGCAGCGCCGGCGACGCGAGCACGTGTGGCCCGACCGCGCTGCCTAGCGCCTGGGCACCGAAGCCCTACGGACCCGCCAAGGTTCAGCTCGACTCGTGCACGACGCCGATGATCGACGAGTACTTCAGCAGCTGCGCCGACAAGAACGAGCCCCCTTGTGAGAAGTTCGGCGCAAGCTCGGACTCGGCCAAAGCGAAATGCGAACAATGCCTGTGGTCGAAGCTCGGAGATCCGGGCTGGTCGGTCCTCCTCACGTACTCCGAGACCTACTCCATCGTGAACGGGTACGGCTGCATCGAGCTGCTCGGCGGCGAGAACGCTGCCGAGTGCGCCGCCCTCTTGTCAGCCTCTGGCCAGTGTGTCGAAGAAGTCTGCCGGCCTTGTTACAAGAACAACACGGTCGACCAGAAGTGCGGGGGCGCTGCCGGTCAGGGTGTCTGCTCGAGCTACGCCAAGGCGGCGACTGGCGTGTGTCAGTCGTTCACTTCGAGCTACTGCGTCAAGGGAGATCTCGCTTCGGCGAAGAAGCTGGCGGCCGCGTTCTGTGGGGCGAGCGCATCCGACGCCGGGAGCGACGCTGGCGCGGACGCGAGCCAGGACTGAGCCCAGACACGGATCTGACCCGGCTCGGTGTTGCAGGCTCAGCTTTGGCTGAGTTCGCGCAAGACTGCCCACGTCGAGTCTAGAGTAGCTCTCGCCGCTTGGCCTCCGGATCGAGCTGCGGCGGCTTGGCGTACGAGCCCGAGAGCTTGACGACTGCCGTGTGCACCTTGCACACCGGGACCTGCCCTTCCATGTAGTACACGGGACAGCGGCCGATCTCGACGACCTCCATGTCGAGTGAACGGGCGTGGGCGACTGCGTCCCGATGTCCGGTCTGGAAGCTGAACCAGATGCGTTTTGCGCCGAGCTCGTGCGCGATGTCCACGGCGCGCTTTGCGCTGTGCGGTTTGGTCCACACGACCGCGAGGTCGCTGCGATCGGCAGGAATGTCCTTGGGCTCGGCGTAGACCTTCCCGCCCTTCACAGGTCCTCGCGACGCCGTCATGCCGCCGAGGTCCAGGTAGTAGACGCGGTGACCCTTCTTCGATGCGTTGGCGTAGCTCATGGCCGGGAAGCGGTCTTCGCCACTGTCACCGATGAATACGAAAGGCTCTGCGTTTCGGATTACGTCTTCGAGAGGGTGTGTCATCGAGACCTCCGGGGCTCGCACTAACACGATGAGGAGCCGGGCGGATCAGGGCCGGCAGGCCGGTGGCGGCACGGGCCGCGGGGCGCCGAAAAGCCAGCGCCGCATGCGATGGCTCGGCCGCCGCGGCGGAAGATCTGCTACGACCGCTGACCAGGAGGCCCGATGCCCGTCCAGGCGCAGCAGTCGTTCGAAGAAATCGCGGCGCGCGCGCGGCGTCACCTCGAGCAGGTCGTGGCCATCGATTCGGCGAGCGACGAGAGCTCGGCAACGATCCCGAGCACCGTCGGTCAAGCGCGGCTTTCCGAGCACCTGGCTGGATTCTTCGGAGAGCTCGGCGCCTCGGTGGAGCGCGACGCGCACGCCAACCTGATCGCGACTTTCGCGGGACGTGGAGCCGGCGCCGCGGCCGCTCCGCTCGCGCTGCTGTTCCACCTCGACACGGCGCGCGGCACACGAGCGCTCGAGCGACTCGACCTGACGTCGACCTGGGATGGCGACACCGTGCGGTATTCGGCGAATGACAGACTCGAGGTCAACGTCGAGAACTACTCCACGCTGCGGAGTTTCGTCGGACAGACCCTGCTGTACGGCCCAGGGGACGCGCCGTTCGGACTCGACGACAAACTCGGCATGGCGCACGTGATGACCCTCGCCTGGCTGCTCCGGGAAAATCCCGAGATCTCGCACCCGCCGCTCATCGTCATTGGTCGTCCCGACGAAGAGATCGCGCGCATGCAGGCCGTGAAGGGACTCGCCGCGCTACTGGCCCAGCGCGGGGTTCGGAGCGGTTACACCATCGACGGCATCGAGCCCTACGAGATCAACGTTGCCAATTTCAACGGCTCCCGAGGTTCGGTCTGGTTCAAGTCTCGGCCGGGCGAGATGCCGGATTGGCCGGTATTCACCCTCAGCTTGGGGGGCGTGAACACCCACGGCGCAACCGCCAAGGCAGAGGGGCACCGACCGGCCACGCGCCTCGGCGCCGAGCTCTTGCAGCGCCTGCACGCACAACACCTCGTGCCGGAGTCCATCGTGCTCGCATCTTTCCGCTCCGATTCGCTTCGCGACTGCGACGCAGAGCTCGCGGTCTACCTGCGTGACGACGGCGCCCGACGGGCGCTCGTCGAGGCGCTCGAAGCAATCGTGACGCCGCACGTCCCCCGGGGCGCGAGCTTTCGGCTCGAGCCCGGCCCCTCGCGGCCCACTCCAGACGCCGCGGTCTACGACCTGCTCGACTTCATTGCGCGCTTCCTCTGCTCCAATCCGGGTTTCCCGCTCGCCGCCGAGGACTCTGCGGATTGGGAGGGTTACTCGCAGCCGTTCCGCGCGCTCTCGGACGAGCGCGGACTCAGGCTCGACGTGCGGCTTCGCGACTTCGATGAAGCGGGTCTCCGGGCGCGGTGTGAGCACCTGAAGCGCCAGGCCGCAGCGTTGCCGGTCGAGATCGACGTGCAGTACGCCAATATGGGTCCCAAGCTCGCGGATCGGCCGGAGCTCGCCGAGTGGGCGAAGCGCGCAGGCGAAGCGGTGAGCGTCGAGACGCGTGTGCTGCCCATTCGCGGGGGCACGGGAGTGGATCCGTTCCTGGAGCGCGACGTGGCCCTTGCGAACCTCGGCACCGGCTACTTCGCGCCCGAGAGCGAGAAGGAGCTCACGAGCCTCGAGCTGATGGTCGGGCACGCGGCCTGGCTGCTCGCGCTGGTGCAGATCGCGGGCGCGCCGAGCGGGTGAGGGGGAACGTGGCGGAGACGAGCTTTCACGGCAAAGTCGCGGTCATCACCGGCGGGGCCTCGGGCATCGGTGCGGCGCTCGCAAGGCAACTGGCGCAGGCGGGCGCGAAGGTCGTGCTCGCGGATCGACAGCTGGATCTCGCCGAGCGCATCGCCTCGGAGATTTGCGCCGCTGGCGGCAGCGCGACCGCGCTCGAGCTCGACGTCCGCGATCTACCGCAGACGCTTCGCGTCGTGCGGGCGACCGTGGAGCAACTGGGCTCGCTCGACTATTTCTTCAACAACGCAGGCATCGGCGTGGGGGGTGAGATCGATGGCTACGCGGCTGCTGACTGGGACGACGTCATCGACGTCAACCTGCGCGGCGTGACCTACGGCATTCAAGCTGCCTACCCGGTGATGATCGCGCAGGGATCGGGGCACATCGTCAACACCGCCTCGGTTGCCGGACTCTTGGCGGTGGCTGGGGAGGGCAGCTACGGCGCGACGAAACACGCGGTGGTCGGGCTGTCGAAGGTCCTGCGCATGGAGGCAAAACGCCACGGCGTGCGGGTCTCGGTGCTCTGCCCGGGCGCGATTCGCACGCCAATCCTGACCGGAGGAAAGTTCGGCAGGATGAATTACGAGGGACTGACCGACGAAGCAGTGTTGAAGATGTGGGCGCGCGTTCGGCCGATGGACGTCGACGTGTTCGCCAGGAAGGCTCTCACCGCCATCGGCAAGAACGAAGCCCTCATCATCATCCCGAGCTGGTGGAAGGCGCTCTGGTACCTGGAGCGACTCTCGCCGAGCCTGAGCTCCCGCCTCTGGGAGCGCATGTCCGCGAGCCTGCGCGCTGATATGGAGTCTGCTGGGGCACGCCCGGTGTCGCGTCGCGGCTGAGCGCGCGCGGGCCGCCCGCTCGGCGCGCTCGACCCTGGCGCTCCCCACGCGTAGTCTGGAACACGAGAGACCCAGCCCTGGACGTTTGACGCATGGCTTTCCGTGACGACCGCGAGGCGCAGCGTGCCCGGATCGACGTGCTCGAGGCAGATCTGGCGACCGCACGTGACGAGGCTGATACGGCACGCCGCGAGCGCGACGCCGCCGTGGCGGAGCGCGATGAGGCAACGCAGGCTACTCCCCACCAGCTACTGGACGAGGCGGTGGTGGAGCGCAACCGCGAGCTCGAGCAGGCGGCACGAGCCGCGAAAGAACGCGAGCGCGCGGCGCGTGCCCGCACCGTGGGCAGGCGCGACCGCTGGATGGTCGCCTGGAACCTGCGGCGCGCCGCACACATTGGGTTGCTGGTGCTGGGGGGCATCGGTTGGCTCGGGCTCGGCCCGCTGGCGGCAGCGCTCAACCGCGAGATCCTCATCCTCCCGGGAGAGCGCATGGCGATGCAGTGGGCGTTTGTCGCGTGTGCGCTGGCCGCGGTTCTTGGGTCCGCTCTGCTCCTACATAGCCTTCGGTCCCTCACTCGTTTTCGCGAGAGGCTGCCCTTCGAGCTCGAGCCTGCCGGCTGGGCCAAGCTGGTGGACCAGGAGAACTTCTGGATTCATGAAATGTGGCGTCACGTGGTGGTGAGTGTCGAAGGCGGGGCGAGCTCGGAGGTCTCCGCCGCACTCCAACGCCTCGCCGAGCAGGCGGACAGGACGTTCTACTCCGCGGAAGACCCCACGAGTGACCGGCGGTTGCGCTGGAAGGTGGAGGGCCGCCGGGCCCGCGGTAGCGCAAACGCCCGTACCGCCTACGCGCTGTTGGAGTGGTGCCGTCGGGACTTGGCGTCGATCGCCGGCGGGGGAGCCGAGATTCACCGTGTCAGCTTGACCGTCAGTGACGAATCCGTGCACGTGAGTCGGCCATCGGACTGAGTTCGAGCTGCGGGCGCGATTTGCCGGCCATCTTTGCGTCCGGCGCCGCAGTTCAAGAGCACGTGCAGCCCTGGGCACCGCAGGTCAGCTTCACCTTCAGCGTGTAGTCCCCTTCGTCGTCGAACGCGGTGCTGCCGTCGACGACGATGATGTACCAGCCGTCCTTCGCCGCGACGTAGTTCTTCGTGCCGCTGAAGTAGTCGTCGCAGACGTCCTTGTTCGTGCAGAGCAGGTCGTTACAGCCCGAGTTCGAGAAGATCTTGATCGTCGCGTCCCAGAACGAGCTGCTGTAGGACGGGCAGGCCCACGAATCGGTGAGCGTGACGGCCATGCTCTCGCCCGCACGCAGGTAGATCCGATAGGTGTGATCGGCGCCAGCGTCGTAGCAGCTTCCGCTGTCGTCCAGGCGATTGTAGGCGTAGCAGGTGTTGTCGCTGATGGTGAACCCGTTCGAGTCGCCCGCGTCGATGCGGCCGATGATCCGGGCGCCCGAGCACTTGTCACGGTTCTGATTGCCGTTGCTGCAGGCCTCGGTGGGCGGCGGACAGCCGGGAGGACCGCAGACGTTGGCCTTGCAAACTTGACCGCCGGTGCAATTGGCGTCGGTCAAACACTGCACACACTTCGACGTCGTGCCCTGGTCGAGGCACAGGGGCGTGCCGCCGCCGCAGGCGGCGCAGTTGGCGCCGCAGGCGGTGTTGGTCTTGCACACCTGGCAGGCTGCTGCGCTGCACTGCTGATTCGTCGCACAGGCAGCGCAGGTGGCGCCGCACTTCTGGTTCGTGTCACAGGCAAGACAGGTGTTCGCGCTGCAGTATTTTCCGGCCCCGCAGTGGCCATCCGCTGTGCACGCGACACACGCGGTGCCCCCCGCGTTGCAGACCTGGGTCGTGCTGGTGCAGTTCGCGCAACTCGCGCCGCAGTGTGCGTCGTTGTTGCAGGTCTTGCAGGTGCCGGCGTCGCACCATTTGCCCGCGCTGCAGTCCGCCGTCGTCGAGCAGTCCTTGCACACGCCGTTGGAGCAGCCGAATGGACAGTTCGCGTCCGTGGTCGGGTAGCTGCAGCTGCCGCTCTGACACGTGCCGCTCGAAGCGGGGGTCTTCAGCGTGTTCGGGCCGCTGCAGTAGGGTGCGGGCGGCGTCGAGCACGCGACGCCGGCGCAGGGGTCGTTGGCGCAGGCTCCCAGGGCGCAGCCAAAGGAGCAGAAGACGGTGTGTTTTCCGTAGCTGCACTGACCGCTGCCACACGTGCCCGGTGCGTCGTAGACGGTCAGCTCGGTTGCGCCGGAGCAGTAGCTCGCAGGGGGCGTCTTGCACGAGACGCCGATGCACGGGTCGCCATTGCAGACGTCGTTGGCGCATGAAAAAGAGCAGTACTGTTTGTGAGACGTGTAAGCGCACTGGCCGCCTGAGCACGAGCCGGGCACGTCGTACACGGTGAGGTTGTTGGCGTCCGCGCAGGTGTTTTTGGGCGCGGTGTTGCAGCTGACGCCGACGCACGGATCGCCGTCGCAGGCGTCGTTCTTGCAACCGGACTTGCACAGCTCTTGCTGCGAGGCGTAGGCGCACTTCCCTGCGGAGCACGTGCCCACCGTCGAGTACACCGTCAGCGAGATCGCATCGGCGCAGGTGTTCTTGGGCGGCGTGTTGCACGTCGTCCCGATGCAAGGATCGGCTCCCGCGGAGCCACCACCACCGGCAGCTCCACCGCTCGCCGTTCCGCCGAGGCCCGCTTGGCCGGCGTTGCCTCCGCTGGCGCCTGCGCTTCCGCCGGTGGACACCGAGCCTGCCGCGCCGCCCGCCGAAGCGTCCGGGCTCTCGTCGGCCGACACACCTTCGGCTTCTGCGCAGCCCATCGCGAGCAGTGCCGCAAGCAGCGCCCAAAGCTTCGCCCGGCCCATCGGCTGGACTCATAGCACCGAGCGGCGCGGCGGCCGATGTGCGCTCTAGCCCGACATAGGTGCCATGCCGGGTCGGGGGCGTTGCTGGAGCGCGCCCATGGCCGAGAACCTCGCATCAGCGCAAACTCGGTCCATCTTTCTCGATCTCGAAATCCGAGAGGAGGCCGGCTGCCTCCGCATCCGGCAAGGGACGCGGAAGATGGCGCCAGTGAGCGTCGTGCCCCTGATCGTGGCTCTGTTTTTTCTCTGGCAGGTCCTGGTTTTGGGTGGCGTGCGCGTCGCGCGGGGTGTTGGACCGAGCAGCGGGGTCGCTGGCTACGTCGTGGTCGCTGCGTTCGTCGGACTCGCGGGGCTCATGCTCCTGCTCACCGGTTGGATGAGGTGGGTGAGCATCGACCGGGCCCGCGGGATCGTCACGTTTCAAAGCGGAGCTCTCGTTCCGTTTTGGACAGGGCGACGGCAACTCACCGAGTTCTTTCGTGTCCCAGTTTCCGACTTCGGTACTGGCCCGGAACGCAGATGGCAGGTGTGGCTGGAGGGACGGGGTAATCCACCGGGTGTCCTGCTGGCGACGTTTCGCTCCCCGGAGGAGGCCCAGGCCTTCGCCGAGCGAGCGGGGCAGTTTGCAGGGATCTCCGCTCGAGAGCACGCTGCGCGGCGGCTGGAGGAGCAGGTGCGAAATCACGATACAGCGCGACCGCGCCCGGAGCTCGAGCTCACGCGCCGTGAAGGTCGCGTGGTTCTACGGCTTCAACATCAGAAAGCGGAGTGGAGCGAAACCGAATTCACCCGCGGGCTGCTGCACGCAATGACTCCGGCGAAAGGCCCTGGAGAGATCTCGCTGACGGGAGTGACGCCAACCGGTCGCCGGGTGCTGGTCGCGTGGGAACGCTTCGATGAAGCTGCGTGGGTGGCTCTGTGCGAAGGGGCCGGGCGCTTGCGCGAGGTGTTCCCGGACGGGCTCGAGATCAGCGAGGGGGCGGATGCGTGAATGTTGGTGCCGCGGTCCCGCCCGCGGCGGGGCTCAGCTCGAGAGCAGCTCCCGCGCGGCCGAAGAGATCGCGAGCACACCGGGGTGCCGGATCCGCCGCTCCAAGCTGATGGCGAAGTATCGTTCCTTCAGCTCGGGCGCTCGCCCAACCACTCCCACAGCATATTGCTCGACGATCTCCGCTTCGATGGCGGTCGAGCCCAAAAACGCACCGGCGCCCGCCTGCCCAAACACCTTGGCCAGCGCGCTGTCGTCGACCTCCGCGACCACCTGCGGCCGCACCTCCCGTGAGTCGAACCAGCCGTCGAGCTCCCGCCGCATTGCGCTCTGCTCGCCGGGCATGATGAACGGTGCGCCGTCCAGCGAGCGCGGAAAGCCGCGCCGCAACTTGCTCGCGAGCTTCGGTGCCGCGAAAAAGCTGGTGCCGCTCTCCCCCAGCAAATGATTGAAGGCTCGGGTTCCTCGGCTGGGCGACAGCGCTGAGTCCGAAAGCACGAGGTCGACCTCATGGTTGCCGAGCGCTGCGACCAGCCGCTCGGCGGCGTCCTCGCGACACACGATACGGACCGGCGGCGTCAGGCGGAGCGCCGGAGCCAGCATGCGGTAGACGGCGAGCTTGGGCAGCACATCCGCGATCCCGACGACCAACCGCTGCACTCGTCCACTCGAGCGTCCTTTTGCGGCGTCCAACAGGTCGCGCCCGATGCTGAAGATCTCGTCAGCGTGCCGGTACACCGTCGTGCCGAGCTCGGTCAGAACCAGGCCACGTCCCCGCCTCTCGAACAGCTCGCCGCCCAGGCTCTCGCCCAGCGCGCGGATCTGGCTGCTGAGCGTTGGCTGGGCAAGGTGCAACTTCTTGGCGGCGCGGCTGATGCCGCCCTCCTTGGCCGCCAGCCAGAAGTAGTGGAGGTGGTGATAGTTCAGCCATTCCATGGGCCAAGCCTAGGATAGAAAAACTCTATGTAAAGGCACATATCTATCTATTGGCCCTGGGGCGAGCTCGGACCTACATCAGAGCGGATGCAATCTTCGATCGGCAGCCCGGGTCTGTGGGTTGGTTTTCTGGCGCTCGTGTTGGTGATGCTCGCCCTGGATCTGGGCGTGTTCCACCGCCGTCCTCATCAGGTCTCGCTGAAAGAAGCGGGCGTCTGGAGCGCCGTCTGGGTCAGCCTGGCGGTGGCGTTCGGAGTCGGAATTCACCTGGCCTTCGGCGGTGGCAAGGCGGTCGAGTTCGCGACTGGGTATGTGCTCGAGAAAGCGCTCTCGGTCGACAACATCTTCGTGTTCGTGATCATCTTTGCCGCATTCGGCGTTCCTGCGGCGCAGCAACATCGGGTGTTGTTCTGGGGCATCCTGGGTGCGCTGGTGATGCGCGCGATCTTCATCGCGGCGGGAGCTGCGCTGCTCCAGCACTTTCATTTCGTCATCTATCTGTTCGGCGGCCTGCTGATCGTGACCGGAGCCAAGCTGCTGTTTGCCAAGACCGAAGTCGAGTCGAACCCCGCCGACGGCTGGGTCTACCGCACGTTCCAGAGATTCGTGCCCCTGACTCAGGGCCTGCGTGGCAGCAAGTTCATGGTCCGGGAGGGTGGGAAATGGCTGGCCACGCCGCTGCTGGCCGTGCTGGTGTTGGTTGAGATCAGCGACGTCATCTTCGCGGTCGACTCCATCCCCGCCGTGCTCGCGGTGACGCGTGATCCCTTCATCGTGTTCACCTCGAACATCTTCGCGATCCTCGGGCTGCGCTCGTTGTACTTCTTGCTCGCGGGGGTCGTGCACAAGTTCCACTATTTGAAGCCGGCTCTGGCCATCATCCTGACCTTCGTGGGAGTGAAGCTGTGTCTGAGCGCCGTCGCACCCATTCCCACGACGGCCTCGCTGGCGGTGATCGCCTCGCTCGTGGTCGGCGCTGTCCTTCTGTCGCTGCTCCGTCCTCTCCGCCCCGGTCCGGTGCCGCAACCCGTGCCCGTCGATGCCAGGGAGCATCCGCCGGCGGCGCTCTGAGTCAAGGGTACTCCGGCGAGGGTCGCTTACGAAAATAGGCGCACCGAGCTGCGATGCTTGAGCTACTGTCGGCGCTTCCATCCCGAGGTTCGTACGAGGAGTTTGCATGTCCGACGCGTCATTTCCGGCTCGAGTGTCTGTCTTGGTGCTGTCCTTCGCGCTCGCTGCATGCGGTGACAGCTCGGACGAGGGCGGGAAGGGCTCTGGCGGAAGCTCCGCGACGGGCGGGGCCGGCGGGGCTACGGGAGGAAGCGGCGGCGCAGCTGGAGCCGGGGCGGCAGGCGGAAGCGGCGGCTCGACCGCGGGCAGCGGTGGCGCGGCGGCGGGTGCGGGCGGTGGCGGAACCGGCGGCGCGGCAGCGGGCGCCGGCGGCGGGGGAACCGGCGGCACTGGCGGCACGGGGACCGGCGGCACGGGCGGCACGGGGACCGGCGGCACGGGAACCGGCGGCACGGGGACCGGCGGCACGGGGACCGGCGGCACGGGAACCGGCGGCGCCGGACAGTGTGAGCTCGCAGCGAGCCCAACCTGCAACACGATGAAGATGCCAGCAGCGGCGACGTTCGTGACCGGCGTGGTCGGCACCGTGCCGACGGTTTCCGGCGGAGGCGTCATCCCGTCTGGGACCTACGTTCTGATCAAACAGATCATCGCAAGCGGAACCCCAGCAACTCGCAAGCTCGCCGTGTACGGAGGGGGAGGCGGCTGTTTCACCGCGCTCGAGATCGCGCCGGATCTGACAGAGTCCCGCTACTCCGGCACGGTCAGCTACTCCACGAGCACGTCGACGACCACCTTCACGTGTCCGCTCAACCTCAGTGTCTCACCGAGCTTCCAGGTGCTGGCGCCAGTCGGCGGCAAGGTCAAATACGCGACGCTCAACGTGGGTGACTATCGGGAGTGGCTCGAGCAGTAGCTGGAGGCTTCGCGGAGCCTACGCCACCCTCGAAAGGCGCGGTTGCCGCCGGACGCTGGTCTGGCGGGGCAACTTTCGGAGACCGCGATTCCACTTGCCCGGCACGATCACCACTGGACGGCGCGCGATGCGCGCGATGCGGGTCGTGCGCTCGGCGAGATCCCCGGCGCGTCGTCCTTTGCCGATGACGATCATGACCGCGTCGTAGGCCAGGGCGACGTCGACGACCTGCTCGGCGATGCTGCCGGCCTTCACCAACACCTCCACCTTGAAATCCACGGAGCGCCGCACGACTCCGTCCACCTGGCGCCGCGTGCGGCGCTCGGCCACGCCGAGCTGTTTGTCGAGCAGCTGTTTGTAGGCGACCAGCTCACCCCTTACTGGCGTTGCGGACCAGCGCAACACCTCTCTTGGGGCCTCGACGACGTGAAGCGCAATCAGCGTCGCGCCCGTCGAGCGCGCGAGCGCGGCGGCCATGCGCACGGCGGCCAGTGAATTGTCGGTGGCGTCGGTTGCGACGAGGATTCGATTCGGCATGTCTCTTCCCTCGGGTTGGCGCTCAGGAAAGCTTGAAGGCACCGTGTTTTGCGCCGTTGTGCGGGCGCGGGTCGGCCAGCCCCGCGCTGGCCGTGACGGATTCGGCTCGCATCGCGTCGATCCAGCGCTGCGCGCGCTCGGTGGGCTGAAGGTCAGCCGTCAGCGCGCGGCCGGGCATCGCGAGGATCCCGAGATCGGTGCCCACGACCGCCCGCCGGCGCCGGACCCAATCCGCCGAGGTGCTCATCCGACCCCCAGCGAGACGTATTTCACATTCAGATACTCGTGCATGACGAAGTGTCCTCCTTCACGACCAAAACCACTGTGTTTGACCCCGCCGAAGGGGGCCTGCGCGGTCGAGGGCGCCCCGTCGTTGACGCCCACGATGCCGTACTCGAGCCGCTCGGCCACGCGGAACGCCCGGCCCAGATCGCGTGTGTAGAAATACGAGGCGAGGCCGAACTCGGAGTCGTTCGCGAGCTGAACCACCTCGTCTTCGTGTTCGAAGCGGCGCAGCGGGCTGACCGGGCCGAAGGTCTCCTCCCGCGCGCACAGCATCTCGTGTGTGAAGCCCTCGAGCAGCGTGGGCACGTAGAAGCGTTTGGTGTACTTGGCTCCGAGGTCCGCAAGACTGCCCCCGAGGCGCAAGCTCGCTCCGCGCTCGAGCGCATCCGCCACGTGGTGTTGCACCTTCTCGACCGCGGCGTCGTCGATCAGCGGTCCCACTTCGACCCCGGCATCGACCCCGGGGCCGACCTTCATCGCGCCGAGGCGCGCGGCGAGCGCGTCGCGAAAGCGCTCGTAGACCCCGGACTGCACGTAGAAGCGGTTGGCCGAGATGCAGGTCTGGCCCGCGTTCCTGTACTTGCAGCTGAGCGCGCCGAGAACCGCCTGATCGACGTCGGCGTCGTCGAACACGATGAACGGTGCGTGACCGCCGAGCTCCAGCGATAGCCTGAGCAGGTTCTTGGCCGCGCCGCGCATCAAGAGCTGCCCGACCTCGGTCGAGCCCGTGAATGAGAGTTTGGCGAGCGTCGGGTTGTCCATCAGCTCCGCGCCGATGGCCCGAGGGTCGCCGGTGATCACGTTGACCACGCCGGCAGGGAATCCGACCCGCTCACACAGCTCTGCCAGCGCCAGCGCCGACAGCGGCGTTTGTTCCGCGGGCTTCACCACCATGGTGCAGCCCGCTGCGAGGGCAGGGCCGAGCTTGCGGGTGATCATCGCCGCGGGGAAATTCCAGGGGGTGATGGCGGCGGTCACACCGACCGGCTGGCGCAGGACGAGGATGCGTTTTTCGGGCTTGCCGCTCGGCAGAACCTCGCCGTGCACCCGCGTTGCCTCCCCGGCTGCCGAGCGAATGAACGAGGCGGCGTAGGCAATCTCACCGCGGGCCTCGGCCAGCGGTTTGCCCTGCTCGGTGGTGAGCAGTCGTGCCAGACGTTCACTCTCGGTCATCATCAGGTCTGCCAATCGACCGAGCAGGATCGCGCGGGTCTCGGCCGACGCGGCTCTCCAACCCGGAAAGGCCGAGCGCGCCGCGGCGAGGGCCTGGCGCGCCTCTGCCTGTCCGCCGTTCGGAACCTCAGCGATGACCTCGTCCGTCGCTGGGTTCCTGACTTCGAAGCTGGACGCGGCGCGCGTCCACTCGCCCCCGATGAGGTTGTCCGTTCGCAGCTGGTTCATTGTGCCGCCTTTCGTCGTTCGCGCCTTCGGCAGCAAGCCGGAAGGGGAGTTTGGGATGGGGCAGAGCGGAGCGGAGCAGAGCAGAGCGGAGCGGAGCAGGGAAAACAAAAAAGGAGCAGCGGAGCCGAGCAGAGCAGAACAGAGCAGTGCAGAGCGGAGCGGAGCGGCGCAGCCCAGAGCGGAGCGCAGCGTGGCGGGGGCGGCGGTCGGGGGGGCGGCGTTTGCCGCGCCTGGGGCGGGCACGCTCGGTCCGCGCTTCGGCTGGGGGCGACGCTGAGCGTCGGCGAGTGCGATTGCGCTCAGCCGCGCTGCTTCGGCTGCTTGCTGTCGCGATCGGCGTGGGTCGCGTTGTCGCGCGCGCCGACCTTGCCGCAGCGCGGCCCGAGCGGAAACCCTGCGCTGGGGGACTTCTCCAGCCGCTCCTGCGTCGCGGGCGCGTAGCGCCCCGTCTCCGGGATAGGGTCGTCCGCGTGGTTGCGGTTCCAGAGTTGTTGGAATGCCCTCACGTCAACGCTGGAGCGGGAAGCGGCGTCGGGCCCCTTGTAGTCGAAGTGCACGCGATCGATCGACCCGAGCCAGCGGAACTCGTGCGCCTCGAGTGCCGACCGCCAGGCCCCTGCTTCGGCGATGTCGAGCGCGAGCCCCGTCTCGTGATTGCTCTCGCCGGGCGGCGTCGCGAGCTTGATGCCGCAGCGCTGGCCCGCAGCCCAGCGCCATAACAAGTACTGCTGAGCGACCGTGCGGAGCGCGCTGTTGACGGTCATCTTCTTCGTCTTGTTCGCGTCGAGCGCCTTGACCAGGTGATCGCGAGCTGGCGCGTGCAGGTACAGAAATACGTTACGCGCCGTGACCAGGTTGGGCCGCGACGGAACGCTGGCGAACGCCCTGCCATCGATGCAGCGAGCCTGGATCACGATCTGCCGGCTCAGACCGTCCACACTCGACGTGGAGCAAGTTCGCGCTGCCGCCTCGCGCACGGTCCCGGCGCGCGCGGGCTTGTCGGGCTTGGGTTTCGCACGTTCGTCCGTCGGCGGTTCGTCGTCGCCGTCATCGACGGGCTCGAACTTGGACAGGCTCGGTTCGCTGGGAACCGACGGCACTTCGGCTGACTCGACCGGCGCCGGACTCTCGGTCGGCGGGTTCGCGCTCGGCGTGCTCGGCGGAATGACCACGCCGGTTTTTCGTGTATTCAAGATTGAGCGGACGTCGAGCGCGATCACCGCGAGGATGGCGACAAAAGCGGCCGAGAGACCGAGCGTACGCCGCGATGTCCACGGCTGGCGCGGCGTCGGCGCAACCGACGGAGCCGGCTCGAATTGCGACTCCGTCGACGAGCTCGGCTCGCCGGCAGGCTCGTCGCCGGGTTCGAAGTCGTCGGCCGTCATCGGCCCGCCGCGTTACCGCGTACGCGAGCGCAGGGCAAGCGCGACGGCGGGTTGCAAGGAGCGCGGACGGTCCCCCAAGCCACGTGCTCTGGCTGACATGCACACCGCCGTGAGCCAACGCCCGCTGCAGCCGGACCCGTGCGGGTGCGTTGACGGGCCGCTTCGGTCGACATAACACCGCAGACATGGGCGGCTGTCGTGATGGACGATTCTAGGGGCTCATGTCCGACCGTTGCAGAGCGCGCTGCGAGCGCGCGGGCGGCAATCGGTGAGCTTTTCCGGACCGGGGTCGAGCTCGACGCCAGATGGAGCTCGAGACTGTCTTTGCCTTTCCCAACGTGCTGGCCGCTCGAACCGGGGCAAACGCTCGTGACTTATGCGGCTGCGCTGCGGGCCGGCAGCACACCGACGCTGTTCGAGCACAGTGACCTGCTCGGTCGGGTGGTTCACGACCCCGCGCTCGGGTTGGCGCCGAGCTTCGAGCGGTTGTCGAACGGTGTCGAGGCGACCGGTGTCACGGCGGCGCAGCCGATCGCGGCAGCGGAAGCGGAGCAGCTCACTGCTCTGCCGTCCCTCGATGAAGCGTTCTTCGCCATGGCCGGCGGTCGGAGCTCGATCGAGCTCGAGCACGCCGTCCGGGCTCGGGTGGCGTTCTTCCGCAAGACCCACGGCTGGCTGTATGCCATGGCGGCTCGGCTCCACCCGGCCTTTACGCACTGGCTCGACACGCCAATCGGCTCGGGGCCGGCTCCCGACGCGGCAGGATTACTGCGCTTCGAGCGTGCGACGGCCCCGAGCGGACGCGCGATGTTGGTGCTGGCTCGCGGAGTTTCGTTCGAGGAGTTTCCGGCTCACGCGCAGCCCTTCGTCGACGTCGTGCGGGCCCACATCGAACAACGCGTGGACGGGCCCGACGAGCGATTGTGGTTGTTGAAGGTGGGCGCACACTCTCTCTCGATTTCATGGGACGGCTCGGATCCTGACGTGATCGTGATGGCGGCGGACGACACGCCCGACTCGGCGCTGTCTGGGCTCGCGGACCGGCTGGCGTGAGCGCTAACCGACCGGGACCCAGCGTCCGTCGCGTCGACCTCTAGCCGAGGGTCTCCACCGTCCAGAGCACAGCGGCCGGTGTGGGTCTAGGATCGCCTTGCCAGTGGAGCCAGGGCAGCGGCCCAAACTTGGCTTCGAGCTCGGCGCCCAGGGCGCTCCGGCCCCAACCGATCACCGCACCTTGGTCGACCGAGGGGTCGTCGCAGGGATCCGGAAACCCGTTCGACGCGAGGTTTACGTAGCGGAGCCGCGGCAAGTTCTTCGACGCGCACAGCGCCTCGAGGCCTGTTTGCCCGAGCTGGCAGTAGCCGAGATCCAGCCAGGAGAGCTGAGCGACGTACGGCGAAGCGGCGAGCAGCGCGGCCCCCGCCGGCCCAATGCTCTGGTCGAAGAGATCGAGGGCGACGACGTTGCCGAGGAGAGGCAACGCAAACAGCTCGGCAGAGCGAGCCGCTACATCGACTACTTTGAGCGAGAGCGTGTCGTTCGCCGCGACCACAGGCGGTTGGGCGAGGAGAGCTTCGAGGCTGAGCTTGACTTCGACCAGGGCCATGTGTGGTCCGCGTGCATCGTAGACTCGACTAGAGCGCTTTCGCAGAGCGAAATACGCGGCGGCGCTCGGCCGCGCCCCGCGCGGGGCTCACGCTCGCGCAGGTTTCAACACCACGGCCCGGCCGTGCCGCCCGTCCAGGTAGATGCGGAGCGGTTGCTCGAGCTCGACGTGGCGCACCAGAGCCGATTCCCGCGCCGAGGGTTGGTCGTTCAGCCAGCTCTCGTCGATGCGCGCATTCGCTTGGGGTGTGGCGGTCAGATAGCCGACATGCGCCGCCGTCAGGTTGTGGAAGAAGTGAGTGCCTTGTGACGACTCGAGCAGCTCGCCTCGGAGAGGAGTCTCGACGATCACGCGGGAATTGGCGATGTGAGTCCAGTCCACCGGGATCCCGAGGTGTGGATCCGACGAGCCCCAGCGACCAGGCCCGACCAGCAGATACTTCCGGCCGTGTGCCCGCAGGTTGGCGTCAATTTCCCGAAGCTCGATGGCAGCGGCGCGCGTCTCCTGCGCCGAGAGGTACCCGCTCTTGACGTAGACGACGTCGCGCACGTCTTCGATGATGCCGTTGCCGAGTGAGCGCTCCGTCCGGATCAGGGTTTCGTCGGCGTCGAAGGCGTCGAAGGCGACATGCACGGGAGCGGGATCTTGGCTCGCCATGGGCCGCGCCTGCAGCACGTACAGCCTCGGCACCTTGCTGCGCTGGCCGGGCTCCGGAGAGCGACCGTAGTCCCCCATGTCCACGGCGAACTCGAGCTCCACCTCCGAATTCATGGCTTTGCCGACCACGGCCAGGAGCTCGGTGATGGCCTCCGCCAGCGGGATGGCCTTCCAGCGCAACACGTTGGCAAAGGTGACGGCGCGCGGGCCCGGCAGCGCCAGGTTCTCCCGGATGGCGTCGTCGTCGACCGAGTAGACGCTGCCGGCGAGCGCCAGCGTTCCGTCGCCCTCGGCCACATCCAGGTCGTACAAGCGCAAGAGCCCGTGCGGGTCGGCCGCAAAGTCGATCAGCGGCGAGCTCAGGTCCAGCGCGTAGAACTGGCGTTGTGTGCTCTCGAGCACCTGCGCCGGACGCCCGAACTGGGGCAGGACGCCCGGGTGGGCCGGGCTGAAGCGGACGCCCGAGCCCTGCGCCACGACCATCTGGCCGAGACCCAGAGCGATCACCGCCAGACCTTGGTCGGCTCGTTGCGGCCCGATGGGGTAATAGTTGTACGACTGCGCAACGCCGGAGATGGGCGGGTAGAAACGCTCCCCATGCTTTTGTCCGATGATCTGCTGCACCAGCACGCCCATCTTTTCATCCTCGGCGCTGTGGGGGTGAGCTGCCGAATAGGTGCGGGCGTCCCGCGCGAACATCGAGGCGTAGACCGCCTTGATCGCGCGCTGGAGCCTGAAGCGCACCTCGGGATCGGGGTGGTTGTTGGGCAACATGTAGGTGGCGTACACGCCGGCGAAAGGTTGGAAGCGGGCGTCCTCGCGCAGACTGGAGGAGCGCACCGCGAGCGGGCCTTCCAGTGCCCAGTACGCCTCGTGCAGCTCGGCCAAGAAACTCTCCGACAGGCGCGCCTGCATGATCACGCGGCGGATCTCGGGGTCATCACGCCGGCCGAGGAGCTTGACGTCGATCTGTCGAATGAAGCGATCGAACTCCCCGACGCTGATGGCGACCGTCTTGGGAATGCGGATCTCGAGCTCCGGGAAGCGCTGGATCAGGCCTTCCTGCACCAAGAGTCCGCTCACGAAGCCGATGCTGCGTGCCTTGCCACCGATGGACCCAGTGCCAATGCGCATGAAGCGGTTGCTGGGTGAGCGGGTGCCCGTCGCCAGGTCGGTCACAACGCCGGCCTGATCGTGATCCGAGGCCTGGCGCAGGACCTCCTGCAAGTAGGTCCGCACGCGCTCGGGTTTGTTGAAGTCGGCCAGGGTGATGCCGCGCGTGTAACGCGCGATCTGGAACATCGAGCGCGCCTTGAGCCAGCGCGAAAAATCGTGGCGCTTGGCGTGGTGCAGAATGGATTCGAGTGGCACGTGCTCCAGGGCTTCAGCGAGCTCGGAGCACACTGCGGGCGGTGGCGACCTGGGTGCCGTCGGGCAGGCGAAAGATGAACTCGCCGAAACCGAGGTGTTCTTCCAGGAACCGACGCACGACCTGCATGGCGTCGGGGGCGTTCTTGTCGGCAAATCGCACGTCCGCCTCCCGCGCCGCCGCGGCGAAGGAGGCGTCGGAGGAGTGGAGCAGCATGGGCGGCGGGTCCTCGCGCTGTCGGACCAACTCGAGCAGCTGAAACCCCGCGCGGGGCTCGAGCTGGCCGCCTCGGGGGAACGAGACGTCGCTGATGATCCCCATCACGTTGCTGGCCCAGCGCTCCAGCAAGCGTCTGGCATCTTCGAACGTGCGCGCCAGGAGGATCTTCGGCCGGGCGTGGATGCGGAGCGCCCGATGAAACTCGTTGACACCCTCCGCGACCAGCGAGCGCGACTGCCGCATGAGCTCCGGATACAGGAGCGTCAGGAAACCGGAGAACGCCCGGACACTGTCTTCCACGACGATGATGACCTGAATGTCGGCCGCATCGACGTCGTGATCGACGTTGGCCATGTCCTCGATGAGCTTGACGACGGCGAGCATGATGCCCGCGTCGCCGCTCCAGAGCAGGACCTGATCGAAATACCCCTCTTCCGCCGGCGGGAGGGAGCCGAGCTGCGCCTCGTCGAACACCAGGAGCACCAGCGGCAGAGCCCCGTGCAAGCTGCGGATCTGCCGGCCCAGATCGGCAACGTCGGTGCCGGGCAGCGAGCTGGCGATCAGCACCAGCTGGAAGGGCCGGCGCGTGAGCAGGGCCAGCGCGGCCTCCGCCGATTTGGCGTGGGTGATCCGCGGTGCCCAGGACAGCTCCAGCTCGGAGTAGCTGGCAAAGATCCGGTGGGTGAGCGGCCCGTCCTCCTCGAGCAGGAATGCGTCGTAAGCCGAGGAGACCAGCAGGACCTCCCGCACTCGGTTTGGCATCAGCGCGTGGAACTGTTCACGCCAATGCGAGCGGATGCGCGGGAGGGCCGGCCGGGACGGCTTGCCTGGCATCCCTAGACGATGCCTTGATCGAGCATCGAGTCGGCGACCTTGACGAAGCCGGCGATGTTGGCGCCCGCGACGTAGTCGATGAACTCGCCCTGCTTGCCGTACTTCACGCACTCCGGTGTGGATCGAGCGCATGATGATGTGAAGGCGGTTGTCGACCTCTTCCGGGTCCAGCTGAGGTGAGCGGCGTTCTGCGCCATCTCGAGACCCGACGTGGCCACGCCGCCGGCGTTGGCTGCTGCCCGGACCGTACAGGAGGTGCGCTTCGCGGAAGACGCTGACCCCTTCCGGTGTCGTGGGCATGTTGGCACCCTCCGACACACAGATGCAGCCGTTCTTGACCAAAGGTTTGTGCGTCGTTGCCATCGAGCTCGTTCTCGATGGCGCAGGGCAGCGCGATCTCGCTGGAATGCCCCAGGGGCGCTGGCCTTCGCGATAGCTTGCGCCGGGATACTGCGCCACGTACTCGGCGATGCGCCCGCGGCGGATGTTCTTCAGGTTCATCACCCACGCCAGTTTGTCCGGCCCGATGCCGTCGGGATCGAAGATGGTTCCAGCGGAATCCGAGAGTGAGACCACCTTGCCCCCTGAGTGCTCGTTGACCTTCTCCACCGCGTATTGCGCGACGTTGCCGCTTCCCGACACGGTGACGGTCGCGCCTTCGAAGGAGCGCCCGCGCGTGGCGAGCATCTCTTGAGCGAAGTAGGTGGCACCGTAGCCGGTCGCCTCCGGTCGGATCAGTGAGCCGCCCCAGTTGATGCCCTTGCCGGTGAGCACCCCGGTGAACTCGTTGCGGAGTTTTTTGTATCGGGCTCGGTGGCTCGCTCCAGGATCTTGGCGTTCCTGTAGGCTGGGTTGCGCTCGATCACCGGCATGACCGACTCCACCACCTCGCGGACAGCCTGGAGAAATTCGGTCTCGCCCGGGTTCTTGGCCTGGACTCGTTCCATGAATGCGTCGACTGAAGTGGTCATGACCGCGCTCCTTGGGGGCCCGTTTTGGGCCCCAAGAACCTACTCCTCTGCTTGGCCGGACGCGATGGGGACCGCGCGGAACCACGGAGCGCGCCGCGTGCGACGGCGATTTCTGCGTGGTCCCATCTCGAGTGGTGCGCGGGCGCTCGAGCCAGCAGCGTCTCCTGGACTCGGGCCTCTCGATGTGGAACATACCCCCGGCACTTGGAGACCTCATGACACGCACGAAGCTCGCCGCGACCCCTGCCATCTTGCTGTTTGCCGCTGCTCTTCTGGTTCCGCCGGGTTGCTCCAGTAGCGGGGGTGGTGGTGGGTACAGCTGCGCCGATGGTGGCACTTGCCCGTCGGGTTACACTTGCGACCTCAGCGGTGTTTGCCAGTCGGTCGGTACGGGCGGCGGCGGCGCTGGCGGCGGCGTCGGCGCCAGCGGTGGGTTCGGCGCAAGCGGTGGGTTCGGCGCAACGGGCGGTGTCGGCGCAACGGGCGGTCTCAGTGGTGGCGGCGGGTTTGGCGCGACGGGCGCGACCGGGGGCGTCGGCGCGAGCGGCGGCTTCGGTGCAACCGGTGGCGTCGGCGCGACGGGCGGCACTGCCCCGACGGGCGGCAGCGATGACACGGGCGCGACCGGTGGTACGGGCGCGACCGGTGGTACGGGCGCGACCGGCGGTACGGGCGCGACTGGCGGTACGGGCGCGACTGGCGGTACGGGCGCCACCGGCGGCAGCGGCGGCAGCGGCGGTGGTGTTGCGCTGCCCCCCGGCTGCGTGATGGGCGGCGTAACCTTGCTGTGTAACCCGCTCACCAACTCGGGCTGCACCGTGGCCGGCGAGGCCTGCGACATCGCCTACAGCGGCGCGGTCGCCAGCACGAAGTGCTTCCCCGCACCCAACACGGCCCAGGCGGGTCAGACGTGCGACAACGGTGCCGGACCGTATTGCGTCGCCACCTACCGCTGCACCGGAGAGCCGGGGTGTGCGCCAAGTTCTGTTGCTCCAGCGCCGAGTGCGGCGGCAAGACCTGCACACCGATCGACACGACGAACGTGGGCAGTCTAGGCTACTGCAACTGACGCAGGTCATCGCTCTCGGTGGGGCAGATGCGTGACGCAGCACTCATCGAGCGGATCGCACGCGAGCTCCGCGTTCCGCCGCGAGGGGCGACAGCGGCGCTCGCCCTGTTCGATGGCGGGGCTACCGTGCCGTTCGTCGCGCGGTATCGCAAGGAGGCCACGGGTGGGCTCGATGAGGTCCAGCTGCGCGCGATCGCCGAACGGGCGAAATACCTGTCGGAGCTCGGGGATGCGCGCAGGGTGGCGCTCGAGGCGATCCGCGCACAAGGCAAGCTCACTCCGGAGCTCGAACGGGCGATCACGCTGTGTGAGACGAAGGCCGAACTCGAGCACCTGTACGCGCCCTTCCGGAGCAAACGCCGCACGCGCGGCCAGATCGCCAAGGAGCTCGGGCTCGAGCCGCTGGCCGACCTGATCTGGAAGCACGACGCCAGCGAGAGTCCCGAGGCAGCGGCGCGCAGGTTCGTCGCGCAAAATCCCGAGATCGGCTCGGCTGAGGCGGCCCTCGACGGCGCGGTCGACATCTGTGCCGAGCGCATCTCCGAAGACCCCGCCGCGCGCCGTCGGGTCGCCGAGGAGCTGCGACGCGGCACCGTGCGCGTGAAAAAGGCGACGAAGTTTCGGACGCAGACCACGAAGTTCGACAACTACGCGAGCTTCGCCGAGCCCGTCGCGAAGCTCGCGCCGCACCGCTATCTGGCGATTTGCCGCGGTGAGAACGAGGGCGTGCTCAGGCCGAGCTTCGAATTGGACGACGCTCGTGTCACCCGGGAGCTCGAGCGGTTGGTCGGACTCCGAGCCGGTGATGCGTGGGGAAAGCTGCTTGCTCGTGCGGTCGACGAGGCACTCTCGCGGTTGCTCGTTCCTGCCGCGCGTTCTGCCGTGCGCGCGGAGTTGCTGGACGTTGCGGAGCGCGACGCGGTGAAGGTGTTCGCCAAGAACCTGGAGCAACTGCTCCTGGCAGCACCCTTCGGCGGGCGCTGGGTGCTGGGGATCGATCCCGGGCAACGCACGGGCTGCAAGTGCGTCGTGCTCGACGCGACTGGAACGTTGGTCGAGCACAGCGTCATCAACCTGGTCCAGGGCCAAAACGCCGAGCGAGCCGCCGAACAAACCCTCTCCGGTCTGCTCGACCGCCATCCCATTGCGGCCGTGGCGGTAGGCAACGGCACGCATGGGCGCGAGACCGAGAGCTTCGTCCGCCAGCTCCTGAAACGCAGAGGCAACGCCGATGTGCTCTGCGTTTCGATCAATGAGGCCGACGCCAATGTATACTCAACGAGCGATGTGGCTCGCCAAGAGCTGCCCGATCACGACGTCACGGTGCGGGGGGCCGTCAGCATCGGCCGCCGGCTGCAGGATCCGCTGTCCGAGCTGGTGAAGGTCGATCCCAAGAGCGTCGGAGTTGGCCAGTATCAGCACGACGTGAGTGAAACCTTGCTCGAAGCGAAACTCGATGAGGTGGTCGAGAGCTGCGTGAATCGTGTTGGCGTCGAGCTGAACACTGCGAGCCCCTCGCTGCTCGGTCGAGTGTCGGGGATCGGTGAGAAGCTCGCGCAGCGCATCGCGGAATACCGGAAGGCCCACGGCCGGTTCGTGTCCCGGCAGCAGCTGACCCAGGTCCATGGGCTGGGGGCGCGCACCTTCGAACAAGCGGCCGGTTTCTTGCGGGTTCACGGAGCCGAGCACCCCCTCGACGCGAGCGGTGTTCATCCGGAACGCTACCGACTGGTCGAGAGCATGGCGCGCGATCTCGGCGTCGGCCTCCGGGACCTGCTTCGGGAGCCTCAGCTGCTCGAGCGGCTGGAGCGGAGCAAATACCTATCGGCAGACGTGGGCGACTACACCCTCGATCACATCGTTGCCGAGCTGAAGCGGCCGGGTCGTGACCCGCGAGCCGAGTTCGAGGCGCCGAGCTTCCGGGATGACGTGCGCAGCATCGAGGACGTCAGCGCGGGCATGGTGCTCGAGGGGCGCGTGACGAACGTGACTGCCTTCGGCGCGTTCGTGGACATCGGTGTGCACCAGGACGGTCTGGTGCACATCTCCGCCCTGGCCGACCGCTTCGTGACGGACCCGAACGAGGTCGTCGCTGTGGGTGATCTGCTCCGCGTCCGGGTGCTGAGCGTCGATCTGGAGCGCAAACGCATCAGCCTGAGCGCAAAGTCGGCGGGCTGATGCGAGCTCAGAACGGCTTGCCGCCGGAATTGCCGCCCGGGGCGTAGTCGCAGACGATCACGCCACCGAACTTGAGTCCCGCGCACTTGTTGATGCCGCAGCCGAGCTTGGTCGTTGCTGCCCACATCACCTGGGTGTAGTGCCCGCAGGCCTTTCCGGCAGCGCACTTGCCGCTGGCGTAGTCGTAGTCGGCCTCTTCCGCCATCCACAACGACACCGCGGCCTGAGGCGTGCCGGTCCCGCTCGCTCCGTAGATATTCTCGCCAACGTACCCGGGGTAGTTGTCGCTGCGCCCAGCATTGTGATCGATGAGGCCGATGGGCGCTTCGTTGTCCACGCAGCCGTCGGCCCAGCCCTGTGCAATGGCCGCCAGCGCCGGATCCCACGTCAGCGGCGGCACGCCTTCTTTTGCGCGCGCTTCGTTGTGCAGCTGGGTGATGCCCGCGAGACTCGCCGGCTCGCCAGCTCCCACTGCGCCGCCTGCACCTCCGGTCGCGCTTCCGCCCTGCCCAGCCTGTGCGCCGGTGCCCCCCGTTGCTCCCTGAGCCGTTCCCCCACCGCCCGTCGCTCCCTGAGCCGTGCCGCCGGTGCCCGTGTTCGCACCGGTGCCGCCACCGCCTCCGTCTTCACTGCTGCAAGCCACGAGAGCAGGGACGACCAGGAATGCGAGCATCAACTTTCGAAACGGGACGGGCTGCGACACGGCTGCCTCCTTTTCGCTTCGAGCTTACCACGGGACCGAGAGCGGGAACGATTCGCGTCGGGCTCGAGGCAACGTGGACGCCGGCCACACCGCCTTGCGCGCACGATCGATCTCGAGCACGTTCAGGGCCCGAGTTGACGCAACCGCGTGTTGGAGCCGTCGAACGGATGGCGAGCCCGGACCCGTCGCCGCGCGAGGCGAGTTGACGGCCAGTCCCTGCGCCACGTACATCGATTGGGTCATGTCTTCGGTTCGCCGGACCGTCGCGAGCTCGACGCGGTCGTGGGTCGTGGGTTGCCTAGCCACGTTCGCCATCGCTGCCGTTGTGCACTGCGGCCACTCGAGCGTGCCGACCGGGCGCGGCGCGAAGGCGCCGAGCGCAGCGGGCCCGTCGGCCTCGGATCTCACCGCGCCGAAGGTGAGTGCCCATCTGGCCCCGGTCGAGCCGTCGGCGAAACGGCCCTACAGCGTCCTCTTGCTGATGATCGACAGCCTGAGAGCCGACATGCCCTGGGCCGGATATCCCCGGGCGATCGCGCCGTGGCTCTCGAAGTTCGGCGAGCGCTCGACGCTTTATCCGCGCAGTTATTCGATCTCGAGCTACACCGCCCAGAGCGTAGCTCCCACGTTGGCCGGCAAGTACCCGAGCCAGATGAAACGTGACGGCTGGTTCTTCACCAAGTGGTTCGACGACAACGTTTTTCTCTCGGAGCGCGCCCAGACGCACGGGATCCGCACGCTGGCCGGCCATGCGCACGGCTACTTCTTGCCCAAGTACGGACTGAATCAGGGCTGGGACGACTACCGGTTACTCGATGGCACGGCGCTCGAGACCGCGGGTGTAACCGACGTCAACAGCGACCGCTTGAACGCGCTGGCGAAGAAGTTGTTGTCGGACCCGGCGAACGTGGGCTCACACGGTCAGAAGCGCTTTTTTGCCTACGTTCACTTCGTCGATCCGCACTTCACGTATGTGAAACACCCGGAGGACCCCGACTACGGTGACAAGCGCCGGGACCTCTATGACAACGAAGTTCACTTCACCGACCGTTGGGTCGGTGACTTGGTGGACTGGGCCCTTCGTCAACCGTGGGGTGAGCACCTCGCCATCGTGATCACCGCCGATCACGGTGAGGGGTTCGGCGAGCGCGGGCACTATCGCCATTCCTTCGAGCTGTGGGAGAGCTTGGTGCGAGTCCCGCTCTTCATCTACGTGCCGGGCGCCCCTTCGCGGCGAATCGAAACCGCGCGCGGCGCCATCGACCTTGCGCCCACGATGGCGGACTTGCTCGGTTTGCCCGTGGGCGACGAGTACCAAGGCCAGAGCTTGGTGCCGGAGGTATTCGGCGCCGAGGCGCGACCGAGACCTGTAATCGTCGATTTACCCCGCTCCAATTTGAGCGACCGGCGCAGGGCGATCATCGAGGGGGACTACAAGCTGATCGCCTTCGGTGACGACCGGCGGTTCGAGCTGTTCAACGTTGGCCTCGACTTCGCTGAAACGCGAGAGCTGTCGCAGTCCGAGCCAAAGAAACTCGAGGAGATGAAACAACTCTACGCGGAGCTTTCCTCGAGAGTGGAGAGTGTTGCGGTGGTCGGGGATGCACCACTCCGGGGCGCCCCGCGGCACTAGAGCTACTGACGAGCCTGCTGTACCGTCGCGCTCCCTCACTTGGGCTGACAGGTGCCGGAGCAAGAATAGCCGGCTTGCGCGTTGCACACGCAGTGTGCGGCGGGGCCGCAAGGATTCGGATCGTATCCCTTGGGTGGTGGGGCGTCGCCGAGCGGCCCGCCGCTCCAGATCGAACAGCTCTTTTCTGTTTGGGGTGCGTCAGTCGGCGGGCTCGGAGCCGGGCCGAGCGGTTCGATTGGGGGTTCGACGAGCTCAGGAGGAGGCTCGGTTGCGCTAGTCACGGGCGGCGGCGCGCTGCGAGCGGGCTCGGTCGGTGCGGGCTGCGACGCCGCGCCGCAGCCGGCGACCATTGTCGCGGCGGCCATCAGTCCCCGGAGGACCACGCGATTCATCCTCGAAAAACGCGCCAGGTCGGCTGACCTTACGCCATTCATCATCAGAAGAGCGTGTCAAATTGCAGTCCTGCGCTGGCGCCTGCCTAGCCGATGCGCGGACCCCTGACTCGAACCCACCACAGGGTAGGTCGGCGCCGGCGGGAACAGAGCGCTGTTCGCCCTCGTGGAGAGCTGTGTCAGAGTACCCAGATGCGAGCGCGGGGCCTGTTGGGATGGGGTGTCGGTCTTCTGCTGGTCGCATGCGGCGGCTCGGAGTTCGGGAGTGAGGGCTCCGGTGGCGCTGGCGGGGCGGCGACGGGAGGCAGCTCAGCGAGCGGGGGTGCCGCAACCGGAGGCACGTCGGGCGCCTCCGGTGGGAGTGGTGGGCTCGCCGGCGGCGCAGGCTCCGGGGGTAGCATGGGAGGCGCGCCATCCGGTGGAGTCTCCGGCGTTGGCGGCGCTCCGGGCGACGCGAGCACGGACTCCAGCGTCGACGCAGGGCCGCAACCGATCGCCGTGGTGCAAGCGTCGGCTGTCAAACTCAGCACGTCGCCCGAGGCCGTCTCGAAGCTCACGCTGTCCGCCACACCCCAGCCGGGCAACGCGATCATCGTCGGCATCACCTGCATCAGTGAGTACGGCTACGACGGTGATGCGGGCGTAGCCGGCGACTGTGTCCTCTCGAACGGCAGTGTCGCCGACAATCAGGGGAATACCTACACGCGCGTCGTGCAGGGCGAACCGCTGGCGTCGAGCCACCAGAAGGCTCGCTCGTACATCTTCATCGCACAGAACATCGCGGCCGCGGGCTCGTTCATCATCAGCGTCGACCCCGAGGGGCCGCCGCAGGTGCAAGGTATCGCCTGGGGTGCCATCGAGGTCGCCGGCTTGAAGGCGCCCCCGAGCCTCGATGCGTGGGGTCTCAGTCTGGTCGGAGGAACCAACGCGACCACGACAACCGCCACGACAGATCTCGCCACGACGCAAGCGAACGAGCTGGCTGTCGGCGTGCTCACGATGCGCAGCGACGACACGAACATGATGATCACCCAAGAAAGCGGCTGGGTCTCGCACCAGGTCCATCAAAACAGCACCTCCGCGAACATGAACCCGCCGGGGCACTCGATGGTCTCGAAGCTGCTGACGAGCTCGGGAAAGATCAGCCACACGTGGACTCACGACATGCCCACGCGGAGCGTCGCGGGCGTCATCGCGACGTTCAAGGGTGCGTCGACGGACTGAGGCGATTGTCACGAGCGGCAAACGCTCGACGCTCGATGACTCGTTATTTGCTGCCGCCGATTTGCTTTTGCTGCAGCAGATGGTGCGCGAGCCGAACGAAGTCGCCCTGAGTGATGATCCCAACGAGCTTGCCACCTTCCTCGGTGACGAGCACGCACACGGCCCGCGCTTTCCACATCACCGCCGCAACCTCGACCAAGTCGTCGGTCGGGCGCACGGACGCGAAGTCTTGTCGCATGATGCGTTTGGCGGGCAGCTTGTGGACGATCTCGTCGACCTCTTTGGCCAGGTTCGTGAGGTAGCTGGACGAGGCATGCAACAGATCGGCATGGGTGATGAGGCCGACCGCCTTGTCGTCGTCGACGACCGGCAGGTGACGGAAGTGGAGCGTGGCCATGTGCTCCTCGAGGGATTCGAGGCTGTCTTCCGGGCCGATGGTGAAGAGCTGCCGCGTCATGAGGTCCCGCGCCAACTTGGGCTCGCCGCTCACCTCGAGGGGGCGGCCCTCCGACGCCCGCAGGCGCGGTGGAGGCGGCGGATGATGCGTCCGTGCTTTGTGCGGGGCCTCCGGCGACACGATCTCCGGCTCCACCTCTTCGACGATGCTCGGACGGTCCGACGCTTCCGCTTCAGCCGCCGTCGCTGCCTTGACCGCTTCGTCTTCCCCGTCGCTTGCCGCCTCGGGCTTTGTCTCCCCCTCACTCATGGCGGCTAAAGTAGGACGACTGCGCACCACGTTTCAAGTTGATAGAACCTGGGCGGCTCCTGCTCACGAGCCCGACGGGCACTTCACTAGCGGAGCGATGGGCGAGAAGTCCCACTGCGTCAGGTTCTGGTCATCGTACGACTGAAGCTCGCCGGAGATCACGTTGACGATGTCGGCGTATGTCTGGCCGAGCTTGTTGCTGGCCGTGCCGCCATTCTCGGCGACGCACACGAACTTGTCGGCCCCGCACATCGGCAGCGCCTCGCAGGCGGGTCCCGGCGGGGCTAGTGCGGCGAGTGCTGCATCGCCGTAGAGCGTGCGACCGCCGACCAGGACCATGCGGACGTTCTTGGGCTCCGTCGCGAGCAAGGCGTCGTAGGGAGCGGAGGCATCGCCGCCGATCACGAACAGGTCTGCCTTTTTGCCCACCGCAATGGACCCGATCACGTTGCTGAGACCGAGGGCCTTTGCGGGGTTGACCGTTACCATCTCGAACAGCTGTTTGGGGGTGAGGATGTTGCCCCAAGCGCCGTCGTCGACCTGACTGGCGAAGCGCAGCTCATCGAGCAGGTTCTGGCTACCACCGATGGACCAATCGGGTGCCAGGCTCACGTTGAGCCCCTTGGAGAGGGCGAGCGGAATGTTGGTGGTCTTGGTGTAGTCCACACCGGAGCCGTAGAGGAACACGTTGGAGCGCGGTGACCAGACCAGACCCATGCCGCGCTCGGCCATGGTCGTGAACTCGGCGTCGCCGAAGGCCGTTCCGTGCACGATGGAAGTCTGCGGGGCGTGCAGACAGCCGTCGACCGTCGGCACCGTCCAGAGTTTGTCGAACTCGTTGAGCGACGTGGCATCCACACCCTCGCCGAGGTGAACCAGGTACGAGTCCGTCTTGCCGGTCGCGAGGTTGCTGCACACACTGTTTGCGCTCGTGGTGTTGGGGAACAACGTTGCTGCTTGCACCTTGTCCCCTGGCAGGTCGTTCGAGCTCTGGTCGATGGTGCGCGCGAGCGAGCCGTAGCAGGCTTTGTTGGCGGGGTTCGCCGCGCCGGCAATGCTGGTCGTGCCGGCAATCAGGCCCTTGAGCTCCCCGTACTTGTTCAGCTCGCAGCCGATGCTGACCGGCGAGCTGTACTCGCCATTCAGGTATTGTTTGGCGTCGACCATCGCCCCGTAGCGGGCGTCGCCCGGCCACTGGTTGTGATTGACGTAGACCTTGGTCGGCGACCAGTCCGATTCGTCGAAGATGTCGAACAAGATGTGGTTGTGCGTGTCGATGAGGCCCGGCAGGATGATGCCGTTCGTGGCCACGATGCTCGGGCCGGGGCTCATCTGTTGAACCGCGCTCGCGCAGCTCTCGGCGACGCAGGTGATGGTCTCGCCGTCGATCAGCACTTCGCCGGCGAAGAAGCCCGCCTCCGTGACGACGGTGCCTCGCAGCAGGATCTTGTCGGCTGCGCCCTGCTGGACGATCTGAGCGTCCCCGGCTGGTGGCGGCACATCGGCTGCACACGTCCCGCCGGAGCAGCTCATCTCGGTGCCGCAGAGGGTGCCGTCCGTGACGTTCGTGTGGGTACAGCCGGCCAGTGCGTCGCAAGCGTCGGCGGTGCAGGGGTTGGCGTCGTCGCAGGAAATCGCCGCGCCGGCAGCGCAGACGCAGGTCGACGACCACGTCTCACCCGCCGTGCAGGCATCAGCATCGTCACATTCGGCTCCAACCGCGCACGTCGGACCGTTCGATGTGCCCTGTGTGCACCCGATCGCCGCGGACTGCCACGGCCCGCTGTCCCCTTGACGACCGAAACACTGCCCGGACGCGCTCGAAGCAGTGGGCCCACCGACCGTGGCGTCCAGGTAGCTCGTCGAGCAGACCCCCGCCGAGAGTGGCGAGCTGATGAGCCGGCACGCATCGGCGGTTTTCGCGTTCACGTACGAGTACGGGACCCACACGAGCTCGCCGGGACCCACGAGTCCGCAGGTCGCCGCTCGCCCGGCGGCGGCACACGTGCTGGAGGTCGCGGCGTGGTTCACATTGCTGTCGGTGACGCGCTTGGGGGCGCCGCCACCTTCGACGTCGTCCACGAACCAGCAGCTCGAGTCGATTACGATGTCGATCGTCGCCGCGGTGGGGTTGTAAAGCTCGATGTAGCCGGAGGTTCCGGTGGCGCACTCGTTCACCACGAGGGCCGCGCCGGTCAGGGCCTGCGTCTCGGTCCCCACCGACTCCGTCTGGGGTGATCGGGTCTCGGCGGAACACGCCAACAGAGTCAGCGCAAAGGGCAGGGAGATCAGGCTGAGGGGGCGGCTGCGCATCATGGGGTGTCTCCTATCGACAGCGGCCCAACAGCACGGGCCATGCCAGCGGCCTGGCCCAGGAGAAGTCGCAATAAGTCGCGGGATCTGCGGTGATGGAGTTGCGCTAAAGCAACTATTAGTGCATGCGTTGCTAGTAGATATGTCGGCTAGCAACTTACTCGAGCTGCGCTTCCACGCCGCCGCGGAGGAGCGGATCGAGCGCGTGGTGCTCGAGGCGGCGATGGAGCGCACGGGCGCGCGCTTCGGTGCCTTGTTCGTCTGGGACGAGACCGAGAAGGCTCTGCGGCTCGACTTCCATGTGGTCGACGGAGTCGTGATGACCGTGCCGGGGCTCTTGCTGCGCCACCGGACCGACGGGCGTCCGGACGGCATCGCACTCTGGGTGTTCCGGAACAACCAACCCTACCGCTCCGACGACACCTCACGCGATCCCCACTACGCGAAGTATTTGATCGACGTTCGCTCGATCGTCGCGGTGCCCATCCCGTATCAGCGCCGTCCGATCGGAGTACTCAGCGTGTCGAGCGCTGAACCGAGCGCCTTCGCCGCAGATACCGAGGAAGCTCTGGGCGAGGTGGCGCGAAGCGCAGCGAAGTTTCTGCGGCGCGCTCACATGTACCGGGCCGGCGCAGGCGCCAAACGACGTCCTTTCCTGCTCAAGGGGCTCTCGCCCGAGTGGCTCTGGCTCGAACACCAGATCGAACAGGTCGCCGAGACGGACATCCCGGTGTTGATCCAGGGCGAGAGTGGCACCGGCAAGGAGCTGGTCGCTCACTCCATCCACTTCAATAGCAAGCGTCGCGAGGCCCCCTTCGTCTCCGTCAACTGCGCGGCAATCCCCGAGCAACTGCTGGAGAGCATGTTGTTCGGGCACGTGAAGGGTGCGTTCACCGGTGCGACCTTCACCAAGCTCGGGGAGCTGGAGAAGGCCAACGGCGGAACGCTGTTTCTGGACGAGGTCGGCGACCTCGCGCCGTCGCTGCAAGCGAAGTTGCTGCGGGTGCTCGAAGCCCGGGAGATCCTGCCCGTCGGCAGCAACGGGGCGCCAAAACCCATCGACGTGCGCCTGATCTGCGCTACCCACCGCGATCTTCCGGACATGGTTCGGGCCGGCACCTTCCGCGAGGATCTCTACTACCGCGTTGGCGTCGTCACGCTCGAGTTGCCGGCGCTTCGTTCGTACAAGAACAACCTCGAGGTGATCGCCGAGACCTTTCTCCGGCGCGCCGCACAAGATCTCGGGCGCGGCGATCTGCGCCTCAGCGCTGGCGCCGTGGCCGCGCTCGAAGCCCATGATTTCCCCGGCAACTTGCGGGAGCTGCGCAACTGCATGGAGTACGCCGCAGCCATGGTGACGAGCGACGAGATCGGCCCTGAAGACCTGCCCGCACCACTGCGTCGCAACGTGGACCGCAGGCGGGAGCCCGACCCTCCGCTGAAGGGCCTGCTCGAGCTGAGGGAGGAGTGGCTGGCCCCGCTCGAACGACGTTACTTGTTGGAGCTATTGAACCAGTGCGGCGGCAACGTGCGCGAGGCGGCAGAGCAGGCCGGCGTGAACACCGTCACCATGTACCGGCTGCTGAAGCGCCGAGGTTTGATCGTCGGCCGCGCGGCGAAGCTAGCCCCCGCCTAGCCAAGGTCTCCGCAGACGACGGCAAGACCGTCACGGCGCCATATCGCGTGGACGCTGGGACGGGAGCGGCTCACTTCTACCCGAGCTTGGCGTACGGCGACGACGACACGCTCGTGGTGGCTTGGCAAACAGCGGATCGCAAGGGCACGGTCGCTCGTTTGTTCGACCGAAACGGCGAGCCGCGGTTCAACGCCGTTGGGTGCGACGACAAGGCGTTCGCGGTCGGGGTACGAGCAAACGAAGGCATGCAGGGCACACCTTCGGCCCTGTTCACGGCGGGCAACCTGTGGGTCATGCACTCGGGCCAACCGGGCTACGATTCCGTTGCCATGGGCACGGTTGGGTGGCGCATGGAGTGGCAGCGACTCTGGCCGGCGCGCTGAGTCTCACGTCGTCCCAGTCCGGCGCGAGGCCAACGAACGGTTGCGCTCGCGTGCGCGGTCGCGAGGTCGACTGCCCGCGTCGATGAAATCGTGCGCCAGCACCGCGCACTGATTGCCGAGAAATAGCGCCGAGCGCAGAGCTTTCGGCTTGCGCATTGCGGTAGAAGTCTCAGTGGAAGCCGCATTTCGTGGCGCGAAGCTTGCAGCCATTCCGAACGGCAACATGGCCCGCTCCGCATCCGCGTCTCGGCGCTTCGCGGGCAGCCTCCTGCTCAGTAGCGTCATTCACACATCGCTGTTCGTGATGTTGGCGACCGGCGGATCTGTGACCGCGCGTGACCTGCAGCTCTACGAGATCGAGATCGAGCCGGAGCCGCCTCGCGCCGCGGTTGCTGCCGCGCCGGAGGCGCCGCCGCCGTCCGAGGCCCGCGACGAGTCTGCCGAGCCTGGAGCCGGCGGCCCGGCTCCGCTCCCCGGAGCCGTGAACGAACGGCATCCGGCGGGACCGCGAGTCAACTTCCAGATCGGAGCGAACACGCCCATCGGCAACGCGGCCGTGCCACCTGCTGCGCAGGCGGGCAGAGTCCTCGCCGTCGAGGGAGAGGGCGACGTCGTGGACTTCACGATGGTGCAAGGCTCGGCGGGTCGCTACGCGGGTGGCCTCACCGCTTCGAGCGGCACCAGCGAGACCAAGGTCACGGACCCACGCGCGACCGGCGCCGGGATGGCTCCGCGCAATGCGGTGACCGCGGGGCCAGCAACCACCAAACCCGCAGCGGCGCACGCAGCGCAGACCAGGCCCCCGCCGAGCCAGGCCAGCTCCGCACGACCGGTCGTCACAGCCTGGAGTTGCGCGTTTCCCCCGCAAGCCGACGTCGACCAGATCCACTTCGCGCGCGTCCTGGTGGCGGTGACCGTGCACACCGACGGCCATGCGCTGGCGGTGACCGTGCTGTCCGATCCCGGTCACGGTTTTGGCGCCTCCGCACGCGCCTGCGCCCTCGGTCAGCGCTTCCGGGCGGCGCGCGACGCAGCCGGACGGCCCATCACTGCGACGACGCCCCCCTTCCATGTGACCTTCACTCGCTGAATCAAACGGCATCGGCCGGAATCCGGCTCTCGACTCTGACTCGTGTTTCGCCCTTTCGGGCGAAACACGAGGGCTCCAGGGGTCAGGCTCCAGGCTACAGGCTTGGGAGCGCGCGTCGAGCGATCGAATGAGCCCCTGGAGCGCACGGACGAGCTCGTCGTACGCGGGTTCGAGCCGTTCATGAGCCGGTGGCGCGAGGACCCTTCGCCCGCGTCCGCACTTGCGCTCACCCCCGCCGCCACATCGCGCCCATGGCGATGATCACGGCGAGGATCCCGAGCGCGAGCACGGCGCCTCACAGAGTCCTGCGTTCCACTCGCAACGGAAGGCAAAGATCGCATGAGTCCGAGATTGTGTCGCCTTTCCGAGCCGCGGACCTCGCGCGCGGCGTCGATCATGCCGATTGCGCATTCACTGCTGAAGTCATAGACTGCACTGGATGAAAGCATTGACAGTCCGCGACGTGGATGGGGAGCTGGCGCGCGCCCTCGAACGCGAGAAGAAACGCCGCGGTTCCTCGCTGAACCAGACGGTGCTGCAGCTACTCAGGCAAGCGCTCGGGCTCGACTCGACTGCGGTCCGGTCCAACTCGCTCGGGAAGCTCGCCGGGACCTGGTCGAAGGAAGACCTGGCGCGCTTCGAGCGAGACACGTCCATGTTCGAGCGTGTCGACGAAGAGATCTGGAAGCGATGAGGATCTGCCTCGACACCTCCGCGTACAGCCACTTCAAGCGCGGTGCGCCCACGGCCATCGAGGTCATCGACGCGGCGGAATGGGTGGGCTTCCCCGCGGTCGCCCTGGGTGAGCTGCGCACGGGCTTTGCACTCGGGCGCAAGTCGCCCGAGAACGAACGCGAGCTAGCGGCGTTCCTGCGGAACCCGGTGGTGGAAGTCCTCGACGTCGATGATGCGGCTTCGCGCATTTACGCGGAAATAGTGGTGGCGCTGCGCAAGGCAGGGACACCGCTCCCGACGAACGACATCTGGATCGCTGCCGTTGCGGCCCGCGAGGGCGCCTCGGTGGTCACCTTCGACGAGCACTTCCGGGCGATCCCGCGGGTGGGGAGCGTGGTGCTGGGCGCGTCGTAGACGCCCCTGCACTTGATTGGAGTGTCCGTTACCCCCGAGTCCATGCGGGTGTTTCGCGCCGCGCGGCCCAACTGCGAGGTCCAGGTCGGTGACCTTGACCAGTAGGGGCGGTACTGACGAAGATCGTGACCTTCTGGATATTGACCGTTCCTTCCAATTTTTCTGAGCCCAGAATTTCTTCGTGGCGTTCGTGGCGTCTCCCGTGGGCGCCGTGGTGACAAAATCTTCTCTTCTTCAAGCCACGGCGGCAGGCAAGACGCTGACGACGTCGTCGTCGATGCGCAGGGTGGCCAGGCGATCGTGGGCCGTCTCGCCGCGGTTGACGATCACGTAGGGCGCTCCCCGACGCGCTCCCGCGAGCGGCACGTCGGCAGCCGGAGTGACCACCAGCGAGGAGCCGAGCGCGAGCACCAGGTCGGCCCGCTCGGCCGCACGCATCGCCGCGCCCAGGAGCGTCATGTCGAGGGCTTGCCCGAACATCACCACCGCCGGCTTCATCAGCGCGCCACACGCCGTGCAGGCGGGCGGCTCGCGCGTCCGCTCGAAATCGGTCATGCAGCGCTCGACGGGCTCGCGGCGCCGGCACTCGACGCACTCCACCTCGGAGTTCGTGCCGTGAAGCTCGATCAGCTTCTTCGAGCTCGTCCCTGCCGCCTGGTGCAGCCCATCGATGTTCTGGGTGACCAGGCTCTCGAGCTTGCCGCGCCGCTCGAGCTCGACCAGCGCCAGGTGCGCGGCGTTGGGACGGGCGTCGCGAAAGCCGAGGTAGCCCTCGAGCTTGTACTCCCAGTACTCGCGCCGCGCGTCCTCGTCCGCCATGAACTCCTGGAAGTAGACCGGCGCGCGCTTCTGCCAGACCCCGGTCGGACCGCGAAAATCCGGGATGCCGCTGCCCGTGGAGATGCCGGCGCCGGTGAACACCAGGACGCGAGAGGAGCGCTCGATGAGCTCGCGTAGCTTGTCGGTATCGACGGACATCACTCTGGGTCGATACGCCAGACTTTGCCGTCGAAGTCGGTGACGTACAGCTCGCCGACCGCGTCTTGCCCGAACGACGAGATCGATCCCGGCTTGCCCGCCGAGGTGATGTCGGCGGTGATCTCGGCGTCCGCTAGCTTCGCACGATCGGTTTGCTTGGGCTAGCCGCCGTGGCAGCGCCGGCTCTCCGTGCTCGGCGTCGCGTCGGCCGCGTGGACTCGGAAAAAAACCAGGCGCGATGACAGGGGGCACCACATGCGCACGCGCGGGCCCGAGGACATCCCGCGCTGTCCGTATGACGTGGCGATCGTGCCTCCGCGCCTCGCGGCCGACGAGCGTGAGTGCCTGAGCGAGCGGCGCTGGGGCACGCTTGTGCTCGAGGGTGGGGCGACGAGCGACTGCAGAGCTCGTCACGTCCTGAGATCTTGACCGCGTTGCTCGGTGGGATCCGCCGTGCGAAGCCGCAACGATTGACCATGGCCAGCGCAGAAGTCAGGGCGCACCATGTGGGCGATGCTGACGACAACGGACGGGGCTCGCCTGGCTGTTCGGACTGAGCAGGTAGCGTGAGGCAGGCCTTGGCGCTTCGATCTTCCTTCGCGCGGCGGACGGATCTACTGGCAGCAGTGGCGGCCGGCCTCGCCCCCACAGCGAGCGCCTGCTCCGCCACGAGCGCCGGAGGGGGCAGCGCTGCCGAGGGTGGAACGACTGCGACCGACGGCGGCACCGGGTTGGGCGGCGCCGGCACCGGCGGCACCGGCGGCTACGTGCTGACTTGCCCGACGATGGACGACGGTGCGGAGGTCCTCCGCAACAACATCATCGACGTGGTCGACGTCGTTGCGGACGACACACACCTCTACTGGCCGTTTCACGCTGGTGAGGGTGGCGCCGACATGTTCCGCGTCTATCGACTGGCCGTGACGCCCGACTCCGTGCTCGAGAACCCTCAGAACACGCCATGCGGTGAGGAAACAGAATGGCCCAGCTCCTTGCCAAAGCGTTCTCGTTGTTTGGCGTCGGCCTGTGCGTGGCAACCGCCTGCGACGACTCGGAAGTCCCGCACGCGCCCACGCGTGCACGGACTTGACCCCCGTCAACAATGACCGGGGCACCGTCGAGACACGCACTCCAGAATCTGAGATGATGCGTTTGCGTACACACGCTCGGAGGTTGGCATGATGTCGCACGCACGCACGCACGCACGCACGCTCGCACGTGCTGCGACAACGGGGGTGGGAAGTTCTGGGCGCCCATGATGATGTGTCCGGGAAGTGCGCTGCCGGATGCGGCGTGCACCGAGTGCTGCGTGGTTTCCGAGAGTCCCGTGGACGTGGAATTCATGCGCCTGGGCGCCTGCGGCGGAGCCACGATGACCGCGGATCAGTGCAACCTCGTCTGCTGTAGCATGGGTGCCTGGACTGGGTTTGTGGCAAAGGCGGAGTGCCAGCCGAACGGAGGCGTGCCGCTGGAGCGGGAGTACTGCTTGTGAGCCGGTGCTCGGTTGCCCTGGTGTGCCTCGCTCTCGGTTGCGGGCAGACGACCACGGATGCGCCAGCGAGCGGCGGGGGCGGGAGCTCGGGGACCGGCGGCGAGGGCGGCGGGTGCGTCGGAACGCACTGGCGCTGGCTGCCGCCGTCTCCGGGCGCGTCGCCTCGCACGGACCATGGCGCGACCGCCTTCGAAGGCGACGTATTCGTCTGGGGAGGCCGTTTCGAGAAGCTGCGCGGAGACGGCGTGCGCATCCCTGCGGGTCCGAGCGCGAGTCCCATCTCGCTCCCCGATGCGGGCGCGCCGAGTCCGCGGATGAACCACGCCATGGTCGTCGCCGGCGGAATGCTGGTGGTCTGGGGCGGCGACGGGTACGAACAAGGCGTGTTGGGTGATGGTGCTCGATTCGACCCCGTCGCAGGCGTGTGGACACCCGTGGCCAGTGTCGGAGCGCCCAGTGCACGCGGCGTGGACAAGTTCGGGGTGGTGGGAGGCGGCTTGCTCGTGTGGGACGGGTACACGAAAGATGGCGTGCTTCTCAGCGACGGAGCGCTGTACGACCTGAACTCCGATTCGTGGTCGCCCGTGGATCCCGCGCCCCTCCAGTGCTTCGGTTGCGTGACGGTCACCGCTGGGGAGTATGGCGTGCTGACCCACGGCGAACTGCATGAGTCGAAGGAGGTCGCCGGTTACCTGTTCGACGCGAAGACAGGCAAGTGGAAGCTGCCTCCGACGGACGGCCAAATCGGGGCTCGCGACGGCGCGGTCGCGGTCTGGTCGCCGGCGAACGAAGAGGTCATCATTTGGGGTGGCGGGGACGCTTCCAAGTTCCGTGACGACGGTGCTCGCTTCTCAATCCCGGAGTGGAAGTGGAAAGCGATGTCTGGCGCCGGCGCCCCTTCTGCCCGATCGGGTGCAGCGGGCGCGGTGCTCCCCGCCTTGGGCGAGGCAGGGAAGTTAGTTGTCTTCGGTGGTACCGGTGTGGAAGGGCTGCTGGCTACGGGCGGGATTTACGACATCGCGACGGACACATGGACACCGCTCCCGAAGGACGAGTGCGCCCCTCCAGCGCGCGCACTCCACAGCATGACCGTACTCGGTGCCGGAGACCGCGCAGTGGTTTGGGGCGGGATCGGATCCGACAAACTAAACCCCGCGCCGGAGCAAGGCTGGGTGCTCTCCCCGGAATGATGCGTGCTCTGCAGCGCGTACCTGTTGAAAGCCGCACTCCAGTCGTAGCCCCAGCTCGAATTCACCCGAACTGACGTCGGATGGTGGCGCATGGAAAACGCCGACAATTCGGGCTTGCGGCCCGAGGCCCGACGCCAAACGCCGTGGCGTTGCGGAGCTGCTGCGCAACCCAGCTCGAGCTCGGGTTGCTCGTCACCCCCACGCTCACGATCTTGCGCGACCCAAGCTCGATGATGAAGAACGCAACGAGCGGCCGGAACCAGATGTCGTAGGTCTGGATGAAGTCGCACGCCCAGATTTGGTGCATGTGATTGCGTAGGAAGGTCGCCCAAGTTTGGCCCGACGGCGGGCGCGGTCGCGCCGACCGCATGTACTTCTGCACGGTGCGCTTGGCGACGCGGATGCCGAGCTTCAAAGCTCGGCTCCGGATGCGCTCCGCGCCCCAGGAGCCGGTTGTCCCGCGCGATTCTCTGGATGAGCTCCACGGTTTCCGCTGCGACCCGCGGCGCAGCGGCCCTGGGGTGGCGTGACTTCCAGCGCCAGAAGAGTCGAACCCCGTGACGATGCCTGCGAAGCACGGTCTGTGGCTGGATCAGAAGAATGGCGCTCTGCCAATGGCGAGCGAGACTTGCCAGGAGGACCATGGAGCCCGCGCTCGTGCGCCTTGAAGCTTGGGCGCGCGACCGATCACCCCGTCGGGTGTCACGAAGCGCGTCGCGCGGCGACGATGAGTTGCTGGCGCAGAAGGGTGTTCTCCGCGATGAGCTCCTCGCGCGACCGGAACGCGTCCTCGACGAGTCCGACGAAAAGAGACGTTGGCCGCGTCGTCGCCCGAACGGCGGAGTGCACCCTTCGCACCACGCCGGCGACGACGCCTCCAGCCCATCGAGCAAACACGGCCAGAACACGAGGGATTGTCGTGATATCGGCGCGCTGTTCAAGTCTTGTTCGCCTCCGATTTCCGGGCGATCATTCGGCGGATACCCGAAGTAGCCAACACAGCGCAAGGAAGCGGCGGTCCTTCGCGTCGCTCCCCTGGTCGGACTCCTCTACTCCGTCCTCGTTCTCTGGTTCGCCGAAGGCGCCCTCCAGAGCCCGCTGGCCAGGCTTCCTGTCCGACCGTGCTACGCGCACAAGCGCTACTTCTCTTCCCCGACATCCTCCGTACCGCCCGTCGTGCCCTCCACGGCATCGACGTTCTGGTTCCATTCAACCTTTCCGAGAACTTTACAACAACCTCGACGCCCCCAGATCGTCATCTGCAGCATGCACTGAACCCCACCGGTCGAGCGGACCCACTGAAGTCTGCAGCCTGAAGTCTGTAGCCTCGTGTTTCGCCCGAAAGGGCGAAATACGAGGCTGAGACGGTTGGCGGCGCGCCCGTTGCTCGCGGCGGCGGCGATCGACTATGCCGGACGGATGGAAGAGCTGATCGTTCTGCTCGTGCTCGCAGGCCTGGGGGCCTTCGGCCTGTTTCTACTGTACGCGCTGACCGGGATCATCATCGTGCAACCGTTCACTCAGGTGGTGGTGCTGCGCTTCGGCAAGTACAAACGCACCATCGAGGACAACGGCCTGGGGTACGTCTTCCCGCTGGGGCGCAAGCTGTACCGGATCTCGAGCCAGGTCGTGACGACGAACCTGCCACACCTCGTGGTGGTCGAGTCCAGCGGCAACCCCATCGAGGTGTCGGCGATGTGCTCCTACCGCGTGCGCGATGCGGCGCGCGCCGCGCTCGAGGTCGAAAACTACCCGCTGTTCGTGAACTCGTTGGCGACGGTCGTGGTCAAGAACATCTGCGCCCACTACCCATACGAGGCCGAGGACCCGGGCCAACCCAACCTCAAACACGAGAGTGAGGTGGTGACTCGTCACTTGATCACCACGCTGCAGGAGCTGTTGGTTCCGGCCGGGGTCGAGGTGCTCGACCTGCGTCTCAACGATCTCACCTACACCGCGGAGATCGCTCAATCCATGCTGCTCAGACAGCAGGCAGCCGCGATGGTGGATGCACGGCGCACCATGGTCCGGGGTGCGACCGAGACGGTGCGGGGTGCGCTGGGGAAGATGTCGAGCTCGGGCCTCCAGTTGCCGCCCCACGCGCTGGAGTCGCTGACCACGAACCTCATGATGGTGCTCTGCAGCGGAGAGCGCGTGCAGACGGTCATGCCCATCGCGGTCACTCTGGATCCGACGAGCCCCACAGCGCAGGTGCGGTCATGACCGAAGAGCTCGGAGAGCTGCTCGGGGTCGTGGTGGGGGTGGGCTTCATCCCGGGCCTGATCCTGCTGATCCTGATCTTGCGCGGGTTCTTCGTGGTCGAGCCGCGCGTCGCCTTCGTGGTGCTGTACTGGGGCAAGTACCGGCGCAGCATCGTGCAGCCTGGCATCCACTGGGCGTTCCCCATCGGGCTCGGATGGCGCCGGGTCTCGTTGCGCGATGCCATTGCCGAGATCCCGCTGACCACCATCGTGGACACCCACGGCAACCCGATCCAGGCCTCCGCGGTGTGTGTCTTTCACGTCGTCGATCCGGTGAAAGCGACGCTGGACGTGCAGGACTATCGTACCTTCGTGAACAACCAGGCCTCTACGGTGCTGAAGGCGGTGTGCTCGCGCTTCCCGTACGAGAGCGAGAACCCCAACCAGCCCTGTCTGAAGAAGGAGAGCGCGGAGATCATCCACGCCCTCGCGAGTCAGCTTCGAGGGCAGGTGCAGGCGGCGGGGGTCGACATTCGGCTGATCCGCCTGAACGATCTGGCCTACGCGCCGGAGATCGCACAATCCATGTTGCTGCGTCAGCAGGCCCAAGCGCTGGTGGACGCGCGACGCACGCTGGTCGAAGGCGCGCTGGACACGGTGAAGGATGCGCTGGAGACGCTGGCGCGGCTTGGCATCGTGCTGCCGGAGCCGAGTCGCAACTTCCTGGCCAGCAACCTGACGCTCCTCCTGTGCGCCGGGGAGCGGGGCGAGCAGCACTCGACGGTGGTGACGAGGCAGCGGTAGTCGGCTCGTCTCAGTGAACCGCCGCGGCCGTCTCGTGCTCCGGCGCTCGGGCCGTCGCCTCGATCACGAACTCGGGAGCGTCCTGGATCACACGCTTGACCGTGCACTTGGCCGCGACCCGTTCGAGCGCCGGCACGTACTTGGGCGGAAAACCAGCGGGCACGCTGATCTTCATCGTCACGCGCGCAAGCCGTCCGGCTTCGTCGAAGTCCTGGTGCTGGGTCAGCTCGATGCCGTCCGTCGGGATGTTGCGCGCCTGGCAGAAGCCGAGCACGTAGACCCCGGCGCAGGTCGCGAGCGAGGCGAGAAACAGCTCGAACGGCTCAGGTGCGCTGCCCTCGCCGCCGTGCAACGGGCTCTGATCGGTGTGGATGACCCGATCGCCAAAGAGGGCATCGACGCGCTTGTTCCCTGGGAATCTGACGGTGATATCCATGACCTTCGGTGAGAGCCGCGCGGGGCCCTTAGGGTTCGCGCTTTCTTCTTCGGGCACTCGGGCTTCCGGCTGAGCGCCGGCGGCCCCGGTTCCCGAAAGGGGTGCGGCGCTGTGTTTTCAAGGAGAATTTGAACTTTTTTCTGAGTATGGTCGCGAGTTTCTCCCAGTCGAGCTGTCTCGACGCCGCCGTGGAGGTGCCATGCCCCGAATGCGTTCGACCCTGCGACTCGCCCTCATGATTTCTTGGCCTGCGATTGCCGCCGCCCAGCCGGCGGGCGAAACGCCACCGCCGACCGAGCAGCCGAGCCCTCCTCCCGCGGCGCCAGCCGTGCCGAGTTACCCGGTTCCGGGGGCAGCCACCAACAACTGGGACGTGCTGGTCACCGCGGACAACCGAGTGCTCTACGTGCGGGTCGTTCGCCACGAGCCCGGGTCGTTCGTGACGTTTCAGCACCCGGACAAACGCGAAGAGACCTGGGCGTGGGCGCAGGTCAAGGTGGTGGCGCTGGTGCCGGATCGCACCGCGCTGGCGGGCGCGAGCGCGCCGGGCGGAACAGCTCCGGGCGCGACCCAGATTGGTCCTGGCGGAAGCGCGCAGCACGCGACCCGTCGCGATTGCGCCACTCGGCCTGGCGAGGTCTGTCGCGAGGACACGAACACCCGCGTGGACGGTCGCGGTGTGAGCTTCGGGCTTCAAGGGCAGAGTGTCAGCCGCGTGGTGACACCGCCGTCCCACGACTTGGGTGGCGCGCTGGAGCTTTCGGGCCTGTACGGCACCAGCACCGGTGATCTCGATCTCACGCTGATGGGCTACTCGATTCAGGGCGGATTGCGGCTGATGGCCGGCGGGCAGTTCCCCGGGCCGGAGGGTGGAGGCTGGAGTGGTCTCGGCCTCGATCTCATGGGGACGTTTCAGGGCGGCTTTGGTTCGGTGACGGCGGGCAACACCGAGGTGAAGTATGAACAGGCCACCGTGTCGGCGTCGCTGACGGCGGGTTACCAGTGGCTGCGCTTCGGCACGATGGAGCCGGCCACGCTCGAACAAGGTGGGTTCGGAGTGTTCTTGGGGTATCGCGCCGGCGCTGCTGCGACGTTCACCACGACGAAGGTGGGCGACAAAGAGAACGAGGACAGCAGCAGCAGCGTGGCGCACGGGCCGGTGCTCACGCTGAGTTTTCCAAAGTACAACGCCGGCACCGCCAAGCTGCGGCGTTGGACCATCAGCGCGATGGCCATCTACGTTTCGGAATTCGTGATCGTGACCGTCGGGGGCGGCTACACCTGGTAGGGGCCCGGCCGACGACACGCCTCAGCTCCCAGTAGGCGTTCTTGCCGGTCTGCTGCCGGCGGTGAACACGGTGGATGTGTGAGTGACCGGTGACGTGTGCAAGCACGTGATCGTAGCCGCCGACGAAGCTCTGCCACTCCTCCAGCGTCAGCGTGCCGGGCTGGGTCTTGGTGGTGCTGGGGTCCACCAGCGTGTGCGGCGGGCGGCGGTGCGTCATCCAGGGTGCGCTTCAGCACTGCGAGACCCGGGCCGGTCGCGGTGTCGCCGAACCCGTCGGCGAGCATCTGGTCCATCGCCTGTGGCTTTTGCGGGCTCAGCTCCTGAGTCGCGGTCTGGATGGGGTGGAGCACGCTCAGGCTCTCTTCCGTGGTGAGCGGCGCACGGGTCAGCGGCCGCAGTGTGGTGTCGGCCGCGACCGCAGCGTCGTCGCCACACGCCGTTGCGAGCAACAACACCCCCACGCTGGTGATGACTCGAGCGCGCATCCCGGCAGCATACGCTGAATCGAGCGGGCCGTTCTGTTACGTAGCTCCGGGGTTCTTCGTGAAGGGCACCAACACCCAGCACGTGCTCGCGGTGGACGCGCAGAGTGGCAAGGAGCTCTGGCGCGTGCCAGTGGAGTCTCCCGGAAGCTTCATCACCAGCGTGAGCGCAACGGCCGCGCGGGTGTACGTCGCCATCGGAGATTATTTGGTCGCTCAGACTGAGAAAGTCGTGCTCGACCTGGGGCGCGGTCGGGAGGACTAGCGAAGGGCACCCGGCTCAGGTCGGGTTGCGGCGGTCCGCCGGTCGGCGTGAGCGCCGGGTGGCGAAGAGCGCTGCTGCTAGACCGCGCTACCGATAGCAACACCGCTCGCATGACCGTCTCCCTCGATTGGTTCGCCTGACGCTAGCACGAACCGTCGTCCGTCTGGCGTGGAGAACTGAAGCCCATGCCGGCCCCCGCTCGATTTTGCGTGCCGCCGCGTCGTTCAGCCGTCGCCGGTGCCCGTGGCCAGCGCAGGCAGACCGATGCGCGGGGCGAGCTTCGGGTACAACACCCCGAACACGGCGGCGCCGACCAGCGCTCCGGCGAGCGCGGCGACGGCGTACAGCTTGCCCTCGCCGACGTTCACCAGCATCGGCCCGGGACACATGCCCGTGATCGACCAGCCGATGCCGAACAGCACGCCGCCGATGACGTTGCCGCGATGCCGAGGTTTCTCCCCCAGCGTGACCACGGCTCCGGTCAACGTGCGACCGCGCCGTTTGATCAGCCAGAGTCCGGGCGCAGTCAGCGCCACCGCTGTGCCGATGATGCCGTACAGCTGAAAGTCCTGAAACAGGAACATCTTCTGGATGAAGTCGTAGTCCGCCGCGCCGCTGCGGCTCAGCGTCCAGCCGAACACGACGCCGAACACCACGAAGACCAGCGGCATCACATGCCCCCGATCACACGGTAGGCAATCGTGGTCGTCAGCATGCCGGCTCCCATGAAGCTGAGCGTGCTGACCAGACCTGACGACTCGAAGTTCGAGAGCCCGAAGATGCCGTGACCGCTGGTACAGCCCCCGGCCATGCGGGTGCCGAAGCCGATGAACAGTCCGCCTCCAAACATCAGTGCGAGCTTCGCCACCGGGCCCAGTCCGAACACCTGATCCAACATCCCGGCATTCCAGGTTGGCGCCCAGCCGCCACCCAGGACGGCGGACAGCACGCCGCCCAGCACGAGCCCCACCAGCATCGGCAGGCGCCAGCTGTTGGAGCTCAGCAGGTCGGCGCGCCGGAAATAGGGCGCTCGGAGGACCAGCGAGCAGACACTCTCGAGCCCCGTCGAGACGCCCAGGCGACGATTCGTGAGCCACACCATGGACAACGTCACGAGCGCGACGCCGGCCCCACCCCACGCCCAGTGATACGGCGTGACCCCGTTGAGGATCAGACTCTTCATCACGCATCCGTAGTGCAGGCGAGCGTCCGCTGGCAAGGGGGGATCAGCTGTGGCGGGCTTTGCTCGCGCTCAGATTTCCGGTCGCCAGGTCACGAGTCCCTGGACCACGAAGACGTCGACGTCGGCGCCGAGGATGCGGTCGCCGTCCAGAGCCAGGTCGAGGTGTCGCGACGGCGAGAACCAGATCGCGCCGCCGATGAGGTGCTCGACGAACGCGCTGTCGTCCGCGGTGTAGCGGGTGATGGCCGGGCGATATCGCAAGGACAGATCGAGGGTGCGATCGAGCAGCTCCACGCCGGGGCTGAACGAGAAGCCCGCGTTCGTGAGGAAGCTGGTTCGCGCCGCGGACGCGCCGGCGTCAACGCGCAGCGTGCTGACGATGTCGAGCAGCCGGAGCTGGGTGAAGCCACCGACCGCATTGGCGTTGGTGTTTTGAGTCGTGGCCGCGTGTCCGCCGATGGTGGCAGACAGCTTGGTGAGCCGGATGCCGACCTCTCCGCTTCCGCTGTAGGTGGCGTCGCTGCCCAGGCACGTGCCGGGGCTGGCGGCCGTTGCACCCGCAACGCACAGCCACTCCGGCGGCAGAAAGCTGGCCAGCCATTGCGAGCGTTCGGGGCGCTGCAGGCCTCCGCGGCCAGAGAGCTCGACGATGCCCATGCGCACCGAGGCGTCGGCCATCGCGGAGGTCAGCTCCGTCGTGTTCGCTCGCCAGGGGTTGTCGGCGTCGAAGAACGAGACCTCTGCGCTCGCGCCGAAGCGACCGAAGCGAGGCAAGAGGTCGACACTCGCGTTCAAGCGACGCTCGTCGATGGTGCCGTTGAAGCGTGAGGCGCTGCCCCCCAGGATGACGCGCGGCCGAAGCTCGTTCTCGACGGCGTCCAGGGCGAATTCACCACCGAAGCGCGCGGTGGAGGAGGGCACGCCGCTCAACGGTTCGGGGACGGCTCCCCCGAAGGCGCTGACCGACACGTCTCCGAAAAGTGGAGCACGCACCTTCACGCCGTCGAGCGATCCCAGGAAGCTGGATGCGTAGCGGAGCCGACCGCCGCTGGCGAACCACGAGCGCTCGCGCCCGTAGGCCGCCTCGAGCCGCCGCACCCTGAGCGCGGGGCGGGCGTCGCCGGCGCGCCGCGCAGAGAGGTTCGGCGATATCCAGGTCTGACCGCTGAGGTCGACGTCGAGCGCAAAGGGCGCGCTCGTGAACGGTTCGTAGTGGAGTTGGCCTCGCAGCTCGGCGAAGCCGATCCCGGTGCCCGCGTTGCCCGCGGGGGCGAGGCCGTAGCCGTACATCGAGACACTGGCGCGATTGTGTCCCTGAGCCTGGACCAGGCCGAGGGGCACGGGTGCGGGGTTCTGGTCTTCGGCGGGCGGTCGCGCGGGCGACCAGCTGTCTCGAAAGGTCGCGGCCGGTGGCGGCGGTTTGATGCGCTCGACCACCACCGCTTCGCGGTCGAGCTCGATCGCCGCGGTTCCCTTGTCGCCGACTTCGAGCTGCGATTTGTCGAGCTTCAGCACTGCGGACGAGGCGGTCACCGCGATCACCTCGAAGGTGTCACGCCCGATCTTGACCGGATCTCCGACCCGCAGGCCTGCTTTCGCTCCGGGCGTGATGTAGGCGCGGTCATTCGTCAGGTCGACGACCTCGACCTTCAGCGTGACGCCCTTGCCGGAGGCCGATTTGTGGTCCTTCGCCGGTTTGTCTTGCGCCGGTTTGTCCTTGGGTGCAGCAAGCGCGGTCAGCGCAGACGAGAGCACGACCAGGAGGGCGCCGAGGGTGGGGGAGGCTCTCATCGTGCGCGCCCTCCCTGGTGGCAGTGCAGGCACCGCTCGCGCACCGGCCCTTGCCGGCGGTGCTGGCGTGACACCCGAACCGGGTTGTGCGCATGACAACCGGTGCAGCGCACGAGTCGCGGCGCTGCCAGCGCGATGTGGCAGTCCCCGCACTCGAGCCCGCGGTGTTTCCCGACCTTGATCGGAAATGAGAGCTCGTGACTCTGCGGCGCGAGCGGACTCTGGGTCAGACGAAACTGAAAGCTCGCGGGCACGAAGGCGGGCGTCCAACCCGTCGGCCGGTGGCACTGGCCGCACTCTTTGGGAAACGGCGTCTGACCAGGACCGCCGACGTGCAAGGGATGGATGTCGGTGCGCCGATAGTCGCCGGCGTGGCACGCATAACAATCCGCCGGCACTCCGGACCACTGCCCCTGGGAGCTGCGCTGGTGGCACTCGGTGCAGTCCGCCAGGGTATGCATACCCGTCAGAGGCAGCCGGGTGCGGCGATGTTTCTCGATGGCGCGCACCTCGCGAAAGCTCCGCGCCGAGTGGCAGCGATCGCAGCCTTGCCCGAGGCGGCCGCGATGGGAGTCCGCGTGGCACGAGACGCAGTCGCGAGAGATCTTGGCCTTCCCGGTGTGACAGCCCGTACACGCGGTTTGTCGATGCCTTCCGCTCAGCGGGAAGCCGGTGACAGCGTGATCGAAGCCTCCGCCTGCGCCTCCCGGCACCAATCGCCAGCTGCTGGGCGTGTGGCAGGTCGAGCAGTCCAGCCCGCTGGTGATCGATGAGCGGTGTGGCGCGCGCTTCTTCGACTTGCCGGTGCTCGGCTTGTCTCCGGGCGCCGCCAGGGCGACCACGGCCGCCAGCAACGCAGCCGCGACGAGCAGGAACGCGGGCCAGCGTTTCACGGCGCGGCCTCCTCGTGCGGATCCGCGTGGCAGTGTTTGCACGCCGAGTACCCCAAGCGGTAACGCCGTGTGCTCTTGCCGCCGTTCAGATCCGCCATCGGATGGCACTTGGCGCAGGCGAGCCCCGCGTGCCGCCCCTCGAGCACAAAGCCGGCGCGGGCGGTGTGCGGGAACTTCGCGATGCGGAAGCTGTGAGTATCGTGGCAGCCGTTGCAGGGCTTGACCGGGCGAGTCAGCCGAAACTGACCCATGTGTGCGTCGGCGTGACAGCCTTCGCACACTCGAGGAGTGCCGCGGTAGCTGCCGCCGCGTCCGTGTTTGCGGTCCGCCTCCGACGGAGTGTGGCAGCGGGCGCAGGGCGCGCCGGCGTGAGCCCCGGTCAACGGCCAGCCCTTGTGGTCGATCTTGGGGGTGTGCCAGTCGTGCGGTGAGTGACAGCTCGCGCAGCCGCCCTGCTTCAATTCCTTCGCGAATTGACTGCCGTGTGGGTTCTCGTGACACGACTCACAGCGCGTGGCCGCGCCCTGCCAGTTCAAGCGCTTCCCGCCTTTGGGATGTTTGTCGTGACAGGTGCCGCAGGGGACGGCGGTGTGATGGCCGACAACGGGAAGGCCGTCGATGCGTGAGCCTGAGGACCGAAACTCGAGGGCCGGAACCCAGCGTCGTTGTGGCAGCCGCCGCACTCGCCGCCGCTCCGTTTTGCGAACTCCCCGGCGTGGGCGTCGCTGTGGCAGTCCTTGCAGTTGCCAAACTTCAGCTCCCGGAAGCGTTGCTGCGCGGGTTTGCTCGGCGCATGACAGCCGCTGCACTCCACCGTGACGTGCCGGCCGTGCAACGGAAACGGCGTCTTGTCGTGGGCGTCTCGCCCTGTCTTCTTGGGTAGGCCCAGCCAGCGAATGCTCGCGTGGCAGCGGCCGCAGTTCTTGCCAAAATCCGCCTCGTGCACGGGTTTGTGGCAGGCCGCGCACGCTCTGCCGGCGGAGGGCGCCGTGTAGATCCCGCGGTTGTGGCAGCGGCCGCAGGCGACGCGGGCATGCCCGTTGGCCAGGCTGAGTCCCGGATGCGCCCCCGCCTTCATCTGGATGCCGTGCCAGTCCGATTCGTTGTGGCAGTTGAGGCACTCTTTCGAGAAGCGCCCGGCATGCGGATCCTTGTGGCACGACGTGCAACCGCCGAAGTCGAGCCCCTGGTAGCGCGCGGGTGAGCCGTGGCAGTTGCCACACGCCGCCTTGGTGTGGGCCCCGCGCAGGGGAAACCTGGAGAGAGAATGATCGAACGACTTCAGGTTGACGGACTTCCAGCTCGAGTCGTTGTGACAGCCGACGCAGTTGCCCCCGAAGCGCTTGCCGTGTGGATCTTTGTGGCAGCTCGTGCAACCCGTCGACAGGCCGAGCCAGCCGCGCGACTTGTGGCACTGGTTGCACTTCGCTTTGGCGTGGCCCCCGGTGAGCGGCCAGCTCGTCTGGGTATGATCGAAGCCGCTCGCACTGAACCGCACCATGGCAAAGCCACGGCCGCGATGATCCGAGTGGCACCGCGGGCAGCCCCCCGAGAACACCCGGGCGTGCATGCCCGACTTGGTGACGTTGCTGTGGCAAGAGTTGCACGCGCCGTTCGACACCCCCTTGCCCGAGCTGTGGCAGCGGCCGCAGTTCTCGTCCCCCTCGAGGGACGCATGCGGTGCTGCCAGGGGCCCGGGGCTCATCAGCTGCGCGCGGGCCGTGCGACCCACTCCCAGCACGACAGCCACGAACAGGAGGCTAAGGTACCAGAGCCGGCGCATCGGAGAAGATCCAGCGATAACCGTACTGCCAGGCCACCCCGATGTGGACCGTGACGAGCAAGACCATGATGACGGCGGCCAGGCGGTGAATCGACCGCCAGCCACGCAGCACGTTGCCGGCCGCGCGAGCTCGGACCTCGCCGAACAGCAGGGCTTTTGCGGCCCTCACGTTGGTGCCGAGCAGTTGAAATTCCGCGCGGTGAAGATGATCGTACGCAGCCAGGGTTTGTTCGATGGCGGCCCGACGCTGGAAGGCCTCGCGTCGCCACTTCGGGAGGGTCACGAGCACCGCAACCAGCGACCTGCCTTCGAGGTCGACACGCTCGATGGCCTTCAGCTTGCCGCGGATCTCGTGGCTGATTCCCGGGCGGATCCCGTCGAACACCGCCAGGTGGGGCTCGAGCTCGGCGAGGTCCGGTGCCCTCGTGAAGCCATGGATGATGCGGCCGAGCAGGCCCGTCGCGATGACCAGCGACAGGGCCCAGATCGTGACCGTCGCGATCGGGCTGCGGAATTGAAACGCCGAGTGATAGAGCACCAGCAGTCCGCCGAAGAGCCCGGTCGTCGTGTGCAGATTCAGCCACGCGCGCATCGAGCCGATGGGCAGCGAGGGGAAACGCCGGCGCACCACGTAGAAGAGATTGGTGAGGATCAGCGCGGTGCCCACGATGCCGTAGCCGTGGCCGACGACCTCGCCGGGGCCGAGGACGCGGAACGCCTCGTGATCCACGCGGGCCTCGACGCCGAGAGTGTAGAAGCCGCGACCGTAGGACCAGAGGCCTCCGGCCGCGGTCCCCAGGAGGAGTGCGAGCAACGCCCACGCCAGCACACCCTGACGTGCCGGAGCCTGTGTCGTCCCGTCACCCACTTCGCCAATTGACTTGATGCGCCGCAGCGTTGCAAGGGTTCTCTGGTGAGTAAGGCCCGCGCGGGCGGGAAAATTCGGGGTGCGTGGGTGAGTGCCCCCTTGGGTCGGGTTCCCCACCTGCGGTATGCTGCTTGGATGTCCGGGTCTCGGCCGCGCTCGCGTTGGAACGCCCTGCTGGTCAGCGTGATCGCGCTCGCCGCCGGCGCGGGCGCGTGCGGCAAGGTGCTGTCGGGTGACGGCGAAGAGCATATTCAGGTGCGCGCCGGTGAGTGTTACTCGTGTCACCAGCCGGACTACGAGGGCGCGGCCAAACCACCCCACGTCAACGTGATGCCGACGGTCTGCGGCGCGTGCCACAGCGAGGACGCCTGGATCCCGGCGAAGTTCGAGCACAGCTGGCCCATCTTGGGCGCTCACCAGGCCCTGGCGTGTCAGAGCTGCCATGTCGGCGACCCACCCAAGTACGCCGGGACCCCCCGCGAGTGTGTGGGCTGTCATCAGAAGGACTACGACGGGAGCCCCTACCCAGGTCACAACACGTTCCCCACTACGTGTGATGCGTGCCACAACCAGGTGGCTTGGAAGCCGGCGTCCGCGGCCGCTCACCCCTTCCCGTTGGATGGCGCGCACGCGACGGCTCCGTGCACCGCTTGTCATGTGGGTGATCCGCCGGTCTACAAGGGCACGCCGAAGGATTGTTTCAGCTGCCATGTCGACGACTACGACAAGAGCCCGTTCCCGGGCCATCAGGGCTTTTCCCACGTCTGCTCGGACTGTCACAGCACCACGGCGTGGAAGCCCGCCGCCGGTGGCCACCCCGAGAACAAGTTCCCGCTGGCCGGCAGCAAACACAGCAACGTGAAGTGCGCCGAGTGCCACGACGCCAACCTGGGGTCGGCTGCCAAGAGCAACATCAACTGCGTCACCTGCCACGGCGACGCCAAGATGGACAGCGTGCACAAGGACGAGGGCAAGTATCCACAAACCTCCAGCTCGAAGACTTTCTGCTTGGACTGTCACCCAGACGGCCGTAAATAAGCCGCCGAAGTTGGCAAGCTCGCCAGTCGCTCGATACGGAGTCAGGGATTGTCTTCCACGCTCATCTTGGGGGCACTGGTTGCGCTGGCCGTGCTCCTGTGGCTGCTCTGGGAGGCCAGGGACTCGCGCAAAGAAGCGGCGACGCGCGCCGCAGCGGAGGACTTCGCGGGCCTGGGTGTGGTCATCCCCACCTCGCTCCATCCGGAGATCGACCCCAACATCTGCATGGGGTCCGGCGCCTGTGTGGCGATCTGCCCCGAGCACGGCCCGCTCGGGCTGATCGCAAACCGGGCGGTGCTGGTGAACCCCCTCGGCTGCGTGGGTCACGGGGCGTGTGAAGCGGCGTGTCCGGTCGACGCGATTCGCCTGGTGTTCGGCAGCAAGACCCGCGGCGTCGAGTTGCCTCAGATCGGGCCCACCTTCGAGACCAACCAGCCCGGCGTCTTCATCGTGGGTGAGCTCGGGGGCATGGGGCTGATCAAGAACGCGGTGTCCCAAGGTGCGCAGGCGGCCGGGCACATCCACAAGGGTGGTCCGAACGGTGTGCGCCGCGGGGTGGACGGCGCGCTCGACGCGCTGGTGGTCGGAGCGGGCCCGGCCGGCATCTCGGCCACGTTGGGCCTGATGGAAGCCAAGCTGCGGACGTTGCTGGTCGACCGTGAGGCCCTCGGCGGCACCATCACGCATTTTCCTCGGGCGAAGGTCGTAATGACGGGGCCGCTCGAGCTCCCGCTGTTCGGCACCGTCAAGAAGCGGACGATGTCGAAGGAGAAGCTGGTCGAGCTGTGGGCGGAGATCATGGCCAAGTGCTCGCTGCCGCTCGCGACTGGACATCTGGTCCAGAGCATTCAGCCCGAGGGCGACGGAATGTGGCGCATCCGGTCCGAGACGAGTGAGTGGCGCGCGGCCAACGTGGTACTCGCGCTCGGAATGCGGGGTTCGCCACGCAAGCTGGGCGTCCCGGGCGAAGAGCTGCCGAAGGTGGTGTACCGGCTGATCGAACCCGACCCCTTCGAAGGACAGCACGTGCTGGTCGTCGGCGGCGGCAACAGCGCCGTCGAGTCGGCGCTCGCACTCGCGGACTACGGCCGCTGTGCGTCGGTGGCCATCAGCTACCGGCGTGATGCCTTTGCGCGTTGTCGCGGGGACAACCGGCGTCGCATCGACGAGCTAATCAAGAGCGGGAGGGTCCAGGCGCTCATGCCGTCGACGCTGGAGGCCATCGAACCCGCGAGGGTGCTCTTCAAGCAGGACGGTTCGGTGCGAGAGCTGCGTAACGACGCCGTGATCGCTCAGATTGGCGGGACCTCGCCGGCCGACTTGCTCAAGACCTTCGGCATCAACCTGATCAGCAAGTACGGCGAGCGGTAGGAGGTCTCAGGTCGATCCTTTTGGACGGTTCGGGCGGTGCGGGGCGCGCATCGCCACGAAGCGCCCGCCGAGCAACACCCCGGCGCCGATCAAGAGCGCAGAGGGGAGCACGTGCGTGCCAAGGACGTGAACAGGGTCCACCGCCGGACACTGAACCGCCATGGCAAACGCGGTCCATGCACCGGCGAGCGCCGCCAGGCTCGCGCCCGTCGCCCGGGGCGACGTGGGGTCCGAGTCACGCTCGAGCCACACCAGGCCACCGAGCAGCATCATGCCGAGAACGGTGAACACGATCAGGCAGGCGACAGCCGCTCCGATTGGCGCAGGTGGCGAGCGCAGGGTCTCGGGGGCAAGCAGATTCGCTGCGAGCATGCCGGCGGCGAGCAAGATCGGGACGCACACGGCGACAGCGCGCCGACTCGAGCTCGGGCGACCGAGGGCAGAGGGCGCGGGAACGAACATCCACAACGAGACTGCGACGGCGACGAGCAGTGCAGCGCCCACGGCAACCCCCAGAAACATCATCGGGCGCAGGTTGCTCGGCTCGGGCACGCCGCGCATGAGGCCCACCGCGAGGGTTGCACCGAGCGCCGTCGCGAGCACCAGCTGACGGCGACGGCCGAGCGCATGACGAGTCAGTGACGGGGTCGCCTGACTGGTCGCGAGCACGTGGCTCCTGATGTCGGGCGGAAGGGGGGTCATTCGGGCTGCTCCTCGCTGCGAAATTCTCCCAGGTGCTCACGCAGGTGAACGTAGGCGCGATGTGCCCGCAGCTTCACCGCCGTCTCGCTGGCTCCAAGCACTTGGGCCGCCTCGGCGATCGAGAGCCCTTCGCCGCGAACCAGGAGGAAGGCTTCGCGTTGTTGACGAGGAATTCTCTCGAGCTCCACGCTGAGCGCGCGGGAGAACTCGCCGGCCCGCGCGACCGACTCGGTGTCGTCGTCGCTGGCCAGGGTGAGTTGATCCTCGATTGGGACGACTGCTCGGTGGCGACGGGTCGAGTCGATGAAGAGGCGGTGTGCAATGGCGTATGCCCAGGGCTCGACCTTGGCGCCCCGGTTGAAACGCGCCCGCGCCTCGTGCATCTTGAGGAACGCCTGCTGCAGCAGGTCGGCGGCTGAGTCGGCGTTCCGGGTGAGCCGCAGCAGGTAGCGGTAGATCTTCGGTGCGACCTCGTCGTACACGACGGCGAAGGCCGCGGCGTCGCCGTCAGCGTGACGTTCCATGGCGACGCTGGCGCGCGAACGTTCCTCCACGACGCGCGCGACGTTATCACCCGGGTGGGCTCGGAAGCCAGCCGCGGCCGCCCACCACGGCAGCAAGTTCGGGCTGATTTCGAGCGCGACCAGCGTCATCTCGAGCGTGCTACGCGCGCGGATGGGGCTGGTTTCGCGAAACCACACTCCACTGGCTGCGTAGGGACAGGGAGCATGCACAAAGCCTCGGCCCGAACGCTCCCGCTCGCCCCGGCTCGGCCGCCCTTCGACGCCGTGCTGGCCGAGCACGGCATACCGGAGCTGCGCCGCGGTGCGCTGACCACGCTGCAGGTGAACGTAGGCAAACTCTGCAACCTCGCGTGCCACCACTGTCACGTGGAGGCCGGCCCCAAGCGCACCGAGAGCATGGCGGCGCGAGTGGCGGAGCGGGTGCTCGAGCTGCTCGCCGGAACGCCGCAGATCGCGTGCCTGGACTTGACCGGCGGAGCGCCGGAGCTCAACCCGAATTTTCCCATGCTCGTGCGCGAGGCGCGCCGGCTCGGCCGCAGCGTGATCGACCGCTGCAACCTCACGGTGCTGTTCGAGCCCGGCATGCAAGAGCTCCCGCAATTGCTGGCGGAGAACGGCGTGAAGGTGGTGGCGAGCCTGCCGTGTTACCTCGGGCAAAACGTCGACCAGCAGCGCGGTCGTGGGGTCTTCGACAAGAGTGTGCGGGCGCTCGACGCGCTGAACGCATGGGGCTACGGCACGAGTCCCGGGCTCGAGCTCGATCTCGTCTACAACCCGCGCGGCGCCACCCTGCCGCCGCCTCAGGCCGCCCTCGAGGCGAGCTATCGGCAGGAGCTCCGCTCACGCTACGGTATCGAGTTCAATCGTTTGCTGACGCTCACCAACATGCCCATCCACCGCTTCGCCCACGAGCTCGTGCGCAGCGGACGGCACGACGAGTACATGAGCCTGCTGGTGAATCACTTCAACCCCGGCACCGTCCCCGGGCTGATGTGCCGGTCGCTGGTCAGTGTGAGCTGGGACGGTCGGCTGTACGACTGCGACTTCAACCAGATGCTGGAGCTCGATCTGGGGGCGTGCCACGGCAGGACCGGCTGTACGCTCTGGGAGATCCACTCGCTCAGCGAGCTCGAGGGGAGGCGCATTGCGACCGAGTCACACTGTTTCGGCTGCACGGCGGGCGCTGGCTCGAGCTGCTCTGGAGCCCTCCAGTGAAACGCGCCGCTGCCCTCGCCGTCGTGGTCACGCTCCTGCTCGCGGCTTGGCTCTTGCCGGTAAGTGATTGGCTCCTGAAGGTCGTCGCCTGGATGCAGTCCGCGGGTGGTGCCGGCGTCGGGGTGTATTCGCTCGTGTACCTCGTGGCGACGGTGTTCGTGTTGCCGGGTTCGGTGCTCACCCTGGGCGCAGGCTTTGTGTATGGCCCCACACTGGGAACGCTGCTGGTCTCACCGGTGAGCGTTATTTCGGCGACGGCGGCGTTCTTGCTGGGGCGGTCGCTGGCGCGCGAATGGGTCGCCCGGAGGCTCGCCGGCCACCCGCGGCTCTCCGCGCTGGAGCGCGCAGTGAGCAGAAATGGAATTCGGACGGTGGTGTTGCTCAGGCTCTCGCCGATCCTGCCGTTCAACCTGCTGAACTACGCCCTCGCACTGACGCGGGTACGGCTTCGGGACTACATTCTCGGGTCGTTTCTCGGCATGTTGCCCTGGACGTTCGTCTACGTGTACCTGGGTTCGCTGGTCACGACGGCGAGTGAGCTGGCCCACGGCGGGCCGGCGGGCTACGGCCGCGCCGCCTCCGTCGCGGGACTGGTACTGACGGCGATTGTGGTCGTGATCCTGGGGCGCTTCGCTCGCCGCGCGCTGGAGCAAGACCTTCGACAGGTAGAGGCGTAGACCGCCACTTCGAGCGCGCGTTCGCGCTGTTCGGAGCCGGAAAGCAGCGCTGCCCGCACGGCCTCCTCCGCGTCCATGGGTGTTGCGCTGGCGCCCAGCACCCAGCGTGGTGCGGTCCAGAGCTTCGCGGCCTCGCGGGTGAGCGCGAACACCCGGAAGGCCGCTGCGAGCAGCGCGAAGGCGAACGTCAGGGCGCTGCCGCCGTAGGGACCGCCGAGGTTCTCACCCACGGTGACGAAGGGCGCGAGGCCGAACAGCGACCACGCCAAGACCGCGTAGGCCAGGGCGACGCCCCAGGCTCGGTGTCGGGAAGAGCCGCGCCAGGGGGTCGCGGCGGCGGCAAGGACCACCAGCGCAAACACCGGCGCACCGGGGAGCTGCGTGAAGCCGGCGAGCAGGCCGGTCGAAGCGAGCAGCAGGCCGGACGCTTCCACGAGTCGAGGCATGGGAGCGCGCGGTCGCGTATTCGGGCGAAGGGCATCGAGCATTGAGGGATACTACGCCGGGCGCCGTCTGCGGTTTCGTCTGCCTTGGCGGCGGGCTGCGAAACTCTCCGGACGGAGCCGCGTAGAACGGATCGCCAGATGCAGAGGTCGTCTTTTCACGGAGAGCCTGCCGCGAGCTTCGAGCTCGTCGACACCAACGGGCGCTTGCATCGGCTCGACGAACATCGTGGGCGCTGGCTGCTGCTGGTGTTTCACCGCCATCTGGCTTGACTGCCTTGCCGCGGGCACCTGTTGCAGTTGCAACAGCAGATGAGCGAGCTCGAGGGCGCGAACATCGATGTGCTCGTCGTCACGTTCGAGCGCCCGGATGCTGCTGCGCGCTCCGCCGCTGACATGGCGCTGCCCTGGCCGATCTTGGTCGACTCCACGCGGGAGCTGTACGGTGTGTACCGGATGGGCCGGGCCGGGAAGTGGGACGTCTGGGGACCAAGTAGCTGGTGGGCTTACGCGAGACAGTTTGCCCGCTGCCGCTGGCCGCGTCGCTCCCACGACGACGTGTATCAACGCGGCGGCGACGTGCTGATCGACCCGAGCGGGGTGATCCGTCTGCACCACGTGGGAGTCGGCCCCTCCGATCGGCCTTCAGTGGAGTTGATCTTGGCCGCCGCGAAGCCGGGTGCGTCGCTCGAGCTCACTCGCAGGGCGCCTTGAAGTCGTCCTTCAAGGCCGGGATCCGTGCGCTGCCCGTGGCAAAGAAGGACTCGATGAAACACGAGTACTGGTACTTCACGTCGTCGCGGTGGGAGTAGATGGCGTGTCCGTCCAGCACCTCGCCGGGGACCACGTTTTTCGGCGCGAACTGCATCACGGCTCCGGTGTACGGCGTGCCGTCTTCGCTCTTCAAGTTATTCTCGATGGGGAAGGGGACCAGGCCGTCGAGCCCCTTCAGGGTCAGGGCGTCCTGCATGCTCGACCACTGGGATATGCCGGCCTGCGGGTGTTCGTAGGCGAGGGCCATCGCGTCGTAGGTGAGGGTGTCGAAGTACGAGTCCTGGGGCGCGGACGGTTCGTAGATCGGGCGCACCGGGTGGCCTGCGAGCGGGCGTTTTGCCAGGCGGGGCACGTACACGATCGGATCGGCAGCCTCGAGCGCGGCCGCGCCAAGCCCGAGCACGGGGTGGACGAAGGACAGCGGCTCGTCCGCTGCGAGCACCAGCTTGATGAGCGCCGGGAACTTCCCGCCGCTGAGCGGTGTGTGCATGATGAAATGGGTCCAGTGTCCGCCCGCCCCGGTGGGAACCGCTACCCGCAGGTGAGGTTCGATTGGGCCCAGGATGTTCGTGAGCATGCCGCCCATCGACTGACCGGTGAGCGCCATCTTCTGGGTGTCGAAGTGGAAGCTCGTTGCGCCCGCGGGCAGTGTTGGCCCGGTGCACGAGCCCAGGGCACTCGGCGGGATCTCCAGCTTCTCGAGCGCCTCGAGGAACAGGCGTAGCTCGATGGTGCCTTGTCGGAAGGTGTCGCGGATTGCCGCCAGGTTGTTGGCGTTGAGGTAGGCCGTCGATGCGGCGCCGGGCAAGCGCTCGGGGTTCAGCGGCATGGCCATGCCCGCCATGGCAAAGCCGCGATTCGCGTAGGGGAACGCCGGGCCGATGGCTGGACCGAGCGTGCCGTCGTCCAGCACCGGGCGCACCATCGCGACGCTGAAACCCCCGGAGCCGTGCACGTTGAGGACGAGCGGATACCCCGCCGCCGGCATGGGGGACTTCGGCAAGACGATCTTGAACGGAGCCGTCTCTTTCCGCTGTTCGACGGGCGCTCCCGATGCGTCGAACTCGAAGCGCCCGTCGCTGCTGAACGGCGGCATGCCGGTCTGAAATTGGGGAAGCTCGACCGTGCCTTGCAGGATGCAGAGGTCGGTGACCTCGGGGTCGTCGTACAAAGCGAGGTTGGCGAGCGTGACGTCGTATTTCTCGCGCACCTTGCTGGACAGAGCCTCGACCTCTTTCACGACATCGCCGGTGGTGAACACCGTCGCCGCAGCGACCTGCTTCGGATCCAACTCCAGCGTGGCCAGCGTCTCGAAGAGCGGAGCAAGGACCGGAGCGGCTGCTTTCTCGCGGTCCCCTCTGGGTTTCCCGAGGGCCAGGCGTGCGAGCGTCGGCGGAACGCCGAGGGGGCTCCCGGCTTCGTCGTTGGCGGCTCGCATCACGACCACTCCGTAGCTGGTGTCGGGACGAAGGACGAAGCCCGGCCGAGGCGCGATGGCGAGCAGGTGCTCCGGCAAGTAGACGTCCGTCCCCGTAGTCAGTGCCACCACGGGGATGAGCCGACCATGTTCCGGTGATTTCGCGTCGACGTCGACGAGCAAGATGGGGGAGGTCTTGTCCCCGGGCACGACGTCATCGAGCAGGCGCGGCGCGAGCGCTCCGTCGAAGTGGAAGTAGATCACCGGCAGGGTCGGAAAGCCGCGCGCTTCGCTGGCGCTCTGCACGAGCCCGTCCACGATGCCGATGCTCTTCGGGTTGGGATAACCCGCGAGCTGCGGGTGGCGGTCGGCGTCGAGCCGCAGATCGCTCGGATAGGGAGCGTCGTAGAAGTGCGCCGGGTCCGCGAGATCGGCAGCGAGGTCGAAAGCGGCTCGGGTGCCAGGCACGCCCGACGACGCGGAATCACCGTCGTCGTCTCCGCAGCCAACCAGAAGGAACGAGCAAGCCAGAAGACTCCACGTCAATGCCGGGCGCATGCCGGAAACATAGCTAGAACGCGCGCGCCGTGCAGAGGGGAATTGGCCATATCCGGCGAGTGGCGCGGCCGTCATGCTGAAGCCGCGTGCGTCGACCGCGAGTAGCGCGCGCAGAAAAGCCGCGCTTCGAGGCCACGGCGCGGTCGGGGGTGAAGGTCGGCGGAAGTCCCCGGGCGTCGGGCCCGTTCTCGGGTATCCTTCCGCGCATGCGGCGCCTCTTTGGACTCCTCTGGCTCGTTTCGGTTGGCTCGCTCCTCGGCGCAGCCTGCTCTGCGTCTGACAGCAGCGGCGGCCCCGGTGGCAATGGTGGCGGTGGCACGGGCAATACCGGCGGCGCGGACGGCGGCGTCTGCGACTTCTGTGTTGGCAAGAGCTACACCCCCTGCGTCGACGGAAAGCCGGGCACACCGATCGCTTGCAAGGACACGTGCACCAGCGGCGTCGGATGCACGCTTTGTGCGCCCGGGTCGACGGTTTGCGTCGGAAACGAAGTCCACAAGTGCGCGGCGGACGGGCTGACCCAAGACGAGCTCGTGGAGGTCTGCGACGTGTCGGGCGGAAAGGCCTGCTCGGGCGGCAAGTGCGGCACGGCGTGTGAGCTCGCGGCGAGTGATCCTTCCAACGTCGGTTGCGAGTTCTGGGCGGTGGATCTCGATCAGCAAGATGGCGGCGGACTCTTTGGTCTGCCGCCGAACGATCCGGCCAGCGCGCCTTGGGGCGTGGTGCTGGCGAATGCCGGGCAGAGCCAGGCGAATGTCACCATCGAGCTGAACGAGGCCCCTCAAGGCCAACCCGTCGCGCTCAAGGTGGTCAAACAGGTGTCGATTGCCGCCGGCGCGCTCGAGAAGGTCATTCTGCCCACGCGGGAGCTCGACTGCGGCGTGAAACCCAACGACTACAGCTCGCCCGGCACCTGCCTGTCCTCGCAGGCCTTCCGCATTACTGCCAGCTACCCGATCGTCGTCTATCAGTTCAACGTGTTCGAGAACGCGTTCTCGAACGACGCCTCGTTGCTCCTTCCCTCCAGCGCTCTCGGGAAGTGGCACCGGATCATCAACTGGGGCGCGGGACACCCGGTGTTGATCGATTTCCCGATCATCGGAAAGATCATCGACCGCTCGTACGTGACGGTGGTGGGCACCAAGCCCGGCACGGTCGTGAAGGTGCGCCCGAGCTGGCGAATCAAGGGCAACCCGCCCATCGCCGCCACCCAACCGGGCGGCGAGATCGTGGTGAACCTGGGGCCGTTCGACGTCCTGAACCTGGAGACCGACGACGCCACGCTGGCCGACGATCCAAAAACGATGGCCGATCTTTCCGGCACGGTCGTCGAATCGAACTTGCCAGTCGCCGTCTTCAGCGGCGTCGAGACCACCAGTGCTCCCGGCTCCGTCGACATCCCGAAACCCTCGGGGTGGACCGACAAGGACACCTGCTGCCTCGATCACCTCGAGGAGCAGATGTTCCCCGTCGAGTCCGTCGGCATGAAGTACGTGATCGCGCGGAGCCCGGTGCGCTCGACCGGCTCGTTCAAGGAGCCCGACGTGATCCGGTTCCTCGGCGTTGCCGAGGCTGCAACCGTGAAGACCACGCTGCCAGCGCCATACGACTCGTTCACTTTGCAGCCCGGCGAGGTCGTCACGACCTGGACCCAGAAGGACATCACGGTCAGCGCCGACAAACCCGTGATGGTCGGGCAGATCCTGGTGAGCAATCAGTATGTGGATGGGCCGTACATCGGCGATCCGTCCTTGACGGTGTTCCCGCCGGTCGAGCAGTACCGCACCGAGTACGTCTTCTTGACGCCGGGTTCGTGGGGTCAGAACTGGGTGGTGATCACCGCCGAGGTGACCACCAAGACCATCATCGACGGTTCGGCCACGGACAACTGCGCCAAAGAAGCCGCGGGCATCCTGGATGGCGTGCCGTACGAGTCGCGTCGCTGCAAGCTGAACGAAGGTGTGCACTACCTCACCGGCGACAAACCCTTCGGCATCGTGGCCTACGGCTACGGTGCGGCGGGATCGTACGCCTTCGCCGGCGGCGCCAACGTGAAGCCAATTTACGATCCTCCGCCCATCAAGTGAGACGCAAGTCATGATGCGCGGCTCGGAGCCCAGCGCGATGCCCGCACGGCGGCTGGACTCCCAGGTGTCCCCAGCCGGCATTGCTGCGCTCGTTCGCGGGGGTGGGTGCGGTGTCTGGGTGATCGTCAGCGCGTGCGCCGCGCCCCCCAGCATGTCTTCTTCGGGTCCGCCGCGCGCCGCGGTCGCGGCTTCGCCACCCCACGAACCGAAGCGCGACGACGTCTCCGACGGCGGCGCAGAATCACCCCCGGCGTTGGCTGCGGATGCGGAGGACTGGCCGAGCGTCCCAGCTCGACTCCCGGCTGCGGACAAGGACCAGCCAGTGGCCGCGAGCTTCGGCATGCCCTTGCCGCCGGGACTCTACACCTTTCCCGATGGACTCCGGCTGCGGTTCTCGGCTGCGCACGAGTGTGAGTACGACTCGACGGCGCCCTGTTCGCCGTGGGACGTCAGCGCGGACTTCAAGGGACGACAGAGCAAGCTCAACATCTTTCGGGACAAGGTCTACCGCATCGCTGGCCACTCGATCGAGCTCGTGAACCAGGAGCTCGTGGTGCGGAAGTGACCGCCCGTCGAGTGAGCGCCGGGTGACCGGGTCAGGCTTTCAGGAACTCGATCAGCAGCCGCGCGAATTCTGGTCCGGACTCCCGGTGCAGGCTCGGCCGAGCTCGCGGTCAACCTTCTTCGGGCGAAGCGTGTCGGAGCGCGAGCGCCACCAAGACGGCGAGCAAGACGCCGGCGATCGCCAACACCAGAGGGCCGCTCTGACCGAACGCTGCCGCCTCATTCGGGATCCCCGTGCCGCGCTGGAGCTTGAACAACCAGGCGGCGTAGTCGAGCAGGATCAGGGGCAGAAAGTTGCGGCGCAGGCGCACGGACGTGGCCTGCAGGTAACTGACCGGGGGCGTGGGGGTCGTCAGACTGTCCGCCATCTGGCGTTGCCAATCCGGGTTCGGCGCGCTGCCCAGCGCCGGGGCGAAGAACCCGGTCTCGAGCAGGCGCACGCGCTGGCGGATCAGCTCGAAGCCGCGAAATCGTCGTGCCTCCATGGCGAGGAACGCGAGGTTCAGGATGACGGCCACGGCGAACAGCAGGTGCGGCGTGTCGCGGCCCCCCAGCCCCAGCGAGATGATCGCAGCGTTGGTGCCGATCGCCCAGTTGGTGGTCGTATCGAGGCGCACTCGATAGGCGGTCATGCGCGCCAACTCGCCGCGATACAGGTGAATGATCGCGGTCTCGCTCAGCGCCGGGGGTTCGGGTTCCGGCGGATTCACACGCAGCACCCTAGCACGCGGGTGCGCGGCCCAAGGGCTAGAGCTTCGTCTGCACACGCCGAGTCTCGTTCCGCGCCACAATCACTCACCGCGCCACCGGACAGCGGGAAACCCCCGGATTTTCGAGCACGATCTTCCCCGACGTCGCCGCGTCCGGAACGACCTTGAGCACCAGCTCGACGTCGCGCCCGACCCAATCAAAGAGCGCGAGGGGCCCGAGCTTGGCGCGGGCGGGACCGAAGTGGAGTTTGTCGATCCGGTGTGCGATCTCGTCCACCACGATGTACGCCTCGAGCGTTGCGCCGCCCTCGGACGCGACCAGTCCCGACGAGAGACAGGTGTCCTTGCTGATGCGCAGCGGGTAGCGGAGCTGGCGGGCCTCCGCCGGCAAGACCAGATCTGGTCCTTTCAGCTCCAGACTCCCGTCGGCCTTCGCCCATTGACCACGGAGCGCTTCCGCGATGCCCGTCCTGGCGCTGCAGCGACCAATCTCGGCGCGGGAGACGACCGCGTAGTCGTTGTGGGCGTCCGCCCCATTCTCGGTACCGAAGCGCAGCAGCGACTCACGTCCGGCGAACGGCCACAGCGCGACCTCGAGTGGTAGCCGCTGACCCGGCAGCACCCGCTCCCTCAGCAGACGCGGTCGCTCGTTTTGCCCGAGAACGTGGACCTCGAAGTCGACTCCGTCACCGCTGCCGGGTGGGGCGCGCACCTCGAGCTCCGCAAACAGACAGCTGTCCTCACACGGGCGAACGTCGAAGTAGATCTCGGCCAGGTGGAGCGGTGGCGGGTTGGGATGCAGCTCGAATGCGCGTCCCGTCAGGCGGGCGGCGACGTTGCGCGGGTGGGCGTGACCGCTCGCGAGCTCTTGTGTGAGATCGAGCTTGGGGACACAGGCCGGAGTCGGGGGCTCGGGGGCGAGCGGCGGTGGCGTGATCACCGAGAGCCCGAGGACCCGGAGCTTGCCGTGTGCGGCGGAGAGCCTGCCTTGGCGCCGAAAGCGCAGCCGAAGCGCGTCGGCCTCGAGCTGTCCGGCCGGGCGCTCGCCCAACAGCCAGGTCGCCTGCGCTGCGACGGAGTCTGGGCTGACCAGCGTGCGCACGGGCCGCCCGAGCACCGCGTGGAACAGCTGACGGTAGGCGGACACCGGGGCTCCGGCGCGCTCGAAGCGGAATTCGATGCTCGGCAACCCGCCGACCAGCTGCGCAACGCGGGCCACGTGGATTGTGTAGTCGAGCGCCACGAGCGCATCGCCACGCACACGAGCTCCGAGCGGGATCAGCAGCTCACCCGGCGCGTCGAACGCGAAGTCGTGCTCGATCGCCGGACTTGGTAGCGTTTGCCGCGGCGCGACCGCCCTGAGCGCCCGGCGCTCGAGCACCATGGTGGTGGGGGCGACTCGCTCTTTGGGTTCGTAGAGCTCGGCAATGGCAACGAAGTCCTCGCCGAGCAGCCAGTCTGCCCCGCGGGCGTCGTCGAAACCAAGGACCTCGTGCACGTAGTAGGGGCACGCGGCGGATTCGAGCGAGCGAGCGCGTTCTCGCTGTTGCTGCTCCGTCCAGCGCAACGTCAGGAGAGTTGGACCCGGCACGCGAGCCAACGCGTGCACGATGGTCAGACCGGGCGCCAACGCGACACACGGCAGCACCCCGCGCTCTTTGGCCGCCGTGACCCAGGTCGCGGCGGGGGTGACGTCCGTGACGTACTCACGATCGTCCAGCGTGCCGTGCCGGAACGCGCGGATCGCCGCGACGATGTGCGACGGGTCGAGCCAGAGCGCGGTCCGATACGCGCCGAACCAGCCGGCAAACGCCACGAAAGCCAGGAGCGCGGGCGCCGACCGTTGTGCGATGGATGCATCGGCCTCGCTGCGCGCGGCGGCCAGCACGAGCACCACCAAGAGCGGGGCAATTGCCACGAACACGTGGCCCTGGTCGGTCACGATGGTCGCGAAGCTCGCCGCGGGCAGCACACTCGCGACCCACACGGCCTCGACGAACCGACCCGAGCGCGCCAGGAGCGGGATTGCGCCGAGCACGCCGGCGCCGAGCACGAGCGCAACGATGTTCGCCGGACGCACGCCTGCATCCCAGCCGGTCCAGAGCGCGCCATACGCCGACGCGATGCGACCCTGCGCGGGCACGTAGTCGAGGGGATGAGCGCCGAGGGCGGCAGCCACCGCCGACGTGGCCGCGAGGATGATCGCAAGCGCTGCGAAGTACCACGCCGCTCGCAGCCACGCGGGGCGAAGGCTCTGACCGCGGCGTTTGCGGGCGATGGTTTCGGTGACGGTGGCGATGCCGATCGCCGCGATGGCGACTGGCGCGCGGTCGAAGCTGTAGAGCAACCCCACGCTGGTCAGGAGCGCCGGCGCGAGCGCGCGACGAAACGACGGAACGGCGTCGGCGTCGGGCAAATAGCTGACCACGATGGCGACCGAGAGCATCGCCCGCAGGGTCGAGATCCCCGCTGCGTAGGACATTAACGACAGCGCGAGTAGCGTCACGACTCGGGCCCAGGGTCCCTTCACGAAGAAGAGGGTCAAGCCGAGTGACGCCGCGATCCCTGCGAGCAGGTGGGACGTCTCCATCGCGGCGATCACCCCCGCTGGGCTGGTCTCGAGCGGACCGCCTTTGGCGAGCCAGGTCAGCGCCTGCCACAGCGGGCCGCGGGCGTAGTGGAAGTCACGACCGCTCCACGCGCCGCGATCTGCGAGGTAACTCAGCTCGAGCTGCCACGCCGTGTCGAGGCGGGTCGGTTCCAGCGCCCGCAGGCTGAAGGTCTTCGCGCGCAGGTACGTGCCGCTCGCCACGATCGCGGCGAGATACCCGAGGACGAGCCCGAGCACGAAGCGGGCGCGGCGGTCGGAGGGTCGGGTGGGTGTGCTCGAGCCCGACGTGGGTCGAGCCTCTCAGATCGGGCAGCTCATGTCGGCGCCACAGCACAGCGGCGACTTGATCTTGCCGTGCCCTTCGGGGCACTTCGAGATCGCGACCTTTCCGCCGTCGTCCTTGGTGATCGAGTCGTGAACCAGCTCTTTGTTGCACTTGGCACAGGTCATGTTCACGCTCATGCCGCACTTTTCACAGGTGTAGGTCGCCATGGCGCGCATCCTACACAGGCCGCCGCGCCAGCTGCTAGCCCGAAACTCGAGAACCGAGCACACGGCGCGCCCCAGGCGCGGGTGCGACGCACTGACGGCCGGCCGGCTCAGTGGGGGGCGCCCTTGGCAATGACCTCGATCTCGGCGAGCGCGGTGCCGGAGTCGAGCTGACTCAGCTCCAGGCGCACGATGCGCGTCGTGACCTCGTGGAAGGCGACGTCGGTTCCGGTCTCGGACAGATCCTCGACCGTCGCACGCGCGACCTCGTGGTCCGGGCTGTCCAACAGCACGATGGTCGCCATCGCCGGGGGTTTGGCCCCGGTCTTCCTGGGCACCGCGTAGGGGCGAATCGCCTTGACGATGACCGGTACCGGGAAGGTCAGCTCCACCCATGCGGTGCTCGCGCCGTTCTCCGCCGAGCGCCACTACCTTCCTTCGCCGCTACCGGAGCGCACTCGACGGTCCACGAGGCCGCGGGGATCTCCGGACGATGCGCTGACATCGGCGCCCGGTGCCAGGTTCGTGTAAATGTACGCTTGAGGATCCGCCGGCACCGGGATCATGCTGTGCCCGGCGTGGCAGCCCACGCAGCGCGCATCCGCACCGGGGCGTTCCCAGTTGTGGCCGGCGACGTGCGCGGCGGGTGGCGGATCGTACGGCGGGTTGTAGTTGCCGGGGGAGAGGGGCACCTTGCAACCCTGCGCCTTGGGGGTGCGCAGTTGCTCGAACAGCGGCACGTTTGCGGGCGCATTCAGCTGCACGGAGCCGTCGGCGGCCACGGCCTTCTCTTCCAGCAAGATCGGCCAGTCTTTCCAGTTCGCCGAGGACAACGACCCCCGCTCGTGATCGATGAACGCGCGGATGGTGCCTGCGGAGCCGACCGCCGGCGCGGACACGATGTCCACGTCGACGGGAGCGTTGAAGTACACGTTCAGCGCGTTGAACTTGAACGTGCCGTCGGTGTCGTACGGGCCGGCCGCGGTGGGGGGTAACTCGCTGGCGACGCCCGTAACTTGGTCCTGGATCACGAATGGAACCGCGCGGGGGCGGATGAGGCGAGCGCGCAGCTCGGTCGTTCCGGGGTTGTCGTAGATGAGCTCGGAGTGCGTCAGCTGCACGAGCCCCGTGCCGTCGACGTTGATGGCGTAGAGCCGCCACGCGCCGGGCTCCTGTCGCGGCTGGCTCGCTTTGTAGTTGCCGCTGGGCAGGCCGGCGAACACGATGCGCTTCCCGTCGTACGAGACCTCGGGCGCGTTGACGTCCACGAGATCGAGTGACACTGCGTTCGGAGTCGCGCCGTCGACCAACGTGCGGATCTTGCCGTCCTTCTCGCGGACCTGGAGCTTGCCGGGGACGGCGGCCTGGAAGCGCGAGAACGGACCTTGTCCGGGCATGCCGTTGGCTGCGGCGTAGTAGGGCGTGCCGTTCTTCGGAATCGTTCGGGAGGTGAACACGAGCTCGATGTCGCCGCTCCAGGGCAACGGCGTCGGCGGTCCGCCCGCCACACCTCCGCCGGAGCCTCCTCCCGTCCCGCCGCTCTGGCTGCCGACCGAGCCACTTCCGGCCGTCGCACCGCTGCCCGGGCTCCCGGCCGTTCCGCCGGCGGACGCGGTGTCGTCCCCGCTGTCGGAGCTCGAGCAGGCGATGGCGAATGCCAGCGCGGAGATCGGCAGCCAGGCTGCGGTGCGCGCAATCAGGTGAGTTGCCATCTCCCTGGTTTGCCTCCATTTTTGACCGAGGTCATTGAGCCGGATGGCCAAAGGGGTGGCCGCCGGGGCCGCGCGGGTGTGGCGCTGTCGTGACCTGGCGAGCGCGGTCTCCGCTCGGCCGCGGAAGCGGAAGCGCCGCCGAACGCGCAGCGGCTGAAGATTTGCACTCAAACCAATTGGATCTTGGGCTAGCTTGGGGCGAGTTTCCGCCACAGGCGGCTCGAGGAGGCAGAGCGTGCGAAAGATCGTCGGAGTGTTTGGCTGGTGCGCCGTGGGGCTGATCCTGACCTCAGCGTGGGCGAACGAAGCTCCGACGACCCCTTGGGGAGGCGACGCGGGTGAGTTCGGTGCTCAAGTTTCGGCGTCGGCGACAGGTCCGGGCAAGCTCACGCTGAACAGCATGTTCGTCGCGGAGAAAGTCGTGGCTACGTTGCGGGTGCGCTTTCGCGACAATCGCCAGTGTTTCGACGCGTGTCAGGCACGCGCGGACTGCGACGGTGTGATGCTTCAGATGAAACCGGCCAACTCCACCGTGGTTTGCATGCTCGGGACCAACGTGAAACCAAAGGCGGTCAAGGGGTGGATGGCCTGGACGCCCGTGGCTCGCTGCGCACGGCAGCAGGACTGCGACGACAAGAACTTCTGCAACGGGCAGGAGCGCTGCGGGTGGGAGACCGGCAGCGTGCGTTGTGTCAAAGGCGCGGCCCCCTGCGGCACTGGAATGATCTGCAACGCCGGGGCATCGCGCTGTGAGCAGGCCTGTTCGGACGCGGACGGTGACGGCTACAAGTCGGCAAGCTGTGGGTTCGACGACTGCGACGACAAGGATGGCACCACCAACCCGGGGATCCACGAGACGTGTGACACGAAGGACAACGACTGCGTGGCCTGCACGGTCGGCGACACGGACGCCGACGGAGACGGCTTCGTCAGCGCGGCCTGCTCGAACCCCATCGGAACGTCGTACAATCCAGGCTGCGGTTCGAACTCGAAGGTGTACGTCGACATGGCCCACAAGGTCGTGCGTGGGCGCGATTGCGACGACAGCAACGCGGCGCTCAAGCCGGGCTCGATGAAGTGCGACCCGAACGCCGCGTACACGCAGATCTGCACCAACGGCGCGTGGGTGCGCCAGGCTTGCCCTGCGGGAAAACACTGCCAGTCGCAGCCGAACGGAACCGGGCTCTGTGTGTCCTAGACCGCGCTGATGCCTGGTGTCGGGGCACCGGCAGGTATCGAGCTCGCTGTCAGTTCGCCGCTTTGGGGGTGAGCGTGAAGGTCGCCACGAAGTCGGCGCCGCAGGCGTTGGTGTCGACACCGTTGGGTTTGCGCGCGAGGGCCTGGCTGCTGGTGGGTGTGGGCGCAAGCGAGGTCGCGACGGAGCCGCTGTCGTCGAGGAATCCGTCGCTGTTGGGACTGCCGTAGATCACCGTGTCCACCACGGCATTCGAGCTGTTCAGGAGGCGCACTGCGTCCGCGCTGCCGCTGGCGTTGCCCATGTTCAGCGCCGTGCTCTTCTTGAAGTCGGCGAAGGTGACCTTGTCGTCACCAATCACCACGTAGCCGAGGGAGGGAATGCTGGCGCCCGTCGGCAGGGTGAACGTGACGCTGAAGGTCGATGTGGCGGCCTCGATGTTCCAGCCGGCGATCGACACTGTGGTGCAGGTGGGGTTGTAGAGCTCGAGCCACTCATGGCCCGAATCCGTCCCGGGAGGGTTGGGCACGAGCTCGTTGATCACGACGTGTGCGCCGGGGTTGCAGCCACCGGTGCCACCGGTGCCACCGGTTGCGCTGGTGCCGCCGGTGCCACCGGTTGCGCTGGTGCCGCCGGTGCCACCTGTTGCGCTGGTTCCGCCGGTGCCACCTGTTGCGCTGGTGCCGCCGGTGCCACCGCTACCACCTGTTGCGCTGGTGCCGCCGGTGCCGCCGGTACCACCTGTTGCGCTGGTGCCGCCGGTGCCGCCGGTTGCGCTGGTTCCGCCGCTGCCGCCTGTTGCGCTGGTTCCACCGGTGCCACCGGTTGCGCTGGTTCCACCGGTGCCGCCTGTTGCGCTGGTGCCGCCTGTTGCGCTGGTTCCGCCGGTTGCGCTGGTGCCGCCGCCGCCACTGGTGCCGCCGCCGCCACTCGCTCCGCCTGCTCCGCCGCTCGCGCCCCCGGCACCTGCGGCGCCGCCTGCTCCGCTCGCACCACCGGCACCGGCTCCGCCGCCAGTCCCGCCTGTCGAGCTGCCGCCGCTTCCGCCGACTCCGCCGCTCGCGCCGCCACCACCGACGGCACCTGCGCCGCCGACTCCGCCGCTCGCGCCGCCACCCCCGCCGGTGCCTCCCGTCGAGGTAGTCCCGGTCCCGGAGTCCGAGGAACAAGCCACGGAGAGCGCACAAACAAAACCGATCGAGGTCAGGCGTCCAAACATGGGCTCAGCGCTAGCCTCGACCCTGCGCGGATGCAACGGCATCACGACGTCGCGTCGAGCGCGCATGCGCTCTCTCGGCGCCGCCGGGTCCACACTCTGGCCATGCACCGCCGCGTCGACAGTTCGCTCCGGGCGGTATAATCTGCCCGTCATGACCGTCTCGCGCGTGCGCCCGTTGGTGGCGCTGTTTTTCGCTTTTGCACTGTCGCCGGTCGCCTGTTCGAGTGGTGATGACGCCGGGTCCGGGTCCGGAAGCGGCGGAAGTGGCCAGCGGGGACCGCTGGGCAAAGCGGACAACGTGGGTCAATGCGTCGCTGCAGGGAAGAGCTACTGCGGGACCCAATCAGCGGGAACCTGCTGGTGTGACAGCCAGTGTGCAACGTTCGGCGACTGCTGCGCCGACCAGGCCTCGGCCTGCGGCAGTGGCGCCGATTGCACGGCCACGTTTCACTGGCTGCAGAAGGACGCCTACAAAGACACGGCGGGTCGCTCGAGTGATCTCTGGCCACCCCACACCACGACCACCCTCGAGATCGTTTGTGATGGCGTCGCAGTCCGGAGTGAGTCCCGGGAGAACCATGGGACCAAGCCGGGTGCCAAGGACGCCAACGGCGAGATCATCTTGGTGGACGTGCTGCAGAAGCAGGTGACGGGCCCGCGAGCGGAGCTGGAGGCCATGGCTGACGCCTACAAGAGCTGTGAGTGTGGCAACTCGTTCTTGAGCCTCAATGGCCTCGACGACCCGAAGGTCCAGTCACTGGTCAAGAAGCTCAGCGACTACATGCTGCAGAACCTCACCTGCTCCGGCGCGACGGACACCGCCGGGTTGGTCGATCTCATCACCAAGGGCGACGTGCCAGGCGCCCTCGCGGTGTTGCCGAGCTGCAGCTGGACGTCGGGGGCCGATTTCGAAACGGGCTTCGATGCCGCGCTGAAGGAGCTGCTCGCAGCGTCGAACGAGGAGCTCGCGGCCTATCACGTGTGCAACAACGATGCGCAGCTCCAGGCGGCGCTATTCGAAGGTTATGCGACGGCGAAGACCGTCGCGTCCTGCGATGGGGCGTCCGCGCTGTGCGCTGGACCGGCGTGGCTCTACAAGCCCACGCCCTGAGCGCCTACATCACACACACGGTCCTGGCTTGCAGGAACAGTAGCTGCCGGCGCAACTGCCGCCGGCGCAGGGGCACTCCCCGGCCAGGCCGCAGCTCGCCGTGCAAGTCACGGTGCCGCCGCAGCCGTTCGGGGCGCTGCCGGCGCACTGATTGGCGGGACACGGGTCCGGGTCCGGCACACAGGTGGTGCAGACGTTGTTGGTGCAGACGTTCGTTCCGCCACAAGTCCCGCAGTTCAGGTTGCCCCCACAGCCGTTGGAGATCGAGCCGCAGTTCTTGCCTTGGGCCGCGCAGGTGGTGGGCGTGCAGCCGCACACGTTTGCCGTTCCGCCTCCGGCGCACGTATTGGGGCTGGTGCAGGTTCCGCAGTTCAGGTTGGCGCCTCCGCAGCCGTTGGAGATCGAGCCGCAGTTCTTGCCCTGCGCTGCGCAGGTGGTGGGCGAACAGCCACAGACGTTTGCCGTTCCGCCTCCGGCGCAAGTGTTGACGCCCGAGCAGCTGCCGCAGCTGAGGTTGCCCCCGCAGCCGTTGGGGATCGAGCCGCAGTCCTTGCCCTGGGCCGCGCAGGTGGTCGGAGCACAGCCGCAGACGTTGGGGGTGCCGCCTCCGGCGCAGCTGTTCGAGCCGGTGCAGCTTCCGCAGTTCAGATTGCCGCCGCAACCGTTGGAAATGCTCCCGCAGTTCTTGCCCTCGGCGGCGCAGCTGGTCGGCGTGCAGCCACAGACGTTCGCTGTGCCGCCGCCGCCGCAGCTGTCGGACCCGCTGCAGCTGCCGCAGTCGAGCGTCTTGCCGCAGCCGTCGGAGATCTTGTCGCAGTTCTTTCCCTGGGAAGCACACGTCTTCGGGACACAGGGATTCGAACCGCACTTGTTGCTGCCGCCGCCCCCGCAGAACTTGCCGCTCGCGCAGCTGCCGCAGTCCGTCGTCCCGCCGCAGCCATCAGAGATGGACCCGCAGTCCGCGCCGACGTCTGCACACTTGATCGGCGTGCAGCCGCATTGGTTGTTGCTGCACACGTCGGGCAGCTTGCAGGTGCCACATACGATGTTGTTGCCGCAGCCATCGGACACGGTGCCGCACGTTGCGCCCAGCTCCGGGCAAGTCTTGGGACTGCAGCCGCAGGCATTGGGCGCGCCGCCGCCGCCGCAGGTCGCAGGCGCCTGACAGGTGCCACAGTCGAGCACGCCTTCACAACCGTCGGACACGGTGCCGCACGTTGCCGCGAGCGCGGTGCAGGTCTTGGGCGTGCAGGGCGTGGTGCCGCAATGATTCGCCCCGGCGCCGCCGCAGAACAGACCCGTTTCGCAGCTGCCGCAGTCGAGGGAACCTCCGCAGCCATCGGGAATGCTGCCGCACTCCGCCTGCGCTGCCGCGCAACTGCTGGGTACGCATCCGCCCGCATCACCGCCGTCGGGCCAGCTTCCGCCCTCCGCGCCGGCGGCTCCGTCGGAGCCGGAGTCAGCGGTCGTGTCGTTCGAGCCTCTGAGATCGTCGAGCGACGACGATAGACTGCAGGCGGCGAAACACCCGGCGCCAGCGATCCAGATCAGAGCTCTTGCCAGCGCCCGCCGTGAAAACACACGCATACTCCAGCGTAACACGACCTTTTGGCGAGGGCTGGTTTGCGATCTCGTCGCGCCGCCCGAGGTTGCAGCAACTTTCGCGTCCGGTGTGCGCGGACGTGTGTGCGGGAGCGGCGGCCTTGGCGCGCGTGCTACGCTGAATCGCTGTGGGGCGCTTGGCTGCGTTTGTGCTGCTCACGCTCGTCGGGGCGAGCTGCTCCCTCAACGACACCGGGGCGGCGGGTGTTCTGGAAGCAGGCAGCGGCGGGGGTCAGGCAGGCGGCGGTTCCGGTGGCGTCGGCGCGATCGGCGGCCGCGCGTCGGACGGCGCCGCGGGTTGGCCGGACGGAGCCGCCGGAAGCGGCGGGAGCGGCGGCGGCGCAGGAGTGGCGCAGGGCGGGAGTGCGGGCATGAGCGGGATGGGCAACGACGGCGGGGATGCGGGCGGCGCTGCGGGGGGCGGTGGCGTCGGCGGAGCCAGCGGTGGAGCTGGCGGTGGTGTCGGCGGCGCGACGGCTTGTCCGAGCTCGCCCCAACTCCGAGCTCGAGTTGTTCGGACCAGGGCTTGGCCTGCCCGCACACCCTCGGTCAGTGCACTTGTTACGGTGGGATCTGGCACTGCAACCCGTGTCCGGCGACCAAACCTCCGCCCCTGAGTGTCTGCAGCGACAACGGCGCAAACTGTGACTTCGGCAAGTCGGTCTGCGCCTGTGGTGGTGGCGATTGGGACTGCATCACCTGCCCCTCCTCCAAACCGGCATCCGGTTCGACGTGCTCCGGTTCCGAAGCGGTGTGCATCTACCCGAACTGGGTGTGCACTTGTGCGTACCCGTACTGGAGCTGCAAGTGAGACTCCGGGCTCACGAACACTGGCCGCTCTTGCACGTCTTGATGCCGGGACACTGCGCGTTGCTCTTGCAGCCCGGCACGCACTTTCCGCCGACGCAAATCAGCCCCGAGCCGTCGTTGCCGGGGTTGCACGCGCCGTCGTTCGAGCAAGCCTGACCGCCACCGGCCGAGCCTCCGCTGCCGCCGGAGCTCGAGCCCCCGCTTCCCGCGCTTCCCCCCGAGCCACTCCCGCCCGAGCCGCTGCCCTTGCACACGGATGAGTAGTTCGAGCAACAGTCCGCGTAGCCCGTGCATGCGCTGTCACAATGGCACTCGCCGAAGCTGTCGCTCGTCGCGATCGCCGAACCACACAGGCTTGGTGTGCAGCCAACACCCGAACCGCTCGTGCCGCCCGCACTCGAACCACCCGCGTTCGCGCCGCCTGCGCCACCTGCGCCGCCTGCACTCGAGCCACCCGCGTTCGCGCCACCCGCGTTCGCGCCGCCTGCGCTCGAGCCGCCGCTCCCCGCCGAGCCGCCACCACTTCCCCCGCCGCCCGGGCTGTCCCCTTTTTCCATGCACGGCCCGAGGGGCGTCCCGTTCGGAGCGACCTCGACGGTGACTTTCTTCTTGTCCGACCAACCCAAGCCCGCCGTGCCGAAGAGCGCCTTGCCGACCAACGGAGAGGCATCCATCACTGGCAGACCCACTGCTTTCTCCACGCACACGTCGGGCCCCGCGTCGTCGGTCTGCGCAACGACGCACTTTCCGTTGGCCTTGATGCGGACGCGAGTGCCACAGCCATATCGCTGCCGTGATGCCGCGTAGTACCAGCTGCCGGACTTGGAGTGTCCGCCACATGCCAGTGGCTGGGGCTCCGAGGGTCCGCCGAACGTGGTCAGCACGTAGACTCCCGAGGCAGGGATGGTCGAGGAAGTCTTGCCGTAACAACCCTTCAGGTTGTCGGTCGTGGGGTTCGATACTCCGGGCTCGGGGGCGACGTCCCCGTCGGTCGCGGCGACACAAGCCAGACACGCAAAGCCGAGGGCCAGGGCCGCGGCCCGCGCTGCGGACGGTCCGGACCAGGCCGGACGGGATCCAGACGACACCCAGACTGAACGCGGAACCTGGCCTGATTTCCCGGATTTCATCGCTTGAACGTCGCCTCCGGGGAGCTACAAAGCCAGAAGCATGCCGCGGCCCGGCGCGCTGAACGGCCGCGGACGACGTCGCGCCAAAGCGGCGCTCGCGGTCGTCAACCCGACGCCCGGCGCCGCCGCGACCCACGGGGCCGCGGCGTGTCGGAGCGCGTCGCCTTGGTCAGCTCAGAAGTGGTAGCTCACGTCGTACGGCGTACACGAGTTCGTGTTGTTGCCCTTGACCCGGATGTAGACGGTTGCCGAGTCGTTGATGCCGGGGCAGTCGATCTCGACCTGCGCGCTGCCGACGGTCGAGGTGCAACATCCGGTCATGGCCCCTTCGGTCGCCTGCGTGCCCTGTTTGCAACTCTTGAACGCGGCGGAGTTGTCGTTGCACACGGCGAACACACAAGCCTGGATGCCAGAGGTCGTCGTGGACACGGTGGGATCGACGATGCAGATGTCGTCGAGGCCCTTGTACTTGAAGAAGTCCACGTCGCCGCCGGGCTTGACCACGCCGGACACGGAGGAGCCCGCGAAGTTGCAGTCGCTGATGTTGCAGAGGACGGTCGGACAGGCGGAGGTCGCGGTGGCGACGGTGTTGTTCGGCTCGGGCCCCGCGTCGGTGCAGGTGGTGCAGCTCGAACCGTTGCAAGTTCCGGAACACTCACAGCCGCCGATGCCGTTGCAGTTCTGCTGGCCACTGGTGCACTTGTAGCAATTGCCGCCGGAGCAGTAGTTGGCGGTGTTCCCGCACTCGAAGGCCTTCGTCCCAGTGCACGCCGGAGTGCCACCCGTGCCGCCGGAGCCGCCCGTGCCGCCGCTACCACCGGTGCCACCGCTGCCGGCGGTACCACAGTTGCCGCACTTGAATTCGTCGACCTCCTGGACACACATCGAGTCCCAGGCCGTGCTGCAGCAGAAGTTGTCTTGCGCGCAGACACAGGTCGAGACGGACGCCGTGGAACAGCCCGGCGTGGTTGCTGGCTTGCAGCAGTTGTTCGGCGCGCCAGCCGTGCCCCCGGAGCCGCCGCTGCCGCCCGTGCCGCCGCCCCCAGTGCTTGCGCCACCGCCGCCGGTCGTGCCGCCGCTGCCGCCCGTGTTGCCAACGCCCCCGCCGCTGGTAGCGCCGCCGCCGCCGGGCACTCCCGCCGCGCCGCCGGTTGCTCCAGCCGCGCCGCCGCTCCCGCCGCCGGAGGTCCCTCCGCTGACGCTGCCGCCGGCGCCCCCGCCTCCAAAACCGCTGGTGCCGCCGCTGGTCGAGCCTCCGTACCCGCCGCCGTAGCCGCCGCTGCCACTGCTGCTGCCGCCGTAGTTGGTTCCGGCGTACCCGCCCACGTTCGAGGGATCTTCTTCGTCGCCGGACGCACACGCCAGGCTCAGCAAGGCTGGAATCACTGCAGCGAAGACGACTCGATTGGCTCTCACGATCACACCTCTCGGGCCGAGCTTATCAGTCTCTGAGGCCTGCGCGGCACTCATCGCGCTTCAGCGTCGAACCTCGACGTTTTCCCCGGCCAGCTCGCTCCCACCTTCGAGGCAGAGCAGGCGCACCCGGCCGCTCGCCACCACGCGCCCCTCGTCGTCGAGCACGCGCCCGTCCCAGACCTGGGTGCGGCGCCCGCGGGTGACAGGAGTTGCGCTGACGCGGAGCCGCCCGGCACGCGTCGCGCGCAGGAACGTCGAGTGGTTGTCGACGCCGACCACGACCTGTCCGTTCCTCGCCGCGGCCAATGCCGCGCCGGTAGAGCAGACGGTCTCGATGATGCCTGCGTACACTCCGCCGTGGATGATGCCGTAGGGCTGAAGGTGCTCCGGTCCGACGGTCAGCTCGGCGCTCACCTCGTCCGCGGTGGCGAGGGTGAACGACAGTCCCATGCAGCGGTTCCAACCGCCGACAGCAGCGTTGATGACAGCAGTGAAATCGTGCGGGTTAGACATCGTGCTCGAGGCTAGCATCTGGCTCTGGTTGCGCTCGCCGTGGGGCCCGGAGGGTGTGTGCCGCCCAGCTGCTGCGCCGCATACGTGCGCCGTCCGCTACCGCAGCGCACACCGAGCGCGGTCACGGCGGCCGGATCCGAACCCGGACCGCTTCTTCGAGCTCCTCGGCGTCGAGGTGCTCGTCGATGGCCGTGAGGGCAGCGTCGATCTCCGGTAAGATGACGTCTTCCAGCGCGCGCGCGCGCCGCTCCGTGCGCCGGTAGTCGCCGAGCAGAGTGGAGAGGTTGGCTCGTTCCCCCGCCAGCTCGACCGCCAACCGGGCGGCCTCCGCAAACCTTGCGGCCGCAGCCCGGGCCTCCGGCGAGGGGTTGACCGGCGTGTGCCCGGGCTCGATCACTTCGTGGCGCGAGCCGAGCTCCACCAGCGTGCTCCCCACGAACACCTCCCGCGCGACGACCACCACCCGAGGCCCGGGGGCGGGCGCGGCGAGCGCCCGGAGCTCGCTCACTCCATGCCGAGCGACGGCGCACCCGAGCGCTCGGCGTGCGGCGTTCATCACTTCGTCGAGGCGCGCCGCGAGGGCCTCGTAGCGGGGCAGCCGGCGCAGGAGCTCGCTGGCCAGCAGCACGCGTTTCTGGTCCAGAAAATCCCGGCCTTCGCCGACGAAGCGCCGCTCGTTGGCGAGCTCGAGACGCATCGAGCGGGTCGGCACGAGCTCTCGGTCGAGGGCCTTCACTCAGCCTCCGGGAGCAGGTACTTCTGGATCTGTTGGGGACTCAACCGGTGCAGCTCGCTCACCGGCAGCGTGCGCAAGAGCTCCCAGCCGATCCGCATGCCTTGTTCGAGAGTCCGCGCCTCGGTTTGATGTACGAGCTTCGTCTCGAACGCCTCGGCGAAGTCCAAGAAGCGCCGGTCGAGCGCCGGCAAACCCTCGACGCCGACGACGCTCGCGAGCATACGGACGTTCACCGCTCGGGCGTACGCGGCGTAGAGCTGTTGTGCGAGGCGCGGGTGGTCCTCGTGGGTGAGCCCCGCGCCGGTACCGTCTTTCATCAACCGCGAGAGGCTCGGCAGCACGCGGATCGGTGGATGAATGCCCTTTCGATCCAGCTCCGGGTCGAGCACGATCTGCCCCTCCGTGATGTATCCCGTCAGATCGGCAATCGGGTGGCTGATGTCACCGGCCGGCATGGTGAGCAGGACGAGCTCGGTCACGCTCCCCGGACTGCCCGCGAGGATGCCGGCGCGCTCGTAGAGACTCGCGAGATCCGAGTACATGTAACCAGGATAACCCTTGCGCGCTGGAACCTCACCGTGGCTGGCGGAGACCTCCCGCAGGGCCTCGCAGTAGTTGGTCATGTCGGTCATGACGACCAACACGTGTCGCCCTTCTTCGAAGGCGAGGTACTCCGCAGCGGTCAGGGCGTAGCGCGGCGCGAGCAAGCGCTGCGTGCTGGACTCGTTGGCCAGGTTGAGGAACAGAAGAGTGTGCTCGAGGGCGCCGCTGGCTTCGAGGGCGCGGCGGAACACCTCGGCGGTGTCGTGGGAAATCCCGATGCCCACGAACACGATGGCAAAGTGCCCGCTCTCTTCACCCCGCAGTCGAGCGCGCACCGCGATCTCGGCCAGCAGGCGGTCGTGGGGTAGGCCGGCCACCGAGAACAGTGGGAGCTTCTGGCCGCGCACCAGGCTGTTGAGGAGGTCGATGGCCGACACACCGGTCTCGATGAACTCGTGAGGTTTCTTCCGGCGCGCCGGGTTGATGGCCAGACCATCGATGCGGTAGCTGCGAAGAGCTGGGATCGGTGGCCCGCGATCGATGGGCTGACCCACACCGCTGAGCACGCGCCCGAGCAACCGGGGCCCGACACCGAAGTGCAAGCGCGAGCCGTGCAGGCGAACACGGGTCGTCGGCAGAGAGAGGCCGCTCGTCGACTCCAGGACCTCCACGATCATGCCGGATTCGTCCAACGTCGCGACCCGACCCAGACGCGGTCGACCGTCGTCTCCGATGACTTCGACGGAGTCGTTGAGCCCAACGCGCACGTCTCGGCGAAGGGCGAGCAGCGGACCCTGGAGCCGATTGGCCACGCCGCTCACCGAGAGCTCAGCTCGCATGGGCGCGCTCCTCGACCAAGGCCGCCATCTGGGTCTCCAGGTCGCGCATCAAGTCATCGAGGCCGGCCAAGTTCGCCTCTCCCACCTCCTCGCTCATGCGCAAGAGTCGTGTGTGCACGGGCAGCGTGCGGATGCGCTCCAGGCTAACTCCCGCGCTCAACGCTCGCGACGCGAGCTCGGAGAATCCGAGCACCAGGGCCAGCATCTTCAACTGCCTGTTCGGCGAGCAGTGGGCGTCCACGGCCGAGAGCGCCGACTGGCGCAGAAATCCCTCGGCCACCAGATCGGCGCACAGGAGCGCGAGCTGCTGGCTCTCGGGCAGCGCGTCCTTGCCGACGATGCGCGCCATGCGTGCCAGGCGCGCTTGTTCCTCGAGCAGTGCCAGGAGCCTGCGCCGATCACGCATCCAGTCCGGCGCGCCCGCGCTCTGCCACCACGATTGGACCACCTCGGCGTCTGCGGAGTAGGACGACAGCGGGTGAATGGCCGGGTAGGTCCGCGCCTGAGCTCGCTCCGGATCGAGGCTCCACAGGCAGCGCACGTATCTCTGAGTGTGTTTGGTCACGGGTTCCGAGAAGTCACCGCCCGGTGGACTGATGGCTCCGATCAACGTGAGTGAGCCCTCGCGCCCACACAGTGTTCGGACGCGTCCCGCGCGCTCGTAGAACTCCGCGAGCCGGCTGCTCAAGTAGGCGGGGTAACCGCCCTCGGCGGGCAGCTCACCGAGGCGCCCGGAGATTTCTCGGAGCGCCTCCGCCCAGCGGCTGGTCGAATCCGCCATCAGTGCCACATCCAGGCCCTGATCACGGAAGTACTCGGCGACGGTGATGCCAGTGTAGATGCTCGCTTCGCGGGCCGCGACGGGCATGTTGGATGTGTTTGCGATGATCACCGTGCGTTCGAGCAGACGCCGTCCGGTGCGCGGATCGTCGAGCGCGGGGAACTCTTCGAGCACCTCCGCCATCTCGTTGCCGCGCTCGCCGCAGCCGATGTAGACCACGACGTCCGCGTCGCTCCACTTCGCCAGCGTCTGCTGCAACACCGTCTTGCCGGTGCCGAAGCCTCCCGGCAGCGCGGCGCGTCCGCCACGCGCCACCGGAAAGAGCGTGTCCAGGATGCGCTGGCCGGTGAGCATGGGTCGATCCGGCGGCAGCCGTTCGAGCACCGGCCGCGGCTCACGCACCGGCCAGCGATGCATGAGCGCGAGCTCGTGCCGCGCACCCGACGCCGAGCGCACCACGCCGATCGTCTCACGGTCGGAGTACTCGCCCGCGGGCGCCATGCGCTCCACGACCCCGGCGACGCCAGGTGGCGAGAGACACGTCTCCACCTCGCGTTCCTCGACGCGGATCGCACCGAGCCGAGCGCCAAGCCCGACTTCGTCGCCGACCTCGACCAGCGGGCTGAAGAGGTGGCGTCGCTCACCGGCCGAGCGCATCCCGGGCACAACGAAGGCTTCATCGCGGGAGAGTGGACGCAAGAGGCCGTCGTAGATCCCCCCGAGTAGCCCCGGTCCGAGCTTCACGCTAAGCGGCAGCCGGGAGCGCGCGACTGGATCCCCCGGGGCCAACCCGCTGGTGTCGTCGTACACCTGCACCACGATCTCGTCGGCGTGGATCTGAATCACCTCGCCGAGTAGGCGTCCGGGGCCAGCCAAGACGGCCTCGTTCATCTGAAACGCATTTCGAGTGCGCGCCCTCAGCGCCGGGCCGCTGATCCACACGATGACGGCGTCGTGTTCGGTCATTGGGCCTCCGCCAAGATGGCGTCCACTTCTGCGAGCAGCCGACCTTCGACCTCCCCGCGGCGCGCCAGCAGGCCCAGGATCGTGCCATCGAGCACGGCAGAACGCGCGGCGACGCGCAGTCCGGCGACGATGCCGGCGTCGGGCTCGAGCTCGGGCGGCGAGCCAGCGTGACCCTCGATCTGCTTCGAAACCTCGGCGAGCTCAGCCGCTGGCAGTGCCGCCGGGTACGCGAGGCGCCATGGGCCCGCGGGGAGCCGCAGCATGGCGTCCGCGATCAACCCATCGATCCAGGCCCGACGACTCGCGGCGTCGCGCCAGCGCTGGCAGAGGACGTCTTCCAATCGGCGCTCCCCTTCCGCGAGGGCGATGCGGTGCGCCCGTTGCGCATCGTGGCGGCGCAGGGTGTCCAGCTCGGCCTGCGCCTGCGCCAACGCCCGCAGGCTCCGCGCGCGGCACTCGACGACGGCCGCCCGCACCCGTTCGCGGGCCTCGCGACGGGCCTCGCGGCCGAGCGTTCGCGCATCGGCAGCCGCTCTCTCCCGGAGCTCGCCGAGCTGAGCGTCGCGGGCCGCCTGGATCAGCTCCAGAAACACCGCCGAGCGCGAGTCGCCGTCGGTCATGGCGCGATCCCGAGCGTACGCCGCACGTGGTTGGCAAAGTCCGGCGGTGCGAGCTCGCTTCGTGCGCTGCCGACGCCTACCACTCGGGCAGCGCCCGGTGTTGCCACCAACCGGTGTGCGAGCTCGGCGGTGACGATCACGACGGCCGCGTCCCGTGCCGCTTGGACCACCGCCCGGGCATCCGCAGCGTCGCTGCCCAGCGTCTCGATTCCGGCCAGCCCAAAACCCAACGCCGTGACCTCGTCCCCGAAGAACACGACTCGTCCGTCCGGTGCTCCGACCATGGCGTTCACCCCAGGCGATTCAGGATCAAGATGGAGATGATCAGACCGTAGATGGCGATGCCTTCGGCCAGACCGACGAGCACGAGGGTGCGCCCGAACAGCTCCGGTTTCTCCGCCAGCACACCGATGGCCGCGCTGGCGACCCGTGCGACCGCGTACGCGGCGGCCGCCGAGCTGACCGCCGTTGCCGCCGCCGCTGCGACGAACGCCCAGCGCGCCAGGTTGGCGTCCACCGCGAGGGTTTCCGCTTGGGCCGCCTGTGCCGGCGCCGCAAACGCGAGCAGGCTGGACACGACAGCGAGGACGAGGGCCACGACCAAGATCCGCAATACGGGCTGTGTCAATGCTCAGCTCCCATCATGGCCCCGTCAGGGGCAGGTGGATGAAGTGGGACGAAGGGGCGTCCTTCGCCCTGCAAGAAGCGCACGAAGAATTCGAACAACACCAGGCGAGTGGTCTGGATCCCGACCACCAGGCCCTCGAGCACGAGCACCAAGGCGTTGCCCAGCAGCAAGACCACGGCGCCGCCGTAGTGCCCCGCGGCCTGACTCAGGTCGACGATGGCGAGACACAGCCCAGCATGCGCGAGGGCGAACGCGCCAACGCGCGCGAACGAGACCGTGTTCACTCCGAGCTGAAGGCTGCGCTCCACGAGCCCTGCCGCCGCCGACGCCATGACTCGCAGACGCCCGCGCTTCGCAACGAGCGCGGGCACGAGGACGTGACAGATCGCGCTCGCCGCTGCGAACCACAAGGCCTCGCGGCGGAGGAGGCTCGCGAGCAGTGCCACGTACGACAACGCCAACGTGCCGTCGCTCACGAGCCACGCACCGAGGTTGCGCCGCCAAACGGCCTCCACGGCCGAGAGCACGAAACCCGCCGTGAGCACCAACGCACCGAGCACGACCGACGCCGCGAGCACGGTCAGCGGCGAGGAGAGTGGGTGCAGCCACAGCGCGGGCACGATGCCTTCGAGGCCGAACACACTGCCGAACAAAAGCCCGAACACGACGGCTGCGAGACCGCCGAAGATCAGCATGCCGAGCGCCGGAAAACGCCGGCGGAGGGCGAAGCCGACCAGGATCAGCACCAGACCTTGTCCGACGTCGGCGAACATGAAACCGAACAACAGCGGCCCCAGCAGGACCAACACCACGCTGGGGTCGGCCTCGTAGAGGGCGGGGGTGCCCAAGAGCTTCGCCACGGCCTCGAAGGGTTTCACCCAGGGCAGGTTCCTCAAGATCACGGGCGGTGTGGAGGGCGGCTCAGGAAAGCGAACCATCGCGTGCACGCCAGCCGCGTCGAAGATCCGGTGCATTGCCGGCGTGTCGAGCTCGCTGGTCCAGCCCGTGACCAGGGCGAAGTGGCGGGTGTGGCCGAGCTCGGGCACGTGGGTCAGGAACCACTCGAGCCGGTGCACGTTCGCCAGATGTTTGGCGAGCTCGTGAGACCGCGAGAGCTCGGCGAGCTCCCGGTCGACGTCCGACAGCTCTCTGTCGAGCCGCGCCAGCTCGAGGCCCAGCGATTGGCGGCTGATGTGCTCGGGCAGCTCGACGCGGTGTGCCTCGCACTGTTCGAGCGCCAAGACGACGGTGGCGAGCTCCGAGCGTGGAGCGAGCACCGTCATGAAGACATGGTCATCCGTCCGGGTGCTGCGCAGCATGGCGTGCGGCAGTTCGGGCAGGCGCCCATTGCTCGCCGTCACCCAGAGGCGCCCTTCGAGCATGGGTCCGGCGTCGGCGACGGCTGCGAGGTCCGAGAGGGCCGTGTCGGACGTGGCATCGAGCTCCGCGAGCAATGCGAGCTCGCGCCGCGTGGCCGCGAGCTGCTCCTTGTGCTCAATCACGGCTTGCGCCGCGAGCTGCCAGGCCTCGAGCGCGACCAAGGAATTGGCCAGCACGGCATCCGGTGGGCCGCGCGGTGGCCGCAGGCGGAAGTTCGGCCGTGGCCAGTGCTCGGAATAGCGGCGGAGCAGGGTGTGAAACGCGTCCAGCTCTTGGCGTGGCTCGCGCTTCGGCAATGCCAGGTCCGCTTCGGCCTCGAGCTGCACCACTCCGGTGGCGGCCAGGGCTTCCACGGTTCGCGCCAGCTCGTCCGAGGGGGTCAGCACCTCGAACCAGCGTGCGGGGCTGGGTCTCAGGCCCATGCCACTTGCCTCCATGCAGGTGCAATCGAGGTGCGCAGCAGGAGCTCCGCGCGCAGCCGCTCGAGCTCGAGCAGCGTCAGCCCGAGGTGAGCGAACACCGCAACGGGCGTCGCCGGGCGGCGTCGGAGCAGACGTTCGAGGGTGATGGACAGCTTGGCGCGCAGCGTCCACCCGTTCTGCTCGACGCTCGTATCGCGCATCTCCTTCAAGTGGTCCCGGACCACGGTCGATAGTGGGTCGAGCTCGCCGGGGCGCGGGCACAGCCCTCGGAATTGTCGGAACCACTCCCGGCTCGCGCCGGGTCCGGCCGGCACTGGGCTCGCCGCGATCCAGTCAGCGCCCGCCGCACCCGACTCCAGGCGCTCCAGCAGCGGTAACCAGCGAACGAAACGAACTGCGTTGCTCCAGTCTGGTGGGACCCAGTCGGCGACCTCGTCCGTGTGCGCGGCGTAGGCGGTGAGCAGCAGCTGTTCGACCTTCCCGGCGTCGGTGTCGTGGGTCACGGAGTGAACGAAGCGGGCGAGGGGAGTGACGCTCGCTGCCTCGAGAAATCGCTCCACTCCGTGGCTGCCCGCCAGGCGGTCCCATGCAGCGCGCGACAGCCGCTCGGCGTTTCGTGCTTGGAGCCGGGCTTGTGTGTACAGAAAGCGTGGACTGGTCATCGCGCGCCTCCGAGCAGCCAGTCCGCCACGCGCTCGGCTGCGCGTCCCACGACGCTCGGGTCCGCGCTGCGGCGGCTCAGTTGCCGCAGCGCATCCGCCTCCTCGGCGCGAAGCTCCGCGACTCGACGTTCGATGGCAACGCTGGTTCCGGCGTGGAGGCGCGTCACACGTTGAGCCGTTCGCTCGCGAATGGCCCGTGTTTGCTCGCGGGCGCCGGCGAGCTCGGCTTCTGCCTCCTGACGGGCGCGCTCTACCGCCGCGTCGGCGTCGCGCTCAGCCTGCAGCACCGCCTCGATGTGCTCCCCCTCATCGTTGGGTGGGGCGACTTTGCGCATGACACTGCAAGAAAATCAGCAACCTGCGTGCCATGTGCACAGGTGGCATGACCCGGCGCGGATCGGCGCATCCCGGACGCCTGGCCCGCACCGGCTGCGCCGCACGCGGCCGCTTCCGCAGGGATTTCGCGAACGGCCCTAGAAACGTCTGCCACGAGGGTCACTGGCTGAAACGGGGGCAATTTTTCTGCCTTCCGCGATTCCCCGGGGGCAATGTGTGCGAAATCGAGCATGCTCGGCCCATGAGGATCACCGACGGCCTGCTGGGTGAGCACGCGCTCTTCTATCCGCTCTTCGACAGCATCGAAGAAGTGGCGGCCAGCGCCGAGAGCGCCGAGGAACTGAAGGCCGCGTTCAAGATCCTCGAGTCCGCCGTGCTGACCCACGCCAGCCTGGAAGAGGAGGTGCTCTTCCCGGCGCTTGCCGGCAGTCAGAGCGCCGGCGGGCCCCTGTCCGTGATGCGCGCCGAGCACCAGCACATCGATCGGCTCGTGGTTGCCCTCGGGAGGTCGACGACTCTCGAGCAGGCGAAGGACGAGCTCGGCCAGCTGCTGCTCGTCCTCAGGGATCACTTCCGCAAGGAAGAGCAGCTCGTGTTCCCCATGTGCGAGGAGTACATCGGGGAGGCAAAGCTGCTCGAGCTGGGACAGATCTGGGCCGAGAAGCGCGGGCTGTGAGCGTCAGCGCGTGGACACATTTGCGGCCGAAAACCGCGCCCCTCTCGCTCAGGCCGGCGGGTCAGCCCCGCAGCCGTGTTAGCGTCGGCTCGTGCTTGCGCGCTGCAGTTTGGGCTTTGTGTTGGGGCTTGCCACCGGTGGCTGCAATCCGAACCTGAGCAATACGACGGCGCCGCCAGGTGACGTCAGCGCGTACGAACCCTTTGCCCACCTGGCGGGCGTCCTCGCCTTTGCCGGCAAAGACGCGAGGCTGATCGAGATGACGGCGGTGGGTGTGGCGTCGAGCGGCAAGATCTCGATGGTCGGCGACCCGGCGGCGCGGGTGGATCACCGTCTGGCCGCCAAGGACGGCGAGGGGCGCTACGTGGACGTGCGCGTCGAGGTGCACGAGCCGAGGACGGTGGACGTCTCTACCGAGGCCGACGAGTCGACCAAGAAGCGGCACCTGGGCATGGGCCGGCTGGAGCATCCGTTCAACCGTTTTGTGCCGACCGGCCTGGAAAAGGAAGCCATCGCTCTGCCCAAATGCAGCGCCGCTGCCTTGTGGAAGCAGGCGCTCGGCGACGGCGCCCCGACGGATCAGCTCGCAACCATGGTGTACAACCGAAGCGGCTACGAGCTGCGCATCTCGAAGCCTGCGCTCGTGGTGAGGGCATTCGACTTCGATTGCAAGCCGCGCACAGAGTGAGTGGTCGTTTCGGCGTCGAGCCGAGCGCTCAGGGCGGATCGGAGCCGTTTACGTAGCGGTACCCGGCAGGGATGATCGACGGGTCGTCGGCGGGCGTGCCGGACGCATCGACCGGCGGCCAGGCGAGGGAGCCGAACCAGCTGGGCTTCTGGGCGAGGAAGAAGCTCGGCGGAAGCGCCTCGGATGGGACGCTCCAGTCCACCTTCCCCGCCGCCGAGGTCCAGTTGCCCTCGATCAACGTGGTGCCGTTCGGTGCCGTGGTGCGCTCACAGTAGAGGTCCCGCGGACCGCCGTCGGAGCTCGCGAGAGCGGTGGGTGGGAACGTGCCGTTGAAGCCGTCGTTGCCGATGTCCGGGTAGCCCAGTCGGTAGATCGTGCTGCCGGTCCAGTTGTTGGTAGTCGCGTACTCGAAGCTCGGCGGTTTTCCCGGCCGCCCGAGCACGTTGCCGATGATGGAGTAGTTCAGGTTGCGGCGATCGATCTGGATCGCGGTGAGATTGGTCACGTGAGGCCAGCTGGCGGCGCCGGTGATGCGATTGCGGTAGAGCAGAGTGTGCGAGCCGCTGCCGTGGTAGCCGTCCGCGCCGAACTTGCCGATGAAGTTGCCCTCGACCAGGTTGTACTGCGAGTGCGGGCTGTGATTGGTGCTGATGTCGTGGGGCATCTTGCCCGCGTTGGTCGAGGTCGGCGGGTCCGTGTAATAGGCGTCGACGGCGTAGTTGTAGGCGATCACGTTGCCAAATCCGCCCGAGTAGTTGGGGTTCGCGCCGCCATCTCCGATGTTGATCTGGGGGAAGCCCGCGGCGACGCAGATGTTGTCGATGATCAGGCTGAAGCTCACGTCGGTGAGGAAATCGAGACCCTCGGAGTTCGAGCCGCCGTTGGCCTGGTCGTGCATGTAGATGCGCCGGAGCTCGATGTGCGCCGACCAATCGACCACGACGGTCTTGCTGGGCATGGCTGTGAACTCGCAGTCGAACACCCAGCAGTTCCAGGATGACTCGATCTGGATGAACTGGCCCGGGTTCGAGCCGTTGCCCACGAACTTGATCTTCTCGACACCCGCGAGCTCCGTGAGATCGGGGAACCACGAGAGCTGGGGAGACTTCACGAAGTCGATGGGTAGTGGCGGACGGAAGGTCACGCTGGTCGCGGTCTTGGCCTCGACTCGGTGCATCGATGCGCGATACCGACCGCTGCTGCCGTTCTTGGTCCAGACCAGCGTCGGATCATCCTCTTCGTCGATCATCACCATCTTGCCGACCTCGACCCCGGAGGTGTCAGCGATGTCGACCGTCTTGCTCGCGCGGGTCGCGCCCGACGTGATGGGGGTGCGATACGAGTCGTTCACCTTGGGCGGGGGCCAGGGTCCGAGGCCGCCGATTCGCACGGCCGTGCTCGTCACGACGTCGAACACCGTGGCGGAGCCGGCTCCGCGCAGCGTGATGGCGCTCGGCAGCTTGATCAGGCTCCCGATCTTGTACTTGCCGGCCGGGACGAACACGACCTGGCCGTCCGGGCACGCGTCGATGGCCTTCTGAATGGCGGGTGCCGCGTCCGCCGCGCCGGTGGGGTCGGCGTTGTAAGGTGCCTTGGTCACGTCGGCGCAGTTCGTCGTGCGGTTCGGGATCCCACCTTCGACTCCCGCGCTCTCCCAGGTGCCTGCCGGCGGGACTCGATCGGCGGGTAGAAAGGCCAGCGCCGGCGCACCGGCCGCGCCGCCGGAGGCGCCCGCCGCACCGCCGGTCGAACCTCCCGCGCCGCCTGCGCCCGCCGCGCCGCCGGTCGTGCCACCGGTTCCGCCGCCCGCGCCGCCCGCGCCGCCGGTCGCTCCGCCCGTGCCTCCGCCTCCACCGCTCGAATCGCTGCCGCACGCTGCGGCGCTCATCCCCACTGCCACCACCGCCGCCGAGAACCAGGTGAAACGAGCGCATCGCATCCGCAGACTGTACGTTGGCGGCAAGGCCTCCGTAAAGGGTCGTCGGTGCGCGCTCTACCTCTCACCAAAGCGATACGCGACGCCGATGAACGGCGTGACATCCTGGGTGCCGTGCACGACGTCGTTGGAGAGTGCGTGCCCGCCGCGGCGGTCGTAGTAGCGCACGCGGTAGGAGAGGCGGACCGTCAGCTCGAGCTCGTCTGCCAGGTCGAGCGCAAGCCCGCCTGCCAGCACCCAGGCGATACCGCGGTGAGTCCGGAACACCCCCGCATCACCTTCGCTGTTTGGCAAGTCGTCGCGGGCTTCGTCCCAGCGCGCCGTGTAGAGCCCATAACCGAGCTCGAAGAAGGGCAGACCGAAACTCGCTCGTACGAAGGGTCCTGCCCAGAGCTCGAGGTAGTCCCCGCCGAGCTCTGGAGCGACCACGGCCTTGCCCTCCGGCGTGAGGCCTTGGAAACGCCCCACTCGTCGTATACCGGAGTTGTAGAGCCCGAATACTCCGGCCGACAGCGGCCCCAGGAAGCGATAACTGAGGGCGTGGAAGAGCGCGAGCTCGGACTGCTCGACCAGACGTTCGCCGCGAGCGCCACCGACCTCGGACTTCACCTGTTGTTCGAAGCGCGAATACGTACCTGCGACGTGCAGTTCGAGTGGTGCGCGCTCTTCGGCGTGTGCGCGCTCGGGCAGTGAGAACATCGCGAGCGCAGCGACTGAGACGAGCTCGATGCGCACGGTGGGTCCGAGTCAGAGACAGCAGAACGTGACGGCGGACGTTGGGGTTGCGCTGCCTTGGACCTGTCCTCCGGACGCTCCACAGGCGCCGCCCAGTGGCGGTTGGCCGTCGTAGAACATGCTGCGCGAGGTCATGTACGGTGGTGGGGGCGGCGAGCTGTCCGGCGGCAGGGGTTCGCAGCCACCGACCTTCGGGATCGTGACGGCGTCGACGCTGCAAGTGGAGTTGGTCCAGAGCTCCAGGCTACCGGGACACGCGGCTCCTTGGGGTGAGCCGCACCCGCACGCGCTGCAGCCGCGGGTGTCGTTCACACCCGAGTAGTACACACCCTTCTTGGGGAATCCGGCCGGGCAGGCGACGTCACCGGTCTTGGCAATGCACAGCTCTGCGAACGGCGCTGCAGGTCTCGGGGCGCACACGCCCGCGCCGCAGCCGCCGCCCAGATCGGCGCCGCCGCAGGTGCGGACGCGCTCGTTCCACGCGAGCGGCGGAACCACGTTCTTGGTTGGAGCGGGGTTGCACGCACCGCCCGCCGGCGGCGCCGTCGCGAACAGCGCGCTCGCTGGGTCGAAGCCGAGGATGATGAACGACTGGCAGACGTTGGCAGCGATCGTCAGCTGGCCAGTGCTGCCGGTGCAACCGGGTGCCGAGAAGAACTGCACGGTCGAGAGGGCGCAGACCATGCCGATCGGCGAGCCGCAACTGCAGGCGTCGCAGGTCGGCGGGCCCGCCGTGAGGCCCTGCATCGCGTCGAGGGCTGCAGTCGGGAAGTCTCCGCCGCAGCTGGGCGGTGTTGCAGCGCCCGGACCGTTCCAGAATTCGAGCGGACCTTGCCAGCCGGCGGGCACGGGTGGCGCACACACGTAGCCGCCACCGCAGTCGCCATCGGCGCAATCCACGAGGCCGTCGCCGTCGTCGTCGACTCCGTTGCCACAGTCTTCGACCACTCCGCCGCCGGTGCCGCCGCTCCCGCCGGTCGCGCCGGTGCCCGCGGTGCCGCCGGTGCCTGCGGTGCCGCCGGTGCCTGCGGTGCCACCGATTCCGCCCACTCCGCCGAGTCCGCCGCTTCCTGCAACTCCGCCCGTGCCCCCGAGTCCGCCGCTTCCTCCTGTGCCTCCCGCTCCAGCGACTCCGCCCGTTCCGCCGGTGCCGCCGAAGCCGCCGAAGCCGCCGAAGCCGCCGAAGCCACCGAAGCCGGTCCCGCCGAAGCCACCGAAGCCCGTTCCGCCGAAGCCACCGAAGCCGGTTCCGCCAAAACCCGTTCCACCGAAACCGGTTCCACCGAAGCCGGTTCCACCGAAACCTGATCCACCGAAGCCGGTTCCACCGAAACCTGATCCACCGAAACCGGTTCCACCGAAACCTGATCCACCGAAACCGGTTCCACCGAAACCGGTTCCACCGAAACCTGATCCACCGAAGCCCGTTCCACCGAAACCGGTTCCACCGAAGCCGGTTCCACCGAAACCGGTTCCACCGAAACCTGATCCACCGAAACCGGTTCCACCGAAACCCGTTCCGCCGAAACCCGTTCCGCCGAAACCTGTCCCGCCGAAACCCGTTCCACCGACGCCTGTGCCAGCAAACCCGCCGACTCCAGAGCCGCCGATCCCTGGTAGCTCTTCGTACCCGCCTTCGTCCTTGGCCCCGCAGGCTCCAACAAACAACGCGACCGCGGCGATCAGCCAGAAGCGTGGAGATTTTTGGCGTGGACCCGGCATCGCGAGCTCGGGTTCGAGCCTATCACGTTGACACACGGCGCCGCCGGTTCGGACCGCCCCGTCCTGATTGCCGGGCCTACAAGCCAAATCTTTGCAAGGCGGCCCCGGGAGCGTGTCGACCTAGAGAGACCGTGCTCACCCGCGACGATCTCCGTGCCCGAGAGGCGAGCCTTTGCTTCGGTCCCGAGGCAACGCGGGCGTTTGTCCTCGTGTTGGTGGTGTTGGGGACGGTTGCCTGCGCTGCGCCGGAGGGTGCTGGGGCCGACACGACGAGCGGATCGGGGGGCGGCACCGGCGTCGTTGGGACGAGCGGTTGGGGCAATGCTGGCGCAGGCGCGTCGGGTGCGGCCGGAGCCGGAGGGACCGGAGCCGAGAGCAGCGGCGGTGGAGCCGGAGGCAGTCTCGGTGGTAGCGGCAATGGTGGAGGCGGGGGTGGGCAGCCGCCCGGGCCAGGGGTTGCCTGCTCGAACGATCTGCATCAGGTGCTCGATGCCAGCGGCAAGGTCGTCTCGACTTGCGCGCCGTCCGAAGGTTGCGATGCCGGAGCTTGTGTCGCTGCCTGCAGCGCAGCCGAGGCCCGCACCGGCAACGTGGGGTGCAAGTACTTCGTCCCCAGCTCGCCGTTCATGGGCGCGGGCTGGCCTGGGGCCGAGGGCATCAACCTGCGCGGCCCATGTCACGCGCTCTTCGTCGCGAACGCCTGGAATCAGCCCGCGAAGCTCACGCTCCGGTATGGCGCTCAGACCCTCGATGCCACGAAGTACGCGCGCATCCCCAGCGGCAAGTCGCCTTATCCAAGCTATTCACCGCTGCCGGCCGGAGGGTTGCCGCCGGGTGAAGTTGCGGTTGTGTTCCTGTCGCACGACCCCAAGTCGACCAACGGCGGCCTGCCACTCAGCTGTCCGGTTCCACCCGCGGTGGTCTCGGACACCGCGCTCTCGAGCAGCGGTCGGGGTACCGCGTTCGCACTCGAGAGTGACACGCCCATCACCGCCTACGACATCATTCCGTATGGGGGCGCGCGGACGTTCTCACCCAGCGCCGCGTTGCTCACTCCGGTGTCCGCGTGGGGCAAGAGTCACCTCGGCGTCGCGCCCCACCAAGCGGACAAAGATCCGATCGTGTCTGGCAAGCTCTGGCTCACGCTGGTTGGCAGCGTCGACGGGACCAGCGTGCAGATCACGCCGAAGGCGACGCTTCCGGCGGGCCCGGCGCTGTCCTCGGCAATCAAAGGGCAGAAGAGCAGCTTCACGCTGAACGCTGGAGAAACCGTGCAGTGGCTCGGCGCCGATCCAACGGGCGCGGTGATCACGTCCTCGGCGCCCATCGCTGCGTTCACCGGCAACACCTACCTCTGGGTGACGGCGGGGGAGGCCATCGATGGCGGGCGCGACGCGGCCCACCAGCAATTGCCACCGGTGTCCGCGCTGGGCCACGAGTACGTCGCGGGCGGAACCGTGACCCGGCTCATGAATCTGTCCCAGGAGACCAGCGTGTACCGCCTGGTGGGCGTCGCGGACGGCACCTCCCTCAGCTGGGAGCCGGCGCAGCCAGTGGGTGCGCCGACCAGTCTCTCCGCGGGGCAAGCCGTGGAGATCGCGACCACGCAGAAGTTCGTCGTGCGCTCCCAGGGCGCGACGCACCCGTTCTCGTTCACGCAGTACATGACCGGCAGTGTGTTCGCGGCGGTGATGCGCAAAGACGGGACGACACCAATGCCGTTCGGTGTGCCCCTTCAATGCGGCCTGGGCGACGAGGAGTGGGTCAACGCGCTACCGCCGGAGCAGTTTCTGTCCCACTACGTGTTCTTCACCGATCCGACCTTTGCCACCACCAACCTCGTCGTCACGCGACGACGCGACGCAAGCGGGTTTCACGACGTGACACTCGGTTGCCTCGGCAAGCTCACGGGTTGGCAGCCCGTCGGCAAGGACTTCGAGGTCGCCCACGTCGACCTGATGCGCGCCGGCAAACCCGTGGCCGCCTGCAACACCAGCCGGCACGAGGCGAGCTCCGACGCCCCCTTCGGCATCACGGTGTGGGGCACCGACTGGTGTGCGTCGTACGCTTACCCGGCCGGCGGCAGCTTCGCGAGCATCAACACCGCGACGCTGGCGAACTGAGCGGACGATGGGTCCGAGACTGCCGGCTTTCTCAAAGCGCCGATACGATGTCCATCTCCTTCGGGAAGGTGTTCGCCACGAACCCACCGAGCTGAGTGAAATAGGGCGCGCCGCTCGTGAACTCTCCGATTGCGCCCTCTCCGGTCGAGGCTCGGTAGAACAGCGTTTTTCCGTTGCGGAGGTTCACGAAGTGGGTCCACGCCCCGAACGAGCTGGCCGGCCAGTTCTTGAGCTCGGTCGATGCGCTGAACAGCTTGCGGAACCAGTCGAAGCGCGTTGGGCTGACCGCCCGGAGTGCGTGCCGATGCCGTCCGACGGAGTACCATCCCGGTAGCGCCATGGAGGACTCCGAATCACTCGCCGCGCTGGGGCTGGCGCTCGCGCTGGGGCTCCTGATCGGCTTCGAACGCGAGCAGTCGGCGCCGGACGACCCGGAGGAACGTCGTCGGTCGTTCGTGGGCGGCGCGCGCACGTTTCCCATCGTGGCGCTCCTGGGCGGGCTGTCGATGCTGCTCGGGGTGCACTTCGGTCTCGGGCTCGTGCTCTTGGCGTTTGCCGTCGTCGCCGCGCTGCTCGCGCTCGCTTACTGGTCTCAGATGCGAGAAGGCGGCGACCGCGGGCTCACGACCGAAGTGGCCTTTCTCGCCACGTTTCTCCTGGGTGCGCTGGCCACCTCACGCGGAGTGATCGAGCCGATCTCGCGGCGCGCGCTGACGCTCGCGGCGGTGGCGGTGATCGTGACGGTGATCCTGAGCCTCAAGCCGCGCATTCATGCGCTCGCGGACGCAGCGACGAAGGACGACCTGTTTGCGACGCTCAAGTTTCTGATCGTCGCGGTGGTGATCCTGCCGCTCTTGCCGAACCAGACTTTCGGTCCGCTGCAGGTGCTCAACCCGCGCAAGATCGGGCTCATGGTGGCGCTGATCGCGGGCATCGACTTCGTCGGCTACGTGGCGTTGCGTGTGCTCGGGCCGGGTCGTGGCCTCGGGTTGACGGGCATCGTTGGGGGGCTCGCATCCAGCACCGCGGTCACACTGAGCATGTCACAGCGTGCGAAGAGCACGCCCGCGCTTGCGCCGTCGTGTGCCCTGGCGGTGGTGACCGCGTCGACGATCATGGTCCCGCGCGTGCTGCTCGAAGTTGCGCTGGTCAATCGCGCCTTGCTGCCGGTGCTTGGGCTTCCCCTCGCGGGCATGGCGGTCGGCGGAACCGTCGCGGCAGGCTTCCTCTACTCGCGCTCGCGCCAGACTGGGGCCAAGAGCGAGACACTCTCCATCGACAACCCGTTCGAGCTCTCCGCTGCGCTGAAGTGGGGTCTCGTCTTCACACTCGTTCTGTTCGCGGCACGGCTGGCGTCGTCGTGGCTGGGCGACAGCGGCGCCTACGTGGCGGCGATCGTCGCTGGCCTCTCCGACGTGGATGCCATTACCCTGAGCATGGCGAGCCTGGCCAAGAGCGGCGCCATCGACTCGCGTGTTGCCGTCACCAGCATCATGCTCGGCGCTGCGGCCAACACCCTCGTCAAGGCAGGCATGGCGACGGTGATTGCGGGCTGGGCTTTTGGCAGGACGGTGGTCCTGGCCTTTGCCCTGACGCTGCTCGGGGGCGCGGCGGGGCTCGTTGCGCTCTGGCTGGGCTAGCTCGCGTCTCTGCCTGTCGCGGCGCGCACGGAGTGCGCCCGGTTGCGCGAAGAACTGCGCTTCACCAATCCGAGCACCGCGCGCCGTCGCCGAGGTTGCGCGGTCATTGCGCGGGAGCGCCGCGCGGTCGCCTCGAGTGCGCCATCTTTTCGCGGCGACCACTCGGGTGGGCTGACGCGGTCGTGCTGTGCGCCGCTGTCGGTCGTCAGGCCTCCGTCGGCGTGGTATTCGCTCGACTGTCATGCTGGAGGTGCTGCGAGGGGAGCTCGAGCGAGAGTTCGACGCTGAGGGGATCCGCCGGATCGCCGAGTGCTACCTGGGGCTGCCGCTGCCTGAGTCGGCGGGGACCACTCCGGCGGAGCTGTCGGCGGCGCTGGTCACACACTGCCAACGAGCGGGTGCGATCGACGCGCTGATGGATGTGATGACCGTCGAACGTCCGGTGCTAACACGCCGATTAATACGACTCTCGGAGCGCCGAACGACCGAGCGAGAGCAACTCGCGCATGGGGATCACCTTGGGGCGTACGTGATCGAGTCCTTGCTCGGCGCTGGGAGCTTCTCGTGTGTGTATCGTGCACGCAGCCGAGAGCGCGAGGTGCGTCTGCGGGTGCTCGGCGAGAGCGGTGGCAGCGCGCTCCTGGGCTTGCAACGCTACCTGGCGTGCACGCGGCTCGCCGGGGAGCTCTCGGACCGGTGGCTCCCGCGCGGAGTGCAGGTCGAGAAGGTCGGCGAGCGTTGCCTGATTTCGCACGATTTCTTCCCCGGGGAGCCGCTGGCAATGCGTGAGCCCAGGCAGTACTCGCTGCGCCGGGCCTGGCCGATCCTGCGGCGTGTGTTGCAGGGGCTCTCGGTGCTGCATCGGCGGGGCCTCGCGCACGGGGCGTTGCACGCGAAGAACCTCCTGGTCAGCGACGACGAGGAGTCTCCCAGCGTGCTCCTGCTCGACGCGGGCGCGCACTTCCTCCGGGCGGGCGCCCTGGAGCTCGCGCATTCACGCTCGGCGTCCAGCGCTCACCTCGTGGCGTGGGCGGCACCGGAACAACTGCTCGGCGACACCGCGACGCCCGCGAGCGACGTGTACGCGTTCGGGCAGCTCTGTCACTACCTGCTCATGGGGCGACTCCCGGTGAGCCCTGACGACCCGGATTTCGTGCGGCGTCGGCTGACAGCGGAGCCCGACCCGCTTGGGTTCTACCTGCCACACGCGCGGCTGCCGGCAGAGCTGGAAGAGATCGTGATGCGCCTGGTCGATGGGCGCCCCGAGCGCCGGCCCCACGACGCGATGGAGACGCTCGAGCTGATGACGGCGGTCGTGGACGCGCTGCCGCTCACGCCGAGCAGCGTGCCGGACATCGACATCGATGCCGAGCTCGAGAACCTGTTGCGGGAGCCCGACAACGAGGCGGTGGCCGCCATTCTCGAAGGCTCCATCGAACGCGGGGCCAGCCCTCACCGAATCGCGGATGCGTTCGTGCTGGCCGCGGAGCAGACAGCGGCGACCGACGCCGGCCAGAAGGCCAAGAGACGCCTGCAGATCCGCGCCGGCGCCATCTACGAGAACCTGGCAGCGGATCCGCGGGCGGCGGAGCGCGCGTATCGCAGCGTGCTCGCGGACGACAAGGGCGCCGTGGGGGCGTGGACGGCGCTCGAACGAGTCTTGCGTCGCCTGGGGGAACACGAGAGGTTGGTCGAAGCGCTGGTCGAGCGGCGCGAGTCACTCAGCGACCGTGTAGAACGAGCTGCGCTCTTGGTCCGCCTGGGGAAGGTGCTGTCCGTCGACCTGCTGGACGAAGAGCAGGCGCTGATCGCCTGGTCCGAGGCCATCGCAGAGGATCCAGCGAACGACGAGGCCGCGGCGGGGCTCGAACAGCTCTGTGCAGGTGAGCGCAGCCGTTGGGGCGGCGTGCTTAAACAGCTGAGCGAACGAGCGAACGAAGAGCCGGAGCCAGCCCGTCGTATCGCGCTCTCATTTCGGTTGGGTGGCTGGTACGAGTCCGGCTTCGGACGCGCGGATCTCGCGCTCCAGTGTTACCGGGCCGTGGTCACGCTCGAGCCGACCCACGAGCGCGCGCTGGAGCGGATGACCGACATCTACCGGCGCGCGCAGCTCTGGCCGGAGCTGTCGCAGGCGCTGCTCGTGCGGGCGCGCGCGACGCTGGTGCCGGCAGAATCGCGCGATCTCTCGACCGAGGCAGCAAGAGTGCTGCTCGAGCACGGAGGAGGGGAGGCCGCCCCGCGAGAGATCCTGGAGCAGGTCCTCTCGGACGATCCCAGCCATGCGGGTGCTCAGGGTCTGCTCGGGCGGATCCACCTGAAGGCGGGGCGAATCCAGGATTGGGCGCGCCTGATGGAGCTTCGGGCCGAAGCCGCGACCGGGGACGAACGCCGCGCAATCCTGCTGGAGGTTGCGCGTGTGCTGGTGGATCAGGGCGGCGACGACGGCGCCGCAATCCAGGCCTGGCAGGCGGTGCTCGAAGAGAGCACCCACGACCTCGAGGCGCTCCAGTCGCTGACCGCGCTCTATCGGAAGACGGGCAAACATCGCAAGGCCGCCGAGACTCTGGAGCTGGAGCTGCAAGTTGCGTTGACGGGCCGTCAACGCGTCGCGCTGCTCGCTGAGCTCGCCAGGCTGCAGGAGACGGAGCTGTTCGACGAGCGTCACGCGGCCGAGGCCTGGGAACGCGTGCTCGACGTGGACTCCGACGACAGCGCGGCGCTGGCGGCGCTCTGCCGGCTGTATCGCAGCTTGCGGAGCTGGAGCGAGCTCGCCTTCACGCTGGAACGCCAGGCGGAGCGCACGGACGACCTGGACCTGCGCCGGGACACGCTGCTCGAGCTGGGGCGAGTCGCCCAGACCGAGCTCGGCGATTTGGGCCGCGCACTCGGGGCGTACGAGGAGGCGCTGGCACTCGACCCCACCAACCACGAGGCGCTCGATGCTCGCGCGAAGCTGAGTGCCGCCCGCGGTGACGCGGAGGGTGCGGCGTTGACCTTGGACGCCCTGGCAGAGGCGGAAGAGGCGCCAATTCGGCGCGCGGAGCGCTGGCTCGAGGCAGCCGCGCTGTGGTTCGCGCAGGGTGACACGACCGCTGCCGCGGAGCGTTGCCGCCGAGCGCTGAGTGAGCAACCTGGATATCCAGTAGCTGCGCTCTACCTGGCTGACCTGCTGGTCGGTGAGGATGAGGTCAACGCTGCGGTGGCTGGGCTCGAGCACGCGCTTGGACGCGCCGAGGCCGGGCACGACAAGGCCGTGCTTGGCGCGAGCCTGGCCCGCGTGGTGCTGGATTCGCAGAATGACTCGGGGCGGGCCCGAGCCGCAGTCACGCTGGCGCTCAGCAACGATCCTCAAAACGCTCTGGCCCACCTGATCGCAGCGGAGCTTGATCGTGCGCACGCACGTCCGGAGCTGGCCGACGAGCACTACACCAACGCCGCGCGACACATCGAACAGCTGAGCGCGGCGCTCCAGGTTCGACTGTTTGGTGCTCACGCCACGGTGCTCGCCGGGCTCGGTCAGGTGGAAGCCGCCCGAGCCTTGCGCGCACGCCTGTCGGAGAGTTTTGCGGACGACCGGGTTGCCCTCGAGACCGCGGCACGGGTTGCATCCCTGGTCGACCCGCCGGAGCTCGCGATCACGGTCATCGATCGCCTGCTCGCTCTGCACGAGGCCCATCTGTCTCGGCCGGCGCTGGCGTCCGCCTTGACGAACAAGGGTGAGCTCTGCCGCCGACTCGGCCAGTGGCCGGCAGCCGTGGCCGCGCTCGAGCGCGCGGCGAGCTTGGACCCCGAAGCCGTGGCGCCGCTCTCTGCCTTGGCGGAAGTTCAGCGCGAGGCGGGCCTGGTCGATGCACTGCCGACCACCCTCGAGCGATTGTGCGCCTGCGCGATCGTGGCTCGTGACGCCGAGGCCTGTGTGCTCGCAGGTGACATTGCCGACACTGTCCTCGACCGCAAGGACACGGCGGCGCAGGCCTACATGTCCGGCCTGGAGCTCTCGCCCGATGAACGCAAGATCCTGCTCCGGTTGCTTCGCCTCTACAGCGACGGGCACGACTGGCGGCCGTTGATCGACGTCTTGATGCGGCTTGCCGGGCTCACCAGCGATCGCGCCGAGCGTGCGCGCTACGTCCAGACTGCCGCGCGGCTCACCGAAACGGAGCTGGGTGACAAAGCCGAGGCGGCAGCCCTGTACGAGGTCGCCGCGAAGCTCGATCCGAATGGCGAGGCCATCACCTCACGCCTGCTCGCCCTGTACGGGGAGCTCGGCGACACGGAGTCGCTACGTCGGATCTTGGAGCGGCAAATCGCGCGGGCGTCGGCCAGCCAGGATCGTGAGCGTGCCTATCGACTCGCGACTGCGTTGGCGGATCTCGATCTGGAGAGTCTGCAGGTCGACGACGCGATCGCGGTGAACGAGGCGGCCCTCCGCCTGGTGGCGGGCGATCCCGCGCGGGAGGCGGTGCTCGCGGACTTGTACCTGACGGACGCAAAACGTTACTTCCACAGCGCGGCCGCCCTTCAGCGCAGCGTCATCGCCCGGGATCCCGAGCAACCGGAGGCGTACCGCCGGCTTCACCAGCTGGGCATTGCGGCTGAGCGTCTGGACACCGCGTGGTGCGCGGCGCAGGCGCTCACGTTGACCGGCGGCGCAAACCAGGACGAAGAGGAGTTCTACCGATCGAAGCGTGACAAATCGATGATCGGGGCCGAGGTTCGCATCAGCGATCGAGACTGGGCCGACCACCTCGTGCACCCCGATGCCAACCCCACCCTGACCGGGTTGTTGCTGCAGATCCAGCCCGTGGTCGCGAAGACCTCGCTGGGAGTCTCGCTCCGCGATCTGGGGCTGGACGAATCCGCCGCCATCGACTCGACTCGGGCCGGCGGTACGCTCGTGCGCGCCTTCGAGTCCGCGGCCGACGTGCTGCGTGCTCCGGTTCCGCTGCTGTTCGAGCGAGAGTCCGCCCGGCTCGCGGTCACGCTCGGTCGTGGTGCGCGGGCCCACGTCATTCTTTCGTCTTCGGCGGCTCGGGGTTCGATGCCCGAACGCAAGGCGGCGTTCCTGGCGGCGTCGAGCGTGGTGTTGCTCCGCCCAGGCTACCTCTTGCGGGTGTTGCTCAGCCCTTCCGAGCTCAAGGCCTGGGTGCTCGGTGGCCTGTCTCTGGCCGCGCCGAAGCTTCCCATCCCGGACGAGCTCGAAAAACCCGTGCACGCGACCCGCGAGCACCTGCGGCGGAACCTGCCGGATGAGCTGCGGCGGCGCATCTCCGGGATCCTGGAGCAGCTGCTGCAGGCCGGAGGGCATGCAGATCTGGGCAGCTGGACTCGGGGCGTCGACCTGACCGCTGACCGCGCCGGCCTGCTGTTCTCCGGCGATCTGGAGACGGCGCTCACCACCATCCGTGCTTCCGGTGACTCGGCACTGAGCGTGTCTGCGTCGGAGCGTGCTCGAGCACTGCTCACTTACGCCGTGAGTGGGCAATACCTGAGCTTGCGCAACCGCCTGCACCTCAGCATCGATCGAGTGGATCTCGAGGAGCTCGGCGAAGACGATCTCGTCCCAGCAAGCCGCGCTTGAGTCGCAGCCTCTCGCCGGTTCAGCTGGCGCGGATGGGTTCTTTCGAAAGCAACCAGCGACGGCCGAGCACCAGGCCGAGCGGCGACAAGAGCCCGACGGCCCCGTGGATCATCCAGAGGGTGCCCGGCGCCTGAGCGCCATGCTCGGGAATGAAGCGGTCGACGAGAGAGCCGGCGTAAAACCCGGTCACGGTCTTGGCGACGAACCAGGGCAGCCCGGCGATGCCCATGTAGATCCCGATGCGATTCACTGGCGCCAGATCCGCGACGTACTCGAGGAAGCGGGAGGACCAGACGGCCTCACCCAGCGAGAACAACACCACGTAGCCGAGCAGCGACGAGAGACTGGGCTGTCCCATCAGGAGCACGGTTGCCGCTGCCGAGACCAGCGTGCCGACGATCATCATGTCGATCACGCGTCGGGCTCGAGTGAGGGTGGCAAACAGCGGCACGGCCACCACGATGATCAGCGGGTTCAGTCCGTTCACCCACTCCCAGCGTGCACCGACCTCGGCGGGGAAACAGCGGGTGACGTAGTGCGGCATGGTGAGCCACTGATGGGCGAACAGCGTGCGCACCGGCAGCAAGACGAAGATGAAGAATACGAAGCGGAGATCGGTGATGGGCAGGGTCTTGGCCTTCGCCCACAGGCCCTTCGGGGCCTCGACTTCGGGTGTCTCGGGTGTCTCGGCGGTGCTCACCCGATCGCGCTGCTCGACCTTCTTGGTGAAGAAGATCAGGTTCACCAGCAGCACGAGGGCGGTGACGCCGATGAAGAACCAAAACGCACCGGTGATGCCGGCGGTCGGTTGTTTGGCCACGTCGGCCCCCTCGATGCGTCTCGCCCAGGTCTCCCGCACCAGGGGCGATACCGCCTCGCCGGCGACGATGCCGAGGTTCATGATCGAATACAGGAACGCGTAGCCCAAGGTCGCCGTGCGAGCGTCCGTGTACTCCTTCACGCCCGCGTACATGGCCGGCTGAATGACGCCCTCACCGAAACCCATCACCGCGATGGCGGCCCAGGCCAGCGCGGCGACCGCGGTCTGGGCACCGGCGTTCGGCGACAGCACGAGCAGCACTCGCCCGAGGAGCACGATGGCCATGGCCACGCTGAGCGCGCGGCGGGAGCCCAGCCGATCGCTGAGGGCGCCAGCGCCCAGCACCATGAAGAGCGTGACCAGGCCGGTGAAGACGCTGACGGCAACGGTGGAGGAGTTGGCCGAGAAACCGGCGCGCGACTCCAAGAACAGGGTCATCAGCGCGAGCAGGCCGAAGTAGGCGATGCCGTCGCCGAAGTTCACCCAGTTGACGAGCCAGAAGCCGCGCGAGGCCTTGAGCAGCACACGCAGCGTCTCGCCCAGGCTCGGGGGCGCTTTTGGGTCGGCCATGGAGGGGCTCCTCAGCCCACGCCGAACTCGCGCAGGTTGTCGGCGAGCGTGTCGCGGATGTGTTGGATGGTCGCGCGCCGGAGCGCACGCTTGCTGGCGGAGAACGGCGTGCTGCCGAGGGCGCTCAGGCGTCGCGCCTCGGCCATGGCCCGGGGCATGAGGGCTTCCGCCTCCACGGCTTCGTCCAGGTAACCGATCTCCACTGCCTCCGTCGGAGGGTACAGAGTCGCGAGCAACGTCGCCGCCGTGAGCTTGCGTGGATCGAGGCGGTCTCTCGCCATCTCGATGGCGAGGATCGGCAACGGCATGCCGATCGAGACCTCGTTCAGGCCGAGCTTGAAATCGCCCAGCGTTCCCAGGCGCACGTCGCCGGTCAGGACGAGCAGCGCGCCGCCGGCCATGGCGTGTCCGGTGCACGCAACGACCAGCGGCTGCGGGTGCGCATAGGCGCCGAGCAACACGTCTGCTCCCTGTGTGACGAGCGCCCTCGCGCTCTCGGGGCCAGCCATCATGTGTTTGAGGTCGAAGCCGGCACAGAAGCGGCCCGGGCGGCCCGTGAGCACGACGGCCTTGGCCTCGCGCTCGGCGCGAGCGAGGGCGTCGGCGAGCCCGCTCAAGAGCTCGGGGCTGAGAGCGTTGGCCTTGCCGTCATCCATGCGGATGACCGCGATCTCGTCGGAGAGCTCGAAGTCGACGGGGGACATGACGTTCTGGTCTGCCTGTCTTGGGGAGGGTTGGGGTCAGACGGAGCTGTTGGTCGCGCGGGCGGCGGCCTGTCGCTTGCGGAAGTCCGCAATCGCGGGCAGCGCGTCGAAGCGCTTCTGGAACTCGACGAGTGCCGGCTTCGTCTCGAGGTGAGCTGCTGATGCTGGGTTGCGACGCACACACCACGCCACGGCCTCGGTCGCGATGGCGTCGGCGAAGGTCGGTGTGTCGCCGGCGGCGAACTTGCGGCCGGCGTAGATCTCGTCGAGCCCGGCGAAGTACTGGGGCATGCGTCGCTCCTCGAATTTCTTTTTTGCCGCGGCATCGTCCGCAGAAAATCCCCCGAAGGCTTGGTACAGGTCGTAAGCCCCGAGGGCGACGGAGAGCGCGCGGGTGAGGGCGGCCGGTTCCGCCGGCCAAGCGCTGGTACCGTGCGCAGCGTGGTGCATGATCGCGAGCGTCTGGTAGATGAGCTCGCCGCTCGGAGTCTCGACGAAGGGGAACTGCTTGAACGGGTTCTTGCCCTCCACGGCTGTGCCGAAGTCGGCGATGGCGGTGAACACGTCGACGAAGGGGGCGTTCGCCAGGACGTAGACCAATCGCACCATCTCGGCGCGTCCGCCGTGGCCGTCGGGGATGTGGAGGTAGTGGAGTTTGTCGGGGGTCCGGTCGGTCATGGCGGGAGGGTAGCCCGGATTTCCGCGAGTCGAGCCAGGATCAGTTCGCGGTGTTTCTTGGCACCGCTTCAGGGGGCCAGGAATTTGGTCGGCCGCAGCGGATCTTCGTCGATCAAGCTGACCGTCGGCGCACCGCCGCCCGTTGCCACGTGATACAGGCTGCCGCCGGCGCGACAGCGCACCGTGATCGAGCCGGCCCCGGGCAAGTCGACGCTCACGTCCTGAGCCGCGCCCGCCGCGGCGAACGCCACCACCAGCCACTCGCTCTGGGTGGCGTGTTTTCGAGCCAGCACCCGGAGCTTGCGATCGCAGAGCTTGGTGGTCTTGTCGCAGTTGAGCTCGTAGGCCGGCACCTGCTCGGCAGCCGGACTCTTGGTCGTGAACCGGTGCACGCCCGGGCCTGCGACGAGCGAGCCATTTCGCAGGAAGTCCTCGAAGTGGGAAAAGAGCGCGTGGACCTCGCCGAGCGCCACCATCTGGGCGACGCCGTCCGGAACCGCGTTCGGAGCCGCCAGCGCAACGTTGGGATTGCAGCTCCAACCGCTTGTCGCTTGCCACAGCCCCGGCGACCACCAGCTACACGGCCGAGAGCACCATGAACGCGAGGCCCGCCAGGACGCCGCCCGAGGTTCGACGCATCGCCCGAACTTAGCTCATACGGGACGGCGGCGTCAGGGGGCGTCGGGCAACCGCTTGGTTGTCACTCGAGGGCGTTGATCTCGGCGATGTTCGGCGCGATCAACGCCTCGATCGACCCGCTCGGGGCCTTCACCAGCTTGCCGCTCAGCCTGAAATCACTGAGCACGCCGTCGCCGTTGAGATCTCCTCGGGCAATGGCGTCGAAGGTCGTGCCGTCCGCGCCGGCTTGGGCCCAGTCGTCCGTCGACGACTTGTAATCGTACTGGAAGAACTGCGGATCGGTCATCGTGAAGCGCAGGCATGCGAAGCCCTTGCCCTGGGTCGCCGTGTCCAGGTTCCAGTCCGACGGAGACGATTGATACTTGCCGCCTTTGATGGCGCCGGCACTGGCAGGCACCGGCTGGGAGGCGCTGACACAGAGCCGGTTGAGCACCGCCGCCGTGCCGCCCGTGGGGAGCTGCGCGCCGGACATGATCTCGCGCGAGTACGCGCCCACGGCGTCCTTGCCCATGCGTCCGATGGCCGCCCGCGCTTCCGCGGTGCGCGCGTTGAACAGGTAGCGGCGTACGCCGTAGATGGCCAAGCCTGCCAGCACTCCGACGATGACGACGGTGACCATCAGTTCGACGAGGGAGAACGCCCGCGTCCCTAGCGGTGTTTGGGGGCGCGCGTCGGGCTTGGTCATCGAACCAGGAGATCACGCATCGAGGCGTTCTGCCAAACACCGTGCAGGAGCCGGTGCCCAGGCTGGGAGCCGCCATCCGCCCACCCTCGCGCAATTTCGAGGGAAGTTCGCACTGGGGTCTGCGATGCTCGAAGCGTGAGAGGGCTTGCCTCGGACTGGCGCCGGACCTTCGGGGTCGTGGTCGCGGCCGCTTTGTCGAGCGCGGGCTGCGGAGGTGACGAAGCAGCTCCGCCAGCGACGCCGAAGTGCCGCGCTCTGCACTGGCTGGGCTCGACTCCGTTCGAGATCGGCGTCGACTCGCTGGTCATGCTCGACGTCGCCGGAGAGCTCAGCGGAGACCCGCTGAACCAGGCGGTGATCAGCAAGCGCACGCCGGACGTCTCGCCGACGGAGCTGGCAACTTACGGTGGCCTGCTCGAGCTCGACAAGCCGCCCTTCGAGGCCCTGTCGCTCGAGGGCGCTCAGCCGAATCCGGGCACGCCGGATCCCAAGCAGACGGCGCCGCTCACCGCCACCGGGGAGAGCTTGATCGAGGTCTGTCTGAGCACGAGCGTTCAGTGCCAGGCGCCCCCCGAGTGTGAGGCCTACGTGAACGCGACCGACGCCTGGGGTTTCGTGCTCACGCATCAGGCGGTGTGGCTGGCGTTCGAACGCTGGCTTGGCTGCACGACGCCCGTCGATGTCGACGCTCGGCGCCGCGGGATCGCCGCGAGCCTGCTGAAGGAGGCGACGTTCGACGCGACTCCAGGCGATCTCACCACCGAGCGGCTGGTGATGATCGGACTGCTTGGGGCCCAAGCCGGCGTAGACTCAGCGTGGGTCACGTCGCTACGTGAAGCAGCGCAAGCCCCGGGCTGTTTTCGCGCCGGCTCGGCCGGGGACTGCAGCACTCACACGACGGCGCTCGCGGTGCTCGCGCTGACGCTGGCTGGCTCGACGGAGAAGTGTGAGTGAGGGCACGCGCGAGCCCGCGCCGGTGGAATTCGCTTTCGCCAGAGCAAGTTCGGTCGGGCCGGCGGCCGCTTGTTTTTGATACCGGGCTGCGCGAGCCTGGGCTGGACGAAGTGGCAAGACGACCGTGACGCCCCCCCCCACTGACCCGTATCGCGAGCTCTTCGAGCGGTCGGCAGACGCCATCCTCATCATCGAGGGGGAGCACTTCGTGGACTGCAATCAGGCGACGGTTGCCATGCTGCGGTACCAGGACAAGGCGGAGCTGCTCCGCACCCACCCGTCGGAGCTGTCGCCGCCCACCCAGCCGGACGGACGGAGCTCGTTCGAGAAGGCCAACGAGATGATGGCCATCGCCCGCGAGCGAGGCAGTCACCGCTTCGAGTGGGACCACCGGCGCGTCGACGGGGAGGTGTTTCCCGTCGAGGTGCTGCTCACGGCGGTCGAGCGCGATGGAAAAGAGATTCTACATGTGGTGTGGCGCGACATCACCGATCGCAGGCGGCTCGAGGGTCAGCTGAGGCACTCGCAGAAGATGGAGATCATCGGCCAGCTCGCCGGCGGGATCGCCCACGACTTCAACAACCTGTTGGTCGCCATCATGGGCAATGGTGAGCTGTTGCAGCGGAAGCTCCAGGACCGGTCCGACCTGGTCGGGTACGTCGACGAAATGGTGAAGGCTGGCCAGCGTGGGGCCACGCTGGTGCGACAGCTGTTGCTCTTCAGCCGGCACCAAGACATGCCGACGGCGCTCATCGATCTGGTGCCGATCTTGGGCGATGTCCAGCTCATGCTCGAGCGCCTGATCGGCGAGAACGTGAGGCTCGCCGTGGAGTCTGGCGCGGCGTCCTTGCCCATCCGGGGCACTCGCAGTCAGGTCGAGCAGGTCATCGTCAACCTGGTGACCAACGCCCGCGATGCCATGCCAGACGGCGGTGTGGTGAGTGTGGTGCTCGAGGCGGTGGAGCTCGCCGAGGACAGCATCGGCGCCGTCGAACGGCTGGCGCCTGGGTCTTACGCGCGGCTCTCGGTCTCTGACTCGGGGCAGGGCATGGGCGAAGAGGTGCTCGCCCACGCCATCGATCCGTTCTTCACGACCAAAGCTGTCGGGCGCGGCACGGGACTCGGGCTTTCGACGGTCTACGGAATCGCAAAACAGAGCGGCGGCGGTCTCCGCATCGATTCCACGGTTGGTCGCGGCACGAGTGTGAGGGTCTACCTTCCGCTGCTGTCCGGCGTGCCGGCGATCGAGCACACGAGCTCGTCGCCACCGCGCCCCGCTGTGGGGGGTAGCGAGCGACTCGTCGTGGCCGAGGACGATGAGACTGTCGCGCGCGTCATCGTGCGCGTGCTCGAGGCCAACGGCTACCACGTACAGCGAGCCACCGACGGAATGACCGCCGCCGAGCTGATCTTGCAGCAAAGCGAGGAGAGCCACCTGCTCCTGACCGACGTCGTGATGCCGCGGATGAGCGGTCCGGACCTCGTCAAGACCTTGCGCGCTCGGAACGTCGACATCCCGGTCTTGTTCATGTCGGGCTACAGCCGGGACGCCCTCAGCGCGATGCACGACCAGGGCGCCGGCCTCGATGTCCTCAAGAAACCCTTCACGGCGACCGAGCTCGTTGGCCGCGTGCGTGAAGCGCTCGACCGCCACGCTCGGTTGCGCAAGCAGTGAGCCTCGCGCTCGCGGTGCCGGAGACGCCGCTGGCCAACCGCAGTCCCGGCTACTCTTTCTGTGTGAAGGCGCCAGCGAGCACGTAGGAATCGAAGCCTGGCGGCGCGACGCCCTCGGCCGCCCAGTGGTAGAGCGCGGTGTTGAACACCGTATTGGCCACGTTGAACACGGTCGCGACTCCGAGCGCGCCGACGCGGCGATTTCGTGGGCTGGGTTTTCGAACACTACGGCCTGGCGGCCTGTTCGATGGCGGCGGGCGATCGTCGGAGGCTCTTGCGCATCCTCGGGAAATCGAGTCTTCTCTGCCATTCTGCGGCGCTATAGCCGCAAGCAGAAGGTGACGACGATGAATCGATCCTGGATTGCACTCACTGTGGCAGCGCTCACCGCGTTCACCGCAGTCGCATGCGGTGGCGACGACGACAGCGGCGGCAAAGGCGGGGCTGGGGGCTCGAGTTCGGGCGGAACCGGAGGGAGCTCGGGCAGCGGTGGCGCGAGCACCGGTGGCGCCGCGGGAGCGGGCGGCGCGGGCGGAGCGGCAGGCGGCGCTGGCACGGGCGGCGCGGCGGGCAGCGGCGGCTCGAGCGGGTCGGGTGGCGCCGCAGGCGCCGACAGCGGCCCGGGCGGCGCAGCCGGCGCAGGCGGCTCGGGCGCTGGAGACGCGGGGGCCGACGCTTCCAGTGATGCGGGTGGCGGCAATTGCGCGAAGCTCGTGGCGTGTTGCCCGACGCTGAAGGCACCCTACAAGAACCAGTGCGAAGCGACCGCGACCTCGACGACGAACGAGGCAACGTGTGGGGCGACCCTCACGTTCTTGCAGCAGAACGGCTTCTGCAAATAGCGAGCTCGGACCCGCGCGTCTGACCTGTGGCCGGTCGGGCCGAAATGCGCCGCCGGAAGCCGGCGAACGAGATACTTGCGTCGACGAGGTTGACGATCGGACGCCGGCCGGCCGGGCTGCGCGGCTTGACAGAGTGGGGACCGTGGCGAATGGTTTGGGTAGCGGGCTTTCCGAGTCCGACTCCTCACACTGCCGCCGGCACGGTCTCGCGTGAGGAGTGAAGAGGGCTCAGCCCTTCGGTGTTGCGCCTGACCGCTCGTCATCCAGTTCGTTCCGTCGGTGCCGGCCGACACAAGGATCGAGCTCAGAGATCGTCTGGACAAGCGATGGGGAACCGGCACGGAAACAAAAAGCTGCGGCTCTCGGTGCGGGCGAGGATGGAGAGAACGGGAGAGAGCTATCAACGGGCTCTCTCCTCGCTCCTCCACCTCGACGTGCCGACGCAGACTTCAAAGCAGTCGGAAGTAACGGACAACGGCGTCGACCTCCTGCCGATCCGCTACTTCGGCGCGCCCGCAGCGATTGCGACCTTCGAGATCGCGGGGCGGCTTGCCGTGCTCGTCGTGGCGAGTCCGCATCGCCCAGGTCCGTTTCCGCAAAACCCGATCGTCGCGCTCGGGCCACCACGCACTGTCCACTGAACGATCATCAGCTCGCGAGCGCCGCAGGTGGCGGCACGGGAGATCACGATGACCATTGTTCAACGCGACCGCTTGCAGTCCCTTCGTACCCACGGCTTCTTCGTCTTGCCGGCGTTCTTGAATCCGACAGAGCTCAGCACGCTCCGTCGCGCGTGCGACACCGCACTCGATCGCGCCCGTGCGGAGTCGACTGAGAATGGCCATACGACGCCCAAAATCGGGCTGTTCACGGAACCGAGCTACTTCGCACATCACCCTGGTGCCCTCGACGTCCTCACGAAGTTCGTCGGCTCGGCGCGAATGTGCGCGCTACTCGAGGGCTTGGCTCACGAAGGCGAAGACGGCATTCCTCGGCTCAAGAACACGGACTACTACCACGAGCAGACGAAACGCGACTGGGACGGCGACTGGCATCGAGACAGCCAGCTCGGGCAACCCGATCCAGAGCTCGAGCTCCGGCGCATTCTCACGACGACAGCGATCCACGTGCGTGTAGCATTGGAGGACGACGACCGTCTGGAGCTCGTGCCGGGCTCGCACCGGCGGTGGGACACGCCCGAGGAGCTCCAAATCCGAAAGGGCTCGAAGCGGGCGTCATCAATGACAGGGGCGACGCGCATTGCCCTCCAGGCTGGCGACGCTTGCGTCTTCCACGCATGGTCGATCCACCGAGCCACCTATCGCCGAGCGCCACGGCGACGCACGCTCGACTCTCTCTACGCGTTCGGCGGTCCGCAGCTCCAGCATTGGACGGTGCCGAACGAGTGAGCTCGGTGTGCGGGCACCCCAATGCAATTCCACCCCGCACATCTGCCGCCACGGGGCTCGTCAGGCTCGGCGCTTGTGCTTACCCAATGGCACCACCACCGCCACCCACCCCCAATTCCCCCCACAACGCCTCCGGCACCGGCTGCTCGAGCTCCAGCGTGACGGTGATCGGTTTGTCGCCGCGCCAGTCGCGGAAGCTCACCTCGCCCAGGTAGAGAAACGGCGCGGTCTCCCCTCCCACCGTGCTCGACGCTTGGACGAAGAGGTGCACTGGGACGCCGTCGACCTCGTGGTTCTTCAGCGCTCGCGTCATCTGTTTTTCGCGCGTCTGCCACTCGAGGAGGCCGCGGCACGCGGGCGCTCGGGCAGCCCCGCCGGCACGACCAACCGCAAGAGCGGCTCGCTTGCGCGATCACCGCTCACGCCAATGCCCTGCGCTGCCGCCGCGTAACACGCAGCGAGCCCCGGCTCGTCAAAGCAAAGCGCCGGTAGCTCCTGCTCACGGAGCTCGGGGTCGAGGCTCCGGCCGTGCGCATTGAGGATGCTCTCGATGCGAGCGGCAGTGCGCTGCGACCTGCGCCACGTCCGCGTGCGTGGGCGCGTCGAGCTCCCGGAACTCGAGCGGCGCGTTGGGGTCCTCGTCTTTGTGAACGGTCTCGGCGAAGCCGACCTGTTCGAGGCCTTCCAGGTGGGGCTGCAGCGCGGGTTGTTCACTGGGTAACCGTGGCCGCACCGTGGCGAATTGTGCCACGTCGCCGGGCTCGAGTCCTCGCGCCGCCACCCCCGGCGGTCAGCGCTTCACCCACATCGACCAGACCCAGCACTGCGCTCCGAGGGTCGTGATACCGGCACCCACCGCGCACGCAAGGTTCACGAGAAGCTGCAACGCAGCGCCGCGCAGCTCGGCGAAGTCGAGGTACGCGGCCGCAACGGCCATGTTCGCGGCCGCCGGCACCGTCGTGACCGAGATCAGGACGCCGATCAGAGCGCCGGATTTCGCCGTGCTGAGTGAGAGAATGCCGGCGACGCCCGCCAGCAGGGCGACAATCACCGAGTAAGCATCGGGGTGCGAAATGAACAGCGTTTGTGTCCGCGCCAGTGTGGCGGGCGTCACATTGCACGCGCGCAGCGCCACTACCGATAGCCAGGTCGCGGCGATGGCCACCGGAAATCCGACCAGCAGGGCGATTGAAGAGCGCAGCGCCAGCGACCAGCGTCTCTGGACCGTGGCGACGCAGAGCCCGGCAAGCGGACCGAACTCCGGCCCGACCACCATCGCGCCGATGATCAACACGACCGAGTCCGTCAGAATGCCGATGCCGGCAATCACCGTGGCCAAGACCAGGAACATCAGGAAGCTCGCATTCAGCTCCGAGCTCTCCGAGGTTTGGGACTCGACTTCCTCCCACACCACCGCATTGCCGGGTGAGCCTTCCGCTGCGAGCGTCGCAGCGTCTGCGGCGTCCGAGAGTGAAGCGTCGAGCATCTCGACGGCGATGGACCCGGATCGATCGACGCCCATGGCTTTGAGCTGCTCCAGCACGACGCTACCGTCTTCTCGCGCGACATCGCACCCGAGCAGATCTCCTGCCGGCTTGATGGCCACCCCGGGCCACCGCACCAAGTTGGTCACCGAAGCATTGCGCGAGAGCGCTTCCAGCACCTGATCGGAGAGGTCTGCCGGCACGACCAACCGTAGGTGCAACATGCGGGCATCCTACACCGCGAACGTCGTCGGTCCCCACGCCGAAGCGGTGGGGCGCCAAGCCTGCCGCGCGCACCCAAGAGGACACCTCGTTGTTTCACGCGCCGTTTCCGCAGCCCCACCCACGCCCTTCCGACACGCCTCTCGGACGGGTGTGGAAACGATCGTCGAAACCCGCGGCGATTTGATCATGGCGTTCAGCAGCGTCCGGAGCGGGATTCCCGCTGCGCGGGCCCGGTGGGATGCACGATCGTCGGAGCTTCGCGACTCGCTTCGGCTCCGACGTCACTGAGCGCGGGCGTGCGCTCGCGGCTTTTGCCCGAGCAGCTGCACGACAGCGCTCCGCCCATTGTGACAACGGCCCTCGTGGACCTCGCGTTCGCGCTCCTCGGCGACGAGCCACTCGAGCCCGTCCAGCTCCGTTCGCAGTCCGCCGAGGTCGGCGAGCATCTCAGGGCGCTTGGGCCCTCCCGTGTCGAACGCGAGCTGCGCCGGGGTGTAGGCCTCGAGCACGAACATTCCACCCGGACTGAGCCCAGCCACGACGTCGCGGTGCACACGCTGCCGGAGCGCCGCCGGCAAGTGGCACCAGATGCTGACGATGACGGCCCACGCTCCGGGTTGGATGACGTAGTCCGCGAGATCACTCACGACGCTGGTGAGCGCGACGCCCCGCTCTCCGGCCAGTGCCGCAGCCTTGGCGAGGCCGACCTCCGAGCCATCCACGGCTGTCACGCTGCGTCCGCGCGTGGCCAAAAAGACTGCGTTGCGGCCCTCCCCCTCCGCGAGACACAACACCGGGCCGGGCGGCAGTCGATCGACGATACTCACCAGAAAATCATTGGGTTCGCTGCCGTAGGCGTAGCCGGGTTCCGCGTAGCGTTCGTTCCACATGGCGCCGCGACTCTAGCACTTTCGGGGCATGGTTCTCGGGCCGCATGCCGCTTCACTCTGGGCCACGACGGCGGCCGGCCGACCTGCTACCTAGCGGGCATGGCCATCGTGCTCCACCGATTTCCGCTCAGCCACTTCGCCGAAAAAGGGCGCGCGCTGCTCGCGTTCAAGCGGCTGGACTTTCGCATCGAAGAACATCGACTCGGACTGCCGCAGCTTGGCCTCTGGCGCTTGAGCGGGCAGCGCAAGGTGCCCGTGATCGAGGACGCGGGTCGCGTCGTTGCGGACTCGACCGAGATCGCGCTCTACCTGGAGGAGCGCTACCGCGAGCCGCGGTTGTTGCCCGAAGACGCGGCGGCGAGGCGAGCTGTGCTCGAGCTCGAAGAGCACCTCGATCGCTGGATGGGCAGCTACGCACCCGTGGTGTGGTTCGAGGAGCTCGCCCGCGAGCGGCCGGCCGAGCTCCGGCGCGTGATCGAGGCCGAGGTGTGGGGCGTGGGGCATGCGCGCATGAGTGCCGCGCTGATTCGGCCCGCAATGCGCCTGCCGAAGGCGCGCGCGATTGTGAAAAAGTCAGCCGAGCGCACCCGGACGTTGCTGCTCGAGCTGTGCGAGCGGTTGGGCAAACACGCCTACCTGTGCGGCGACAGCCCGACGCTCGCGGATGTGGCTGCTGCAGGGCTCGCGTTTCACCTCGAGTTCCCGAAGAGCCGACAGCTTGCGCTGCCCGAGCTCGCCGGAGTCGGTGTGCCCGGGTACGCCGACAATGCGGAATTCGGGCGCTTCTTCGAGTGGCGTCGGAAGTTCTACGCGGAGCATTTGAGCTGAGCTGCGGCACGAGCTAGGGAAATCCGACCGGGAGGCTTGCCTCGGCGCCCACCGGCGGCAACGGGAACCGCACGAGCTTGCCGTGCTCGAAACGCAGGAACACCCGGGACGGCCGAGCGAGGCTGTCCGGGAAGCGATAGCGGAGCTTGGTCGGCGCCCAGCCGCGAACTTCGACCACCTCGACCTCGAACCCCGCCGCGCTCACGCGCTGACCGGGCTGAAACGGATGCGCCGGCGACTCCCGGCGCGCGGCGTCGTAGCCGAAGAACGCGTCGCCGGCGTTTTCCACGCGGAGCTCGAGGGTGTCGTCGGCGATCCGCGCCACTCGCAGGGGGCAGAGGGCGCTCGAAAGCGTGCGCCAGCTCCTCGGTCGCGGGCTGCCGTTTTCTTGCCTCACGCGCACCGGGTAGTCGAGCGCGACCAGATCGCCGGGCAGATTCAGGAGCACCAGATCTTGCTGGGCGACCAGCGCGTCGTCGATCTCGGAGTCGTAGCTGGCCTGGCGAAGCCGCGCGGCCTCCGTGCTGAAGGCGCTGGATTGCGCCCGCGCGATCCGCGGTGAGATGAATACGTGGAGCACCGCCAGGGGCACCACCGAGAGAGCCAAGAGCCAAGCTCCGGGGCGGCGTCGGAGCGCGGGCTCGCGCAGTCGAAGCAGCGCGCCGCAGATCGCTGCCGACAGCACCAGGCTTCCGCCGATGCTCGGCAAGAGCAGCAGACGCACTCCCGGCACGGTTCCGGACAGTGGCACCAGGCCCAACAGCACACCGAGGGCGTAGGCGCCCATGCGGCGGGGCAGCGGCGCGGGCAGACGCCGGAGCGCGAGCGTGAGCACGACGAGCGCGATTGCCATGGGCACGAGCGCCCAGGGAAGCAGGGGCGAACGCAGCAGGAACGCGACGTAGACCGCCTCGCCGGGCAAGAGCAACAGCTCGGTCGCCAGCATCGAGGGCACACGCGTGAGCGCGCTGCCGAGGAACTCGAGCGGCGAGTCGAGAGGGCTGACGTAGATGCTGCCGCCGCCGGCGCCGTAGCGACCCAGCACGTGCACCAGGCCGTAGACACACGCCGGCACGAACACGAACGCGGCGCTCCGCAGGCGCACACGGAGCGCGTCGTCCGCGGCGACGAGCTCGTACGCGGCGACGTACGCGAGCGCGCAGATCGCGTACTCACCGCCGAGCAGCGAGAGCGAAAACGCGAAGGCCGCGAGCCAGGCATCACGGCGCGCTCCATCCTCCCGATACCGGTGGTACAGGTACAGCCCGAGCGCAGCGAAGGTCGCCGAGACCAGCGTTGCTCGATTGCACAGCCACGCAACGGGTGACACGAGGCCGACGTCGAAGGCAACGAGCGCGGTGGCCACGAGCGCCGCGGTTGGTGGCAGCAGGCGTCGAGCCAGCAGGTTGAACGAGAGCAGGAACGCGAGCAACCACGCGAGCGAATGCAGGTGCATGCCGTAGAGCGACAGCCCGAGCACCCGGTGATCGAGCCATAACAGCAGGCTCGGCAGGGGTCTGAGCAGGCTGAGCCGGAGCTCCGCCGGCATCCACCAGGGCAGGGTGCCGGCGCCGGTGAGGATGGGGAGCTCGTCGGCCCCTCGGAAGAACGAGTAGAGATCCCAGCTCGCGCGCGGGATGGGATACGTCCCGTCCAGCATCGAACGCTGCAGGTAGTCGTCCGCGAGCATTCCGGTGTGCAGCCCCGGCGCGTGGATGAAGAGGGCGACGGCGATCACCACCACGAGCCCGAGCTGGGCAGGCAGAGGAAACACCGGCGTGGGATGACGATCGTGGCTGTGCATGGTCGGCTCGGGCCGCCGGCTTCAGGGTGAGGTTTTCCGAGCGGCCACCGCCTGACCGCCCTCCCGTGGATCGGCGTAGCCGTAGGCGAGCCCGCCGACGATTGCGAGGTTGTTGGCGTCGCCCATGGGCAGAGTCTTCTTGCTCAGGCTGTGCCCCATGCGTTTCAGAGCTTCGAGCGTGCTCTTCGCGGGTGGGCGAGCGCGCTCGATGCGGAACTCGTCGGGCAAGAAGTTGTGGTGCAGGCGGCCGGCGTCCACGGCCGCGTCGAGTGGCATGCCGTGGTCGACCAGGTGTCGGAAGACCTGTGCCACCGTGCTCGGGATCGTGTCGCCACCGGGCGAGCCCAGCACCAGGAGCAGCTCCCCGTCGCGAGTGACGAGCGTGGGCGCCATGCTGCTGACGGTGCGGTGCCCACCGACGGGCTGGTTCTCCCCGACGTTCGAGAACGAAGCCACCGAGTTGTTGAGCACGACGCCGGTGCCGGGCACGACGAGCTTCGAGCCAAACCCCGCCGACAGGGTGGTGGTGCAGCTGACCGCCAGACCGTCGGCGTCGACCACGGAAAAGTGTGTGGTGTGTTCGGGCTCCTCGCTTGCCCCATTGGGGAGCGCACGCACCTTGTCGGTTGGGGTTGCGTGCTCGGCGTCGATGGGTACGCGCTGAAGCAGCGAGTACACGTCGCGAAACCCCGCGAGCTTGCGGGCGAGCACGCCCGGCGCAATCGAGTCCGGATCGACGACGCCGTAGCGTCGATCGGCCTGCGCTCGGCGTGAGGCCTCGAGGAACAAGTGTGCGTCGGCGGCCGAGCCCATCGGATTCTTGTATGCGCTCTCTCGCTCCAACATGAGCAGGGTCTCGAGCAGCGCGACGCCGCCGGCCGACGGAGGCGGCATGGTCTCGACGCTGAGACCGCGGTAGCTGAGCTCGAGCGGGGGACGCAGCTTCGCGCGGTACGCGGCGAGGTCTTCGGTGCCGAGGGTGCCGCCCGCTTTGGCGAGGGTGTCCGCGATGGCCCTCGCGGTCTCCCCTTCGTAGAACCCGGCGGCGCCGTGTTCGGCAATGCGCCCGAGCACCGTCGCGAGCTGCTTGCGAACCCACAGGTCCTTCTCCTGGCGCGGTTTGCCCGCGTTGCCGAACTCCGCCCTGGCGGCAGCGTCACGGCTCAGTGCCCTCCAGTTCCAGGCAATGGTCTGCGCTTCGCGGGAGCGGATGCGGTGCCCGCGTTCCGCCAGGCGTCTTGCCGGCTCGACGCATTGTCTCCAAGCCAGCTTGCCCAGCCGCTCGTGGGCGAGCGCGAGCCCGCGCACGGTTCCCGGCACACCCACGGACCCTGGTCCGATGCCGCCGCCGGCGATCATCTTTTGGAACGCGGCGCGCGGCAGCTCGCGCGGTGCGGTCTCGCGGAAATCGATGGCCGTCGTTGGGCCCGCCTTGGGGCGGATCAACATGAAGCCGCCGCCGCCGAGGTTCCCTGCGCTCGGGTGGGTGACGGCGAGCACGAAGGCCACGGCGACGGCGGCGTCCACTGCGTTGCCACCGGCCTCGAGCACTCGAGCCCCGAGCCGCGAGGCCTCGGGGTCCACGCTGACCACCAGCCCTGTCGCGCTCTTGGTCGTCTTTTTTCCGCCGGGGACCAGAACCGGGGGTGGGCCTGGATCGACCGGGGGCGGGGTGGGGCGTTCGTCCGGCGCGGGCGCCGCGGCGGATGCACTGGCTACCGGTGCCGAGCTCGGCGCCACCAGCGGAGCCCGGGGTGGAGCGCTCTCGGCAGCTTCGCCAGGCGCACCTCTGGGGCTCGGTGTGCAAGCGAGCGTCGTCACGCCGAGCGCGGTGAGCAGCAGCAGCCGCGCGCTCATCGTTTGCCCGTTGCCTTGCTGAGCTGGAGCAGGCGCACCATGTGCTGTTCCGATGGCAGCACTGCGGGCGGGCGCGACGGCAGCGCGTGCCCCCCGCGCGCGAGGCGCTCGACGTAGAGCTGGTAGCGCAGGTGTGCGCCGGTGAGTTTGATCGCAACCAGGGCGGGCAACACTCCGAGTCCGCACAGCATCGAGCCCAGAATGAGCAGCGCCAGCGTGACCGGAACGTAGAGCAGGTAGGTCGTGAAGGTCTTTTTTCGAAGCGAGCGCGATTCCCTCCACGCTTCGCCCAGCGCGACCGCGTCCGCGAGCTTCTCACCCAGCTCCGCGCGCGTGAGCAACGAATTGAAAACGACGGTCACCAAGCCCAGGACGGCGACGACCAACAGCAGTGAAGCGGTCAACACCGCCAGGGGAACGACCAGCGAGCCTGCCACCAGTCCCGCCGCGAGCAGGCTGGCGTTGAGGATGCCGAGCAGGAGCAGCCCGACAGCCCACAGCACCCCCACGCCGAAGAGCTCGATGAACGCCGCCGCCCGCCCCCGGCGGGCGTAGTGGAGAAAGTCCCGGAGCCTCAGGCGCGGCACCGGATCGGGGTGATTGGCCAGGAGCCGGTGTTGAGCCTCCGAGGCCCAACCCGAAATGGCGAGCCAGCCCACGACCGGAACCAACAACCAGAGGCCGCCCACCCACAGACTCAGCTTGTCGTCGAACGCAAAGCTGAGGGCCTCGCTCACCTTTGCGGGGCGCGCCTCGGCGGGACCCGGTGCGAGTTTGTCGGGCACACCGAGGGGAGCCAGTCCGAGCAGCTCTTCATCCGGCGGCACCGAGTCGGGCACGATCAGTATCCGGGCGCGCGGGCTTCGGAAGGAAGCTGCTGCGGCGCCTTGAGAGTGATCTCTTCACCACCCCGGTTCAGGTAGTCCCGATAGACCTGGTAGCGCAGGTGGAGAGCGGCGATCTGAATCACCACGATTGCGGGATACAGGCCCAGGTAACAGAGCAGGATCCCGATCAGCACCATGCCGAAGGCGATGAAACCGAAGGTGATGTTCTTCACGATCACCGTGCCAAAGGTGATCCGGGAGTAGCTCAGGATCTTGCCGAGTTTGAGCGCTTCACTGAAATCCTCCGTCAGCTCTGCGCGGGTGTGGGCGGCGTTGACCACGACGTTGAGCGCGAACAGGCCGAGCAGTCCGAACAGCCCGACCACCAAGCCGACCAGGATGGCCACGATCGGCTCGCCCGTCGCGGCGATGCTCACATACACCGCTGCCCCCGCCGCACCCATGATCACGTACGCGATCAACAGCACGGGCATCGTGATGATCAGCGAGACCAGGAACACTGTCAGGCCGCGCTTGATGTATTCACCGAAGTCGCTGAAGTCGATCTTGGGGAGTGGGTTCGGGTGGCGCCGGATGAGTCGCTGGTGGCACTCACACATCCAACCCGAGAGGGCGATCGGGCCGACGATGGGGATGACCATGAAGACGATGCCGAGTAGCAGGTTGTTCTTCAGGTTCGGATCCGCAAACACGGCCTTCACTGCCCGGATCGCGCTGACGCCGTCGCCCTCGTCGGGGTAGGGGGACGCGAACTGGGCCGGGACGGCGTTCGGCACTTGGGGTTGCCAGGGGGGCTGCATTCTGGCGGGCAGGGTAGCCTGCTTTGGGCAGCGGGCGGAAGTTGACGCCGAGACGCGGGCTTGGCGCTTGGGCTACGGTCGCGAGCCATGTCGGAACGCGCCTTCGAACCCCTGAACCTCGCGGTGCTCACGGTGAGCGACACCCGCACGCTCGAGACGGACACGAGCGGCGCCCTCGTCGTCAGTGAGCTCGGCGCCGCTGGCCACGTCATCGTCGAACGCCGGATCGTGCCGGACGACCTGAGCGGACTGACCGCGGCGTTTGCCGCCTTCATCGACGACCCGAACGTCGACGTCGTGATCGCCACCGGTGGCACGGGCATCACCGCCCGCGACGTGACGCCGGACGCGCTGGCGCCGCTGGTCACGAAGGCACTGCCGGGTTTTGGTGAGCTGTTCCGCTGGCTGTCCTACGCCGAGATCGGCGCCGCCACGATCCAGTCTCGCGCCGAGGCCGCGCTGTGCAAGACCACCCTCGTCTTCATGCTGCCCGGCTCGACCGGAGCGTGTCGCCTCGCGCTCGAAAAGATCCTGGTGCCGCAGCTCGATGCGCGCACTCGGCCGTGCAACTTCGCCGAGCTCATGCCGCGCGTTCGTGACCCGTCGCTGTAGCGAGACGGGCCCCGCTCAACTGGACGGGTCGACGGGCCAGATGTCGGCGTCTTCGGCGGCGAAGCGCGCGATGTCGCCCACCGCCGTCGCGACCACGGGCACACCCAGCGCGCGCGCCTCCCGGAGCACGCTGGGGGCGCCCTCCGCGCGCGACGCCGAGAGCAGCACATCGGCGGCGGCGATCCAGGTCAAGGCGAGATCCCGGGGGACCAACCCCAGAAACCGGACTCCCGGGAACGAACGGCGCAGACCCTCGAGCTCGGGGCCGTCCCCGAGCACCACGACGCGTGCGTCCGGGATCAGCTCTGCCGCGCTGACGGCAACAGCCACGCGTTTGTCGGGTATCAGCCGTCCTGCGATCACCACCCAGCGCGGGGCGTCGTCGAGGCCGAGCCGCCGCCTGGCTTCGGCCCGTTCTGGTACTCGCGAGAGGTCGATGGCGGCGGGCTCGACCACGAGGTGCTTGGCAACGCGCGGGTCGAAGCTGCGGAGCAGTGAGGCGAGCTCGTGGGAAACTGCGCGAAAGTGCGCGCCGCGTCCGAGCAGTGCGCTGAGGATGCGCGCGCGCAGGCGTCGCGGCAGTCTTCCGAGCAGTCGCACGTCACTGCCGTGCGCGACCACCTCGAGCGGGCGCGAGCTGCCGATGCCAATCGGCCATGCGCCGGGCAGGATGAAGTGTGCGATCACCCGGTCGTGCGGCAGCGCCGCGAGCGCACGCCGCGCGCCGAGCACGAAGCCGAGCACGCCGATCGCCCGCGCCGGACGCTCTCGCAATCGAGCCAGTGCGCCGGGCCAGCCAAAGGCACCTCCGTCCGCGATGCCAATGACGAGCTGGCCGTCGATGGTGCGCTCGCGACCCGGTGCGATCACGTGCACTCGGGCGCCGCGCTCCACGAGGCGCCGCACTTCGGCCGCAACGAAGTGCCCCGACGGGTCGCCTGCGTGGGCAGGAAACGACGTCGTGACGACGACGATGCGCTCGTGGCTCACGAACGTGGCAGCTCTCCGAGGGCCTCGAGGCCCTCCGCACCCTTCTCTTTCAAAAGTGCACCGAGCTGCCTCAGATAGCGGAAGGAGTAGATCCCGCCGTCGTGCCCATCGCCCCAGCGCAGGGAGAGGGCGTAGTTGCCCACCTGCCCGATGTCCCGGAGCTCGAGATTTCCGCCCTCCACGAAGTGGATCGCCCCGCCGTGCCCCTGGCAACCCGCGCACGGACAGAAACCTCTAAGGATTCTGTGCGGATAGCGGTGGGTCTCGCCGTCCGCCCAGCTGACTTCGAAGACCGTGGCGCCGTGGGGTGCCTTGACTGCGGTGGGGGTCAGGCTTGGTTCAGTCGGCATCGCGCTTGAAAATCCTCCATTGGTCTGCCATATCCCGCCCTCCCGTGACTAATCCCAGCGAAGCAGTTCAGTGCAGGCCTCTCGAGGTCATTGTTGGCGACAAAGGCATCGAGCGAGCCATCAAGCATCTCAAGCGCAAGATGGCTGCCGAAGGCATTCTTCGAGAGCTCAAGCGCCGTCGCCACTACATGAAGCCGTCGGTGAAGCGACGCAAGAAGATGAGTGAGGCCGCCCGCCGCCGGCGCAAGCGCCTGCGTACGGACGATCGGATCTAGGCTCGAACGGTGGCCGAGACCCGGCGTGGTCCGTCCACTCTGAGCGTCCACGCTGGTGAGCAGCGCGACGCGAGCCAAGCGCTCGAAGCACCCTTGGTGCTCTCGAGCGCTTTTGCGTTCGACTCGGCGGAGGAAGCCGCGGGCGCTTTCCGCGGCGAGAACGACGCTTACATCTACGGGCGCTGGGGCAACCCCACCGTCGAGCAGCTGGAGGCTAAGGTCGCCGCGCTCGAGGGCGGCGAGAGCGCGGTCGCAACGGCCAGTGGCATGGCAGCGGTGACGGGGGCGCTGCTCGGGACCCTGCGGGCCGGGGACCAGATCGTCGCGCCGCTGGCATTCTACGGCGAGAGTGCGCGCCTGATGCGAGAGCGCCTGCCGGCGTTCGGCATCGAGACGAGCTTCGTGCAAGCGGGTTCGGTGGAGGCGTACGTCGCCGCTACGGCGCCCCAAACTCGCGTGTACTACGCCGAGACCCCTGCCAATCCGACCCTCGGCATCACGGATCTCGAGGCCCTCGCTGCGGCGGCTCACAGCCGCGGCATCACGCTGATCGTCGACAATACGTTCGCGACTCCGTACTGCCAGCAGCCGCTCCGCTTTGGGGCGGATCTGGTCGTTCATTCGTTGACCAAGGCCCTCGGAGGTCACGGGGACGCCATCGGTGGAGTCGTGGTTGGCTCCCGGGAAAAGACGGAGCCGGTGCGGGACCTGATCGTCAAGGGTCTCGGCGGCGTGCTCGCACCGTTCAACGCGTTCCTGATTTCCCGCGGTATGCGTACGCTGGCACTGCGGCAAGAACGGGCGTGCCGCTCAGCGGAGATCCTGGCGGAGCGCCTGACGCGGCATGCCGCTGTCGAACGGGTCTTTTTTCCGGGGCTCCCGGATCACCCGGGGCATGCGGTGGCGGCCCGGCAAATGCGGGCCTTCGGTGCGCTGCTGTCGTTCGAGCTCCGGGGTGGCGTGGCCGCCGGGGCCGCGCTGCTCGATCGGGTGCGGCTGATCAGCCACGCGGTGAGCCTGGGTGACGTGCGCTCCCTGATCACCCATCCCGCCTCCACCACGGCCTCGACGATGCCCAGCGAGCTGCGCGCGCGCGCCGGCATTGGCGATGGGCTGGTGAGACTGAGTGTAGGGATCGAGGACGCCGAAGATCTGTGGGCGGATCTGGTCGCCGCCCTGTAGGGGAAACAGCGCGACATTCTGGGCCAATCCGCGCCGACTGCCTTAGCGTCCGGCCCGAAGATGCCGCTCCCCGCTTCGCGCCCCAACTTCCGCGCCGTGCCGGGAAATGTTCAACGCTCGCGGACCGAGCCGCCGAGCTCTCCGTTCATCAGCCCGCCGCCGAAATCGCTGCCGCGCAACGTGATGGTGACACGGGGATCGACGCCCGCGGCCGCAGGACCGCGATCGGAAGCGAGCCCCGAACCGAAGAGCGAGTCGTCGGGTCCCATCATCCGACTGCGCACGGTGCTGATCGTCGGTTGCATCGCGGGCGCTCTGTGGCTCCTGCACCCCCGCGCCCTCGCGGCGTGGAAGCTGAACGCCGCGGCGGTCAACCTCGCCAACTACGGCCTGTGCATGGTCGGCCCCACCGGGCCGTCGCTGCTCCGGGACAACTCCCGCGAGTTCAGCGTGCTCTTGCGCCGGCGGCTGGTGAGCGCAGAGGCGGGGGAGCGGCCGTTTCAGGATTGCGCCAAGCTAGCGCGAGATCTGACGGAGTCGGCGGCGGCGGAGCGAGCGCACCGGCAGCCTGCCTGGGCCTTCGCCGAATACGGGGGCTCGGGCCCGACCGAGGTCTCGATCACCGAGCTTGGTGTGACCGGGCATCGGCTCGCCGAGCTCGCGCGTCGGTCGTGGCCGTTCATCCGCGGCGGTTACGTCAAGCTGGTCAAGCCGAGCATCAGCGCCCGCGAGGCGGTGCATCCCATCGAGACGAGCAAACCCGTCGTGGGCCGCGGCCTGCCCGCCGCTCGCGCTGGCTATCGCTCGGTCGGAGTCGTCGACGGGGTGCTGACCGCCGCCTTTGGGCGCGCGGTGAACCAGAGCGTGCACCAGAGCGTCGACGGTGGCATCAGCTGGCGCGGCGCCCCGGTGCGCGTGGCCTCGAGCTTTGCCGAGCGCTGCGCCGCCGGCCCACACTGGTTCACCTTCGGGCTCGGTGAAGACGTGTCGCGCATGATGGTCTCGTCGGAGGGTACCGATGGCCCGCCGCAGCGCGCGGATCTCGCGCCGGCAGACGCGGAGCTGGTCTCGCTCAGCTGCGACGACAAAGCGCTCGTGGCCGCCTACAAACGCGAGACCGACAAGGAAGTCAGCCTGGTGGCGTGTGCGTTCCGAGGGCGTTGCGCCCCGCTCCCTCTCCCACGGTTTCCGGGCGTGAACGTCGCGCCGGGCCCGGAGCTCGATCTCGCGCGGGTCGAGGGCACCACGATCGTGTCAGTGCCCATGCAAGGCATCGTGCGCGTGGCGTCGACCCGCGACGACGGGCGGACCTGGACACCTTTCACGGTCGCCTACGACGACGCGGCTCACTCGGACGTGCGCGCCGATGTTCGTGTGCCCTCGCGCATGCTCGCGGTCGGCAAGCGGGTGTTCCTGTACGGCGCGACTCAGAAGTTCACTCAGACCTATTCGGTCATCGTCTCCGACGACCTCGGCGCCAGCTGGCGCACTCCGGACGCCGCGCCCGCCAAGCTCGCAGAGAAGCAGGTTCTGCTCCCGAGCGAGTGAGTGCGCGACGGGCCGCTCGATCACTCGACGAGCCGAAAGATGTCCGCAAACGCGCCGAGCACGTGCTCGGGTGACTGCACCTGCCCAAATCCGTAGCGCGCGAATGCGAACGGAACCTGGTTGTTCTGCGCCGCCTCTTGATCCCCGGCGGTATCTCCCACGAATAGCGGAGCCGAAAGCTTGTTTCGGGCGATGACCGCGGCGAGGTTCTGGGTCTTGGTTTGGCCCGTGTTGCCCCAGCACTCGAAGTCCGAAATGCACGCCGCGACGTCGGCGACCTCGAGGAAGGTCTCGATGTAACCCCGCTGACAGTTGCTGACGATCATCAGGGGCAAGCGCGCGCTGAGCGCACGCAGCCCATCGACGACACCCTCGTACAGGTCGCCCCCTTGCTCGGCGATGACGAGGTTGTCCTCCTGCATCGTCTCGTGCGCGAGGAGCTCGCGCGTCTGGGCTGGGAGTCCAGCAAAGACGGCGTGAATGCACTGGTCATGCGGCCGGCCCGTGACTCGACGCACGTCATCGGCGACGATCTCCCGGAACACGATGGCGTGGCGACGCACGACGCGGTTCCACGCGACCGCGCAGCTCGCGCTCGTGTCCCACAGGGTTCCATCGAGGTCGAAGATCAGGGAGTCGGGTGGCATGGTGTCCTTGGGGTTTCTCTACTGGTTGCAGCTCAGCGTGCGACCGCCGCTGGCGTCCTTGCTGCAAGTCTCGTTGCAGAGTTTGCCCGGTGGGCAGGCGGCGCACAGCTTGCATCCGCAGCCGGTGGCGCACCCGGGCGGTGCCGGGATGCAGGCGTAGTCTTCGAGCGGAACGCTGCCGCCGAAGACGGTCGTCTTCTTGCACAGCTCCGCGCTCACGTTGCAAAACAGGGGTCCGCAATCGAACGTGCCGATGGGTTTCTGGCAGCTCAAATCCTTCGAGAGGTCCACTCCCTGCTTGCGCGCATCACAGGCGTTCGGGTGAGTGGTCCCGTCGCAACCGCAGACCGCCGGCCCGCCCGCCGCGCAGCTCGCCGGCTCTGGAACGCAGTGGCCCGCGAGCGTACCTGTGCCGCAGCTGAAGTTGGGGCTCTCGCAGTACTGTCCCACCGCGCACGGCAGGGTCGCGGCGCAGACGCCAGGCGCCTTGCAGGTGCCCGTGCCGTAGAGCGATCCACCCGGCGGACACAACCACGTGCCGTCGATGCACTGCGCGTCTGCCAGGGTCGCGTCGGGCAGGCAGCAAACATGGGGGACCGGCGCGCAGCTGCCGCACTGGTTGGAGGAGACGCTGCCGGGTGGGCACTGCCAGAACGCTCCCGCGCAGATCGGCGGTACATAGTCCTCAGTCCCGCAGGCTGTGACACACGCGAACGTGATGATGCCGCCACAGTCGCCTGCGTCGGGCGGGGGCGGCGGCGGAGCGCTGGCGTCGAGCCCATCTCCGCAGCCCGCGACCACTGTCGCGCGGGAGTCGGGAAACTCACGCAGCAGGTTGCAGAGCGCCGGACACAGCGCCGCGTGGGTCGGCGGCGCGGCGCCGTGGAGAAAGAACCCGTAGGGGGTTGCGCCGCAGTCCGCGCCGTCAGCGACTCGCGGTGCGCTCGTGAGTCCGCTCGTCGCATCGAGTCGATACGCGACTCGAACGTCCTCCGGTTTGGTCGTTGCGCCAGCCACTGGAGGCACGGCAAAGCGGCAGTCCAGCTGGCCTTCGCGCAGCGCGCGCAGCGCGTCCACGAGCTCCTGCCCCGCACCGGGCCCGTCGCTCACCAGCACGGGTTGGCCCGTTCCGCCCTTCTCGGCGAGTAGATCCAGGTCACCCACGGCCCCGCTGCGCAGACCGATGGCAAACGTGAGCACCTGCGGGGTGCCGGTGGCGCCGTCCCCTGCCACCTCGGCTACCGAGGCGGGCGTCGATTCGCACGAGAGCGGGGCGCCGTCGCTGACCACCGCCACGACCACCCGGCGCGTCGGCTCCGCGAGCATCAACGCGCGGCTGAACTCGATGGCCCCGTACAAGGCGGGCCGCGTTGGCGTCTCTCCGCTCGGCTTCTGGGCCGCGAGCGAGTCGAGGACGAGCTTTGCGTCCGCGGGCAGATCCTTGGCAAAGACTGCCGGTGCGACGTAGGACGACGGGGCGCACTTGGAACCCAGAGGATAGTAGCCGAGTGCGACGGCAACGCCCGCCATCGACGGGTCCGACACGAAGGCGCCGAGCGCTGCGGTGGCCTGCGTCCACTTGCCGTCATTTGCCATCGACTCCGATCGATCGAGCACGATGTAGAGCCCGAGCTCCTTCGCTCCGCTGGCGTAGTCCGCGGTGGCGCAGAAGAGCCCCGTCGGACTTTGGTTGAGCGCGACCGGTAACCCGCTCTTCGAACCGCAGCCGTGGGGGAGCAGCAAGAGCGCAGCCAAGAGGGCGAGCCCCGCGCGGAAGTGGCATTGGCGTGCCATCAAGGAATGTTACCTCGCGGAGCCGTGGGCGCGGGGGGCAAGAGGACAGGCTCGGGCGTCCCGGATAGGATTGGGCTCGATGAAATCACGCTCACTGGTGGTGTTGGCCTTCGTGCCGACGAGCTCTGAGCTGGCCAGCGCACTACGTGCGCGCAGGCGCGTCCGGCGCCCAGACGGGCGCTCCGGCGGCGACGCCGGGGGCGGCAAGAGCGGAAGCTCCGCGGCAACGTCCAGACTCTGAGCCGCGCAGTCGTCCCGCGCGTTTCCAGCGCTACGGCATGGTGCAGAAGCAGATCGCTGAATACCAGGAGGTGTTGCCGCACGACGTCGTGGAGGAGGAGGTGCCGCAAGTGCCGGAGTTGTCGTGCACGGACGCGCAGGTCGCGCCCAGCTTGGAGCAAAGGGTCGTGCACGACGCCGTCCCGGGCGAAAAATTCATCTTGCACTGCCCCGTCGGCGGGTTGCTGCAGACGGCGTTGACCCCAGTGACGTTCGAGAAGGAGCTGCACGTGTAGCCGCCCGTTCCACCGGTTCCACCGGACGCGCCACCGGTTCCACCGGACGCACCACCGGTTCCACCGGACGCGCCACCCGTTCCGCCGGACGCGCCACCGGTTCCGCCGGACGCGCCACCGGTTCCACCGGACGCGCCGCCGGTTCCGCCGGATGCGCCGCCGGTTCCACCGGATGCGCCGCCGGTTCCGCCGGATGCGCCGCCGGTTCCGCCGGATGCGCCGCCGGTTCCGCTCGCGCCGCCGATCGCAGTGCCGCCCGCGCCCGCAGCGCCGCCTGCGCCCGCAGCGCCGCCTGCGCCCGCAGCGCCGCCCGTCCCTGCGCCCGCAGCGCCGCCCGTCCCTGCGCCGCCGCCCACACCCGCGCTGCCGCCGGTCGCGCTACCGCCCGCGCCTGACGTGCCGCCCGTCGCGCCGCCTGCTCCGCCGGACACGCCGCCGCCGGTGCCACTGCCGCCGGTACTGCCGCTCGCAGCAGCGCCGGCAGCACCGCCCGTGGCGCTGGCGCCGCCCTCTTCTTCGACACCGCAGCCGCCGGCCGCGAGGAACACGGACAGCACCAAGCAGCCCGGGGAAGGAGCACGCACCATGACGCAAGTGTACCGCGGGTACGACCAGCGCGCGATCTCGATGTGCGCCTACAGTTCGAACGTCAGCTTTGCCGGCCAGCTTCCCGGCGTCGGGTACACGGCCCGCGACAGGACTCCCGCGAGGCATGGGACCGCGCCCCACGCCTGCTCGTCAGGGGCGGCAACTCCCACACTGATCGCCGCACCAACGAAGCTCGGGCCGGCGTCGGCGGCGTCAGCGCCCGAGTCGCCGTCCCCCGCGTCGGGTGGCGGAAGCTCCACTTGTTTGACGTACACCGTCGCGCTGAACGCGCCCGTCGCACCGTGTTTGCATGCGCTGAGCTCGTTCGCTGCGTTGCTCAGCACTTCGCTCACCTTCGGGCTCGCCCATGGCGTCGGCGCACGCACGTCCCTCTCCAGCTCGAACGACAGACTTGTGCGCACGACGCCGACCTTGCCTCCGACGGGTTTCGGGAACGTTCGCTTCGAGAGCGCGTCGAGCATGCAGCGCTCCATCTCGCCTTCGCCCAGCGAGCTCTGCTTCACGTAGCCATGCACAGTTCGACCATCCCTGCCGATGCCGAGCACGAGCTGGAGCGTCCCGGCGACCAGCTCGTTTCGCGCGACGCCCTGCTCCCAGCAGCGGTCGACTGCGCCGCTCGCCGAAGCGACGACGGCGTCCACCGCGTCCTGGTCCAGGCCGCCGACGTCGCCGTCCACCTGAATCACCGGCGCCGTACGCTGAGCTGAGGCGCGCCGCGCTGGGCGCGTCTCGGTCGGCTCCGTCTTCGGCGTCGACGGACTCGCTTCGGGTCCCGCAGAACGCGCCGGCTCGCCGCGACCGCAAGCGGAGCTCACCACGCAGCAACAAAGCGCCAGCGACGCGCGCATGCGTGTATCGGAGAGTGAGCCCGCTGCAAAGTCAACTCGCGCGGACTCTGGTCACGACACGGCCGCCAAAAAGCCGGACGACGCGGGCCGTCCAACAATCCCGCTGAGCCGAGCAGTTCCGTTGACGCGCGCAGCGTTGGGCGCTCAGTCGGTCGAAGCGTCCGCCGCCGCGGGACAGGTGAGAGTCAGCGTGTTGCTCTCGGTGGTCCAGCTCAGTTGAACGTCGAAATCGAGCGCTCTTCCGCAGCTGTCCCTACCGGAGAAGTGCACTGGTTTGCACGGCGTCAAGTTTCCGGGCGGAGGTGACGCGGACAGGTCGACGGTGAACCCGGTGCTGCTCGGCTCCATGGGGACCGTGACGCTGGTCAACGTGATGGAGCAGCTCGAGCCGGCTGCTGGCGTCTTGGAGTTGGCCGTCCAGGGTGGTGAGCGCCTGACGGAACGCATACCAGGCCAGACTCCGGCGCATTTCCGCCTCGCAGTCGGCACCCCCCCGAGGCTAAACTGACGGATCGGGGTTCAAGTGTTCCAGGGGTGGTCGCCAGCCGAAACTTCCGCAGCCGAGTCGCTGGACGCGGTATTTCGCTGGCTCGTGCGCCTGCGGTGGGTCGCCGTCCTGGGCGTCGCCGCGGTGCTCGCGCTCGCTGGACCGGTGCTGGGTCAGCTCCCGCCTGATTCGGCGACCGGCCTCTGGAGCGTGGCCGCGCTGCTTCTGGCGTACAACGCCGTGCTGGCCATCCTCGGTCCTGATGGGCGATGGTCGTGGTTCACTCATGCGGCGGTTCAGATCGCAGTTGATTGCCTGGCGCTCGCGGCCCTCGTGCATCTGGCTGGCGGGATCGAAAACCCCTGTCTCCCGCTCTTCGTCCTGCACGTCGTCAACGCAAATATCGTGCTCCGCCGTCGCTCTGCGTCACTCGTACTGGCTTTGGCCATCGGACTCGTCGCGCTAATCATTCTCGGTGAAGGCTCCGGCATCCTCCCCCATCACTGCCTCTTCCCAATGGGAGAAGAAGGTTTGGGCGGGGCCTTGAACTACCGAGCGCTGGCCGTGCTCGGAGGGCTCGTGCTCACGCTCCTCGCCAGCTCACTCTTCACTCGCTCTCTCACGGCGAAGCTGCGGCAGGGTCAGCGACGTTTGCTCTGGACGATCGACGAGCTCAACTCCGAAAAAGAACGGCTTGCCGACGCCCGTGGCGCAGTCGAGATCGAGCGCGCAAGACTGCAGGCGATCATCGACTGTATGGGTGATGCCGTCACCTGCTTGGACCCTGGCGGGCGGGTCCTTTTCAGTAACCGGCGAGCGCGGGAGCTTCGACAAGCGGACGGCCTGGTCGGCGAAGCGCAGACCTACGAAACGCTGTTCAACACGTTGCAGAACGATCCTGCCTCGCCCGCTCGGTCCACCTTCGAGCGCGCCGGGCGTACGTTCGAGGCGACGCACTCGCTGGTGCGGATGAAACGGGGAGAGCCGCTCGGGCTGGTGATGGTCGCGCGCGACATTACTGACCGCGTGTCTGTGGAAAAACACCTCATGCACGAGGAGCAAATGAGCGTGGTCGGCAAGCTTGCCGCTGCGGTTGCGCACGAGATCAACAACCCGATCGGAGTGGTCTCCCTGTACAGTCAACACGCCCTCGCGAACTCGGCACCGGACAGTCCAATCTACGGGCACCTGGAGACCATCCGCCGCAACGCGGACGGCTGTCGCAAGATCGTTGGCAATCTCTTGAAGCTCGCACGGCCGCGGAAGCCAGAGCGACGTCGGGTGGACCTGCGGCAAATTTGCCGAGAGACCATCGAGTCAGTTCAACCACTTGCCACCAACGCCGGCGTACGGGTGCAGGCTGACGGCCACAGCGGAGACGTCCCGATCTGGGCAGAGGTCGATGCCGGTCTCTTGGGCCAGGCGGTCCTCAACCTCGCACTCAACGCCATCGAAGCTGCCAGGGACGGGGACGAGGTCTGGATTGGTGCGCATGAGACCCACGACGCGGGCGCGAGCGCGCGAGTGATTGACGTTCGCGACACGGGTCCGGGCATGGGAGCCGACCAGCTCGCCCAGATCTTCCAGCCCTTCTTCACCTCCAAATCCACCGGCACGGGGCTGGGGCTCTCTGTCGCGGAGAACATCGTCCGTAGCCACGCGGGCCGGATCGAGGTCGACAGCGCGATCGATGCCGGGACCGTCTTCCGCATCGTGTTGCCCGCTTCGACCGGAGGTGAGTCCGCAGCGAAGGCGGGCGTGGAGAACAAAGCGGCAAGCGTCGTAGAGGCCAGCCCATGAACTGCATGCGTGTCCTGGTGGTGGATGACAACCGCGACATGGTCGACGGCATCGCCATGCTGCTCGAGGAGATCCAGCTCGAGGTTCAAGTCGCGTACTCCGCAGAGCAAGCCCTCGCGCTGATGGAAGTGTCGGAATTCGGGCTTGTTCTGAGCGACATCCGTATGCCTGGCATGAGCGGAGTGGAGTTGCTGAAGAGCGTCCGAGGACGCTGGCCCATGACGAAGGTCGTCTTGCTCACCGCGTATGGATCGGTCGACTCGGCCGTCGACGCGATGCGGACCGGTGCGTGTGACTACCTGACCAAACCTTTCGACAACGACGAGCTCGTGGGAGTCGTCTCGCGAGCGATCACCGCAGGGGTGCCTGCCGGAGGTTTCGACGTTTCCGCTGTCGTGGGCGAGGTCGCCGCTGCGATCTCCGCGGATCACCTTTTGCCTGGGCTGAGGGCGGTGCTCCAGGTACTCCTGAACGCCACCGGCGCGGACGACGGCGAGATCTTTCTCTGCGAGCCCGACGGTGGGGATCCGCTGCTCTGTGTATGGGCGGGGCCCCACGGAGCAGCGCTGGCGGAGCGACCCCGCTTTGCCGTGAACGTCGGTTACCCCGGCATCGTTGCAGCGACGGGAAGACCCCTGGTCATGAGAGGGGGACTGGCCGACGACCCCCGCTATCTCCGGCGCGCCGTCGTCGACGCTGGGATCCGCTCGTTGGCCGCGGTTCCGTTGCCTGACGCGCGCGGAGTGCTCGGCTCGCTCCATCTCATGTCGCGGCGCGACGATTTTCCGGTGGAGCACGTGCTCGACCTGCTCGAGCGCGCAGCGCTGCCCCTCAGCACCGCCATCCGCGCCGGACTCGCGGCGCTGCGCCAATCGGTGGACTCGATGTGCCGCGGCCTCGAGGAGGGCGCGCCCGGACAGCCGCAGCGTGTGCTGCTCGAGTCGATGCGACAGTTCGCTGGCGCTCACCACGGAAGCCTCGCGATCATCGACCCCACCACGGGCAGTCCGAGCGCAGTAGTCTCTACCGGTCCCGTTTCGCTCATCTGCAAACAGGCGGAGGCAGGGGCCTGGGCCGGGTGCCCGTCCGTCTCGGCCGCGCATGGGTTCGTCGGCGACCCCGGCCGACGTAGTTGGCCGGAGTGCTGTCGCCGCAGCTTGCCGAGCCGAACCGCGAGCCCGTGTTGTCTGCCCATGATCACCAACGGTCGCCTCTACGGCATCGCCGTGCTCGACTTCGGGCGGGAGGGGCCTGCCAACGCAACGGGTCGCCTCGTGCCGCTCCTGACCATGGCCCAGCAAGCGGCGGTTCGGTTGGAGGCCCACCACGCGGGCTTCCTGCTCGACGAGCGCCCGAGCGGTGACATTCCCCCCACGTTCGCCAACCTTTGCCCCGAGCTCGAGCTGCGATGTTTCGGTCCGTTCAGCGTCCACCAGCGCGGGCAGGAGATTTCAGCGGCGGCGTTTACACGCAACAAAGCCATCGTGCTCTTGAAGCTGCTCGCGCTGAAGGCGGGCGCACCTTCGAGCCGCGACGTGTTGATCGAGCAGCTCTGGCCGGACGTGGATCCCCACCAGGGCGCGAACCGGTTGCACGGAGTGGTTCACGCCTTGCGTTCGGTGATCGAACCCCACCGCAAGGAGCGTCAGTGGCTGTACGTGCGCAATCGCGGCGAGGTTTATTACCTCGACATGAACACCCCCATCAGCATCGACGTGTTTCGGTACAAGCAGCTGCTGGACCGAAGCATGCGTTCTCCCGGCGCGGCCGACATCGAGCTCGCTCTTCTGGAGGAGGCGGTCGCTCTGTACGGGGGCGACCTGTTCGAGGACGACCCGTTCGCGGAGTGGTGTGAAGTGGAGCGTCAGGAGCTCAAAGAGCGCCAGGTGAACGCACTCGCGCGGTTGGCGCAGCTTCACTCGGCGGCGGGAGCGGATGAGCGCGCTCTCGACTGCTTGCGGCGAGCCACGAGGTTGTCCCCGTTCAGAGAGGAGCTGGTGTTCACCAAGCTGGAGCTGCTCAGCCGGGTGTCCGGGCCCGCGGAAGCACTGGCCGCCTACGACGACTTTCGTCGAGCGCTCGAGACTGAGCTGGACGCAACCCCGTCGGAACAGCTCCTGGTGCTCCGACGCCGCTTGCAGACCGCGAGTCAACGCCCCGCCTCTGCTTGAAGCGCGCCTGGGGCGCCGGCGCCCTCGCGATCGTCGCTCCTGCAACGGACCTCCGGAGCCGGCGGTGGCCCGGTCAGCCTCCGAGCCGCGACATCCGGATCCTCGTGACCTTGCCGTCGCCAAAGCGGTGACCGACGGGTTTCATGGCAGCCGCGTGGACGAAGAGCGACGCCACGAGCGCCTCGTCGCGTGCCTGGATAGCGTCGCGCAGCGGGACGCCCAAGTCGTGGCCCAGGCAGGGCCTCAGCTCGCCCGTCGCGGTGAGCCGAAACCGGCTGCAGGCCCCGCAGTAGCCGTCGGAGATCGGCGTGATGAACCCAACGATCCCTCTGGCATCCGGCACGCGCCAGTAGCGCGCTGGACCATTTCCCGGCACTCCCTCGGCCGGGAGCAGCCCCAGTTCTGCCGTGAGGCGACGGCGTACCTGGGTGAGGTCGACGTACCGCTCGTGCAGGCGAGGAGTCGCGCCCTCGCCCACAGGCATCAGCTCCAGGAAACGCACCACGAGATCGTGGTCACGAGTGAGGTCGACCCAGGCTTCGATCTCGTCATCGTTCATTCCGCGCAGCACGAGCACGTTGATCTTGAGCGGTCGCAGCCCGGCGTCCGACGCGCGCCGAATGCCTCGCCAGACTTCGTCGAGGGCGCCCGCACAGGTGATCGCCCGGAAGCGCTCCGGCCTGAGGGAGTCGACGCTGACGGTGAGGCGATCGAGGCCTGCCTCCGCGAGCGCGGCCGCGTGTTGCTCCAGCAGCACGCCATTCGTCGTCAGCGCCACCTCGCGCACCTGTGTCTCGCGCTTGAGCCGCGCGACCAGCTCGGCGAGCCCGGGACGCACGAGCGGCTCCCCCCCGGTCAGCCGGACGTGGTCCACACCCAGGCGGCACGCGACCCGAACGACACACAGGATGTCGTCCCACGAGAGCAGCTCATCGGCGCGCCGGAAGCCGCTCCCCATCGGGAGACAGTAGGTGCAGCGAAGGTTGCAGCGGTCCGTCACGGAGATGCGCAGGCTCCGCACGATCCGTCCGCAGGTGTCGGCGAGCTCACGCACGCCGCCCGCGTCCTCGATCACGTCAAGACGGGCGTTCACAACCGCTCTTCGTGTAATACCACCAGTTGACCGCCACCGCGGCGAGGTAGAACGCCGCCGCTCCGAGGAAGAATGGTGCGGCCGACCCGGTCTTGGTGATCGAGGCGCCCACGAGCATCGAGAAGGCGAATGGGCCATACGCGGCGACCGCAGCGGTCCAGCCCAAGACTTGCGCTCCTTGTCGCGGCGAATGCGCGAAGATGATCGGAAACTGCCGGAAGGTCGAGGCGTTGCCGACACCGCTGAAGAGGAAGAGCCCCAGCATACAGCCGACGAAGAGCGGAAACTGATCGAGCGAGGTTGGCGTCAAGAGTCCCAGAAAGACCATCACTCCACAGATGACGATCATCGCCAGGCCGACGATGTGGGTGAGGATGGCGCCGCCGACCTTGTCCGCCACGAAGCCGAAAGCAACGCGCGCGGCGGAGCCCAGCAGCGGGCCGAGGAAGGCGTATTTCAGCGGATCCGAAGCTCCGGGAAAACCGCCATACACGGTCTTGATCATCAGGGGGAACGCCGCCGCGAAGCCGGAAAAAGATCCGAACGTCATGACGTAGGTGACGGTACAGAACCAGGTGTGTTTGTCCTTGAAGATGTCGAGCTGCTCGCGAAACGATGCCTTGATCGGGACGCTGCGCATCAACACCAGACACAGCATCCCGACGATGACGAGAAATGGCACGTACCAGAACATCGCGTTTTGGAGCCAGATATCCTGGCTAACGGCGCCCTTTTTGAAGACCTGAGCCCCGCCGCCGAGCGTGCCGAACAGCGCGAAGCCGATGATCCAGGGGCTCACGAACTGCGCGAGACTCACGCCGAAGTTTCCGACTCCAGCCTGGACGCCGAGCGCCGCTCCCTGGAGCCGCTTGGGAAAGAACAGGCTCGTGCTCGGCATGAAAGAGGAGAAATCGCCGCCTCCCAGGCCGGCCGTGAGAGCGAGGACCAGGAACACCCAGAAGGGCGTCTCTGGGTCCAGGACGGCGAGGCCCAGACCGATGCAGGGGATGAGCTTGAGCAGCGTGGCGACTCCGACAACCAACCGCGTCCCGAAGATCGGGATCAAGAAGCTGTGAATCACTCGCAGCGTGCCGCCAGCGAGCCCGGGCATCGCCGCCAGCCAGAACAGCTGCATCGTGTCGAACTTGAAACCAATCGCGGGCAGGCGAACCACGAGCACACTCATCACGAACCAGGTGGCGAATGAGAGGATGAGGCTGATGGTCGTGAGCGTGAGCGTTCGCCGAGCGATCTTGCTGCCGGTCTCGGTCCAGAACCTTTCGTTCTCCGGTTCCCACTTGGGGAGCCAGCCCCCGATCCCGCCGGCCGCGGCGGGAGCGGATTCATCGGTCTTGCTCATTGGGTTGCCCTCTCGAGTGGCGCTTCCAGGCGTTGAGAAGTGCGCGGTGTCAGCTTCGCGTCGAGCAAACGCACGGTGCGTAGCAGCCACGCGAGACAGACCGTGGACAGCGCGAACATGAACATCCAGCAGCTCGTCCAGAGGCCCGTCCCCTCGAGCAGGTATCCGAAGACGATCGGGCAGAAGAAGCCGCCGAGTCCCCCGAGCACACCCACCATGCCTCCGACGACGCCGACTTCATCGGGGAAGTAGTCCGGAATGTACTTGTAGACGCCCGCCTTCCCGATCCCCCAGATGCAGCCCAAGAGCGTGACCAGCACGGCGAAAATCCACACGTTGGCCTGGAAGAAGATGCGTGTGACCCCCTTCGCCAAGAGCTCCCTCCGTTGCACCTCTTGTCCGACGACCACCGCGGGCTCCTGCCACACCTCCTTCTTGGGGAAGACGAGCAGCCCGGCTTCGAGCTTGGCGAAGGTCGTGGGTTTTTGTGTCAGTGCGTAGCTCTCGCGACCCACACCGATGCTCTCTGGCGACACCGAGGTGACCGTACCGGCGGCCTTGGCCATGATGCCCTGACCCGGCGAGAAGACCTCCATCTTCGGAAAGATCACCGCGAAGCTGATCAGGCAGGACGTGACGAGCACCCAGGTCATCACCCGACGGGCGCCCCACTTGTCCGACATCCAGCCGCCCATCGCGCGAATCACGCCCGACGGGAAGCTGAAGAGCGCAGCCAAGATCCCTGCGGTGACCAGCGGCAGGTAATAGACGTTCACGAAGTACGGGACCAGCCACTGCGAGAACGCAACGAAGCAGCCGAATACCAGGAAGTAGTAGAGCCCGAAACGCCACACACGGACGCTGCGGAGCGGCGCGAGCATTTGGCGCAGATTGCGGCCGGAGCTCGCGGGCTTTTTGTTGGTCGTCAGCGCGAAAAAGAGCGTCGCCATGAGCAACAGCCCGACTGCGTACACGACCGGTACCTTGCGCCAGCCTTCGAGGTTTGCGCCGTGGTTGGTGAACTCGTTCAGCAGTGAGGGCGCCAACAGGGTGGTCAGCGCCGCACCCGCATTACCCGCGCCGAAGACTCCGAGCGCCGTGCCCTGATTCCGCTTCGGATACCACACCGACGTGAACGCAATGCCGATCGAGAAGCTGACCCCCGCCAGCCCGAACCCGAAGCTGCACAGCGCGAAGGCCAGGAAGCTGTTGGCGTACGAGAGCAGGAACATCGGCAGCGCCGCGAACAAGAGCAGGCCGGTGAAAACCGGTTTCCCGCCGTACTTGTCGGTGAGGATCCCGGCCGGGAGCCGGAACGCCGATCCCGTGAGGACCGGAATCCCCATCAGCCACCCGACCTCGACCGGGCCCCACTTGAACACCTGATTGGCCGCGAGGAACGTCACCAGCACGCCGTTGAGCATCCAGGCTGCGAAGCAGACGGTGAACGCGAGTGTGTTCAAGAAGAGGGCCTTGTGAGCGGCCCCCGTCGCTTTCGCTTCCACGGGCATGTGTCCCTCTCAGTTGTTCTTCGGTCGCGCCTTGCTCCAGGGTGTTGCCGGGTCGCGGATCGCCTTACGATCCCAGTTCCACATTACGCGCTGGTATGGACGGCGGATGTAGTGCAGCGGCGCGACCAGGATGTGGACCAGCCGAGTGAAAGGGAAGATCCCGACGATGAGCCAAGCGCCGATGACGTGCAGCTGGATCGGCACGGGCATGGCGCTGATCGCCACCAGGTTGGGATCGAGTTTGAAGAGCGACATCAGGTAGGGCGAGAGATCCGCCGCGAACCATGACGAGCCCCAGCGATAGCCATACGCCACCCACAGACCCAACAGCACCTGCGCCAGGATCAGGAGTTCGAGCACGACGTCCATGCGGGTCGTGACCATCTTGATGCGCGGGTTTGTGAATCTCCGGACCATCAGCCCGACTAGCCCGACCAGCGTGCTCAGGCCGAAGGAGAACGCCGTGATCTCCAGCACGATCAGCCGCACCGGGTTGCTGTTCCAGAGCAGGGTTCCCTCGGGGATCAAGAACGCGGTCAGATGCCCGAAGAAACACACCAGGATCCCGATGTGGAACGGCACCGAGCCCCAGAACAGTCTCCGTCCCTCCAGAAACTGGGACGACAAGGCGGAGACTTTGAAGCCCGTGTTGCGGTACCGCATGATGGTGCCCGCCAAGAAGATGAGCATCGCGGCGTAGGGCAGCCCGGCGAATAGAAACACGTACGGCAGGTTCATCACGTCCCTCTCACGTTGCTGGAGCACGACCCTCGGGAGTCACCGGCGGCGAAGCCCGGGAGGCTGTTGGGCGCTGCGCCACTCTCGATCCCCAGCTCCGCGCCGACCGAGCCGACGAACTTGGATTCCTGGTCGAGCGGCAGGCTGACCTTGAGCTCGAAGTCCTCGCGTAGGACCTCGTACAGCGCCTCGAGGGCGTGACAGTAGGCCGTGCGCATCTCGCCGGAGGCAGCCTCGATGAGCGTCTTGTGGTGCTTCTTGTAGAGCTCTTCCTTCTTGGCCATCCGCTCGGGCCCGAACTCGCGGATCATCTCGCGCACGGCGGGAGCGAGGATCACGCGGACGAGCTCGTCCCGCACGCTCGTGTCGGTCAGCTTCGGTAACAGTCGGAGGAGGTTGGGTAGATGGTCTCCGAGCTCGCTGCCGCAGTCGTTCTCCGCGCGCTTGTGCTCTCCGCTCAAGCCGGCGAGCAGCGCGCCGCGTTTGTAGTCCTCGCCAAACAGCGTGTACCCGATGTCGAGCGACGTGATGGGCTGGATGTCGAAGGTGCGGGTGTGGAGCTCTTGCAGAGCCAAGAGATCGCGTGTGGGTAGGAGTCGACGGAACTTCTCCAGCGCCAGCGCGGCATGGGGATAACGGTCCACGTGGGCGGCGATCGCCAGCGACACGGCTTCGTCGAAGCCTGAGCCCGGATGGGTGAACAACAGGGCCAACAGCTCGTAGCGTGCGAAGGACATCTCACATCCCCCGCTCGGGCTTCTCGCGGAAGCCAAAGCCCGTCGAACCCTTGGTGTCTCCAGTGAACTCCAGCATTTCCATGGCCTGCTCGCGGTGCGCGGGCGGAATGACAAAGCGGTCGTTGAATTTCGCCAGCGCCGTCAGCTGGAAGATGCCCTCCGCTTCGGCCTGGCTCAGCCCGGTCTCCTTCAGGAGCTGGTTGACCTTGCTCTCCGGAATGTCACCGACGGTCTTGAAGCGTCGGTAGATCCTTACCGCCATCAGCTTCTTCAGCCGCAACGCGACCGCGTTCGTATCACCCGCGCTGAACAGGCTCGCCATGTACTTGAGCGGGAACCGGGCCTGGTCGATCGTCTGAAACAGCTCCTCGGTGCTGGTGTCGTAGAGCCAGTTGTCGGTCCAGGTCTTTGCTATGGGGTTCAGCTTCTCTTTCTGGGCACCGTCGGACTCGGTGACTGAAGCCATCACCGGCAAGAGCGGCGGTACGTAGAACAGCATCGGCAGCGTCCTGAACTCCGGGTGGAGCGGCAGGGCCATGCCCCAGGTCTTGACGAACTTGTAGGTCGGGGAGTCTTGAGCGGCCTTGATCGTCGAGTCGGGGATGCCGTTGGCCTTCGCCGCAGCGATGACCTCCGGGTCGAAGGGGTCCATCAGCATGTCGAGCTGACCCTGCACCAGCTGTTTGTCCTCGAGTGATGCCGTCGTCTCGATGCGGTCGGCGTCGTACAGGAGCACACCGATGTAGCGAATGCGCCCGACGCAGGAGTGCATACAGGCCGGCGCGTAACCCGCCTCCATGCGCGGGTAGCAGAGGATGCACTTCTCACTCTTTCCGGTGTGCCAGTTGTAGTAGCTCTTCTTGTACGGGCAGGCGGTCACGCACATGCGCCAAGCGCGGCACACCTTCTGGTTGATCAGCACGATGCCATCTTCACCGCGCTTGTAGATCGCACCGGACGGACACGAGGCCACGCAACCAGGGTTCAAGCAGTGGTTGCAGATCCGAGGCAGGTAGAAGAACGCCATGCGCTCCAGCTGGAACATGGCTTCGCGCTCGGCGGGCGAGAGCTTTGCGAGGTTTGGATCGTTGCGGGCGTAGTCGGGGCTGCCGCCCAGGTCGTCGTCCCAGTTCGGCCCCATCTTCACGTCGATGGGCTCGCCGGTGATCAGCGATATCGGACGGGCGGTGGGCTGATCGTCTCCGGCCGGCGCCTCGATCAGGTTCAGGTAGTCGTACGTGAACGGCTCGTAGTAGTCCTCGACCGCAGGCAAGTTGGGGTTGTGGAAGATGTTCGACAGGCCCTTCTTCTTGCCTGCGCCCTTCAGGTGGATGCGCCCAACGTCGTCCCGGTACCAGCCGCCCTTGTAGATCTCCTGGTCCTCCCACTTTCCTGGGTAGCCCGTGCCGGGTTTGGTCTCGACGTTGTTCCACCACTGGTATTCCGCGCCCTTGCGGTCGGTCCAGATGTTCTTGCAGGCGATCGAGCAAGTGTGACAGCCGATACATTTGTCGAGATGAAAGACCATCGAGATCTGAGCTCTGATATCCATGACTGCTGTCCTTTCTCAGAAGACGACCTTGGTCATTCTCTTGACGATCACGTGAGTGTCTCGCTGCGGCGCGATCGGGCCCCAGTAGTTGAAGTGGTAGCTGAACTGGCCATAGCCACCGCTCAGGTAGTTCGGCTTCAGGTGGATGCGCGTGAAGCTGTTGTGCCCACCCGCCCGCCGATTGCCGCGCACCTGTGACTTCGGAATGCCAACGGTTCGTTCGGGGACGTGATAGACGATGCACACACCCCTGGGGATACGTGCGCTCACGCAGGCGCGTGTGCAGTAGACACCGTGGTCGTTGTAGACCTCGACCCAGTCGTTGTCCTGAATGCCGAGCTCCTCCGCGTCAGCCTCGCTCATCCAGCATGGCTCACAGCCGCGCGACAGCGTGAGCATTCGGTGGTTCTCCATGTAGGTCGAATGGATGTGCCACTTGCCGTGCGGAGTGAGGCAGTTGAGCGCCAGCGCCTCGCCGTCCTTGAGTGTCTCCTTCAGGTCGCCGTAGGCCGCGGGTTTGGGCGACGGCTTGTAGGTCGGGAGGTTCTCGCCGTAGGCGAGGTACATCTCGTGATCGAGGTAGAAGTGCTGGCGGCCCGTGAGCGTCCGCCACGGCACGAGTTTGTCGTAGTTGTAGGTGTACGGCGCGTACGCACGGCCGTTGTTCATCAACCCCGACCAGAGCGGTGACGTGTTGTAACGTCGTGGTTGCGCCTGGAGCTCCTCGTAGGTGATGCGGACGTCCTTGCTGCCCTCTCCGAGGTCGGCGAGCACGAGGCCCGTCTTCTTCTCCATGTTCTCGTACGCGCGCACGTTGAGCTCGCCGTTGGTGAGCGTCGAGAGGTGCAGCAGCACGTTCGCGGCCTGGTTGTCCTCGCGGAGCGACGGGTAGACCTTGCCGTCGAACGTCTGTTTCGGGAAGTGATTGGAGGAGAGCAGCTGGTCGTACTCGTCTTGGCAGTGGTAGTGGTTGCCGTGACCGCCGAGGCCAGTCTTCTTGATGTTTTCCCCGAGGGTGATGTATTTCTCGTACAGCTTCGTGTAGTCGCGCTCGACTACGCCAAGCTTGTGCATGGTCTTGCCCGGGATCGCTTCGCACTCGCCGCGGTACCAGTCCTTGATCTCCGGCTGGGTGATCTCGTCCGCCGTGTCGTGGGACAGCGGCGTCGCGACGATGTCCTTCTGGGGCGTGGCCAGGTGTTTCTTGGCACACTCGCTGGTGGCCTGCGCCAGGAGCTTGAAGATGTCCCAGTCCGACTTCGACTCCCAGACCGGCGCCACCGCTTGTGAGAGCGGGTGAATGAAGGAGTGCAGATCGGTGCTGTTGAGGTCCGCCTTTTCGTACCAGGATGCCGCCGGCAAGACGATGTCGGAGTAGAGAGCCGACGAGTCCATGCGGAAGTTGAGGTCGACGACCAGGTCCATCTTCCCGGTCGGCGCGACGTCGTGCCACTTCACCTCTTTGGTGTGTTCGTCCGAGTCCTTGCCGATAGCGTTGGAATGGGTACCGAGGTAGTGTTTGAGGGCGTACTCGTGCCCCTTCATGCTCCCCATGATGGCGTTGCCGCGCCAGATGTACCAAACGCGTGGGTGGTTTACGTCAGCCTCCGGATCACTGACGGAGTAGTCTAGTTTCTTGCTCTTCAGCTTCTCGAGCACGTACTCGGTGATCTCGTCGTTCGACTTCGCGCCGTGCTTCTCGGCCTCACGCGTCAGCTCGAGTGGGTTCTGCTCGAACTGCGGGTAGTACGGCATCCAGCCCATGCGCACCGACTGGTAGATCGTGTCCGCGGTGTGCTGCGCCGTGCGGTCGTTCTTCGGCACCGCGTTGTAGCGCGAGAACTGCCCGTCGTAGCGGTACTGGCAGGTGTTGATGTAGTGCCACAGGGGGGCCTGCTGGAGGCGGCTGGGCCCCTGCCAGTCCTTGGCAAACGCGATGGCTGCCCAGGAGTCGACCGGCGCCAGCTTCTCTTGTCCGACGTAGTGGTTGAGACCGCCACCGTTCTTGCCGACGCAGCCCGAGAGCATCAGCGCCATGGCGCCGGCGCGATACATCAGGTTCGCGTGGTACCAATGGTTGATGCCGGCGCCGACGATGATCATGCACTTGCCTTGGGTGATCTCGGCGGTGCTCGCCCACTCCCGCGCAAACTGCAGCACCGTCTTGGAATCGACCCCGGTCAAGATCTCCTGCCAGGCTGGCGTGTAGGCCGCGTTCGGGTCCGTGTAGTCCTTCGGATAGTCGCCGGCGAGCCCGCGCCCGACGCCGTATTGGGCCATGATCAGGTCGTAGACCGTGGTCACGGCGACCTGGCCGTTGACGGTGTCCAGGTAGCGCACGGGCACGTTGCGGACGGCGACCTTGTCCAGACCGAACTCGGTGAACTCGGTCGGCAAGGTGTCGTCCCGATCTCCCAGCAGAGTCAGCGTCGGGTCGTAGGGTTCGTGGTCGACGGCGTTCTCGTGCAGCATGTTCCAGTTGCCGGGTGTCTTGTCCCAACGGTGCCCGACGCTGCCTTTCGGCACGACCAGCTCGTTGCTCACCTGATCGATGTTGAGGAACTTCCAGTCGCCGTTGTCGATGTCCTTCCACTTGGCGATTTCGTTGGCGCGAACGAGGCGGCCTGGTCGGTAGTGGTCGCCGACCTTCTCGAGCTTCACCAGATACGGGCTGTCCGTGTACTTCTTCACGTAGTCGATGAAGTACGGCGTCGCCTGCTCGTGATGGAACTCCTTCAAGATCACGTGGGAGACGGCCATCCAGAAGGCGCCGTCGCTGCCCGCGTGGAGCGGAACCCATTGGTCCGCGTATTTGCAGACCTGGCTGAAGTCAGGCGCGAAGACCACGGCCTTGGTCCCGTTGTGCCGGGCTTCGGCGAAGAAGTGGCAATCGGGAGTGCGCGTCATGTTCAGGCACGCGCCCATGTCAGCGATGAACTTCGAGTTGTACCAATCGGCGCTCTCACAGACGTCGGTCTGCTCACCCCAGATCTCGGGGAACGCCGTGGGCAGATCGCAGTACCAGTCGTAGAAGCTGAGGTTCACTCCGCCGAAGAGCTGAAGGAACCGCGCGCCGGCGGCGTAGCTGAGCATGGACATCGCCGGGATGGGCGAGAAGCCGAACACACGATCGGGCCCATACTTCTTGGCAGTTGAGATGTTGGCGGCCGCCATCAGCTCGAGCACGACGTCCCACGAGGCGCGGCGGAAACCGCCTTTTCCGCGGGCTTTCTGGTACGCTGCGCGCTTCTTCGGGTTCTTCTGCAGGTTCTCCCAGGCCAGAACCGCGTCCCCTTTGGCCGCCGCCTTCTCCTTCTCGAACGCGTCGATGAGCGCGCCGCGGATCAGCGGATATTTGATGCGCAGCGGGCTGTAAAGGTACCACGAATACGAGATGCCTCGCTGGCAGCCGCGAGGCTCGTAGGGCGGGAGTGAGTCCTCGAGCAGCGGGTAGTCGAGCTGCTGCGTTTCCCAGACGACGATGCCGTCCTTCACGTGGATCTGCCAGGAGCATCCCCCCGTGCAGTTGACCCCGTGAGTGCTCCGCACGATGCGATCGTGCTGGAAGCGATTGCGGTAAAATTCTTCCCAGTGCCGCGTCTCGGGCGAGATGATGTCCTGGATCCAGCTCATGTCTCTACCTCTCCAAATCTCTCGAAGGCCTTGTCGATGGTGACTGCACGGGCCGGGCTCATTCGGTGCGGATCTGACGCTCGAAAATCTCGTGATTGACGGGGTGAGTCTTGCGCCGGCGCCAGATGAGCGAGTAGAGGAGCATCAAGATCAGGAGCCCGCCGGCGCCGCCGTAGAGCAGCCGGAACCCGTAGTCGCGAGGCTGCTGAAACGCCTGTTTGGCGTGGGCGTCTTGCAGGAACGCAACGATGGAGATGACCTCGTCCTCCGTGATCGGCCTGTCTTTGTACGCCTGCGCCATCACCGGGAACGGCGGTTTGCCCAGGATCGCGTGGACCCCGGGTGAGCCCATCGTCCCGAAGACCGTGGTGAGCTCCTTGGCCAACACGCCGCCGCCGATGACGGCGTCGTTCTGGACGTGGTGGCACGAGTTACACGGCGGCCCGCCGTTCTTCAGGCGGATGATCCCTTGAAAGATCGCCTGACCCTTGCGGATGTCGTCCGGCGTTGCGGCTCTGACCGGCGCCGCGGCGGCGGGCTCACCGCCACTCTGGATGTAAGCGAGGATGTCCTTGATTTCGGCCGGTGAGTACGGGGTGTCCGGCATTTGGACTTTGAACTCGTCGAACAGCGCCGTTGCGGTGGGGTCGCCGCTCTTGATGACCGACTGCGACGATTTGATGAACTTCAGCAGCCACTCCTCCGAGCGGCGTTCGGTGACACCCTTGAGGTCGGGACCGACGCGTTTGCCGCCGCCGACGGTGTGGCAGGCGGCACAGGTTGCGTTGAAGTTCTCAGCGCCGGTTGCGGCCTGCGCCGGGATCGTTGACGTCCAGACCAACAACGCGGCGACGACTGCCAGAAGCGTTCGCCGCACGCCATCCAGGCTGCTCTTGCTCATCGGCCTTCCTTTCCTGACGGCAGCCTATTGGCTGGCGCTTACACGGCGCTTACATGGCGCTTGCGCGACGCGGGCAGTGCGTGTCCGGGCCTGACCGCCGTCATGCCGCGCGGCGGGGCCGGCTCACCCGCGCAGCGCGGCCTGAGATCAGCTGGCGTTCGGCCCAATCCGAGAGCACGCGATACGGGCCATGCACCGGACACCGTGCGCCACGCTGCCGGCATCGTGACGTACCGGCGGTGGTGAGAGGCTGCTGTCCAACCGCCGCTAGCACGTCGCAGAAGCTGATGGACGTGGCCGGGCGCGCCAACGCGTATCCTCCACCGTGACCTCTCTGCGCGACGAGCAGTTTGGCACGGACGAGCCGGCGCAGCGTCTTGAGGAGATAGTGCCGAGGCGCGCCAATCCGCGCAGCGAGGTCGGAGCCACGCAGCGTGTTGGGCCGTCCACCGTCCGCGAGCTGGAGCATGGCGAGCAGAGCGTACTCCGCATGGCGACTGAGCAGGTGAGTTTGCCCGGACCTCCGGCGCGGGACGTTCTCCACCACCCTCCGCATGAGCGAAGCTTCGGTGGTCGCGCTTACACAGGGCTTACAACGGGTCGGCGCGCGCGACATGGCCGCGATCTGCGGCGCTCCCGTCCGGCTGTCGCGGTGAGAAAGCTGAAGTGTACCCCGTCACGATCCCAGGCAACCCAGTGACACGTCGATCTTCGCCTTGGTGTCGAGCTGCACGATGGTGCAACTCGACGGACACAGCAGGATCGATTTGGGGCTGGCGTTGTTGTCGTAGTACCAGCCGCCGCCGGAGCAAGCGCTCGCGTTGGTGACCTTCGGCAACTTCTGCGAGGGCGGCGCGCCCGCCGGGAAGTACTGCACCTCGACCTTGTTGGGGTCCGTGATGCCGCCGTCCGTGCTCGGCATCGCAAACTGACAGGCGACCGCGCTCTTCTGGATTGCGGACAGCACCGCGGTGAACGCGGCCGGGTTGCCGTTGCCGACGTTGTACGAATAACACGGCGACGTTCCGCCGCAGTTCGTAGAGTGCAGCGCGGCCCCTCCCGGGGCGGCGATACTGTCGAGCTTGCCGAAGTCCGCGCCGTCCATGCCGATGACGAAGGTCTTGATCTTGTCCGTGGTCAGGTGGGTCTGCACGATGCCGGCGAGAATGTTGACGTTGGTGGTGCACGTCTCGGGCACGCCGTCCGTGATGAAGATGCCGATCATCACGCGCCCGGCTTGTTGTTTCTGGGTCGTGTAGGTGGCGAGCCCGTGCAGCGCCGCCTCCATGGGAGTCGCGCCGTTGGGTGTGGTGCCGTCGAGAGAAGTCTGAAGCGCAGTGAGATTTCCGGGCAGATTCCCCAGTGGTACCTCGGCCACGGCACATCCCGTCCCGGTCGTGCACTCCGCGAGCGACCCCAGACACTTCGGGAAGTACTGGAGCGCCGCGCCCGTGCCGGTCGGCGCGGTCTGGAAGAACTGCGACAGCGCGTTGATCGAATAACACCACTTGGAAGTCGTGGCCTGACCGATGTTGCAGTCGGTCCCCATGCTGCCGGAATTGTCCATCATGATGAACATGTCGAGGGGCGCGGCCTCCGCGTTCACCGTCGTCGCAGCGCATGCGTCTCCGATGCTGGCGTCGTCTTCGACCGGTCCGTCGTAGCTGAACGTCACGTCCGGGATACCGGCATCACCCCAGGTCCCGCCGCTCGACGTTCCGCCTCCGCCGCTCGCACTGCCGGCCGCGCCGCCGGTTCCACCGGTCGGGGCGCCACCGCTGGCTGCCGTCCCGCCTGCGCCGCCCGCGCCTGCGCCACCGCTCGACGTCCCACCCGTCGAGGTTCCTCCGGCTCCGGCTCCAGCCGCGCCGCCGGTCGTTGCTCCGGCGCTGCCGCCGGACGACGCCCCGCCGTCACCACCGCCGCTGCCGCCGGCGCTACAGGCCACGATCCAGCTGCCCACCACCGCACACAGAGCCATTGACCGGTCGCGAAGCCGCATGGCTCAGAAGTGTCCGGTAAAACCCGCTGACCGGCAAGGCCTGGGTCACGCTGCCTACACTTCCGCACGCTCGCGGGGCGGGGACTCTGCAGCGACTGCCCCCCTTCCGCCAGCGTCCGCCGGTGTAGGCTCACGCTCGTGTTCGCCTACGAGCGCCAGGTGCGTTTTCACGAAGTCGATCCCGCGGGGCTGCTCTTCTTCCCGCACTTCTTGACCTACGCCCATGAGGCCATGGAGCGATTGTTCGAGCCGCTCGACGGGGGCTACGCGCGGCTCGTCACGGAGCGAAGGGTTGGATTGCCCGCGGTGGCAGTGCATTCGGATTTTCGCGCGCCGCTTCGCTACGGCGACATCGCCGTGGTCGAAACGACAGTCGCGCGGCTCGGGAACCGCAGCATGACGCTGCGCTACGAGTTCGTGCGGGCGAGTGATCGGGTGGTCAGCGCAGAGGTGCACCACACCGTGGTCACGACGGATCTGTCGGCGCTCAAGAGCTGCCCCATGCCGGACGACGTGCGCAAGGTTGCCGAAGCTCACCTGGAGAGCTGAGCCAGGCTTCAGCGCGGTTTTTTCCCGATCTGCGCGAGAGAGCGCCGCACCCAGCTGCCGTGATGCGACGCTCCTGCAACGACAGGATCAGCCTCTGCTGCCAGCACCACGAGGGCACGCACACGCAAGCGCGCGACGTCGCGCTCGGGACCTTGCTCGTCGTCGAGCAGCGAGAGCACCCTTCGCCAGGCGACGAGGGCCGCGGGCCACGCGCGGCGTTCCACGTACCACTCGGCGAGCAGCTGCACCCGCTTGCGCTCCGGCGCGAGCTCGACCGCGCCCTCGAGCGCTCGAAACGCGTCGGCGTGGCGCCCCAAGACGCGCGCGACCCGAGCTTGCCCGAACAGCGCATCGGCACGCGCGCTCGGGATCCGCGCGGCGGCGGCGTAGACTCGATCAGCTTCCGCAAAATCGCGACTCAGCTCCCTCACTCGGCCGAGCTCCAGGTAGGCCTCGCCGAAGCTCGGGTCCATGCGGGTTGCCTCGTTGAGCTCACCGAGGGCGAGGGCGGTGTCACCTCGGCGCAGGTGCTCGCTGGCGCGCCGTAAATGCTCCCGCGCGGTGCTGCGGCCCCAGGGTTCGTTGGCTGGTTTACGGAGCTCGGCGGGGGCAGGCGGAGGTGCGGCGCGCGCCTGCCCCGGATCGGGGAACCGCGCGGTGGGCTCCGCGCGAGCCGCGCCCGCCAGGAACAATAGTGCCGCCAGGACGGCGATCGCACGCACCCGGGGAGGATAGCACCCCGGGGCGCCGCTTCCGGCATGTGGGTCTGCCGCCGCACGCTGAGGGTGAGCGCACACGCCGGGCGCGCAAGGCCGGGCGCTCGCCGAGAAAATGCCGGGGTATAGGCCGGGCACGCCCGTTGCTGACGGGTGCTCGGAGGATGGTCCCGGATGCGCTCCCCCAGATCCAACAGGTCCCAGTCACCGCTTCGGCGATTTCGCTCGTTGCTCGTCGCCCTGACCCTGGTCGCGGCGGCTTGTGTGCCCGGGGGCGCGACCATGCCCAGCGTCGTCCCGTCGCGCACCTTGTCGCTCGGCAAGGGGGAAGGAGGACGCGGTGAAGATGGACCGTTCCGAGTGGTCTTCGCCGGTCCCAAGGGCGAGGCGACGACGGGCGCGGAGCTCAGTGTCGTCTTCAGCCGCCCACTGCGTGCACTGTCCCTGGCTGGGGACGAAGCGGTGCCGCCCATCGAGACCACGCCCAAGCTCGAAGGGCGCTGGCAGTGGGTCGGAACGCGGGCGCTGTTGTTCGTGCCGCGCGAGGGCAGACTGCCCGGCGCCACCAACATTCGCGTGGAGATCCCCGCGAGCACCCGCGCGCTCGACGGCTCGACCCTCGGCTCACCCCACCGGTTCGAGCTCTCTACACCATTGCCTCGTCTCGTGCGATCCACGCCGTCGTCGGGTGCACGGGGTCTCGAGCCGAAGACGACGCTCGAGCTGCTGTTCAACCAGCCCGTCGACCCCGACGTGCTCGCGCGGGCGAGCAGCCTGGTCGCAACCAGCGGGGGCAAAGCGCGCCCGCTGGCGTTCAGCGTGAAGCGCCCCAATCCCGCCCAGGCCAAGCGTCTCTTGGTGACTCCGAATCTGCCGCTGCCGATTCACTCCGCGTTCGCTTTCACCATCGGTGCGGCGTTGGTTGGCGAAGAGGGACCGCTGCCGGCAGGTCGAGCCGACGCCGTGAGCTTCGAGACCTACGGTCCCTTGCAGGTCACGCGGGTGAGCTGCAACCGCGACACTCCGAATGGTGATTGCATGGCAGGCTCGGGGCTCAGCTTCGAGCTCTCCAACGCAGTGAAGCTCAAAGATCTGCGCCGCGCAGTCAGCCTCACTCCGAACGCTGGCATCCAGTGGGAGACGTGGCGCGACGAAGACGATGCCACGACTTACGCGGGTTTCTCCGCCAAGCTGCGCCCCGGGGCCAGCTACATGCTGCGCGTCAACGCCGATCTGACGGACCGTTTCGGTCAGCGCATGGGCAAGGCGTACACGGAGAAGATCGTGGTCGACGATCTCTGGCCGACGGTGGAGATCGGCGTCTCGGGTGACGTGGTGGAGCCGGTGACGGCAAGGCCCATCAAGATCGGTGCGGTCAACGTCAAGGAGTACGAGCTGACGACCGCGGCACTCACTCCCGCAGATCTTCTCGTCATGGCTGACGGCAGCCGAGCCGAAGCTCGCCTGGGTACGCTCGTGAAACTGGCGGGGGCCAAGCAGCGCCGAGTGAAGCCCGGCGCGCCCGCGAACGTGTTGTCCAAGGAGCTCGTCGACCCGAGCGCCGTCTTGCCCGGCGCACATCGCGGGGCGATGGCACTGGGGATCCGCTGGACGGAGCGGGAGGCGCGCAAGGGCCCCCGGCCGGAGCGCGAGCGCATTGGCACGGACGTACGCGTGCTCGCTGTCAGTGATCTGGCCATCAGCGCCAAGCTCTCGCGCCACGGCTCGCTGGTCTGGGTCTCACATCTGTCGAGTGGTGCACCGGCGGCGGGCGCCAAGGTCGAGCTCCATAGAACCGGCGCTCCGGTGAAGGTGTACGACACGGACTCCCGAGGTATCGCCTCGATTCCGGCCGCCGACTTTCAGCCGAACTTCTACAAAGACGAGCCCGCGTCGCGCGCCGTGGTCGTGGCGCGTGAAGGCGACGACTGGTCCTACCGGTACGTCTCCGATCACCTCGACGGCTGGCGGTTTGGGGTCGCGACGGATCTCTCGGGCAGCCAGAAGAGCTACGGCATGCTCTTCACCGAGCGCGGGATCTACCGCCCCGGGGACAGTGTGCAGCTGAAGGGCATCGTCCGCACCGAGGTGCCCTCCGGCAATTCGATCCCCGCGCGCCTGGCGCTCGAGCTCTCTCTGCGCTCGCCGGACGGCGACGAGGTCTCCCGGCAAAAGGTCAACCTCGGGAAGTTCGGCACCTTCAACGCGAGCCTGAAGATCCCGCGCACTGGCGCGCTGGGCAGCTGGCAGGTTCGCACCGAGGGGCTGGGTGAAGACGAGGGCATCAACCAGTACTTCGAGGTCGCGGAGTATCGCGCGGCGGAGTTCAAGGTCAGCGCCGAGAGCGACCGCCCGGACTACGTGCGCGGGGACAAGGCCCGCTGGGATGCCCACGGCGATTACCTGTTCGGCGCGCCGATGGCAAAGGCCGGTGTCCGCTACACGATTTCGCGCAGTCGCACCAGCTTCGCGCCACCTGGCACGGAGGAGTACTCGACGGATGGCGGAGAGTTCTTCGCCGACGACGAGGACGCCGACTCCGGGGCCGCGCAGCTCAAGACCGAGACCGGCAAGCTCGATGCGCAAGGCAAGCTCCGCACGGAGCTCGCGCTCACGCTGCCCGGGCAGCGCGGTCCAGAGCTCGTCACCTTGGACGCGGAGGTCACCGATGTTTCACGCCAGTCCATCGGCGGTAGCACCAGCGCCGTCGTGCACCCGGCGACCTTCTACGTCGGCCTGAAACAGCTCGACGACTATTTCGTGAACGCGCCCGGGCGGGTCACGACCGCGGTCCTCGCGTTCTCGCCCAAGGGCGAGAAGCTCACTGGCAAGGCGGTGAACGTCGAGCTCGTGCGGCGCAAGTGGACGCTGGCGCGACAAGACGTCGGCGGCGGACGTTTTCACTCGATCTCCAAGCCCATCGACACCGCCATGGGGTCCTGCTCCGTGGTCACGGCCAGCGCGCCGGCGGCGTGTTCGATCGAGGTCAAAGAGGGCGGTTATTACCTGCTTCGCGCCCGCGCCACGGACGAGCGCAAGAACCGAACGGAGGCCGCGCTCAGCTTCTTCGGCATCGGGGCCGGTGCTCAGACCTGGAGCGACAACGACCGCATGAAGCTCGACCTTTCGCTCAACAAGAAGTCGTACAAGGTCGGCGACACTGCGCGCGTGCTGATCAAGTCGCCGTTCCCGGACGCCGAGGCGTTGATCACGGTCGAGCGGGCAGGGGTCTACAGGTCCGAGCGCAAGAAGCTGGTCGGAACGACACCGACCGTCGAGGTACTCATCACGGACACGATGCGCCCCAACGCGTTCGTGAGTGTGCACCTGCTCCGCGGTCGCAGCAAAGCGCCGCCGACCGACCGCCGAAAGGCCGACGTTGGCGCGCCGCAGTACCGCGCGGGATACGCGGAGCTGGTGATCGATCCCGAAGCACGCCGGTTGAAGGTCGACGTGCGACCGAAGGACAAAGAACTGCGTCCCGGCGCCACCGCCGAGGTCGAGGTGCGGGTGCGGGACGCCGCGGGCAAACCCAGGAGCGCCGAGGTGACCCTGTACGCCGTCGACGAGGGTGTGCTCAGTCTGATCGGTTATCGCACACCGGATCCGCTGCCGGTATTCACCGCGTCGCGCCCACTGCAGGTGGCGACGCTCGAATCGCGCGAAGCGCTGGCCCGACTCGGTCTCGATCTGGGCGCGGTGCTCGGCGTCGACAAGGGTCAGGACGGAGGAGACGGTGGTGGTGGGAAACAGAGTGCACGCCGGGACTTCCGCCAGAGCGCCTATTTCAACCCGACGTTGATCACGGACGGCGCGGGTCTCGCCAAGGTCAGCTTCAAGATCCCCGAGAGCCTCACGACGTATCGCCTGATGGCGGTGGCAACGAGCCTCGACGACCGCTACGGGTACGGCGAAGCGCGCGTGGTCACCAGCCGGCGTCTGATGGCGCGACCGGCGCTGCCCCGCTTCGTGCGCGCCGGCGATCAGCTCGACGCCGGCGTCGTGGTCACCTCCAAGGGTTTCGGCCCCGCCAACGTCAGTGTGAAGGCCAGAGTCGAGGGACTCGAGCTGTCCGGTGAGGCGGAACGGGTCATCCAGCTCGGGCGGGATCAGTCCGTAGAGGTACGGTTCCCGATGCTCGCCAAGACCGCGGGGCACGCGAAGCTGTACTTCGAGGCCAAGGCCGAGGGAGAGCGGGACGCTGTCGAGGTCGAGCGCGAGGTCAAGGTCCCGCTGGTGATGGAAGCCGTGGCGCTGTACGGCCAGACCGACAAAGCGAGCGGCGAGCAGCTGGGCGATCTGAGCGCCATCCGCCGTGACGTCGGTTCGCTCGAGCTGTCTTTGTCGAGCAGTGCCCTGGTTGGGCTCGATGCTGGCATCGAACAGCTGATCGAGTATCCGTACGGCTGCACCGAGCAGCTCTCGAGCCGCTTGATGCCGCTCGTGCCGCTGCGCGAGCTCGCCCGGGACTACCACTTCGAGCTGCCGAAGAAGCTGTCCCCCGTGATCGAGAAGACCGTGGCCGACATCCTCTCGCGGCAGCGTTCCGATGGCGGGTTCGGCATGTGGCCGGACTCCCCCGAGAGCTCACCTTGGGTCAGCACCTACGCCCTTTGGGTGCTGCATCAAGCCAAGCAGGGCGGAGCAGCGGTGCCGACTCGCAGCATTGAACAGGCCCGGACCTACGTGCGCCGTTACCTGGAGCAGGCTCGCGAGGACGAGATGTGGAAGGCAACCGCCGCCTTCGTGGTCGACGTGCTCGCGGAGGTTGGGGCGCCGGACACGGGCTACATGAGCCGTCTGTACGAGAGCCGCAAGCAGATGCCGCTGTTCGGGCAGGCGTTCTTGCTGCACGCCCTGGCGATCTCCAAGCAGAAGCGCGAGATGATCGACAAACTCGCAGGGGAGATCGAAGGCCAGCTGCGCCTCGATGCCAACATGGCCTTCGCCAACGAGAACCTCGGCAACGACTACGCGGTGGTGATGGACTCGACGGCCCGCACGAGCGCGCTGGTTTTGCGCGCCCTGGTCGCCGTCAAATCGGGGCACCCGCTGGCGAGCCCGCTGGCCCGCGGTCTGGTCTCCGTGCGCAAGGGTGGCCAGTGGCGCTCGACTCAAGAGACCGCGTTTTCATTGATCGCTCTCGACCAGTACCGGCGCTCCGAGGAGAAGTACGTGCCGGACTACGTGGCCAAGATCTGGCTGAGCGGGAACGAGCTCGTGAAGGCCGAGATGCACGGCCGAAACCTCGAGACCGTGGACCACCGGATCCCGAGCGCCAAGCTGGGTTCGGGCGGCACGCTGGTGTTCGAGAAGCAGGGCACGGGCACGCTGTTCTACGAGGCGCGCCTGAAGTACGCACGGCGCACGCTGCCGTCGCAGGCGCTCGACCGGGGTTTTTTCGTGCAAAAGACGCTGCGGCGCGTGACGGCGGACACCCTCGGTGATGCCCTCCTCAGCCTGCCTGACGCGAGTGTCACGAAGCTCAGCGGGGGTGATCTGGTGATGGCCGATCTGGTCATTGTCACCCCCAGCCCGCGCGAGTTCGTCGTGATCGACGATCCCCTACCGGCAGGCTTCGAGGCGGTCGACACCAACCTGAGCACGACCGCCGCCTGGCTCCGGGCCGGCGCGGGGGACGGCGGCGAGGGTTCGAACGACTGTTACGATTGCGACGACGAGTACGAAGACCGCGTGGCTCACGGCTCGGCCTTCCTCGAGAGCTGGTACCGGCGCGAGCTGCGGGACGATCGTGTGGTGTTCTTCGTCGATCACATGGCCGCCGGCATGTACCACTATCGGTACCTGGCGCGGGCGACGACGCTGGGGAAGTTCATCGTGCCACCCACCAAAGCCGAGGAGATGTACACACCGGAGACGTTCGGTCGCACGGCTGCGTCGCTGATGGAGATCCGATGATGGGGCGACGAAGGCTGACCGCGGCGCTCCGCTGGGTGCGCAGTCCGGCGGCGCGTGCTCTGCTCGGTGCGCTGCTCGCGCCGATCATCGCGCTCCTGGTGGCCGCGTCGTTCCAGCGCATCCCCGACGCGCTCTTGCCGGCGGAGAGCGCGCTCGCGACGAGTGTTCGGGTCCACGACGCCCACGGGCGGCTCGTCACCGAGGTGCGAACGCGGGAGGGCGGGCTCGGCGCCCCCGTGACGCTGGCGGAGCTGCCAAAGGAGGTGCCGCTCGCGATTCTGGCGGCGGAAGACCAGCGTTTTTACTGGCATCCGGGCGTCGATCCGCTGACCGTCGTACGCGCCGTCGGGCAGGCGCTCTGGCACCGGCGCATCGTGTCCGGGGCGAGCACGCTGACGCAGCAACTGGTGAAGAACGTGGTTCCGCGTCCCCGAACACTCGGGGCGAAGCTGCGCGAGATGGCCATCGCGCTCCGCGTCGATCTTCACTTCGACAAGCGGCACATTCTGGAGGAGTACCTGAACCGAGTGGAGTTCGGGCCCAACGTGCGCGGCATCGAGGCTGCGAGCCGGCTCTACTTCGACAAACCCGCCGCCAAGCTGTCGCTGAGCGAGGCCGCGGCGCTGGCCGCAATGCCCCGCGGTCCCACCCTCTACGACCCACAGCGGGGCACCACGCGGCTCACTCGGCGCCGCGACCGCGTGCTGGACCGCATGCTGGACAACGGCTTCAGCACGCGAGACGCCGTCGAGCGCGCCAAGGCGGAGCCGATCGTGCTCACCAAGGGCGGCAGCGAGGGTGGCGCGCCGCACTTCGTCCGGGCGGTGCTGTCCGGGGCGCTCCAGCCGGAGCTCATCGACCAGAAACTGTCGGAGGTCGTCACGACGCTGGACGCGGATCTGCAGCGTGAGGTGAGTGTGCTCGCCCGGCAGACGCGCGAACGCATCGCGAGCTACGACGCGAGTGCAGTGTCGGTCATCGTGATCGACAACCAGAGCGGTGACATACTCAGCTACGTCGGCTCGCCGGACTTCTTCGATCAGCGGAGCCTCGGGCAAAACGACGGTGTGCTCGCGCTGCGGCAGCCCGGGTCGACGCTGAAACCCTTCGTCTACGCCACCGGCATGCAGCGCATGGGCCTCGGCGCCGGCAGTATCTTGCCGGATGTGGAGCTGCACCTCTCGACGCCGGAGGGGGACTACTCGCCGCGGAACTACGACGGACGTTTCCACGGCCCCGTGCGCTTGCGAGAGGCGCTGGGCAACTCGTACAACGTGCCCGCGGTGTTCGTGGCCCAAGAGGCCGGACCCGCGCACGTGCTCGAGACGTTGCACCGCGTCGGGTTCACGGCGCTCGACCGAGCCGCCGAACACTACGGTGCCGCCATCGCTCTGGGGGATGGCGAGGTCACGCTGGCCGAGCTCGCGAACGCCTACGCGACACTGGCGCGAGGTGGCCTGTTCCGACCCCTCCGGGCGGTGACACGCGCGCGGCTCGCCAAGGGCGAGCAGATTGCGCTGCCTCCCCGGGAGGAGGTTCGGGTCATGCCAGCGGAGGTCGCTGCACTGCTCACGGACATCCTCTCCGACCCGAAGGCGCGCGTCGCGGCCTTCGGACGCGGCAACGTGCTCGAGCTGCCGTTCCCCGCGGCGGTGAAGACCGGAACCTCGAAGGGCTTCCGCGACAACTGGACCGTGGGTTACACGCGCGAGCTCAGCGTCGCTGTCTGGGTCGGCAACTTCGATGGCCACCCGATGAGCGGTTCGAGCGGCGTCACCGGTGCGGCTCCGCTGTTTGCCGATGTGATGATGGCGGCGATGCGCGGAAGGAAGACCGAGCCGCTCGTCGCCCCGGGCGTGCTCGAGGAGATCGAGGTGTGTGCTCTCAGTGGCGAGCTGCCGGGGCCTCACTGCTCACAGCGCATCCGCGAGCGGTTTGTGCCCGGGCGGGGGGTGCACAGCCACTGCGACCTGCACGTCGAGGTTGCGATCGACCCGAACAACGGGCTGCGGGCGGGCGCTGCCTGTGCGGCGGCGCGGCCGGAGATCCGCGAGCGCTATCCCGATCGGTTCACGGCCTGGGCCGCGGCGACGGGGCGGCCTGTGGTGCCGGATGCGTGGTCGCCTCGCTGTCCCGGCCAAGACGTCCGCTTGGACAGTGCGCCAGCGCGTCTGGCCTTCCCCTTCGAAGGCGCGCGCTTCGTCCGGGATCCGGGCTTGCCTGCACGCGCACAGGCCATCGTGCTCCGGGCGCGCGTGGCGGCCGGCGACTCGAGTGTACGCTTCGTCGTGGATGGCAAGAGTGTCGGGTCGAGCGGGGCACCGTTTGCGGTGAGCTGGCCGCTCGCGATCGGGCAGCATGAAGTCCGGGTCGCGAGCGCGCGGGGTGAGCTCAGTGAGCCGGTCCGCTTCGTCGTCGAGTGAGCGGGCGAGGCGTCGAAGCTGCGCTCAGCCTTCGACGCCGAGCCGGCGCCGCGCCTCGGCGTACTGCTCACTCACACTGAAGACGGCGAGATCGCGCGCCTCCGGGTTGCGCACGATCCACTTGAGGCGTTCGCTCGCGTCTTCCGGTGGGCCTTCGGGGTGGCCGCCGCCGAGCGCGACCCCGAGCAACGCGGCGCTGGGTGAGCCGAGCGCCAGGAGCGCGGTGCGGTTGCCCCACTGATTCACGGCGGTGCCGAGCTGCGAAGCACGGTTGCCGATCGAGCCGATGACCTCCATCGCGAGGACGGGAACGTCGGTGTCGAGCTCCCGCACCAGTGCCGCCTTGAGCCGAGTCTGGTGTTCGGCAACCTTCTTTGCGTCCACACCCGCCGGTTGCCAGGTCGGAGCAAATACGCTGAGCATGCCCGCAAGCACCGGCCAGAGATCGATCGGGGCAGTGCGAGACAGGGTCGACGCCCGGGCTTGCAAGAGCTTCAGTGCACGCAAGATCAAGAACGTGCGCGCCGTCTCGTCGATGTCCGCGGCGAGCAGCTCCGTGCCGAGCACGAGGCGCGGGGGCGCGGAGCTGGCCGGCGTGCAGGTGGGGCCGAGCGCTGCGGACGCATAGACCTCCACGTTGTGGATGCCGAACGCGGTGGCCATCTGTTGCACCTGCGACGCGAGCACCGCGGCTTCGGACGGCAAGGGTGTGGCGCGGATGGACCGCAGATCCATCGCGTAAGCACCGTCGAGCGCGTCCCCGACCTTCTTGAGCAACGCTCGCAGCGGCAGGTTCAAGAGCTCCGGCGCGAGCAGGTCGTCGAGGCGGGCGTCCCCCGCCTTGAGACCAACGCCGTCGATCTGGGGTTGCTGTCCGGTCAACGCAGCGAGGGTCGCGTTGGCGACGCGCGCCGCGTCGGTTCCGCCGCGCAGCTCGGCTACCGCCGCCAGCGATTCGAACAGCGCCGCGTCGAAGCGCCCGGTTCCGAGCGCCCGACGCGAGTCGTTGGCCGCTCGGTCGAGGAGCACGTTCAACGCAGTCGCCTCGCCACCGCGGCGATAGAACTCGGCCAGCGCCCGCAGCACGACGCCGTCTTGCGGCCAGGTCTTGCGCGCCTTGTCCAGGGTTGCCTCGGCTTTGCGCCGGTCGCGCTGCAGGTCTTCCTGCACACGGCTGAGCTCGATGGTGCGATCGCGTTTTTCTTCCGGCGTGCCTGCACGGTTCAAGAGCTCGGTCTGGAGCTCGAGTGACTTTGGGATGTCCCCGAGTCGTCCGTAGACCTGCACCAGACACTCCATTGCGCCCACGTCGTTCGGGAGGCGTTTCAGGACCTCGCGGTAGGACAGCTCGGCGCGCTGCGGGTTCGGCAGGTCGACGTCGTACAGGCCGCCGAGCTTGCGGTAGATTTCCGCTTGTTGCTCCGGCTCGGTGGACTGACGGGCCAGGCGGATCCAGGCCTGTTCGGCGCCCTCCCAGTCGCCCTCGTGCACCGCGAGCTCGGCAAAGGCATCCAGCGCATCCGCGTGATCGGGGTTGGCGTCCAGCGCGGCGGACAGCGCCTCTTTCGCGGCGGACCGGTCGCCGATGTCGGCCAACGCCTTGCCCCGCGTCACCTCGAGCGAGACCCGCTCGTCTGGGTCGTCGGTCAGGGCGATGCGCCGCTCGAGCAGCTCAGCCAGTTTCTCTCGCTGCTCCAGCTTCACGTACAGATCGCGCAAACGCGGGAACACGTCGGCACGGGTCAGATCGAGGTCGGCGACGAATTCTAGAGCGGCTTGACCGCGCTCGTCGTCCTTCACCGCGTCCAGCCAGAGGCAACCGGCTTTGTGCCAGAGCTCTGCCTGGTGAGTCGGGACGGTGCTTGCGCCGGCCAGCGCCTCGAGGGCCTCGGCAGCGCCGCGTGCGTCGCCGAGCTTCTCCAGGATCTCCGCCTGGCGGGCCAGCGCCACGGGGTGCTCGGGCACCAGCTCGACGGCGCGGTCGAGCAGGGCTTTTGCGTCTTCGAGCTTGCCGAGCCGAATGGCTGCCTCGGCGGCACGGAGCGCGAGGGTGGCGGCATCGATCGCACGTGCGACGCGTTCGCTCAGCTGGCGTTCGACCGCCAGACCGAGCTCGTCGTCGTCGCCGTTACGGGCGGCGACACTGAGCGTGCGCAACGCCCAGAGTGACGGCGGAGGGTGGGTTTGGGTGAGCTCGGCGAGCTCCCGCAGCCCATCGGCATTGCCGGCCAGCAGGCGCAAACGCGCCGCCAGCATCGCGTGCGCCGTGGCTTCGTTGCGATCGAGCAGGCCTGCCAGCGTCGCTGCGATTGGTTCGAGCTCTTCCGTCCGACCGTCGGACAGGTAGGCGTGCTCGAGCGCGCGCAACGCCCTCAAGTTCTTCGGGTTGCTCTCCAGGATCGCGCTCTGCCAGAGCAGCGCGCTCGATGCGTCTCCTCGTGCAACGTCGAGGGCGCTCAGGCGTTCGTAGAGCTCCTCCTGCTTCGCCGGTTCGGTCGCTGCCTTCGCCTCAGCGAGCAATTGTTCGGCGAGCTCCGCGCCTCGGGGTCCGAACGCTGCCAGGCGCTCCGCGGTGACTCGGGCGAAGGCACTGTCACCGGCCCCCGCGGCGGCCGAGGCCGCCCGCGATGCGGCGGGCAGGTCGTCCGCACGTTCGTATTCGAGCGCAGCCTCCACCAGCAGGCGCACCTTGCCAGAGCCTTCCTGCGAGGCGGCGACGGACTCGCGCCACGCTCCTCGGGAGCTGCCAGCGGCGGGCGACAGCCGCTCGAAGAGCTCGTGCATGGAGACGTCGGCGGCGCGTGCTTGGCTCGCATCGGCGAGCAGTGCGGCCGCGGCTTCGCCGTCGGAGTCGGCGAGCAACAGCGCCTCACGGATCTTGTCGAACGCCTCTTCGATGGGATCCGAAGCGTTCTCTTTTCGGCGCCGCAGCCAGCTGAGCAAGGCTTCGCCGTCCCCTCGGCGCCGGGCGTGCTGTTTCCCCAGCCGATACGCAAACGGCAGCCCGGGAGCGAGCTCCTGTGCGCGATCGATGAGGGCCGGGAAGTCCGAGCTCTCGGAGCCAACCCGGAGTGCGGCCTCGGTCAGCAGCAACGACTTGGTCACGTCGTCGCCGGCCGCGTCCGACAGGCCCACGAGCAGGTCGACCATCGCGCTCGGGTCAGCAGTTCCCGAGAGCGCCCGCATCGCCGCTTCGGACGCGGGATCGGCTCGGAGCGCCGCAGAGTACTCGCGGGTCGCAGAGTCCTTGTCCTTGCCCAGTTCGTGCACCAGTCCGGCCGCCAGACGCCGGTCGCGCTCGGCGATCGGGTCGTCCGCGCCGGGCCAGCTCGCAAGGACCTGGGCCACGCGGAACGCCGCGCTCGCCGACAGGGCCAGCTCGGCCTCGAGGGCGTCGACCAATGGGTCGCCCTCGTGTGCGACCGAATACCGCTCGAGCGCGGCTCTGAGGATGCCGGGCTCCGCGCCCTCGATCTGCGCGGCCACCATGCTGTGTCCGAGCGCAACGGCGGTGCGGCTCTTTTCATCCCCGCATACGAGGTCGGCCTGGGCGGACAAGGGCCGCATCGTGTACGCGGCCGCGCTGGCCAGCGGTGCGAGACGCGGGTCACCTTCGAGATCGCTGAGCCAGCGCTCCGCCAGCTCGGCCCCACCGCCGGTGAGAGCCGCGAGCGCAACGCGATCCGCGATCGACAGCTCCGCGCGATCGGCGGCATCGCCGGTGAGCAGCGCGGACAAGGCGGAAGGATCACCTTGTTCGAGAGCGCGCGCAGCCAGGGCTCGGCTCGCCGCCGGCGCGTCAGTCCGAGCCGCGATCGCCTTCAGCAGGTCGATGGCTTGTGGTCGCGTCGAAGCGTGCGATGCCAACAGGGAAGCTGCGAGCCAGCTGGCGGCCATCTCGAAGCCGGGGAGCTTTGCGAGCTTCGCGGTCGCGACGCCTGCGCTCGCGGCGTCGCCGGTGGCCAGAGCGCGCCGGGCTCGATCGAACTGGACTGGCAGGGACTGGGTGTCCGGGCTCGGCGGCGCCCCGGAGCGCAGGCTGGTCAGATCGGCCAGCGCGCGCGCCAGCGGCAGCAGGTCTCCGTCCAGCCCGGCTGGGGCCGCGGCCGGCTTCGAGCTGGCACCGAGCTCCCTGCCCAGCTTCATCAGCGCGGGACGCGGGTCTCTTGCGTCGAGCTTGTGCAGCACATCGAGCCTGCGATCGGCCTGAGTGTCGTCCTTGGCGACGAGCCGTGCGAGCTCCGCGCCGAGGTAGACCGCGTGCGCCCGGACATCCGGGTTCGCACTGCTCTTGGCCTCGGTATCGAGCGCAACCGCGACGGTCTTGAAATCCCGCTCCTCTGCGGCCAGCAGCCGGTTCTGGCGCTGAGCCAGCGGCGCCGTCGGAGTGAGCGTGAGCGCGAGCTTCGCGGACGCGCGCGCGTTTGCCGCGTTGCCGGCCATGGCCCAGAGCTCGCTCGCAACGAGCAGCACTCGCGCCTTCGCCGCCGGATCACTGGTGGCTGCGGCTTCCTTGTCCAACCACTCGGCGCGCGCGACGATACTCTCGAGAGCGTCTTGCTCGGCGAGGTGAACCGCAGCAGGTCGGTCTTGTTCCCAGTTGGGCGGCGTCCACAACGGCTCGGGTGCTGCGGCTGCGCCGGAGCTAGCGTGTTCGTCGTCGTCGGCTCCTTCGTCGGCGAGAAGCTCCTCCGCGGGAGCCTCACCGGCGTCGTCACTGGCGCTCTCGTCGGGCGCATCGTCAGCTCCGACGTCGTCGTCGGCGGGGGCAGCGGGTTCGAGGACCGCTGGCGATGCGACGACGGCGGGTTCCTCAGGGCCCCAGTCGTCCTCGAGACCGCCCACCAACGCGTCGATGTCCGCGTCCGAGCTCGTCTTCGGCGGAAGCTCAGTGAATTCGTCGGCCCTCAGGAGGGCGTGGGAGACCTCGTCCGGCACGGGCGGCTCGTGCTGGGGCGCAGACGGGGCGGGGCGGGGGACCCCGGGCCGCGGGGGCAGCGGCGGTCGCGGCGGTGACGCGACCGGACGCGGCGGCGGAGCGGGCGCTTTCGCGGGCACCGGCGCTGGCGCAGGTTCCGGGGCGGGCACTGACGGTGCCGCCGCCTCCAGCAGATCATCGACGTCATCCAAGCCTGCGCCCGACGGTGGCGGTGCGCTGACGGGCGGCGCGAGCGGCGGCGCCTCGACGTTGACGGGCGCTGCGATCGTGACCTCGTCCGCGGACCACGCACGTTCGTCGGGCTCGAAGAGTTTGTCAGGCGCCGCGGCCTCTGCTCCCGTCTTCGCGCTTTCGGCTTTGGCCGTCGCCGGCGGCTGGCTCGGGGCGGGATCGTCCGACAGCAGCGAGTCGAGCAGGGCGTCGGGCTCGAAATCGAGATCGCCGAGCTCCTCGCCGATGCTGCGCGCGCTCGCACTTCGGCCGGCGCTTCCGGCGCCCGGCGCGGGCTGTTTGCCCTTCTCCTTGGGATCTTCGGGCTTGCTCATCGAACGCCCATCCCAAGTTGCTCGCGCAGCCTCAGGTAGTTCGGCGAGAGCACGAAGGCCAGAAGGCGCGAGGTACGTTCCTGCGATTCCATCGAGGCTCCGAGCTGGCCGCGAGGTTGTCCGGCGCCCGAGAGCACCCAGGAGACGTCGCCAGCGGCGATCGACGCCAGGCGATCGAGGCTCGACGTGGCCGCGCGCACCCACTCGGCCGGGTCTTGACCCCTGCCTGCGGCACGCGCCGCCAGGTCCGGGAGCAGCTTCTTCACTTTGCGCGAGACTTCCTTGGTGAGCACCCGCAGGAACTCGCCGAGCATTGCGTACTGCGGCGAAGGCATTTCGTAACCGCCCACCCGACACGTGGCGACGACCAGCGCTGCGACGTCCGTAGCGTCGCGGTGTTTCAAGATCGTCGTGCCTCGCTTGAGCGCGAACAGCTCCCGCGCGAGCGCCTGGCGATGCGCAGCCGACAGCGGGGCTTGCACCGCGCGCCCGACGACGATCGCCGGCGTCTCGGTTGCTACCCCGAAGATGCCCTGATCATCGGGCCCTCCGACGTAGAGCTCGAAGTCCCCGATGCCCAGCGCACCAGCCCACGCTGCGACCTCGTTGCGTACCGGCAGTCCCGAGCGCGGGTCGACGCGTTCTTTCTTGCTCACGCCGAACGCCGACAGGTTCGGCCCGAGGGCATCCGCGAACGTCGTTGCCATCGCGATCATCAAGTCTGGAATGGGCCCGGCATCATGCGGGTCGCAAAGATCTGGCAGCGCCCGCGGGTCGATGGCGATTTGCGGGACGCGCGCCACGCGTTGGTCGAGAACCGTCAGCTCGTGATCGACCTCGGGCGAGCCCTCGCCGAGGGCCACGAGTGCACCGAGCGCCGCCTGACGCAGCGGCGGGTTCTCTGCGCGGGCCGCGACCCGGGCCAGGCGATCGACGCGCTCGGCGTCCAGCGGCTCGCGCATCAGCCCCTGGACGAGCGCGGCCTGCCCGTTCTCGAGCAGGGCTCGGTCGATCTCCGGGGGAAACACGCCGGAGAGGACGAGGTCCAGGGCCTCGCCGTCCGCTGGGGACTCCGCCAAGAGGCGGGTGACGGCGGCGGCTGCAGCGCCGGGCTCGCCGATGCGATCACGATGGATGACCATGGCGAGTCGCGCGGCCTCGATGCGGCCTTCGCTCTCTTCGCGCTCTTCCATCAGCTCTTCGAGCACCACGGTGGCGCGCTCCCAGGCTTGCGCTTTGGCCGCCGCGCGCGCGAGTCGCTCGCGCACCGGCAAGGTCGACAGACCGGATCGGTAGAGGCCGTCGAGCACTTCGAGCGCCTTGTCGATGTCGCCCAGTTTGTTCTCGTAGATGTCGACGGCGGCCACGCCGCTCATCAGGCGTTGTTTCACCGGAGCTTCGGCCAGGCTCGAGAGTCGAGCGAGCTTCTCGGCGGCCTCGGGCAGCTTGCCGGACGTCAGGTAAATCTCACCGGACAGGGCCAGCGCGCCGACGTGATCCGGTTCGAGCAGGGTCACGTTCTCGAGTGCCGTGAGCGCGCCGTCCCGGTCGCCCGCCTCGCGCAGCACACGAGCGCGCTCCCAGTAGAGCTTGGCGATCTCGTCCGGATCTTCCGCGACCTCGAGGCGCAGTGTCACTAGCTCCAGGAGTCGGTCTCGGTCTTTGCGCGCTCGGACCAGACGGAACAGCTTGTCGAACGACTTGAAGCGCCCGATGTCCCGGGCGATGGCGCGGGACAAGGCGAACTCTCCGCGCGCGGTGTCGCCGAGCTCGTCGATCAGCACGAACGCGGACTCTTCCCACAGCTCCGCGCCCCGCGCGTCGTCACTCACCGCATCACCGAGCGCCGCGCTGGCCTCGGCGACGACCCCGCGGTCGCCCATCAGATCGCCCGTGACGCGCAGCCCTTCCCAGCCAATGATTTCTTCTGGGTGCTCCTCGACGACCGCGCGGAACGCCTCGAGGGCCGCGTCGGCGTCACCCGCCACCAGCAAGTTCCAGCCGGCGAGGGCCCGCGCGAGCGCAGTGCTCTCCTCTCCGAATGCGCCTTCCACACCGCGCAGCGCGCGAGCACGACGGCGTGGGTCCGAGCCCGGCGGGGCAAGCTCCAGGTTCGTCAGCCGCGCCGCGGGGCTGTCGTCGTCCAGGAGCGGCTCGCCCTCAGTGCCCGAGAACAATGCAACGACGGCGGCGCTTGCGCGCACGGTCGCGGCGGGACCTTGCGGAAGGCGCTCGGCCAGGGCGCGGCGGGCGCCAGCTTCCGCCTCTCGGTCGGATGCCGCGATGGATGCGCCCAGCCACTCCAAAGCCGGCGCGACGCTGTCATCGGCGTGGGCCCAGGCGGCGGCCGTCTCGAGTCGACGAGACGGGTCGAGGGTACCCGCCTCGAGCTCGGCAAGGTGCAAGGCCGCGCGCGCGACGGCCTCGGCATCACCGCCGAATGCGGCCACATCGTCCAGGGCTTGTTCGCGTGTCTCGTCCGCGCAGTAGAGCGCTCGGCCCAGCAGCCCCGCGTCCCGCACCGCGGCGTCCGCCGAGGTGGCGACGAGCTCGAGTGCTTCGAGCGCCGCGTCGCGATCGCCTTCTTTGCCGACCTCCAGACCGAAGCGTTCGAGGGCCTGGCTGCCGTCGCCGGGATCCTCGCTCGAGGTGAGAGCCCGTCGGCGCGCCGAGACCGAGTCCGGCTCCGCTGCCCGAAGCGCCCACGCCAGCACCGGGCCGCCCGCGGTCGGTGAGCGATCCGCCGCGCGGGTGAACGCCTCGACCGCCCGCGCGCGCTCCCCGCCCTGCCAGAACAAGATGCCTGCTTCGAGCTCGAAAGCAGCAGCCAGCTCCGCGTCCTCGGCGACGGCCGCATTCGCGGCCAGGGCCTCTGCCGCGCCGATGGGCTGTTCACGCTTGCGCGCGAGGGACGAAAGCGCGGCGGCTGCGGCCAGATTGCTCGGGTTGTCTGCACACAGCGCTCGCAGCTGTTCGAGCGCGTCAGTTTCGCGGCCCCCGATCAGCGCGCGCAGCACCATCGCCATACGCAGCGCGCCTCCGGCGGCGGGCTCGGTGGCGAGGCCGACCAAGCTGGCGAGGGCTGCGTCCGCCTTGCCTTCCGAATCACTCGCCAAGAGCGGCAGTGCGTAGGCTTCGAGCGCGCTACCGAGCCAGCGGCCCGCGTCAGAGTCCCGCAGCGAGCCCAATGCCGCTCGTGCGTGCTCTTCGTCGCCACGCAACAGTCGTGAGCGCGCGAGCTCGAACCAGATCCCGACGAGCTCGTTCTCGGCGGCGTGCGCGCCGATCAGGCGGCGTGTGGCTTCTTCGTACCAAGCTCCGTCGTTGGCGAGCGTCGCGAGCATCCGGGCGACGCGCGAGACGGTCAGCGGGGAAGCGCCGTACATACCCGCTTGGGACAACGCGGCCTTCGCACCACCGACGTCGGAGCCGAGACGGGACCAGGTCTCGGCCGCGACCAGGAAGTATCGCGCTTTGGCCTCGTCGCTTCCCATCGACTCGGCGGCGGCCTCGAGCGCAGCGGAGAGCGCCGCAGGGTCCGCACCGGAGTCCACGAGATCGAGCTCCAGCACGCGCGCCGGAATACTGCCGGGATCTTCCGTGAGGGCGCGGCGCACGGCTTCGAGTGCTTGCGCCGAGTCACCTTGCGAGGCCGCAGCCTCGGCGACGCGCAGCCAAAGCGCAGCAGCGATGCCGCCCTTGGCGCCGCGCTCGAGCTCACCCTTGGCTAGCTCGGCGCTCTTGTGTGTGTCGCCCGTGACCTCGGCCACGACCAGCCGGGCGTGCGACAAAGCGGGCTCGTCGGGCACGCGAGCGATGGCTTGATCCAGGAGCGCCGCGGCATCACCGACCTCGCCACGCCGCCGATGGGCGTCGGCGGCGCGGAGCCAAGCGTCGGCCGCGTGCGCCGCGGTACGCGAGTGCTGCGGCACGCCGAGCGAGTCGCCCGTCGCTGCATCGGACTCGGCGCGCAGGAGCAGTGCAGCCTGGGATTCGAGCGAGCGCGCGACGACGTCGAAGCGAGAGCTGCGGTTGCCCACGAGCTCCAGCGCGCGGAGCGCGGGATAGGTTGCCTGGCTCTTCTGCTCGATGGCTCGTTCGATGCGCTCGACGGCCGTGTCGGTGTCCCCGTCTTCGAGGCTCAGCTGCGCGGAGTCGAGCAAGAGCAGGGCACGCCACGCCGGATGCTCACACAGCGCGGCTCGTGCACTCAGTGCTCGGGTTCTCAGCTCGCCGTCACCGAGCTTGCCCGCAAGTGCTTCGAGCGAGAGGAAGACCGCCGAGTCGTCGGGTTTCTCCTCCGCGGCTTCCTCGAGCACGGCGCGCGCCGTGTCCGTGTCCACCTCGACGTCGACCAGATGCGCTGCGCGCTCGAGCAACGCGCGCACGCGTTCCTCTGCGCCCTCCGCGACCTGCGACAGTCGATCGAGCAGCTTGCCCAAGTTCTTGCTCGACCCGCTCCGCTGAATGATCTGAATCAAGCGCTCGAGGGGCTCGTGAAATTCGGGCTCAGCGTTCACGGCATCGAGCTGATCGCGAGCCGCCGCGCTGCTGTCGCCGCTTCGTTCCTCGAGCACGGCGATTTCGTGCATGAGGATCGCTCGCGCGACGGCGCTGTCGGCGCTCTCGTGTTCGGCGCGCAGGCGCGCGAGCTCAGTCTCTAGCGCCTCAGTGGTCATGGCTTCCGATGGGCTGGACATCTACGGGGACGAACCGGGTAACACTTACCTTACGCGGGGTTGTCGCCGAAAGCGCGGAGTGTCAGTCGACCCGGCGCACAACCCAGTATCCGCGGGGGGTATCCAGGGGGTCTGGATGCACGGCGCCCTTTTCCAGGGTGAAAAGTACGTACTCGATCTCCGGTTCCAGGACGCCGCGGGGGATGCGCCCGGCGTCGCTGGTCGAGCCGCGGTCGCCCTTTTTCACCGCGTCGCCGAAATCCTTCTTGGCGTCTTCCACGACCGCCTTGGCCTTTTCGAGGGCTTCCTCCTTCGACCGGGCGCCGGGTGGGGCGAACTGCACGCCCTGATAAGTGAACAGAATCACGCCGAAAGACACCGCGGAGGGGGCCGCGTTCGGGAGCGGCCTGCCGCCGTCGGTGGTGTCTTCGGGGCTCGGAACGAGGCCTGCCGTGGGGTCTTCGTCGCCGGCGCTGCCGCTCGGGATCGGCCCCGGCAACGCGACGGGCTCCGCTGAGACCGACGCGCTCGGCCCGGGGGCGCTCGAATGGGAACCGGAAGGCCTGGCCTTCATCAGAGCACCCACCAAGGCGCCGGAGAACAGAACGCCAACCACCACCGAGGTCCAGCGATGCATTTCGGGAGAGCGACTACCACGGTCTGCTGCGCGCGGGCCGCAGAAAGCGCGACAAGTCGAGCGATATCCTGCTAAGACAAGCGGCAGGCCCGTGTTCAAGGTGGAGTGCCCGGGGTGCAATGCGCCCTATCAAGTCGACGAGCGGCGCGTCCCGTCGAGCGGGCTCAAGATGCGGTGCCCGAAGTGCGGCAATTCGTTCCAGGTCGATCCGCCGCCGGATCCTCGAGCGACCGGGCCGAGCCCGCTCCTTGCCAGTGCCATGACGGCCGGAGCGCCGGCGAAACCCGGCGCGCCGCCGGCCCGCAAACAAACGATGCTGGGAGTCGCGAGCCCCGGCGGTGCGGCGCCCGCTGCCGCCAAGCCGGTTCCGAAGGCCACCCTGCTGGGAACCGCAGCGCCGGCCCCTCCGCGCCCCGGGGGACCTCCTCTTCCGCCTCGACCCGGGCAAAAACCCCCGGCATTCACGCCGGATGAGGCCGACCTGCCCGCCCTCGTGGCCCCCCCGCCGGCCTCGGCCGAGTTCGCAGATTTCGGCGATATCGGGATGGATCTCGACCTCCCGGCAGCGGCGGCCCCGGCAAAACCGGCACCGCCCAAACCGCCACCGCCTCGGGCTGCGCCTCCGCCAGCTCGGCCTGTCGTTCCAGAGCCGATCGAGGTCGACCTACCCGCGCCGGTGGTGAAGAACCCGAAAAGCACCGTCATCGGCATGGGCTTTGGCGAGATCGACCTTCCCGGGTCGCTGGGTGCCCACCCCGAGGCAGAGGAGTTCGACCTTCCAGCGGTCGGCGCTCGCCGAGCCGGTGGTCCGGCGTCCGCCCTCGACCTTCCCACCGCCGCCACCGGCAGGGGTGGTTTCGGCGATATCGATCTGCCGGTCGCTGCGGCCGATCTCCCGGCTCGTGGGGGCGGCGGTTTCGGCGAGCTGGATTTGCCATCCCTGAGCGCGGAGCTGCCGACCGTGGGCGGCGATCTGCCGGCGGTCCAGGCCGGGCTCCCGGCGGTCCAGGCCGGGCTCCCGGCGGTCCAGGCCGGGCTCCCGGCGATCGGCGCCGGACTTCCGGCCATCAGCGCCGGCCTCCCAGCAATCGGCGCCGGGCTCCCCGTGCCCGCTGCGGGCTTGCCTGCCCCTGCTGCCGGTCTTCCGGCTCAGGCCGCCGGGCTTCCGATGAACGCCGCGGGCATGCCGATGAATGCCGCGGGCATGCCCATGAACGCCGCGGGCATGCCGATGGCCCGTGGCACCCAGCCGATGGGCGCCGCATTCGGCGAGGTCGATCTCGGAGGAGGCGGCGCGCAACAGTCCTCTCCGCCGTGGGGTGCTCAGCCCGGCGGCGACGCCTCCGGCGTGGTCCGCCAGTCCGGAGGCGGCACTGCGTTTGGTGAAGTGAACCTCGACGCTGGCGGCGGCGGTTCGATCGACGCGGCGCGCGACGACATGGAGTTTGGCGGGTTGCCGCAGGAAGGAGCAGCCCCTGCCGAGGGCGCCGCGCCCGCGCAGGCCCGCGCGCCGGTGCAGCGCGTCGCGCGCGAAGAAGAGCTCGAGCCGCCTCCAAAGAGGCGCAGCCTCAGAGCCATCGCGGCGGTCGCTGTCGTTTTGGTGTTGGCGGGGGGGGCGTTGGCCCTCGTGCCGAGCGTCGGTCCGTTCGGTGTGCTCTGGGTCTACGACACGCTCAAGAGTGGCGACTATCAAAAGATCCTGGCCGACACCGCCAAGGGAGTGCGGGACAATCTCGCCAAGGACACCTTCCCCGACGCAAAATTGGCCTACCAGATCGCCGAGGGGGCGCGCGCCAAGAACAAACGACAAAAGGGGCTCGCTGCCTACGTCGCTTATGTGGCGTACGCGCGGGAGCTGCGCTTCGGTGCCGATCCCGAAGTGAGCGCGCGTGCGCAGGTGCTGCTCGACGAGCTCAAGACCGAGCAGCTGAAGGACGTGCCGAACCTCGAGCTCGCGCGCGCCGCCCAGGCAGCGGCGGCCAACAAACCGATAGCAAAGGGTTTGCTGGAGGCGCTGGCGAATGCAAGGCCGAACGACATCGACGTGCTGACGCTTCAGGGAGATTTTGCCCTAAAAGCGCGCGATCTGCAGGGCGCCGCTGCGGTTTGGGAAAAGGCCGAAGGCATCGAAAAGAGCGCGCGCACCGCCTATGGCCTCGCGCGCGCGCGCTTCGCCGCAGGGGATCGCAAACAGGCTGAAGAGCTCGCCAAGGTCACGCTGACGCGAAGCCCGTCCCACGCCGGGGCGCGGACGCTCACCGCGCGCGCAACCTGGAACTTCGGGCAAGAGGCCGCCGCGACCAAGCTGTTGGAAGAAGTGACGGCAAGCGCGGGCACCGCCAGCTCGGCCGAGCTGGTCGAGGCGTTCACGTTGCTCGGGGAGGTGCACCTGGCTCGCTCGCGGGTCACTCACGCCGAGCGCGCATTTTCCGAGGCACTGAAGATCGATCCCAAGTCCGCCCGCGCACTGGTGGGGCTCGGCGACGCACTGTACCGGTCCGGCCGCTACTCCGAAGCCCTCGCGCGCTTCGAGGCCGCCTCACAGGCTGACGACAAAGAAATCACCGCGAAGATCGGCGTCGCCAAGACGACGCTGGCTCTCGAGCGCAATCAGGATGCGACCACCACAGTGAACAAGCTGCGCGTGGATTTTCCGACCAGTGTGCTCGTCGCGTACTGGTACGGCCGCGTTCAGGAGGCGGTGGGCAACCGCAAGGAAGCCGAGGCGGTGTTCCGCGCGGTGCTCAAGGCCGGTGGCACCGATCCCGACATCGCGCTCGTGCACATCGGCCTGGCCCAGCTGCTCAACACCCTCGGCAAAACGGACGACGCTCGGCAGGTGCTGCTCGACGCGAAGAAGGCCCTGCCGGAGTCGGTCATGATCCTGGTGGCGATCGGTGACGTCTCGGTGGCCCAGGGCAAGACCGAAGAGGCGGTGACACAATACATCGAGGCGCTCAAGCTCGACCCGGGCGACGTGGGGGCAAAGTTCAAGCTTGGCACTGCCTATCGACGCGACAAGAAGTTCGAGCTTGCCGCGAAGACGTTCGATCAGGTTGCGACGGTCGACAAAGACTACCCCGGCCTCGCGCTCGAGCGCGGCCTCCTGTTCGAAGCCTCGGGGCGAAGTGCGGAGGCGCTGCAAGCGTACGAAGATGCGCTCGCCAAGGCGCCGAACGACACGGATCTGATGCTGCGCGTGGGGTGCGGGAAGGCAACGACCAAGGCCGCGAAGCAGGCCGGCGAGATGATCAGCAAGGTGCTGGAAAAGCGCCCGAGCTCGGCCGAGGCGCAGCACTGTCGCGGCAAGGCGCTCATGACCGAGGGCTCGAACCTGGCCGAGGCGCTACGTACGCTGGAGAAGGCCGTCGACCTCGATCCGAACCGCGCCGACTACCACTTCTGGGTTGCGTGGGCCGCCAACGAAGCTGGACGCCCGGCGCGCGCCGAGGTCGCCGTGCAGAAGGCCATCGAGCTCGACGCGGGGCTCGCCGACGCCTACTGGCAGCGCGGCGTGCTTCGCTTCAAACAGGGCGCCGTGCGGGACGCCGTCAAAGATCTCCAGAAGGCCCTGCAGCTCAAGCCCAGCCGCATCGAGGCCCACGCAGCGCTCGGTGACTGTTATTACGACCTGGGCAAAGAGGGCGAAGCCCTGCAGGAGTACCAGTCCGCCGTCGAAGGTCAGCCCGACAACTTCCTGTGGCGGTTCCGCTACGGCAAGCTGCTGGCGTCCAGCAATCGCAACGGCGAGGCGGAGACGGAGCTCACGAAGTCTCTCGAGCTCATGGCGAAGGCCGGCGAAAAACCGCGCTGGGAGTGGGAGGCGCATCACATCCTGGCGCGGGCCATGGGCGCCAAAAAGGAGGCCATTCCGCACTGGGAGGCCTTCCTCCGGCTGGCTCCAGCAGACAATCCGTACCGAGCCGACGCCAAGAAGAACCTGACCGCGCTCGGCAAACCGTGGGACGGCAACTGAGCTCCGCCGCGGCGCCTGGGGCCGCGCTCGCTTCGAAGCTCGACGTCGATCGCATCGTCTTCGATGGTGATCGGGACCTCAGACGCGAGCTCCTGGCGGATAAACGCTTCGTTCGCTTGCTGATCGCCCGGGACGCGGACGCCGCCAGTGTTTCGGCGCGCCGCCAGCTGCTGCTCAGCGCATTGCGCCTGTCGCCGGCGATGGCACCAGAACCTCTCGCTGCGCTGTCACACGTCAGCGAAACGCTGGGCATCGAAGCGGACGTCGAGCTCTACTGCGTGTCCGAGACGCGCATCAACGCCTTCGTCGTGCCACCCCGGGATGCCGGCGGCGTCCTGCTCGTTGGTCTCACCAGCGAGGCTCTCGAGCGCCTCGACGAGGGGGAGCTTCGCTTCGTGCTCGGTCACGAAATCGGCCACGCGCTCCTCGGCCACTTCAACCTGTCCGTCGCCGATCTCGTGGGGCACGACGACGTGGCACCCATTCAGCTCGTGCGCCTGGCAGCCTGGATGCGCTACGCGGAACTGTCCGCGGACCGCGTCGGGCTGCTTTGTTCGGATGACTTCGACGCGGCGGTACGGGCGTTCTTCAAGCTCACCAGCGGGCTCTCCAAACCGAGCTACCTGGGACACGCCCGCGCTCACGCCGACCAGCTCGCCGCGGTGACCCGGGACCAGATGGAGAGCAGCGAAGCGGACTGGTTCGCAACCCACCCGTACAGCCCGATCCGGGTCAAGGCGCTCGACCTGTTTGCGCGCTCCGAGACGTTTCACGCCCTGGCAGGTCGCAGCGCATCGGAGGCACGTTTCCACCGCTTCTTGGGCAAGAGCGGCGCGCTCTTGCCGGAGCAGGAACTGGAGCGCGAGGTCTCGGGGCTGATGAGCTTGATGAATCCGAGCTTCATGTCGGACGACCTGGACGTGGTCGTCTGGACGCGTGAGCTGTGCGCGCTCGCCGGCATGGCCGTGGCGCTGGCCGACGGACGCATCACGCGCGGCGAACGCAAGGCGCTGGGCAAGCTCGTCGGCCGACGCGGCATGGTCGACAAAGCCGAGGCGCTGCTCGAGCTGTCGCCGGCGGAGCACGACGCGCGCTTGCGCCAGGTTGCCGAGCGCCTCAAGTCGCATCTGTCTCCGCTCGCTTGCCGCAAGGTCATCGAAGATCTGCTCGCCGTCGCGTTGGCAGACCGGCGGCTCGATCGTGCAGAGGTCGAGACGGTGATCGAAGTTGCGGGTCTGATCGGGATGCCCGCGGAAGAGGTCGAACGCAGCTTGGTGCGGCTACTCAAACACCTGGATTGAGGTCGGCATGCCGGCAGACGAAGCGCCTGCGCGCAAACGCTACGAACCCGTGCCCGCGACGCTGATCGGCGGTTTCCTCGGCTCTGGCAAGACCACGCTTCTCAACCGCATCTTGGCCGGAGAGCACGGGCGGCGAGTCGCCGTGCTGGTGAACGACTTCGGCGACGTGAGCATCGATGCCGAGCTGATCGAGGCAGCGGACGAGACCAGCGTCACCCTCACGAACGGCTGCATCTGTTGTTCGATCAAGGACGATTTGCTGGGTGCAGTGCAGCGCCTCCTCCGTCGCGAGCCGCCGCCGGAGCAGCTGGTCGTCGAGCTGTCGGGGATCGCCGATCCCGGCAGTGTGCTGCGCACATTCGCGCTGATGGAGCGGCGCTGGCCCCTGTTCGTCGACGGCGTCGTTCTTGTCGTCGACTCGGAGCAGTTTCCGGAGCCCGACGAGCCACACTTCACCTTGGCGCGCGAACAGCTCGTCCTGGCGGATGTCGTGCTGCTCAACAAATGGATCTGGTGACTCCCGCGCGAGTGGCCGAGCTGCGGAGCAAGATCGTCGAGTGGGTCCCGACCGCTCGCGTGGTCGAGACGGTCCGAGCCGAGGTGCCGCTCGAGCTGCTCTTGGGGCTCGGCCCGGAGCTGACACGGGACCTCGAAGAGCACGCGTCGGCCCCTCTCGCCAGCGCGACACCGCACGGTTTCTCGACCTTCACCTACCGCAGCTCCGCACTGCTCTCGCTCGCAAAGCTGAGAGCAGCGTGTACCGAGCTGCCGAGCGCCGTCTTCCGAGCCAAAGGCTTCGTGTATCTCGACGCGCGCCCGGATCACCGCACGCGCTTGCAGATCGTCGGACGTCGCGCGCGCATCGATCTCGGAGAGCCGTGGGCTGGGAGGAAGCCGGAGACTGTGCTCGTGTTCATCGGCGGAGCCGCAGGATTCGACCCGGCGTCGCTGGCCGCGAGCTTTGCCGCTTGCGAAGCCGATCCGGGCACACGGCCCTCGCTGCTCGGCGCCGCGGTGGAGTGGCTTCGAGGCAAGTTCCTGGAGCGTTGAGGCGAGCGGCACGACCAGCCCAAAGGCAGCCCGCGTTGGGCCTCTTCGTGCGAAGATGGCAGGCGAGGGTTTTGGAAACGGATCAGACTGAGCGCGGCTTACTCGACCCCAGTGAGCTCGACCTGCCGGATCGCGCGGCGTGGCTGGCGACGTTGTCTTCGCGCCAGTAGACGTGTTGGGCGTCCGCGCCGATGACGAGCACTTTCGCGCCGGACTTCGCCATGCGCACCGGCACGCCTCCCGCTCGTGGCACGCACCAGATCCCGTGCTGCTGCGAGGCGTCGAGTGCGTCGGAGTAGTACAGCGCTTGGGAATCGACGGCCAGGCTCGTCGGCTTGATGTTCTCGACGAGCGGGACGGGGGTCGAGCCGACGGCATCGATGCGAAAGATCCCGCCCTTCCCAGATTCCAGGTCGTGTGCCCAAAAAACGACGCCGCCCTCTTCTTTGACGAAGTCGTCGGGCGTCGTCGTGTCAGCAACACTGTCGATGACGACGCCTTGCTCCGCGCCCGTCAGTCGCGTTCGCCGCCGTCGCTCGCGCGCAATATCGCGCGCTGTGCGGGGGAAACGCGCCGAGTCACGCCCCGGCGTCACCCTCCGCGACCTCGCCGCCGGCGCTGTTTCCTCTCACGGAGTCTGACCTGCGAACGCCCCGCAGCTCGGGCACCTGGCGCCCGGGCTCATCACGAACAGCGCCGCGCAAAACGGACAGCGGGTCGCAACGAGCTCCACAGCTGCCAGCCCGAGCTCAGGACGTTCGCGCCGCAGCCGCAGTGTGGCCGCGACGAGCAGATCACGCAGCGCATGCTCGGCCAGGTTCGCGCGGCGAAGTGGCAGTGACGACGAGCTCTGGAGGCCGATGAGGCGCAAGCTCGCCGGCTGTCGCGTGACGGCCTCGTCGTATCCCAGCGTGGGTGAGAAGGTGATGCCGAGCAGATCACTGCCGTCGATGATTTGTTCATCCCAGCGCTCGCCGCCGCGGGCGTGGTAGGCGCGCAGGCTCTCGGCACGGATCTCGACGACGGTGCTCGGCAGCGGGCCGCTGCCGCGGACGTCGGCCCAGGCGTGTCTGAGCTTGCGCCGGCCATCGGGCGAAAGTGCGAGGAGACCGAGCAGCGGCAAGCAGAGCACGAACAGGATCGTGCCGAAAACTCGCTGCAAGGCGGTCGCCGGTCGGCTCTGTTCCACGACCTTCAGCGCGTCGACATCGCGCGTGATCTCGATGCCGTGCTGCTGCAGGACCGCGCTCGAGCGCTGCTCGTTCAGCTCCTCGGGGTGAGCCAAGAGCGGGCGCCCGCCGTACGGGGTGGGTTCGAGCTGACCACCGGATCGGGGTCCGAACAACCCGGTGCGGAGCCGGCCAAGAGCGCGCAGGTCACCACGAACGGCCGCCGGGGCCGGGCAACTGCACTCATCAGAGCAGGTTAGCACGCGCGTCTGAGCCGGTAATGTCGCGCAAGGCGACGCCGCCGGGGGATGGAGTAGGGTCCCGGCCAGATGCGGGTGCCTGACAGCCTGGTGGCGCTCTTGGACTACGGAGTCCTCGACGACGTCGTTCGACCGCTGATGAGCGGCAAGGAAGCACAGGTCTATCTGGTCGTCTCCGGTGGGCGGTACGCCGTGGCCAAGGTCTACAAGGACGCTCAGGACCGCTCCTTCAAACACCGCGCCGAGTACACCGAAGGGCGCAAGGTGCGCAACAGCCGCGATCAGCGGGCGATCGCCAACCGTTCCAAACACGGTCGAGCGAAGGACGAGTCCGCCTGGCGCTCGACCGAGGTGGACATGATTCACCGGCTCCACGCGGCGGGTGTGCGCGTGCCCGTTCCCTACCATTTCATCGAGGGGGTCCTCCTGATGGAGCTCGTGACCGACGCCCAGGGAATTCCCGCCCCGCGCCTGGGCGACCTTTCGTTCGACGCCGTGGCGGCGCGTGCGATCTACGACCGCCTCGTCCGAGCGGCCGTCCAGATGTTGTGTGCCGGCGTCGTGCACGGCGACCTCTCCGAATTCAACGTGCTCGTCGGTGCGGACGGCCCCGTGGTGATCGACTTTCCGCAGTCCATCGACACCGCTCACAACACGAATGCTCGGACGCTCTTGGTCCGCGATGTCGACAACCTGCACCGTTTTCTCGCCCGTCACGTCCCGTCGGCGCGTCGCCTCCCGTACGCCGAGGAGATGTGGAGCCTCCACGAGCGCAACCTGCTGACGCCCGATACGGTTCTCCGCGGCGACTTCCGCGCGGCGGCACGACGCGCGAACACCGCCTCGGTGCTCGACATCATCCGTGACGCAGACCGCGACGAGCGAAAACGGCGCGACGCGCTCGGGCTCCGTGGCGGTCCGCCGGCGCCCGCCCATCCAACACGCGGCGGCGGCGGACGTGGACCGAGCTACGATCCGCACGCCCGTCGGCCGCAGGCGCCGCCGCCGCAGCAAGGCCGGAGCGCGCCTGCGAAGCCTACCCCGCCCGTGTACCAGGGACTCCGGGATGAAGGTCTGAAGTTCTTCCGGCACCTCCGCGATCCTGCGCCGCCGGGCGCGGCTCGAAACGGCAAACATCCCCAAGGGCCGCGACCCCAGGGCCAGCGGCACGGACAAGAGCAGCAACAGCACCGGCAGCCGGAACGTCCGCAAGGGCAACCGTCCCAGGGGCAGCGTCCTCAGGTGCCGCCGCCGCGAGGCCAGCATCCCCAGACACCAGCGGCGCAAGCGGGGTCGCCGCAGGCGCAGGCCTCGGGGTCTCGGCGGCCGCGTCGGCGCAGGTCCCGCCGATGACTCTCCGGCTCACGAGCGGGCCTGGCCGGAACCTGGCGCGGCGCTGACTTCGACGACGCTCAGCCTCGGCCGGTGGCGATGAAGACTCGGTGCGGGATCCGGAGCGGCTCGGGGAAGCGTGAGGCGAGCAGCTCGGCGAGCGAGGCATCGAAACGAGCCGTGTCCTCCGCGCCGAGCACGGCGCCGACACCGTTGCAGGCGCGCATCCGCCCGCGCCACCCCTCGTGTGTGAACACCACTGGCTCGACCCAGCTGACACTCTCGACTTCATCGAAGCCCGCGCGGTCCAGATCACGCACGTGAGACTCGAAGATGCCGGTGAGCCCTGCCATGCCCCAGCTCGGGTTGAACTCGAGGATCAGCTGTTCCGTCAGTGCCGCGACCGAGCCGGGGGTCGGAACGTAACAGAAGCTCGCGATGATCAGCCGCCCTTCGGCCGTGAGCACGCGCCGCGCCTCCGCCAGCGCGCGGTCGGAGTCGAACCACCACCAGCACTGCCCCGCCGCGACCACGTCGAAGGACCCTTCGGCCTCTTGCGTATCCTCCGCCGTCGCGCGCTCGAAGCGGATCTTCAGTCCGGCAGTGCTCGCGCGCTGCCGGGCGCGAGCGAGGAGCTCCTCCGAAGGATCGATTCCAACCACGTCCAGCCCGCACTCGGCGAGGGACAGCGCGACCGTCCCGGTCCCGGTCCCGAGATCCAGCGCGCGCTGCCCCGGCAGGGCCCAGCGTTTTTCCAACAATCGCTGGCGAAACGCAGCGGGAAAACCAGGGCGGTGTCGATCGTAGTCGTCAGCGGTCCGCCCGAACTCGATGGCGCGGCCTTGGTTGTCCAGCGGCATACGCGCGAAGCGTAGCGCGCCGTGCGGGTGCCCGTCGTCATTCGTGCGGTTGCCGCGCGCGCAACGCCAAACCTTCACGACTCCCGCCGCGCGACGCTCTGGCCGACTGCGTCAGCTCGCCTCGAAGAGCGCCTTTGCGCCCGGGCGTCCGAGCACGATGAAGGTGAAGACCCCGAGCAGCGTGCCGAGCGGGACGCTGGTGCACATCAGGGCCGAGGCGATCATGATGAGCACGCGGCGCTTGCGCTTGCGCAGCCCGGACGCCGCAAGCAGGTGAACGACGAAGAGTGCGCCCATCATGACGCCCACCACGAGGCCCACCGCGATCGTCGCGCCCGCGGCCACCGCGGCGCCCCTCGGATCAGCGCCGCCGCTCGTCGCGCTGACGCCGAACACACCGCCGAGGAGGATGAAATAACCGACCATGCCTAGCGTGCCGCAGCCGAGCAGAGCACTCCAGACGTAGTGAAGAACGGAGAGCAGGTTGAGGTCGCTCGCGTCTTTCGCGGTGTTCGCCGCGTATCCGCCTGCTGCCACGTTGGCGTAGGGGCTCGGGTTCATGTTTGGGGGCACGCTAGACGAGTCTCTCACCAAAAGCAGAACGGCGCAGTCGCTGCGCCGTCCGCCTTCGCTCGCTCCGCGAGCTCAGTTCTCGATGAAGCTCTTCAGCTGCTTGCTGCGGCTCGGGTGCCGGAGCTTTCGGAGGGCCTTCGCCTCGATCTGGCGGATGCGCTCGCGGGTGACCTCGAAGTCCTGGCCGACCTCTTCGAGGGTGTGGTCGCTCTTCTCGCCGATGCCGAAGCGCATGCGCAGGACCTTCTCCTCGCGCGGCGTCAGCGTCTTCAACACCTTCCGGGTCTGCTCCGAGAGGTTCATGTTGATGACCGCGTCGGCGGGGCTGATCACACTCTTGTCCTCGATGAAGTCGCCCAAGTGGCTGTCTTCCTCTTCACCAATGGGGGTCTCGAGGCTGATGGGTTCTTTCGCGATCTTCAGGACCTTGCGCACCTTGTCGAGCGGCAGCTCCATCTTCTCCGCGATCTCTTCCGGCGTCGGCTCGCGGCCGTACTCCTGGACCAGGTAGCGGCTGGTGCGGATGAGTTTGTTGATCGTCTCGATCATGTGCACCGGGATGCGGATGGTGCGAGCCTGATCGGCGATGGCGCGGGTGATGGCCTGCCGGATCCACCAGGTGGCGTAGGTCGAGAACTTGTAGCCGCGCTTGTACTCGAACTTGTCGACCGCCTTCATCAGGCCGATGTTGCCCTCCTGGATGAGGTCCAGGAACTGCAGGCCGCGGTTCGTGTACTTCTTCGCGATGCTGACCACGAGGCGCAGGTTGGCCTCGACTAGCTCGGCCTTGGCCTTCTCGGCCTTGCGCTCGCCGTCCATGATCGACTCGTAGGTGCGCATCAGCTCGTTGACGTCGATCTTGAGCTCTTCCTCGACCTTCTTGACGCCCTTTTGCGCGCTCTTCAGCGCTTCGCTGACGTCCCCGAGCTCCTCCGTATCGATGCCGAGCCTCTCAGCCAGGGTGCGCTCCGCTTCCGGATCGTCCTTGGCTTCACGCAGCATCTTCTTGAGCTCGTTCTTGCTCGACCCGGACTGCTTCTCGAGCTCGATGGCCTTCGACTGTGCGTTCTGCACCTTCTCGATCATCGCCTTGAGCTTGCCGACGATCTTGTCGATGGTCTTCTTGTTGAGCCGCATCTCTTGCAGGGTCTCGACCAGCTCCTGCTTGTTCTCGCCGAACTCCTTGTCGATCTGCTTGCGGCGCACGTCGTTCGTGGCCTTGCGCTCTTCCCCGAGGTCGAAGTGTTTCTTCTCGAGGCGCTTCACGCGTTCGATCAGGCGGATGATGCGGCGGTCCGCCTCCTCCTCGTCGAACTCGTGCTCCTCGTCCTCGGCGTCCCGGACGATGTCCTTCACGCGGATCTTGTGCGCCTTCAGCCGCTCACCGATGTCGATGATCTCGCGCACCGCGACCGGGCTGGTGAGGATCGAGCCCAGCACCTCGTTCTCGCCCTCCTCGATGCGCTTGGCGATTTCGACCTCGCCCTCGCGGGTGAGCAACGCCACGCTGCCCATCTTGCGCAGGTACATGCGCACCGGGTCGTTGGACTTGTAGTAGTCCTCTTCGCCAGCCTTGGCGGCCGGGGCAGGGGTCTCCGGCTCCTCGTCACCCTTGGGCTGCGGCTTGCCGGAGCTGAGCTCCTCGTCCGCCATGTGGCGGGCCTGGATCTTCAGGTTCGTCGCGTCGTCGACGACCTCGATGTCCTCGTCGTCGAGCGTCGAGAGCACGTCGTCGATCTGATCGGGCTGCACCGCGTCGGGCGGCAGCGCCTCGTTGACGTCGTCGTAGGTGAGGAAGCCCTTCTTCTTGCCGAGGCTGATCAGCTCGGCCACACCCTGTTTGCTCTTGCCGTTGCCCTTCGCTTTGGCGGGCGGCGGGAAGCTCGAGGTGCTGCGCTCTTCGGAGTCCGGCGCGTCGTCGTCGTCATCGTCCGACTTCGCCTTGCCCTTCGCCTTGACGGCACCGTTCGGCTTTTGCGCGGCGGCCTTGCCCTTCTCGCGCAGGAGCTTCTCGCGCTCCTTGTTCTTGTCGTCTTTGCTCGACTTCGAAGTCGCCTTCGCCGCGACCGCCTTCTGAGGAGCAGCCTTTGCCGCAGCCTTGGCGGCAGGTTTGGCCTTCGCGCTGGGCGCAGGCTTTCCTTTCGCTGGGGCTGCCTTCTTCGGCAGGCTGGTCTTCTTGATCGGCTTCGTCGCTTTCTTTGCTACCACAGCTACCTCGATTCAAAGCCCGTGACGCTCGCGCGTACGGCGCATGTGCTCACGCAGCAGAGCCATTTCCTGATCGACATCCCCAACGCTCGCCGCGCGCTGAAGCTCCGCTACCACTTCGCTTCTTCTTCGCTTGAGCTCGAGCCGTTTCAACTTCTCGACGTTCTGCAAAAGCTCGAGCCGAGCGTCCTCGAGACGTTCGTGTCTTGGGGCGGCCAGCCGAGCGGAGGCGAATGGATGGATCGAAGGCCCGAGCTTCGCAAGGATAAGTTCAGGGTTTTGCAACTCACCGTCTTGACACGCTTGACGCAGTGCGGCAACCCCGCCCGCTACGTCCCCCTCGACGAGGTCGACCCCGGCGAGCACCTCGTCATCGCCGAGAAGCGCCGGATAGTCCAACAAAGCGCCGAATATCACCTGTTCTATCTCGGCCCGACCGGCAGTCGAACGGGCTCGATCGGGCGCCGCAGCCCGCGGTGGGGGGCTGGCCTCGCCGCTGCGCATGCCGGCGAGGACCGAGCTGCGGAGGGCGCGAAAAGTTCGGTCGTCGCCCATGCCGAGGTGGGCGGCGACGCGATCGGCGTGCTGTTCCGCCAGCGCGCGGACCGCTGGGTCGTCCTCCGCCGCGAGCAGCTCGGTGATCTCCTTCAGCTTCGCGGCGCGGGCGTGGGCGTCGGTGCCGGAGAAGGAGTCGAGGGCGGTATCGATCAAGTACTCGAGCATGCCGCGGGCTGCGCCGACGACCCGGCGAATGGCCTCGGCGCCATGCTCGCGCACCAGCTCGTCGGGGTCGGTGCCCTGGGGCAGGGTGGCCACCTTGGCCATCAGCCCGGACTGTTTGCACGAGTCGCGAGAGGCGATCACCGCCCGACGTCCCGCGCTATCACCGTCGAAGAGCAGCGTGACGTTCGGCGCAAAACGCTTCACGAGCCGCGCCTGCTCCGCTGTGAAGGCCGTGCCGAGGGGTGCCACCACGTTCTTGATGCCGCGGGCGTGCAGGCTCATCACGTCGAAGTTCCCCTCGACCAAGACGGCGACCCCACAATCGCGGATCGCGCTCTTGGCCTGATACAGCCCGAACACGGCCTCGCGCTTCTTGTAGATGGGTGACTCGGGTGAGTTCACGTACTTCGCCGGTGGCTCTGCTGGGGCTCCGCCGCCGATGCGCTCGACGCCGAGGCTGCGGAGCTCCGCGTCCTCGGGATCGGGCAGCGCGCGACCGCTGAAGGCGATCACTCGGCCTTGCAGGTCGAGCACCGCGAACATCAGGCGGTGGCGAAAGCGATCGTAGTGTCCACTGCCGCTCTTGCGGGGCACGAGCAGTCCGACCTGCTCCGCCGCGAGGTGGCTCATGCCGGCATCACGCAGGTGCGACGCCAGCGCGTCCCAACCGTAGGGTGCGTAGCCGATGCGGAAGGCCTGGAGTGCGTCGGCGATGGGTCCCGTGGGATCGTCGGCGCGCAGCTCGCGCTTCTCGAGCTCGCGCTCGGCGTGGCGCCCCAGGGAGTGTTCGCGCAGCATGCGCTCGAAGAACTCGGCGGCCACGTTGCCGACGGCGTAGAGTTCTTCTTGGCGGCGGCGGGCCTCGACCTCGGCCTTGCGCTCACGTTCGTCGTGGTGTTCGACGATGGTGATGCCGGCGCGCTCGGCGAGGCGTCGGATCGCCTCGACGAAGGACAGCCCCTCTAGCTCCATCAAGAAACGAAAAGCGTCGCCGTGCGCTCCGCAGCCGAAGCAGTGATAAAAGCCCCGCTCTTCATTGACGTGGAAGCTCGCGGTTTTTTCTTTGTGAAATGGGCAGAGCCCAGTGAACGAGCGGCCCCGCTTCTGGAGCTTCACCGTCTCGCCGACGAGCGCAACGATGGCCGTGTGCGCGCGCACACGGTCGATGGTCTCCTGCCCGATCACCGCGGGAGGCATACTCCAAATCGGCCCCGCGCCAAGCGCCCGCAACGAGTTTCTTTCGTAGTCCCCCCGCGCGAGCGCCCTGCAAGATGGATGCCCAGGGGCGCTTTCGAGCGAAGGCTGGGCCGAACGGGATTACTGGATACAGCCGACTCGGGTCTTGGCGAGCACCATGTCGTCGTACCAAACGCTGCCAGCGCCGCCGCTCGTGATGTAGTTCTGCGGCCAGAAGGCGTTGAGCTCGAGGGCGGCGGTGCTGCGGTACTGCAGATCCAGGGGCACGAGCGTCGGGTTTGCCGGTTTGTAGTCGGTGCACTCGGTGCCGTCGGCGCTGTTCGGGCAGAACTTGTCCTTGATCCAATACCCGGTCGGCGTCGTGTCCGTGAATTGCGCCACGGACTGGTCATTCACCCACAGCCCGAGCTCGGCGCCCGCGCCGCTCGACGCCGACGGGTTCAGCTTGATGTGGATCTCGATGCACATCCACTGGTTGTCCTTGGCGGTCATGGCGCTCTGATGCACGAACGAGTTGCCGTAGTAGGCGGTGTTACCCGAGGGGGAATCCATCCACGAGTGCATCTTCATCCAGTAGTTGTAGAAATCCATGCGCGGGTTCGGTGCCTTGGTCATCGGCTCGAAGGACACACTGAAGCGATCGTCGCCGTTCGGCTTGAGCCCCGCCTGGGGATTGGGCCAGTTCGAAGCCGGGTTGTATCCGCCGAGCCAGACCCCAGTGTGATGCCACTCCGCTCCGGCGCCGTAGCGCGCGTAGTAGCGCGCGTAGAGCTCCGCTTGGCCCGGGAGCTTTTTGTAGAGGTCGACGGCGTTCGGCCCGCTGCCGTTGGCGGTGAACTTGCCGCTCGCCTTGCCCTTGCTCGCGCTCGGCACCTCCGCGTCCAAGCTCAGACCCTTCGCCTGTGACGACTCGTAGCGGGTGGTAACGGCCTGCACCGAGGCCTCTTCGAAGTTCTCGACCCAGATCACGTTCGGGTCGTTCTCGATCCCGACGTCACCGGGGTACTTGCTCGAGAGAGTCTGCCCGCTGGCGCCGCCGGAAGAAACACCGCCGCCGCCGCTCGACGAGCCACCGGTCCCCGCGCCGCCGCCGCTCGACGAGCCACCGGAGGAACTGCCACCGGAGGAACTGCCACCGGAGGAACTGCCACCGGAGGAACTGCCACCGGAGGAACTGCCACCGGAGGACGCGCCGCCGCTCGAAGCGCCGCCCGTCGAGGCAGTGCTCCCGCCGTTGTCGTCGGAGCTGCAAGCCACGGCAAGCCCCACCACGAGACCGAATAGACAGCGTGTCATTGCTCTCCCCCTCGAGCTGGCCAGCATAACACCTCCGCTCGGACTGCGTCACCCGCGGGCAGCTCTTTTCGTAGCGCCGATGCGGCACCCGCCGGCGCTGCTCTCGCGTGAACGGGCCTCTCACGCTACGCTCCGCCCCGCTCGGTCGGTCGAAAGCTACTGATGGTTCTTGTTGGATGCTGAGCGACGCGAAGCCCCTGCCGATGCTGCGGGAGGCATGGCTCTTTCTCCTCGCGGCGCTGGGTGCATTCGGCATCGCGGTGCCGCGGGTGTGCCGCGAGGTGATGCTGATCGGGGACTCGGCGGAGCTCGTGACGGCGGCCCACGTCTGGGGTGTGCCGCGCCCGTCCGGATATCCGCTGTGGACGCTGCTCGGGCACGTTGCGTCGACGCTGCCCCTGGGAACGGTGGCGTTTCGCGTCAACCTGACCAGCGCGCTGTTCAACGCCGTCGCCATTGGTTTGGTCGCCCTCATCGCCCAGCGACTGTCGCGCTCGCTCGCAGGCGGAATTGCCGCGGCGCTCAGCCTCGCGCTGTCCAAGAGCTGCCTGATCGGCTCGTCGTTTGCAGAGGTCGAACCGCTCGACCACTTGTTCGTTGCCCTCGGCCTCTGGCTCGCTTTGCGCGTGCAGGACGCGAGCCCCGAGCGCCGACGCGTCCCACTGCTGATGGTGTGTGGGTGGTTTGCGCTGTACCTGGCGCACCACGAAGCGAGCCTCCTGATCGTGCCCGCCGTGCTCGTCTGGGTCGGGCGGCCCTTCGTTCACGGCCTACGAACGAACCGACGGTTCGCCGCAGAAGCGGGGGCCGCTCTCTTCTTGCCGTGGCTCGTGTGCGAGCTACTGCTATTTCTCGCGGCGCGACGCGGTCCACTCGTTGCGGCGGGGGACGGCACCACGCTCGAGGGACTCTCGCGGCTCTTGGCACGGTCCGACTACGGCGGCTGGTTCGGCGCTGTGCGCCTGGGGAGTGTCGAGCCGGCGGCCGAGCGCGTCGGCGCCGTCTCGCTGCTCCTGTTCGAGAGTCTGGGCCCCCTGCCGTTGGTCCTGGCGGTGGTGGGAGCGTTCGCATTGCTCCCCAAACGGCGGAGGGCTTCGGTGGTGCTCTTGCTCGCGTTCGTCGTACCGGGGCCGGTGTTCGCGGCCCTGAGCCGTCTCGGTGTCGAGGGGGAGAGCAGTCTCACGCTGCTCGAGCGCGCGACGGCTGCCAGCCAGCTCTCACTCGTGATCCTGTGCGGGGTAGGCGTTGCGGCGCTGTTCGAGCGGTTCCGTGGCTCACTGCCGCGAGCGGGGGTGCTGTCACTCGTTGCAGCGGTCGTGCCGGCGCTGCCTCTGATGGCGCGCGTGGCGGACGTGGATCCGTCTCGTGACCACTACGGCGGCGCGTTCACTCGCGACCTCTTTCGTGCTGTCCCGACCGGGTCGCTGGTGCTCGTGACCGGTGATCCCTATCAGGGCGCGACTCAGTATGCCTGTATCGTCGAAGCACGCTGCGCCGGCATCGACGTCGTCGCTCCGGGGCTCCTGTCCCAACCTTGGCGTCGGGCCGAGTTCACCCGGCGGCACCCCGGCGTCCATTTGCCCGGGGGTCGCATGGTGCTGGCGCGTTCCCACGAGCTGGTTGCGGAAGCGCTGCCGACCCGCGCGGTGTACGTGGTCCCGCCGCTGCTCGGGCGTGATCCAGAGCTCGCTCGGCGCTTCGTCGTCCTGCCCGAGCTCTTGCTCGCGCGCCTGCACGCCGACGCCGACGGCGCAAAGGTGGGAGCCGCGCACTTCCTGGAGCTCGCTCGCGAGATGACGTCGGGCAAGAGCTGTGAAGGCTGCGCGCTCGACCCGAAGACCGTGCTGCGCCCCTCCGAGCACGTGCAGATCTTGATGACCTATTCGGCGACGCTGGAGAACACGTCGCGCCTGGCGTTCCGGCTCGGAAGCCACGAGCTCGCAACCCAGCTCGAAATCGAGTTCCGCGCGCTCGACGCGGTCGTCGGCGCGCACTTCACCACGCCGGCGGCGGCAGTTGCTGAGCCGCGCTGACACACAGCTGCTCCTCCACGTTGCCCGAGAGCCACGCCAAGAGACACCGGTCGGCGTCGCTGCCCTCTCGGGAAGGAGCATTCCCTTTGTGTGCCTCGGCGCCGCGCGCCTTGCGGACCAGCGTCAGGCGCTCCGGATGCGCGCCGCTGTCTCGCACGACGCGATCGAGCAGCTCGGGCTCGATCGCGACGACCGAGAGGTAGTTCTGATCGCGCTCGCTCTCCCGACTGCCGGCGTCCGAGAGTTTGTCTCCGCCGGGGCGATCACTCGGCTCGAGGCGCAGGCCGTACTTGGAGTAGATGAGCAGGCTTCTCCCGACTTGACCGTGGCAGTCGAGCGAGCCGCAACGTGCCTCCAGCATGCCGCTCGGTGGGTCGAAGGTCTCGCGGGGTGGTGTGCGCAGGTCGAGCGTGGGATCCGTCGGGCCGGAGCAACCGACCAGTGTGAGCGCGAGTGTGATCACGGCGACCCTCACGGTGCAGCCTCGTACAGATACACGTGGCCGGCCGAGCTCTGGCTGGCTGGATCCGAGTGACACTCGGCGCAGGCCGTGGCCCGCTCCACCGGAGTCTTCATCTCGATGGTGTGGTCGCCGGACTCCAAGCGCACCCAGAATGGTCTCTGCACCGTGAGCTCGCCCGCGGTGGCGAAGAAGTTTCCGACCCAGTTGCTCCACAGCGAATCGGTGTTGCCGTGCTTGTCCATCAGGAACACCCGCACCCCGTCCACACCCGTCACGGAGTCGGGCGACTCGAACACGGTGCCTGCCAGCTCGAACTCTGGTTTTCCAGGGCCGAGTCCGCCGTGGCACACGGTGCAGGGCTGGCCCGGGCGGTGGAAAGGCCCGGGTCCGTCGGGGCCGGGCTCGGGTCCGAGCGCGTCGACCTTGGCGCTGTGCACCGGATCTTGGCAGGCGGACGCCAGCAGAAACAGTAACCCGACCGCGCGTCTCATTGGAAAGTGGCCTCCACTCCCGCGACTGCGAAGCCCGCGTAACGGTGGGCAACGTAGAGCGCGTCTGCGTAGCGGGTGTAACTGCCATCGACCTCCAGGATCGCGCTGAAGGCTCGGGGATCGGACCCGCCGAGGTCCCAGCGCGCGCCGGGACCGAGGGTGGCGGTCCAGAGCGGCGAGAGCTCGCGGTCACCGCTCCGGTAGCGCGGCACACGCAAGGTTCCGCTCGCGATCTGTCCGACATATGCGCGCTCCCAGAACGAGACCCCGCCCTGGGAGTGAAAGCGCGCGTGGGGCCAGAGGGAAAAGCGCCGTCCGAGCTCGAAGGTCCAGGTCAGATCGGTGGTGGAAGCCCGAAGCCCCCAGCTGTCGGCGTACAGGCGATCGAACAGCTTGAGGGTCGAGCTGTGGAAGCGGTGGGCGAGGGTGCCGGCGAGCGCCGTGCGCCGCCGCGAATCCGGGAGGCTCTCGGCCGTGCGCCCGGGAAGCCGGAGCTGGTTGACCTCGTCGATGGATGCGCCCGCGGAGACTCGATAGGCGACGCTCGCTTCGAACAGGGGCAGGTACCGGTAGGGTTTCTCCTGATGCCCGGACTCGAGCACGAGCTCGAAGGACGGGGTCAACGTGGTCGCGCGATCGAGCACGAGCTCGAGCGAGCCCGCGAGGTCATGACGCGTGAGTGTGAGGGAGTAGACGGAGAACGGCGTGCCCGTCCGCCCCGCCGTGTCGTGGGAGTAAGCGTAGCCGAGCTCGAGCGTCGCGTTCTTTTTGTGGAAATCGAACGAGCCGGTGACGCCCCCGGAGAGCGAGACGTAGTCGGGCTCGACGGATGCCGCGGCCGAGAAGCCTGCGCCCCAGGTGCCCGGTTTGTAGCGTCCAGTCAGCGTGCCGGCGTGACGGAGCTCGACCCAGTGGGGGCTCGCGGTCGCAACGATGTCGACCGACGCCGCCGACACGATGTCGACGAGGTAGCTGCCTTTTGCGGACCACCCCGAGAGTGGATCGCGGGCACCCGCAGTCACGGCTGGCGTGAGGGTGCTCACCCCATCGCTGTCTCGATAACCGCTCACCTCGGCGCTGGTGTCCCAGCGTACGCTCGAGGGTTCGGCGTGTAGCACTCCCGCAGACAGGAGCAGCGTGAAGCAGGTTCGCGCGCGGCGAAACATCGTCAATGGACCTCTGCGCAGCGCTCAGTTGCAGCCGCATCCGCTCGCGGCGCCGACGGTGCCGCCGATCGCGCCTTCTTGAACCGCGGTCATGTGTGCGCGGCCTGGGCTCTCACGGGTGTCCGTCATGCTGGGGTGAGCGAGCTTGGCGCGCTGCCAGGGTGCGACGTCGGCGCAACCCGCGGACGCGGCGGCGAGAGTCAGCGTCATCGCAAGGACGAGGCAGCGCATGCGGCGAACTCTACGAGTGCGGACGGCGTTGGTCCAGCGCGCGGGTGTTTTGGTGATGTGTGCCGTACGACCGGCGAGGTCGCCAGTCGCCAACCGCGACTACGGAGCGAGATCTCCCGGCTTGCTCTCTTTTTCGTTGGCGACCAACCAACCGTTCGGGATCAGGTTCTTCACGCTCTGCCCGATGCTCCCGATCAGCGCCTTGGCCGCGTCGTAGGCCGCGTCGTCGGTCGGCGCAAAACCTTCGATGTTCGCCATGCCACCGAGCACTCGTTTGCCGTCCTCCCGCCCGGCCACCGCCGACAGAGCCGCCGCCAGCTTGCGGCGTTTTTCGGGATCGAGGCCCGAGCGGAAGAACACCGGCTCGTTCGGCATCTCCGGGGTCGTGGCGACGCTCTCGAGATCCGCCATCCCGGCGGTGGCGCCTGCGTAGGTTGCGGCGCCGGCGGCCCGACCCGCTCGAACCTCCGAGAGCGCGGCCTCGTGGCTGCCGGCGAAGCTGGGCGTGACGTTGACCTTGGCGTCGGCCAGCAGCTTGGCCGCGAGCACGTAGCCGGTCGTGGAGTAGCGGTCGACATACGCCATCTTCTTGCCGTCGAGGTCGGTCAGCTTGGCAATGCCGCTGCCCTTCTTCACGACGAGCTCACCGTGATGCGTCTCGGCGCCACCCTTGCGGCGCACCCGCAAGCCGGCGTTCACACCGTAGAGCTGCCGGCAGAACAGGTACTCGAACAGCGTGAGCAGTGCCGCGTCGGTGTTCGGGCTGCCCGCCATGCGCACCGCGGCGTCGCTGCTCGGGGCGACCCGCAACTCGAGCTCGAGTCCGCTCTCGGCCTCGAGCAGCTTCTCCAGCTCCTTGACCCGCGCGGCATCGGCGCCGTGGGCGGGAGAGAGCACCAACACCAGGGGCGCACCGCGGCTGCCGACTTGGTCCTCTTGCCGGCGGCAGCTCCAGAGCGCGAGGGCGACCAGGAGCAGCGCGAGCAGGCGGATTCGCATGGCGGCGGGATGCTACCTCATGCTGTTTTGCGTGGCCGGAACTTTTCGTAGATGGCGTCGCGCCACTCCACCAGATCGGCGTAACGCTCGGAGAAGCCCGGATCCGTGAAGCTGCTGCGGCTGGCTCGCCCAAGGCGCAGTCCGAAGCTTGGCGGCGAGACGAACGCGAGCGCCTGGCTCGCGGCGATGTCGGCAAAGCTGAAGGCGTCGAGCAAGGTCTTCGCCGGGCCGGATGCGGGCGAAGCTGCGACGGCAGCGCGAAGCTCGTCCAGGGCCAACGTCAGCGCGCGTTCGTGTGCTTGCTGGTCCGCGCGCGTCGCGCCGTATTTCCGGCGCGTGCGCTCGACGCCGAGGGCCGCGATCTTCACGCCGACGCGGCCAAGGCGCGCTCGCAGTGGTCGGGGCACCATCTCGGCGAGGGCCTCGTCGTCGGCGAGCATCCGCACCAGGGACAGACCGCGCCCGGCGGCGAGCGCGCGCTCCGACAGCTCGATGAACCGTGTGATTGCGGAGCTGTGCTCCGCAGGAAACAGCCGAGGGCCCGCGCCCCGCTGGTCGGCCCAGCGGGCGATGGCGGCGGAATCGGCGATGTGCTCGCCCTGGCCGTCGTGGAGCACCGGCACGGACACCGGTCCGCGAAACCGACGCAGCTTGAGCCGGAGCGCCGGCTCGCCGAGCAACGGTGAGTAACTGACGGCCCGATACTCGATGCCGCGCACCTCGAGGGCAAAGCGCGCCTTCTCGGACCAGGGTGAGTAGGGCAGGCCGATCAGCTCGATCACGGTGTTCTAATCCTGACTCGCCCAGTCGAAGAACACGGCGGGTCCGCCGCCCAGGCGACTGCCGGCGACGACTCCGGCGCCGACCTTGGTGTGGGGTTCGTTCACGAACAGGTGGGCAGCCTCGAGCTCGGCGCTGCTCTGACCCAGCGTGGGCGGTCGGGCGGTCGCCCGGATACGGCTCTTGCCGCTCTCGGAGTAGCGGTCGGCCTCCATGTGCTGAACGCGCCCGTAGGCCGCGCGCCCGTCGTGGGGATCCGCCCAGGCGTTCATGCGCGACAAGAACAGGTTGTGCGGCAGGTTCGCCGCCATGTACGAGAGCAGCACGACGTCATACTCCCGCGGCAGCTGCACGGTGGCGGTGGCTTGCATGTCCGGCTGCGACCAGAACTTCACGCGCCCCGCGTTGTAGACCGGGAGCATGTCCCAGAGATCCGCGTTGCCGACGCCGTTCACGTTCGATACGGCCTTGGCGATGGGCCCGGTCAGGTGCAGGCGCACGTCATTGCCACCGCTCGACGCCAAGGACACGTCCTGCAGGACGACGGGGTTGGGGGCGAGGTGGACGAACAGATCCAGCTCACCGCCTGGGTGCGCGGCGTCGAAGTAGATGCGGCTCTTGTGGCGGTGATCGATGCCGTGCAGGCGTCCGCCCAGGGACATGTAACCGTCGACGACCTTCAGCTCGCCGCGCACGGCGGGTTTCTTCCCGGCGCGGATCGCCACCTCGAGCTCACCCTTTGCGACCAGCTCGAACGGCATCTTCTGCACCTTGATGGGCTTGATGATGTGAACGAAGAGGTCCGTCCCGGCGGCGCCCGGTGCGTCCGCTGGTGGAGGGTTTGACGGCGGCGGAGGTGGGGGTTCGCTGAGGGGTTTTGGTGTCGGCAGCTTCCCGAGCTTCACGCCCGGCTCCCCGAGCGTGAGCACGTCACCCAGGTCGGCCTTCTCGGGCCAGTGCGCCTTGTCGAGGCGGTCGGGCATCACGAGATCGAGGTTGTGTACGGTGGCGTCGACGCGCCGCCGGGGCTGCGACAGATCGCCGGCGACGCTGATCTTCGCGGTGAGCGCGGCGCGTGGTGCGTCGGGCATGCCCAAGGTGTCCGTGCCAAAGAGCAGGAAGTCCTTGGCCTGGATCTCGAGATCGAGCCGGTCCGGGCGGAGCTTCCGCCACGGGACCCGCCCCGTGATGCTGATCCGCCGGTCGGGCTTCTCACGATCGGCCTCGTGGAGCTCCAGCTTTTCGATGCCGAGCGCGTCGTGTGCCGCGCTGATCGCCAGCTCGACGCGTTCATAACGGCGTTGGCTCTTGGGGATCGGCACGCTGCCGTCGGTGAGACTGAGCTGACCGTCCAAGGTCGCGTCCGCGAGGCGGCGAGCGCCGTCCGTCGATGCCAGGGAGAATTTCCCGTCCATGTGCCAGTTGAAGGTGCCCTTGGCGCCCGTGTCGGGAAAATCTCGGGTGAGCTTGGGCAGCAGATTGCCCAGGGGTTTGTCCTTCGCGCGGGCCGTCAGCTGCACTTCGAGCGCCGCCTCGCCGGTCTTCTTCTTCAAGAACTCCGCGAGAGCTGCGCGCGCCGTGTGCGCACGCAGCGCGAGCGCCTGGCGATCGCTGAGCGGCCCGAGTGACACATCGACGCCCACACTCTCCAGGTTTGCGTCGAGGTTCACGCTCGCCCGGCCCGGCTCGCCGGACGCGGTGAGGAAATCGTCGAGCGCGAGCTCACCCTTGGCCGTGGGAGCGTCGAGGGTGCCGTCGACGTGAATCGCTCCGCCTGCCGCGCCGAGGAACCGCTCGAGCTTCGGCCTGAGCGCGGCCCACTCTTTCAGGTGATGTCTGGGCAGCACGACGTCGACGTTCAGCGCCGAGCCGCCGAGGCGTTTTTCTTTGATCTTCGCGAACAGCCCCCGGCCGCCCACTCCGAGCGTGCCGCGGGTGCGGAGTGCGTCGAGGCCGGCGGCCTTCACGCCCAGATCGACGCGGGTCGCCTCGGGCTCGAGCGCGAGCGTCAGCTTGGCATCGATGGGCCCAAGCTCCCCCTTCTGGATCTTCGACAGCGCCAGCTCGACGTGGCCCGTTGCATCCTTGCGGTTGCCCGCGAGCTCGAAGTCGAGGCCTGCTTTGCCGGAGAGATCTCCGAAACGCTCCGGCGGCAGCGGCAGCGAGCCTAGATTTTGAGGGCTGACCTTGCCCGCGAGCTTCCACTCGACCTCCTGGGTGCCCCGCGGCAAGAGCGGTGAGCCGCCGAAGCGCGCATCCGCATCGAGGCTCACCAGCGGAGCCTTGTTCTCGTCGAGCAGCGCCCGGACCGTGGCGGTGGCGTGGCTGCCCTTGCCGTCCGGGGAGAGCCGGCCCCGCACGGCAATGCGTGGGCGGATCGGCGCAAACGGTACCCAGGCCACCACGTCGAGCGAGACCTCGCCGCTCGGCGCGCTCGAGCTACCACCGAGCTTTGCGTGGGCTTCGAGCGAGGTCTGGCGCGGGACCTTCGCGAGTTTGTCTGCGACCGCCGGGGGCAAGAGCAGCAGCAGCTCGCCCAGCGTCACCCGCGGCATGTCGAGCTCCACGGCCAGCGGCCGACCCGCATCGAGCCCGCGCCGGCCCTTCACGGTGATGGGCAGGCGCGCGTTGACGGTGACGAGGGTGTCCGCGCCGCCGGCCCCGCGCCGCTCGAGCGTGATGATCGCGTCGAGGTTGCGCTTGCCGCCCTTGGCCTTCACGTTCAGCGCGAGTTCGGGTGCGCGCGCGTCGTCGGTGCGTTTGGCCCGGACCAGCAAGTCGAGGTCGGCGGACGGGTCTTGTTTCGTGCCTCTGAGGTGGATGGCTCCACTGACCGTACCGTCGATGCCCTGGAGCTTCTTGCCGCGGAGCGCGGCGAGCGACGACAGGCGCACCCCACTCAGCACGACGTCGGTGTCGAGTTTGTCGAGGCCGAGCGCGCGTTTGCCGGAGGCGTCCGGCTCACCGCGGGAGAGGGTCACGTTGCCGTCGAGCTTCACGCTGCCCCCCGCGACGCGCAGGCGCGCCGATGGCAGACTCACGGTCAGCCCCTCATCGAGCTTGCCCTTCACCTCGAGCTGAAACTCACCCTTGCCCAGGGAAATTGCACCCGGCGGGACGTTCGACTTGATGGGCACGCCGGCGCGGCGCGCTGCTGCGAGGGCCTGACCGACGTCACCGCTGAGCTCCACCTTCAGCTCGAGGCGTTTGTCGGCGAGCACGAAGCTGCCGCTTGCTTTCAAGGTTTGATCGAGCGCGTGCAGGGTCAGCTCGCGGATGGTCACGACGCCTTTGTCGAGCCGACCCCGCAACATCACGTCATCGATGTGAATGCGTCCGATGCGGATCGGGCCCACGTCGAGCCGCACGTCGGCCTCGATCTCGTCCTTCTTGGCGCCCGTGCCCTTGACCCCCAGGCTCAGTTTCTCGACCTCGACGTCGGGCGCGTCTTTGTTGGAGAGCAGCTTGCGGCTGGCGATCGAGCTGCCGGTGAGAGTGAGATCGTAGCCGGGGCGGTCGAGCTTGGTGGCGTCGAGCTTGCCATTTAGCGTGAGCTTGCCGCCGGCGCTCGCGAGCAAGGTGTCGAGGCTCAGATTTTCGGGCTGACCATCGACCTTCACGCGCAGCTGAACGTCGGTCAGAATCAGGGGTTTGCCGAGCAGGGTGTTGAGCTGTTTTGCGTCGAGGCGCAGGCCGGCGACCAGCGCCCGCTGCGGCCCGCTCAAGCCGTCGGCGTTCGTGCCGCCCTCGAGCTCCAGGGTGTCCAGCAGCGCGAGCCCTGCCTCCAGCTTGGTGAGCGTCGCGCCGAGCCCGCCTTCACGGAGCTCGACCTCGATGCCGCCGAGGTTGACCGGAGTGGAGTAGCGCGGAGCGTCCGGCCGCTCGAGCCCGAGGCTGGCGCGCAGCGCGCCCAAGCTGAGCTTGCCATGCCCTTCGATCAGCGCGACGTCGAGGGAGGTCTGGAAATCACTGAGCTCGAGCTTCGGACCCTTCGGTGCAGCGCGGGTGAGGGACAATGCGAGGCGCGACACCCTCAGCGTGACGGTCTTTTCACTCGGCACCGCGTCGAGCGTCGCGTCGACTCCCAGCTCGCGGACGGCGAGCGTGCTGCCGTCGGCTTTGGTCAGGGTCAGGCCCAGCTTCTGAAGAGCGATCTCCCGCACCACGATCTGCCGGCGGGTCCGGCTCGGGGGTGAGGGCGCGCTCGGCGCGCTCGGTTTGAGCAGGCGCTTCAGGTTTGACACACCGTCGGCGTCTTGCTCGATCGCAAGGCGCAGTCCCGTCAGTTCGACGCGTTGGATCACCACGCGGGAGGAAGACAGCTCACGCCATGCGGGGACGACGGTCAGCGCATCGAGCTCGACGACCGGCTTCCCCGTTGCGTCCGAGACCACGACGCCGCCGAGCTCGACGTTCCCGAACAGGTGCAGGCCCAGGCGGGCGATGGCGACCTTGCCGTTCACGCGTTCGTTCAGCCGAGCCTCGACCTTCTTGCGCAGGAACTCCTGCCCGCTCGCGCTGTGCAAGAAGGCGAGGGCCCCGGCCACGAGCGCGAGCAGGACACTGAGCGTGACGGCGAACGCACGCGCGATGCGTGTGATGAGGCGACGCCGAGGCCGCACCGCCGGAGCCGTGCTCGTCAATGCGCCAGCGAAAATGCTTTGGACGACGCCGGGGCGCAAGCAAGGACGCGGCACAGCCTGGCACTTCCCCGCATGGAACAGATTCTGCTCTGTCCGTTCTTCATGAAACCGCTGAGCCAACTTGGGCCAAGACCCCGGAAGCTCGGCCGCCGGCCCGCGTATCCGAGCGTGGTCGGGGTCGGGCTCGCGGCGGCGCTGGCCGCGTGTGGGAGCAATCCCGATGACGTCGCCGCGCGGCCGCAGGGCGGTAGCTCGCCGTCCTTGGTCGCGGCCGGCGCGCAGATGGTCGGCGAGGATCGCCGCTCCGACTTCGTGATCGGGCACGTCGACACCGGGATCGACCCGAGCGCGGCGGCGCGGTTGCAGCGCACGAAGGACAGAGTCGAGGCCACGTGCGCCGGGTGTGAGCTGGCTCCGCGCTGCCAGAGTCACTGCGGTTGCAAGCACATCGCACTCACCGGGCAACTCGGAGAGATCACCGAGGCGCTGTGTGAGACCGAGGCCGCGTTCGTCGCCGCCGCGGACCGAGTGGCCGAGGCGATGTTCGCGGAGCAGAACCCCGAGTTCCTCGACCTCTACTATCGCCGGCGGTGGGTCCCGGCGCCGGGTGGACAGCTCACCCGCTTGCGCTTGGCAGCGGACCGCAGCTGAGTCGTCTGCGGGCGAGCCTCGTGTCTGTGCGGAGCATCGCCTCGGGTGTATGCTTCGCCGGGTGAGTTTGCGGGTTGGACCCACCGCGATTCCGTGGAATCGACGGGCTCGGACTTTGACGGCGACGTTGACCTTGACGGCGACGTTGACGTTGACCTTGACGGCGACGGCGACGTGGACGTAGCCCCCGCGCACGGTGACGCTCAGAGCATCTTGGTGAGCGTTTCGCCGCGGGCGATCTTGGCAGTCCGACCATGGACACGTTTCGCCCCCGCACGCGCACCGAGTCCAAGGCTCTGCACCGCCGCTCGATGACCGCGCTTGGGCGTCTCTCGCTGTTCTGCCTGGACCGCGCTCGTCGCTCCAGTGACCTGTTGGCCGAGCTCGCTCGCTGGCGCGGCACGGTCGAGGACGTCCTCGCGGCTCCCACCGGCGTGGCGGCACTCGGAGCGGTTTTGCGCTACATTCTCGAAGCCAGCGAGACCACTGCCGAACAAGTCCAACAGTTGACCCGAGAGCTCGGGCCCAGAGGCGAGGAAGCTTTCATGACCGCTGCGCAGATTTTGAGGGCCGAAGGCAAGGCCGAAGGCAAGGCCGAGGGCAAGGCCGAGGTGCTGATCAAGCTCCTCGAGCTGAAATTCGGCGGGGTGCCAGCGGCTGCGGTGACCCGCATCCTCAACGCGCCCGTGACCGATCTCGACCGCTGGGTCGAGCGCGTCATCACCGCGACCACGCTCGACGACGTGATGACCGGCTGACTCGGACGCCTGCTCAGGCGGAGCACGTCCATCGAACCCCGCACGTCAGTCGTGCGATGATGCACCCGTGAGCGGGAGGACGACGAAGCGTGCGGTCCTGGCGCTGTGCGCAGCACTGACGCTGGTGGTCTTGCCCGGCTCGCAGCCCGCGCACGCGCATCCAATCTCGGAACGACGCGCCCCCTCCATCCGCGCGCAGCGCCGGCCCCAGGCCCTTCCAACTTCACGCGTCTCGCATCGACTCGAGCTGCGACTCCCGGCCTGGGAAGCCGGCGCGAGCACGGATTTGGAGGGGGCAGGCGGCGCGCAGCGGCGCGATAGCGCCGCGAGCAACGACCGGGGGAGGCACGAGGACCGCCGTCGAGGCCCAACGCAGATTGGGCGGGCGCTGTGACGGACTACGCTTCCGAGCATCGCCCAGCTCAGCGGATTCGTGCGATCATGCGGGCATGAGCGGGGCCGCCGTGAAGCGCATGCTCTTGGCGCTGTGCGCAGCGATAGCGCTGGTGGTCTTGCCCGGCTCGCAGCCCGCGCACGCGCATCCAATCTCGGAACGACGCGCCCCCTCCATCCGCGCGCAGCGCCGGCCCCAGGCCCTTCCAACTTCACGCGTCTCGCATCGACTCGAGCTGCGACTCCCGGCCTGGGAAGCCGGCGCGAGCACGGATTTGGAGGGGGCAGGCGGCGCAGCGGCGCGATAGCGCCGCGAGCAACGACCGGGGAGGCACGAGGACCGCCGTCGAGGCCCAACGCAGATCGGGCGGGCGCAGTGACGGACAACGTCCGAGCGCGCCTGGGATCCCGCGTGCAAGGGAACTAGGATGCCGCCGTGCACAACCACCACGACCGTCTCTTCCGGTACGTGTTCTCACAGCCGGAACACGCTGAGGGTGAGCTGCGCCTGCTGCTGCCCGCGGAAGTGAGCGCGCGCATCGACTGGTCCACGCTACGCGTCGAACCGACCAGCGTCGTTGACGCGGCGCTCGCGGACACGCGCTCGGACGTGCTGTTCTCGGCGCGCCTCGACGACCGCGAGCTCTATCTGTACTTGCTGCTCGAGCACCAGAGCACGGCCGACGCTTGGATCCCGTTGCGCCTGCTGGGCTACATGCTCCGCATCTGGGAGGGGTATCTCGAGAAGCACCCCGACGCGAAGAAGCTCCCCGCCATCGTGCCGATGCTGCTCAGCCACTCGGACGGCGGTTGGTCGGCTCCGCTCGCGTTCCGGGAGTTGCTCGACCTCGACGCGGCGCTGGCGGCCGAGCTGGAGACGTGCATTCCGAGCTTCCAGCCGCTGCACGACGACCTGACCCGCACCGAGTCCAAGGCTCTGCACCGCCGCGCGATGACCGCGCTGGGGCGTCTCTCGCTCTTCTGCCTGGACCGCGCTCGTCGCTCCAGTGACCTGTTGGCCGAGCTCGCTCGCTGGCGCGGAACGGTCGAGGACGTCCTCGCGGCTCCCAACGGCGTGGCGGCACTCGGAGCGGTTTTGCGCTACATTCTCGAAGCCAGCGAGACCACTCCCGAGCAAGTTCAACAGTTGACCCGGCAACTCGGGCCCAGAGGCGAGGAAGCTTTCATGACCGGTGCGCAGATTTTGAGGGCCGAAGGCAAGGCCGAAGGCAAGGCCGAAGGCAAGGCCGAAGGCAAGGCCGAAGGCAAGGCCGAGGGCAAGGCCGAGGTGCTGATCAAGCTCCTCGAGCTGAAGTTCGGCGGGGTGCCCGCGGCGACGGTGACGCGCATCCTCAACGCGCCCGTGACCGATCTCGACCGCTGGGTCGAGCGCGTCATCACCGCGACCACGCTCGACGACGTGATGACCGGCTGACTCGGACGCCTGCTCAGGCGGAGCACGTCCATCGAAACCTGCACGTCAGTCGTGCGATGATGCACCCGTGAGCGGGAGGACGACGAAGCGCGCGGTCCTGGCGCTGTGCGCAGCGATAGCGCTGGTGGTCTCGCCCGGGTTGCAGCCCGCGCACGCGCATCCAATCTCGGAACGACGCGCCCCCTCCATCCGCGCAAGCGCCGGTGGCGTCCTTTCGATCTCACCCGCGCGGCCGGTCTCGGTTCGCCCACACGGCCTGACCGCCGCCGGCGCTTGCCGGATAAGGAGGGGGCAGGCGGAGCGCGGTGCGGTTGCAAGCACATCGCACTCACCGGGCAACTCGGAGAGATCACCGCGGCGCTGTGTGAGACCGAGCGGAGCAGAACCCCGAGTTCCTCGACCTGTACTATCGCCGGCGGTGGGTCCCGGCTCCGGGTGGACAGCTCACCCGCTTGCGCTTGGCGGCGGACCGCAGCTGAGTCGTCTGCGGGCGAGCCTCGTGTCTGTGCGGAGCATCGCGTCGTGTGTATGCTTCGACCTGTGAGATCGCGTGTTGGCCCGGTGTTCGTCGTCGCAGCCACGCTGGGATGGGCCGCGGGTTGCCTCGACATCGGAGACACGCAGCCCGCAGGTGGAGCCGGCGGCTTCGTCGCGACGGGCGGAGCCGGCGCGAGCGGCACAGGCAGTGCAGCCGGCGCAGGTGCGGCTGGCGGCGCCGCCGGAGTGGGGGGCGGCAGCGGCGGCGCGTCGGGCACGGATGCCGGCGGTGGCGCCGCGGTCGGGGGCGCAGGCAGCGGCGGCGCCGGCGGCAGCGGGACGGGCGGCGGCACGTCGTTCCAAGTACGCGGCGTGGTGTTCGACGGAGTCACCAACTGGCTGGACAGCAAGTTCGAGCTCAACGGAGCCACCGACAGCAAACAGGTTGCAGGCTCAATCTGGTTCAAACGCGTGGGTCTCGGCAGCACGTACTGCATCGGTCCAGAGGCTGCGGGCTCCAATTCACCCAACCAGCTCGAGTGGAACGCAAGCGACCAGTTTCGGTTGGTCTGGCGCAAGGCGGGCGGGGGAGTGGCGCTCGACTTTCATTCCGCGACCGTCACCGACACCGCCAGCTGGCATCATGTGCTGTTCAGCGCCGACTTGTCGGACCCCAACACGCGCCATCTGTATCTGGACGGCGTCTCGTCGATCACCGTGGACTTCTACTCGCACACCCTGATGGACAACACCGGCTCGCAGTGGGGCGTCTTCGGCGACAATGGCGGGAACTTGAAATACAAAGGCGAGGTCGCCGAGATGTGGCTCGCCATGGGGACGTACGTCGATTTCTCGCTCGCCGCCAACCGGGCGAAGTTCCGTGATGCAAACGGAAAGCCGGTCGATCTCGGTGCTAGTGGCGCGCTGCCCACGGGTACCGCTCCCATGATCTACCTCTCGCTTCGCCCCGGGCAGGCGGCGAGTGAGTTCGCGAAGAACCGTGGCAGCGGGGCAGGGTTCACTCCGCAAGGTCAGCTGGTGGTCGCGCAGACCTCTCCCAGCGACTGACGCCTCAGAACGCCTCGCCGATCCGCACGAACACGAAGTAGGGCGCGAACGGCTTGCCGTTCTCGAGGCTGTTCTCTCGCAAGATGCGGTACGAAAAGTCGAGGCCGATGGGCACGTACCAGAGCCGCAGTCGCGGTCCGAATCCCGCTGCGACGCTCACGCCGTCGTCGAACGGATTGGGACCCCGACCGGCGGCGCCCGCGTCCACGAAGGCCGCGAAGCCGAAGGTCTTGCGGAAGGGCAGAAAGCGGAACTCGGCCTGGCTCTCCATCAAACCGAGGGCGCCGGTCAGCTCGCTATCGCAGCCGCCCGCTGCCGGATCACAGGTGGCGCTCGGGCTCAGTCGATCGCGACCGAACCCGCGCATGCCGAACGCGCCGCCGCCGAACAGGCGCGCTCCGGGCGCGATGCCATCGGCGCTGGCCCCCAGCACGAACCCGAAGGAAGACCGCAGCGCGAGGGAGCTCTTCTCGCCGAGGGGCACGAACACGCGTGCGTCTGGCGCGAGCAAGAGCGAACGTTGCCCGCCGGCGGACCCGCCCGGGGACCACGCGCTGGTGAGGCCGAGGAAGTGTCCGCTGGTTGGCTCCACGCGATCGTTGCGTGCGTCCCAGATCAACGAGAGCTCGAGGGCGGGCCCCTTCGAGGTGTCCTCGTCGGGCAGGTCGCGGTCGTCGCGAGTCGCCTGGGTGAACGGGCCGAAGCCAATGTCCTTCTCGAAGCGATAGAGCGCGTCCAGATCGAAAAAGACGTTGCTCCCGAAGCGGGTGTGTACGCCCGGGCCGGCCGCCAGCTCGCGGGTACGAAACCCCGGGTAGAGCCGATCACGAAAGCGCCCCGAGAGCCGGCCATCCACACTGCGACCGAAGAGCCCGCCGTGCACGCTGCGCACCAGCGCTTCACCGTAGGCGCCGCTCGACTCGTCGTCGTCGCCGCTCCACAACACGCCGTAGCCGACGCGCCCCTCGAGCACGAGGTGCTGGTACGCGCCGAACAGATTGCGCAGCCAGAGTGAACCTCCCGTGTACACGTCGCCGCGGGTCGGATCGCCCTCGGCACCGGCCCGCAGTCTGAGCTCGCGCGACGGGGCCTCCACCACGACCAACCGGAAATCGATGGAGTCGCCCAGTCGACGCGGCACGAGCTCGCCGTTTTCATCCACTTGCTCCGGCGTGAGCACACCGCCGGGATCTGGGCGTTCGCCGGGCAGCACGCGCTCGATCTGCGCGTTGGTCGGCTTGACCACCACCGACGCGAACGAACCGGTGTCGAGCAAGTCACGCTCGATGCTCTCCTTGAGCTCCAGACTGTAGGGATCACCTGGCCGCACGTCCCCCCGCCACAGGATCTTCTCTTCGGGGATCTTGAGCGCCCCTTCGACGGTCACCGTGCCGATCTTGGTCTTGGGTCCGGCATCGACGAAGTAGACCCAGTGGATGACCTTTTGGATTTTGTCCACGTAGGCGCGGCTGAAGACTCCGGCGTGGCCAAAGCCGTCCCGTTGCAGGTGCCAGGCCATCTCGTGGCGGCCCATGCGGAACTTCTCGAGGTCGATGGGGTCGCCGAGCTCGAACGGGATGAGCTTCAGGAGCGCGGCCCGGTGCTCTGCTGGAGCATGGCGCACTTCGACGGACGCCACGCTGTACGGGCGGCCCTCCGTCACCGTCCAGGTCACGGTCACGCTCTTCTGATCTTTCGCCCAGTCGAGCTTGGGCTCCGCGACCTCGACGTCGAAGTAGCCGTAGGTCTGCCACCACGACACGATGCGACGGCGGTCCTCCGCCAGGCGGAACTCGTTGAAGTAGCGGTGGGTGATCAGGAAATTGCCCGGCCGGAGGCCGAGCAACATGAACAGCTCGCCGTGCGCCAGGCGTAGGTCGGTGCCGCCTGGGCCCGTGAGCACGACGCGCGTGACGACGAGGTCGGTCTCGCCCGGCAGGCGCTCGGGTCGCTCGTGGTGGCAGCCGCTCAGTGCAAACGCACTCAGAACGAGAGCGAGCACCGCCACCGCTCGTCGCCAACACCGTGCCATCGTCTTTGCCAGAGTGCGGGTCGCAGAGTCCCCCGGTCGGAATCCGCGGACAAGGCCAGAATGCGTGGCCGGAGCTAGTGCGAGGGTCACCAATGCGATAGATCCGCCTCGATGCCCGGCCGAGCGCGACCGACCCGATGACTCCCTCGACCCACGCCGAGCTGCGAGAGGTCGTCGAGTCCCTCCACGCCGCGGCAACGGCGGAGCCCCCCGCACGCCGCGATGAGCTCTTGCCGAGGCTCGCGGAGCTGCGCCTGCTCTGGGCACGAAACTCGGCGCTGTTCGAGCCCGAGGTGCTCGGCATGCTGCGCCAGATCTCCGCGGCGCTCTCTCCCGAGCGTCCCGCCACCCGACCACCCATCACTGAAAAACCCGAGACCGTGCTCGAAGAGGTCTTCGGCTTTCCCAGCTTCAGGCCGGGACAGGCCGAGATCATCGCCGCCGTGCTCGCGGGTCGCGACACCGTCGGTGTCATGCCGACCGGCGCCGGAAAGTCGCTGACGTTTCAGATCCCCGCGCGCCTTCTCGGTGGCGTCACGCTCGTCATCTCACCGCTGATCGCGCTGATGAAGGACCAGGTCGACGCCCTGAGCGAGGTCGGGTTGCGCGCGACCTTTCTGAACTCGAGCGTCCCCAAAGAAGAACGAGCGGAACGGGTCGCCCGCATCGCTCGCGGCGAGTTCGAGCTGGTGTACGCGGCGCCCGAGGGGCTCGCCGCGTCCGCGGGCCGCGCCCTGCGCGGCGCCCGCCTGTCCCTCATCGCCGTGGACGAAGCCCATTGCATCAGCCAGTGGGGCCACGACTTTCGTCCCGCCTATCGCGAGCTCAGCGATCTGAAGCGCCGGTTTGGAGACGTACCCGTGCTCACCCTGACCGCCACGGCCACCTCCGTCGTCACCCGCGACATCGTCGAGCAGCTGGGCATGCGCAATCCCGCGCTCTTCCGCGGCTCGTTCTTCCGCCCGAACCTGCACATCGGCGCGCTGCAGAAGGGCGGCGACGGCCAGGACGGGCGGCGGCTGCCGGCGGTCCGCGACGGCATCTTGCGTCTGGTGCGGGCGCGAGCTGGTGAGAGCGGCATCATCTACTGCATCTCGCGCAAGGCGACGGAGAGCACCGCTAGTTACCTGCGTGAGCACGGCATCCGCGCAAAGGCGTACCACGCCGGCATGGAGCCGGACGATCGCAGCCGAGTGCAGGACGCCTTCCAGAACGATGACGTCGACGTGGTCGTCGCAACGATTGCCTTTGGCATGGGCATCGACAAGTCGAACGTGCGGTTCGTGATCCACCGGGACATGCCTCGCTCCATCGAGGGCTACTACCAGGAGATCGGGCGCGCGGGCCGCGACGGGGTGCCCAGCGACTGCATCCTCTTTTACTCCTGGGGCGAGGTCACGACCTACGACCGGTTTGCCGCCGAGGCGCCGCCGGAGGTTGCTCAACGCCAATCCCAGATGGCGCGGGAGATGTTCCGCTTTGCCGAGGCCACCGACTGTCGTCATCAGTCCGTCGTTGCCTACTTCGGCGAGGCCATCGCGCCGTGTGGGACCTCGTGCGACCGTTGCGGCGGGCTCGATCTGTTCGCGTCGATGGCCGCGGGAAAAGTCCCGCGCAAGGGAGCCGCGCCCGCGCCGGTGAACGTCGGGGCCGATCGGGTCCTGTTCGATGCGCTGCGCGCGCTGCGCCGCGAGCTCGCCAAGGAGCGGGGGGTGCCCGCTTACGTCGTCTTCACCGACGCAACCTTGCTCGAGATGGTCGTGCGCCGCCCGACCAGCGAAGCTCAGCTCATGGCCGTCCCCGGCGTCGGCCCGCGCAAGCTCGCGGCCTACGGCGAGGAGTTCTTGAGCACCTTGCGCTGTTATCGCTGACCGGTGGCCTCGGCCAAGGGGCTCTGCTAGACGGCGCCGCTGTGTCCCCTCGATGGTCCGGTCTCGGTCTCGCTTTTTTTCTCTGTGTCCTGCCTGCGTGCTCCGATGACGCTGCACCGCCTGGTTCGAGCGCGGGTGGTGCGGGCGGCTCGGTGCAAACCGGAGGCACGTCCGGCGTCGGTGGCACGAGCGGCGCGAGCGGCGCGGCCGGGAGCGGTGGCGGTGCGGACGCCGGTGCGGACGCGGACGCTGGCCCGAGCGACGACTGGGCCACGTTTCAAGCCATCCTGTCCGGGGCCACGAACGCCGAGGCGGGAGTTGCGAAGCTCGCGGCGAGCGGCGGGCTGCCGGCGGAGGTGCCCGGAGGGTTTCTGTTCGTGCGCATCGATGACGGCAAAGGGCCCTACACGCTCGCGGGGGATCTCAACTCGTGGCAGCCGGCGGCGATGAAGGCCGAGGCGGGCCTGTTCTGGTCCGTCGTGAGTGTGCCCAGCCCGGACGGCTCCAAGTACAAGTTCCAGGACGGCAAGCAGAGCTTCGACGCCGATCCCGTGGCGCGGCGGTTTGGTTACGACACGAACGGTGAGTACAGCCTGGTTCGGGCGAGCGCGAACCACCTCGAGCGCTGGCTCGACGTTGGCGGCACGGGGATCCCCCCGCGCACCCTCCGGGTTCGGGTGCCCAAGGCGAGCGCGACACATCACCTGTACGTGCACGACGGGCAGAACCTGTTCGATCCAGAGGCGATGTTCGGCGGCTGGAAGCTGGATCAGTCTGCCGGTCCGAACACCCTGTTGGTCGGCATCGACAACGCGGGCGCCGCACGAATCGACGAGTACACACCCGTCAGCGACGTGATCTCGGGCCAGAAGGTCGGCGGGCAAGGCGACCTTTACGCCGCCTACGTCAAAGACGTCGTGCGTCCGCTGATCGAGTCGCACTACGGCAAGCCCACCAAGGTCGGCGTGATGGGCTCGTCCCTCGGCGGGCTGATCGCGTTCTACGAGGCGTGGCGTGACCCCGGCGCCTGGGACTTCGCGGCCTCCCTCTCCGGGAGCTTCGGCTGGGGCTCCATGAAGAGCAACAACGAGACCGTCATCGGGCTGTTCCAGAAGGCCGGCAAACAGCCCACCAAGCTCTACCTCGACTCGGGTGGTGGTCCCGGCTCCGGCTGTGTGGACTCCGACGCCGATGGTGTGAACGACGACTCACCGGACGCTGCGGACGCCTATTGCGAGACCGTGCAGCTCCGCGACGCGCTCGCGTCGAAGGGGTACGTGTTCGACCAGGATCTCTGGCACTGGTGGGAGAGCGGCGCACCCCACAACGAGGCCGCCTGGGCGGCGCGCGTGTTTCGACCGCTCGGAGACTTCGAGAAGCTGTGAGCCTCGCCGGGGGGCTGTGCGGATCTTGGATGACTTCCGCGATTTCACCGCGAACGCCGCGGCCCCGCCGGCGTTCGCGAAGCCGTGGGTTGCTCGACCGTGGGTTCCTTGCCGGCCTCGCGGGCTCGTTCGATGATTTGCTCGGCGCTGCCCATCTCGCGCCGATACGCGGCGAGGGCGGCCTGCCTGCGTGCCGGCGCCGCGGCTCGGTCCTTCACCAGGCGCTCGACCAACTTGCGGTCGCGCGGGGTGAGCAGCGAACCGTTCGACCCGGAGGTGTGATTCAAGATGGCGCTCAGGGTCTTGGCGTTGTCTCGCGCCCGTTGCTGCGCCGACACGCTCGGGACCTTGCCCGACACGACCGCGGAGCCTGCTGAGAACACGGCGCTCAACACCGCGGCTCGAACCAGTTTCGCGTGAACCTCCTCCATCTTCGCGTTGGTGGCGCGGATCTCGGCTTTCACCCGCGCCTTGCTCGTCTTTGCCCAAGCGCGCTCGCGCTTCTGGTCGACGGCCGCAATGGCGTCGAGGCGTCGGGTCCTCGCTTCGATCACTCCCCGCAGATCCTCGGCGACCGCCCCGGCCTCGTTCCGCTCGGCTTGTTCCAGCCGGGCGAGGGTCGGATCCATCGCTGCGCGACGAACCGCGACGCGGTGCTCGTGATAGCGGTTCCAGTAAGCCGTGCTCCGACTCCCGAAGTAGCTGCGCAGCCGCGAGACGAAGTCGGCGTGACCCGTGCGCAGGGAGATTATTGCGGAGTCGACGAGGCGATTCTCGCTGCAGTCTCCGCAGTGGCCTTGGAGCCCGTACTTCAGCACCGGCTTCTTCACGCCTGGTCGCTGCGCGATCAGGTCGATTTCCAGCAGCGCCGCGTTCTTCGCGCTGCCCGAAGCCACGAAGAAACCCAGCATCAACGGTAACGGAACGAACGCCGATTTTCGCAAGCTGCCGAAGCGCCGAATGGTGCCGGTGAAGACGAGGTCGTACTGGGCTTGGTCCAGCGGGTCGAACGCGACTTCGGCGAAGCAGCCGGAGTCAGCCAGCTCGGCCCACAGCGCGATGGCGAAGATGCGCCGGTCATCGTGCACGTACTGGGCCTTCGCCGAGCCGGCTTCGGTCGGCCCCGTCATGCGTTCCTGCCCCGTTGCAGGCATGACGAGGACGCTGCCGAGCGCGGCGATTCCACTCTCATCGACACCCGCGAGGCTGGCTTTGCGCGCGTCTTTGAACGGAGTGACCGCGACCCTCAGCGGCGTCTTGCACGCTCGCATCTCGGGCGTTGGGTGCCCGTCCTGGTGCATGAAGGCCGTCGACGTTCGATAGGAAACCGTCTCTTTGAAGGCGCCGCATCCGGAGCCAAGAACGAGCACGGCAAACAGGAAGCAAAAACATGCGATGCGGTTCAATTGCACTCGACCTCCACGTTTAACGACCGGCAGCTGGCGGAGAGCTCGGGGCTGACTTCGAGAGTCGTCCCGGTGCTGACGAGCTCGACGGAGCTCGGCTTGCCAAAGTGTGCGAGTGCGCGGCTCTTCAACGAGACCTCGGCCCCCTCGGCGGGGAGCGGAATGTCGACGTGGAGCCTCGTCTCGTCTTTGCCGGCCTTGGTGTAGCTCGGGCGCAGGTTCTTCGGCATTGGTGCGACCTCCGCCCGGGCCGGCCGGGCGAGGGTCGCGACGCGTGTGCCCGCGACGCTCACCTCGATGGGGGTGCCCCGCTTGGCGCAGGCCGCCGCGACCTGGACGCGCAGGGTGGAGGTGCAAGCTGCGTCGCCCGCGAACAGCTGGGTCTCGTCGACCGACAGCGCCCGGATGGCGGGCGTGCCTGGGCGGACCGACCAGGTCTTGACCCCGCAGGCGAACAGCGCCCCCACACAGAGCAGAAGGCCCAACCTGTCTCCGCGAAAAGCACCGACCGTCGCCATTTGCGCATCCTTTCGAGCCACGCAGTGCTGCGCTTGGGGCTCGGGGTGGGGGTCGGCGCGGCGCTAGGGCGAGTTGCGCCTTTTTTCTTCGTGAAGGCGAACGGCGGGCTGAAGCCGAAGCCGTTCAACTTCGGCCGAGTGACGCGGCCGCTGTGTGCGACAACGCTGCGGGGGGTGCGACCGGAGCCGACCCCAGTTCCACTTGTGGTCGATGCGGCTTCGCGATAGGTCGGACGCCTCAATAGGTGTGCCATGACCCATCCCGCTCTCTCCGAGTTCCTGCTCAGCCTGCCGACCATCGAAAAGCGGCGGAAACTCCTGGTGCTCAGCGAGCTCATCTACAAGCCGACCGGTGAGAAGGTCACGGAAGCGTTTCGGTACTTCAGGTGCGACATTGGGCAGGTCGCGGCAGCGGCAGTGGCAGGCGACTTCGTCGCGCTGACGAAGCTGCCTTACGCTCTGGATGAGGACGGCGATCGCGACACCAGTGGGGTGCTGATCGACCTGGCTTACACGCCGTCAGGATCGTTCGTGGCGGTGCAACCCGTCGAGTACCAGAACTCCAGCCCCACGCCCGTCGCCGCAGCGCTGGTGCTGGAAGGCCCGGCGGGTCAGGCCGTGATCACGCCGGCCAAGGCGCTCGGGGACTAGGCTCGGACCCGTGTTTCGCCCGAAAGGGCGGAGGCCGAGTCAGAGCCGAGTGCGCGTGGGCTCCGGGTGGTTCCAGCGCGAGCGCGCCCGCGTCGTGGCGCGGAACGTCGCCGATTCGAATTGAATCACCGCGTCGATTGCCGTCGTCGGGACCGGTGACGCGAGCGCACCGAGCAGCAGCGTCAGCGAGGACTCGCGCAGCGCCAATCGTTGCCATCAACGGCAACAGCGCAAAGGCCTCAATCCGGGAGCATGGTCAACAATCCGATTGGGGAGCCCACACAAATCTGCAAGACTTGCCGGAGTTGGTCGCGCATCACGAACTCGTCAAGAAGCTGCGCGCCGGTCTGAGCCAGGTCCTGCGTGGCAAGGAAGCGGTCATCGAGCTCGCGCTGATCGGCATCTTCGCCGGGGGGCACGTGCTGCTCGAAGACGTGCCCGGTGTCGGGAAGACGACGCTCGCGAAGGCGTTGGCCAGGTCCTTCGGCGTGCGTTTCACACGCGTGCAGTTCACGCCCGATCTCCTCCCCGGCGACATCACCGGCTCGTTGGTGCTCAACCCCGAATCGGGCACCTTCTCCTTCCATCGTGGGCCGATCTTCACCAACGTGCTGCTCGCGGACGAAATCAATCGCGCCTCGCCACGGACGCAGGCCGCGCTGCTCGAAGCCATGAACGAGTCCCAGGTGACCGTCGAGGGCGAGACCCACGCGCTCGATGCACCGTTCTTCGTCGTCGCCACCCAGAACCCCGCGGACTACCAGGGCACCTACCCGCTGCCCGAAGCCCAGCTCGATCGCTTCCTGGTGCGAGTCTCGATTGGCTACCCAAGCCCACCCGAGGAGCTCCAGATGCTCTTCGCCCGACAAAAGCACGATCCACTCGACGATCTCGTGCCGCTGTGCAGCCAGAGCGAGCTCATTGGCATCCAGGAGGCCGTCCGCAACGTCGAGCTGAAACCACTGGTCGGTCGTTACCTGCTCGCGATCGTCGAGGCGACCCGCGCTGACACGGAGCTCAGCCTCGGCGTCAGCCCGCGCGGCTCACTCTCGCTATTTCGCGCCGCCCAGGCTCACGCTTTCCTCGACCAGCGCGACTACGTGAGCCCCGAGGACGTGAAAGCCATCGCGGTAGCGACCTTGTCGCATCGAGTTGGCCTCCGCGACGAGGTCCGCTACGCCGGCGGCGACGGCGCGGACGTCATCACGCGCATCGTGTCCACGGTGCGGGTGCCCGCGTGAGCGCGGGAGGTCCAGGCCAGGACACTCGCTCCCCATGGTTCCGGCTGCGCGCGGTGAACTGGGCGCGACTCAACTACGTGCTCATCCCTTCCGCGCGTTCGCGCCGGCCCATTCGCGAGCCGCTGGGCGAGCCCGCATCGCCGAGAGGCCGCTGGGTGTGGCGGCTGTATCGCGCGTTCACGCGCGAAGGCCGCTGGCTCTTCTCGGCCACGCTCGTGACCGGCGCGTTCGCCGTCGACGTCGCGCACACCCAAGTCTACGTGTTGTTCTCGGTGCTCGCCGCGGTGATGCTCGCTTCGCTGGTCGTGAGCCGATCGTTCCGCTTACCGCCGCTGGCGCTGCGCGTGCATGCTCCGGTGCGTGTGTTCGTGGGCGCGGAGGCGTCGTTCGTCGTCGAGTGCACACGCACCGGCCCCGGCCCGCGCACCGCCCCGCTCCGGGTCGATGGCCCGTTCCTGCCGTATTTCGGCCGCTGGCTCGAGCGAGCGGAGCCGATCTCCGAGCTTGGCTCCGATACCCCCGCAAGCACGACGCTGAGGGCGCGTTTCCTCGAGCGTGGCGATCTGACGCTCGGCCGCTTTCGGGTCAGTGCACTCGTCCCATTGGGTCTTCTGTCGGGGCCACCGCTCGAGAGCTCCCCGCTCCGGCTGCGCGTGGTGCCACGACCCGCCAACGTGCGCGGGCTCGACCTGCCCTTGGCGACCAAACACCAACCGGGCGGTGTGGCGCTGGCATCGCGGACCGGCGAGTCCATGGATCTACGCGGCGTGCGTCCCTATCGCAAGGGCGACCGCATTCGCGATCTCTCGGCGCGCACCTGGGCGCGGACTGGCAAGCCGGCAGTTCGTGAGTACCAGGAAGAGTACTTCACCCGCGTCGGTGTGGTGCTCGACTGCGTGGGCACCGAGAAGCGCTCGGCGTCGAGCGACGAGACGTTCGAGGCCGCGGTCTCCCTCACGGCCGGGGTCGTCGCCCATCTGGGTCGCGGCGATGCGCTCGTCGACCTCCTGGTGACGGGCGGGGAAATCCACGCTCTGACGCTGGGGCGCAGCCTGGGGTTCCTCGAACAGGCGCTGGATCACCTCGCGGTGGCCGAGGTCGATACCCGCGTGGATCGAACGCGACTCTTGCAACTTCTCACGCCGTACCTGGCACGCCTCTCCGCGGTCGTGATGATCGTCGATGGCTGGGACGAAGCGCGCGAGGCCTTCGTGCGAGGCATCGAGAAGAAGGGCGTGCGCGTGCATGGGGTGGCGGTCGGAGCCCCCGCGAAGACCGGCGGCGCTGGTCCAATGAGGACGGTTTCCATCGAGAGCATCCGTCGCGGTGAGGGACTGATGCTGTGAGCGCACGTCTTCTGGCAACGCTACCGCTGCTCCTGGCGACGCTCCTCTTTGCGACCGGTGGCGCCCCGTTCTTTTGGCCGCTCGGTCTCGCGGTCGTCGCAGTCGCAGCGGTAGTGCTGCCCTGGCGGTCGTCTCTGACGACCTTCGGGGCGCTGCTCTGGATGATTGCCGGCGCAGCGGTTCCGATCCTCTGGGTCAGGACCACGACCACGGAGCCCGGGTTGGGACTCTCGGCGGCGCTCTTGTGCGCGAGCATCGCAGTCGTCCGGCTCTTCTTCAAAGACGCGCTCTTTGGACGCAACTTCGACCGCGCGCTCGTGCTCGTCATTTGCATCGCGGAAGGCATCGGCGTGAAGAGTGCGGCCTACCCGTACCTGACCGTGCTCGTGGCGCTGAGCTTGCTCGTGGATGCAGCCGGCGGAGCTGCCGCGCTCCGGGCTTCGGCACGTACGCCGCGCGCCGCCGCGAGCGTCGTTCTCCTGTCCGTCCTCTTCGCGACGTTCTCTCTCGTTCTGCTCCCGGTGCTCGACCGCGCCACGAACCAGCAGTTTCAGGCGTTTTTTGCCCGGAAGATGCGGCGCACGGGCTTCACACCCCACGTCCGGCTGGACCAGTCCGGGTTCATCACGACGAACGAGGACATCGTGCTCCGGTTGCACGGCCCGGGCGCAGACTACCTTCGGGGTGCCGTCTTCGATTCCTTCGATGGTGCCTACTGGACCGCGTCCAAGCGCAGCCCGCCAGCGTCGAGCGGCGCCGCAGCGACGGGCCCACGCACCGACGTCGAAGCGGCCGAACCGAGTCGCTGGCTCTTCTCTCCGCGAGCGTCACGGATCGTGAGCGACACGGCGTGGGAGGTGGATGCACTCGGTTCGTTTCGCCCGAGAGACCCACGGGGAGTGGGTCAGTGGACGTTCGAGCCCGTACCCGAAGCGCCAGACCCGCCTACGCCCGCTGATCTGAGTGTGCCCGCAGGCTTGGTGCCGAAGCTGGAGGCCCTCGCACTTTCGTGGACCTCCGGAGCCGTTGGCGATCGCGCGCGCGCGAACGCGCTCATCCGGCATCTGCAGACTGATTTCGTGTACAGCCTGGCTCGCCCGGCCGTTCCACATGGCCAGCTCGAGCTCCTCGATTTCCTGTTCGTGCATCGAGAGGGACACTGCGAGTTCTTCGCTTCCGCCTTCATCGTTCTGGCGCGGGTCTTGGGGATCCCGGCGCGTCTGGTGGCGGGGTTCCGGGTCGTCGAGCGCAACGGGTTCGGAGGTTATGCCGTCGTGCGTGCGAAACACGCTCATGCCTGGGCGGAGGCCTACGTGACGGGTGACATCACTCGCGGCGGCCAGTTCGAGGTCTTCGACGCGACGCCCGCTGGCGTGGAGAGTCTCACGGAGACGCGCAGCCGCACGGCGTCTGCCTTCTTCGACTACGTTCGGACCTCCGCCGCGGGCCTCTACGACCGAGCGGTCGCCGCGCCGGAGCGGACCATCCCCGTGCTCGGCGCCATCGCGGTCGGCGCCTTCATCGTGCGGACCCTGCGCAGTCGTCGTCGCAAGGCCAATGGCCCTGCAGAGGTGTTCGACGCGCCGCCCCCCGCATTCGTGAAGTTCGAGGCTCGCCTCGCCGAGCTCGGCTTCGTACGCGAGCGCGCCGAGACCCTGGAGTCCCTCGCCGAACGACTCTCGCGCGCGGAGCGCGAGGCACATGCCCAGGCGCTTCGCAGCTACGCGAGGGCGCGCTACGGCAAAGGAGCGGTTTCAGAGCGCGAGCTGGCCGCGCTTCTCGACGTGGGCGGCACTGGAGTCGGCTCGGGGGCCCGAGAGAGCGCACGACGTCTCGGTTCAAGAGATGTTTGAATGCTTCGGCCATCGGCACGCCTCAACGGCACCGGCCCGCTTCGGGATCACACCTCTCCGGTGGATAGCACGTGCGGCGGACCGCCCAACCGTTCGAGTCGCACTGTTCGAGCTCGCGGCCGTGACACTGGTACTCACCGAGGATGCACGGGTCCACCAGGCACTGTTTCAGCTTGGCGTTGCAGTGGGCCTGGGTCTGGCAAACGTTGACCTGGGTCCAGCCGCCGTGCGCCGGATCACACGCCTCCAGTTTCTCGCCGACGCAGCGGTGGCGCCCTGGCTCGCAGCCGAGCGGACCGCGGATGGGCTCCGCCGTCGAGTTGCCGGCCGCGGAACTCGCGCTGGCGAAGACTAGCGGTCGCGCCACGCCTGCGCTCGGGCCGCGGCCGTCCGGCTCGCAGGTGCAGTCCACCGCCCAGAGCGCCGACAAGAGCAGCCCGAAGGTCGAGATGCCGTCGCGTCCGATGTGGCGGATATGTCGACGACCTCCCGCCGCGAGCACCGCTCCGAGGGCGACGGGGTCGGACGCCTGGCTCGGCTGCGCCTCGGCCGGGCTCATGGCAACAAGGGTCTGACCGAGCTCGTCGCGTTCTTCCTTCGACACCGAGTCCATCGCGGGGGAAAAAGCGGCTCCCGCGCGCCGAATATAGCGAGGGTGCGCAGTTTCAACCAGGCACGGTGCAAAGATCGCCGCCGACACGTATCTTTGTGGTCATGGGCCCTACGGATCCGTCACTCCGCCTCTTGTTCTTGGCCCTGGGCTCCGCGCTCGCGCTCGGGGTCGCTTGCTCGGGTGATGACGGCGGCACCGCGGGTGGCTCGGGTGCGGTGACGGGAAGTGGCGCGACCGCGGGCGCCGGCGGCAACGGAGGCACCGGAGCGATTGGCATTGGTGGAGCGGGCGGTGCGCAGGGCCCGTTCCCCGACTTCCCGCAGGCGCCGGAGATCGAAGCGTCGCTGCCCGGTGACCTGCCCGGGCAGTTCGGTGTGCCTGGCCAGACGAGCGGTGGTCCCTGTTTGTCCGAGCCCCCCATCGACGCACTCGTACCGAAGAACTGGACACCGTTGCTCTTCGAGTGGTCCGCACCCGCGGAGCAGAACGTATTCGAGCTGCGTCTGCACGTCGACAATCAGGTCAACGACCTGGTCGTCTACACCACCCAGAAGTCCCACACCATCAGCCTCAGCCAGTGGAAGGCGCTCACGTTGCACAGCGCCGGCCACGACATCGAGGTCACGCTGCGCGGAGCCAAGCTCGAAGCGGGCAAGCTGAGCGCCGGGCCCTTCACCGGAGCAACGGGGCCCATCCACATTGCACCCGTCGCGGCGCCGGGCTCCGTCGTGTATTGGACGAGCGGGGCGGCGGGCAGCAACAAGACCGCGCTCAAGGGGTTCACCATCGGAGACACCGCGGTCTCGACGGTGCTCAGCCCCACCATCGTGGGCGGCGACACCACCTGCGTCGCGTGTCACGTTTCGGCGCCGGACGGGAATCACACGTTTTACACGCGGGACGGCGCGGCCAGCACTCGCAGCGTCGACGTGCGCAGTGTGGACGGACTGGGCACTGCGCCGGCAGCCACGGTCGTGTCGGCCACCGCGATTTCTCTGCTCGGTCGCACCCGGCAGGCGGCGCCCACCACCAGCAAAGCCCATTACTCGGCCACCGACGCGGTCGCGGTGACGGTGTTCAACGAGGCGACGGCGACCGCGGGCAAGTACGAGCTAGCCTGGACCGATCTGCACGCGACGGATCCGAACACTGGCTGGGGCATCCTCGCCCGCACTGGCGATCCCCGACCCGTGGCTTCGCCCACGTGGTGGCACGACGGCACGACCATCGCTTACGTCTCGGCGCCGGTCACCGGCGAGGGGGTGATCGCACGCGTCACGGACGCCGATCCGACGATGGACATCTACACCATCCCCTACAACAACCGGGCGGGCGGCGCCGCGACTCCGCTGCCGGGCGCGAGCGATCCAGCGTTCTGGGAGTACTACCCGGTGATCTCTCCCGAAGACACGCTGCTCGCGTTCAATCGTTGTGCCCCGCGCAAGGAGCCCGACTCCACCTGGGCCGACAGCTACAACGAGGCGACCGGTGAGGTGTACGTGGTGCCGGGCAAGGGCGGCACGGCGTTGCGCTTGGCCGCCAACGACCCGCCGGCCTGCGTCGGCAAGACCAGCCCGGGGCTCACCAACTCGTGGCCGCGCTGGGCCCCGACCGCGGAGGCGAGCGGTGGCAAGAAGTACTATTGGATCGTGTTTTCCTCGACCCGCCGCGACGCGGCGAATCCGCAGCTGTTCGTCGCGGGTGTGGTGACGAGCGACAGTGGCGGCTCGGTGAGCATCGAAAAGACGTACCCCGCCCTCTACGTCACCGCGCAGGTTGCCGCAGAGAACAACCACACGCCGGCGTGGGACGTGTTCCAGGTCAAACCGCCGCAGTGAGCTCACCGTCGCGGTCCTGACGCGGCTCGGGCTGAACGCGGGGTCGACGCGGTCCAGCTCCCGCGCTGAACAGTGTCGAAAACAGACCGGGCGACTCAAGTCGCTGAAACTGCTGTGCTTAACCCGTTCGGAGTGTTCCGTCGGCGTATGTTCTCCCGACGCGATATCAGGCACTTACGGGCGGCCCGAGGGTTGCACTGATGCATCAGCGCCATGCAAAGACAGAGTGTCGCCGTAGTCCTCGCGAGTCTGGTTCTGGGAGCGGGGTGCGGCGCGCCGGTCGACAGTGACGAGACCGTCGGTGAGATCTCCGAAGCCGTGGTGGCCGCGCCCCTCGGCGCTGCGTACTGCGAGATCCCGGTCACCGGCAAAGGCGTGAAGGCGCTCGAAGACGACTACTTGCCCCACGTGATCACCTGCGAGAACGGTGGCGCCGGGCTCGAGGCGCTCAAGGCTCAGGCGATCGCTGCCCGCTCGGTCGCTTATTACAGCATGGCGACCAAGGGCTCGATTTGCGACGGGCAAGGTTGCCAGGTCTACAGCTGCGGCGCTGCGCCTCAAGCCAAACACTTCCAGGCGGTGAAGGAGACCGCCGGCCAGTACCTGTCCTTTGCGGGCGCGCTCACCTACGGCTTTTACGTCGCGGGGGACACCAACACCGGCGGACCCTCGTGCCACGGCTCCGGTGGGTCGACCGAGGGTTACGTGACCTACAACTTCGGCAAGACCGGCGGTGCGGTGAAACAGACCTCACTCGGATACGTCGGTCCGCCCGGCTTCGGTCAGAACCGTGGTTGCATGGGACAGTGGGGCGCGCGCTGTCTCGAGAAGTCCGGCTGGGGGTTCATGGACATTCTGCGCTTCTACTACGGCAGCGACATCTCGGTGCTCAAAGCCAACGGCGCCTGCACCGGCGGCTGCGAGCCGACCGCGTGCAACGGCAGCAAGATCGTCTCGCCCTGCGGCACGGGCGACTGCGCCGTGTACGGAGCCACCTGTGTGAACGACTCGAAAGGTGTGCGCTGCGCGAGTGTGTTCTGCCCGGCGATTGGCCAGAAGAAGGTGTGTGTCAACGACAAGCTGATCGGAGACTGCAACGACGGCGGGATCTCGACCGGTGACTGCTCGGTGTACGGCGCTGCATGTGTCGACGACTCCGCCGGTGCCCGCTGCGTCAGCGTGTTCTGCGCGGACAAACCCCAGAAAGCGCACGACGTCTGCCTGCCGAACGGCCAACTCGCACACTGCACCAACCTGGGTGGGATCTCGGCTGAAGACTGTCCCGCCAGCAAGCCCTGCACTCAGACCGCCACGGGCGCCGAGTGCGGCGCGCCGAAGCCGCCTGCAGGGGGCGGTGGGGGAGGCGCGGGAGGCGCGAGTGGCTCGGGAGGAGCGAGCGGCGGCGAGGCAGGTGAGGCCGGGGCCGCAGGTGCCGCGGGGGACTTCGGTTCAGGCGGCGCGCTTCAGGGTGGGGGAGGCGTGGCGACGGGTAGCGGTGGCTCGGGGCAAAAAACCAAGGTCATCGGCGGCGACGACGCGAGTGGGTGCGCCACGACGCCCATGCGGGGTTCAGCACCCGGGGCTGCGCCCTTGTTCTCGTTGCTCGGGCTCTGGCTCATGGCTCGCCGTTCGGCGAGGAGGAATGATCGATGAACCGCCTGTTGTGTCTGGTCCTGGCATGGCTCGGCTTGGCGCTCTTCGGCTGCTCCGCGGCCCAGCCGACCGACGAGCCCGAAGACGATGCCTGTAAAGAACCGGCGGTGGCCCTAGTCTCCGAAGAGCTGTCGAGCATCAGCTGCGCGGAGCACGGCGACACCGGCTACTCATCAGGCAATGCGTTTCCCATCACCGTCGTCACGGTGGACGGAAAACCCGTGGAGCGGAGCACCGCGAATGCCTACTACGTGATGGCTCAGGCGGCGGCAGCGGCGGGCGTGAACATCCAGATCGTCAGCGGCTTTCGCACCATGGCACAGCAACAGTACCTTTACGGCTGTTACGTCAATTGCAGCTGCAATAGCTGCAATCTTGCGGCGAAACCCGGCTACAGCAACCATCAGAGCGGGCACGCACTGGATCTGAACACGTCGTCATCCGGAGTGCTCAACTGGCTCAACGCGCACGGCGCGGCGTACGGCTTCAAGCGCACCGTTCCGAGCGAGGCCTGGCACTGGGAGTGGTGGGGTGGAGGGCCCGGTGGCGGTCCGTGTGGCACATGCAAACCCCACTGCGAGGGCAGCCTCATCGTCAGCACGGACTGCGGCGAGGGGGACTGTGGTGCGTACGGCGCGACCTGTGTCGACGACTCGAAGGGTGTGCGCTGCGCGAGTGTGTTCTGCCCAGCGGTCGGACAGAAGAAGGTGTGCGTCAACGACAAGCTGATCGGTGACTGCAACGATGGCGCGATCTCGACCGGCGACTGTTCCTTTTACGGTGCTGCGTGTGTGGACGACGCAAAAGGGGCTCGCTGCGTGGCCGGATTCTGCGCGGACAAGCCGGCCACGGCGCACGATCTGTGTCTGCCCAACGGCCAGCTCGCGCATTGCACCAACGTCGGAGGCATTTCGGTGGAAGACTGTCCGGCGGGCAAACCCTGCACACCCACCGCGGGCGGCGCCCAGTGCGGCGCGCCGCCGCCGCCTCCTCCACCCTCTGGCACCGGCGGTAGCGCTGCAGGTGGCACGAGTGCCGGTGGCGCTGGCGGCGCAGGCGCGGGCGGAACCGGTTCGGGTCTTGCGACCAGCGGCGGTGCACCCTCCGTCGGAACACCGGCGTCCGTGGGAGGAGCGGCAGCCAAGCCTGCTCAGCCGCACGTGACGAACGAGCCGGTCGAAGCGGGCTGTGGCTGTCGCGCCACAGGGGAAGACCGCGTGAGGGGCCCCGCCTGGTTGGCGCTCTTCAGTCTGATCGGTGTCGTGGGACTGCGCCGGCGTGGCGCCGCGGGGAGACGCTCGCCGCTCGAGCGCGTGCGCTGACCGACCGGGCGTGCGCGTCAGAAACTGCCAAGAAGGACCGCCCGCCCACCGCCCGGCGTGGGCGCGGCACCAACGCGCACCGCCGTCCGCTCCGAGTCCGGCTTGTCGGAGCTGAAGTAGAAGTACCCCGCGGCGCCGAGCGCAACGAGCCCGACGCCCAGGGATACATCGGCGACCAGTTGATCGGTCCGCACGCGGTCGACCCGGTCGTCCGGGCAATGTCCCCGGCACGACTCGAGGTCCGCTCGGCGCGAGTGACTGCGCACTCCGAAGAACACAAAGCTGCCGATGCCGATCGCACCGAGCGCCGCGAGGCCATACACCGGGACCAGGTTGCGTCGTCCGGGTGTCTCAGGATCGGCGTTGCCACCAAAATCGACCTCGACCTTGCGCTCCTTTTCACCCTCGGCGAAGACGAGCCGACGCAAGATCGGTGGTCGGCCCGCGACGTCGAAGCGCAACTCGTGAGAGCCCGGGTCGACGGCGATCGCCGCCGGGTCGAGCTTGTCCGCGACCACCTCGTCGTCGACGCGGACCTCCACGTCGTCAATCTGTTGGCCGCCTGCCCTCGCCACGACCACGAAGGTGGGTTGGGCGCGCTCGACCTCGCCGAGCCACCGCCTGCAGTCCGCCGCGAGGACACCGGGGCAGCTGCTCGCCGCGCAGCTCCGGAGCTCTACCCGCGAGGCCTGGAGCTTGCGCGCGAGCCGCAGTCGCTGTGCGGCTTCGTACGAGCGCAGGCAGGCGGCGTTATCGGGTTCTGCCGCGTCACACGGCGCGGGCAGAAGACACAGACCCGCCAGCATCAGACCGAGCGCGGATCGAAGGGCCACCGGGGTCCCATCGTAGATTGCGCGGGCGAAGCGCGTAACCCGAATTCGGGTAAGATGCCTCCGTGGCTGACGTCACGGAGACACGACACGGGCCGTTGCCCAAGAACCAGGCCCCGGGGGTGCTCGGGCTGGTCGTGGTGTTCACCGAGGGCGTAGAGCCGGAGCTGCGGGCGGAGGCGGTCACGGGGCGCATGCGCATCGGGCGCGACACGTCGGCGGAGCTCTGCCTCGAGGACGGCCAAGCCTCGCGTCTACACGCGGAGGTCCTACCGAGTCGCGGTGGGCTCCTGGTCACCGATCTGGGCAGCCGGAACGGTACCTTCGTCGACGGCCGCCGCATCACGGCGCCGGAGGTCCCGGCGGCGGTGGGGCAGAGTCTGCGCTGCGGCAAGACGCTGCTTCGCGTCGTGGCCGACGTGACACCGTTTCAGGCACTGACGGCGAACCCTGGCGTGAGCACCTTGCTGGGCGGCCCGCGGATCGCTGCAATTCGACGCTCCATCGAGCGCATGGGTCCGCTCACGGAGCCGGTGTTGATCGAAGGGGAGACCGGCACGGGGAAGGAGAAGATCGCAGAGGCACTCCACGCGGCGAGCGGGCGTCGCGGTGAGCTGATCGCGGTCAACTGCGCGGCCATCCCGGGCGAGCTGGTGGAGTCCGAGCTGTTTGGTCACTCGCGAGGGGCGTTCTCCGGCTCCGATCGCTCGCGCCAGGGACTGTTTCGCGCGGCCGACGGCGGCACGTTGTTGCTCGACGAGCTCGGTGATCTTCCCCTCGACATCCAGGCCAAGCTCTTGCGGGTGCTCGAGGGGGGCGAGGTCCGGCCCGTCGGCGAGGACCGCGCCCAGCGCGTGGACGTGAGGGTGGTCGCGGCGACCAACCTCAGCCTCGACGAGATGGTGGCCGAGGGACGCTTCCGCGCCGATCTGCTCCACCGCATCGCCGCGTGGCGCATTCGTGTGCCGGCGCTGCGTGAACGACCGGAAGACGTGGCGCTGCTCGCGAGCCACTTCTTGCCCAATCGCCTGGTCCGGTTCACCGTCGAAGCCATGGAGGCATTGATCACCGGGAGCTGGTCGGGCAACGTGCGCGAGCTCCGCAACGTCGTGCGCACGGCCGCCGCTCGCGCCGCCACCGACGGCGGCAAGATCACCGTCGAGCACCTGCCGCCGGAGCTCGGGAGCCGAGCCGAGCGCGAACCGGACGCCTCGGGCCCGCTGTCCACCGAGCTCGAAGACGCGGTGCTCCGGGCCCGTATCGAGACCGCGCTGTCGCTCCGAGAAGGCAACGTCGCGCAGGTCGCGCGCGACCTCGGCTTTGGGCGCCCGTGGCTGTATCAAACACTCAAGCGTTTCGGCATCGATCCGGACTCGTTCCGCAAACGCTGAGCGATGCAGCCCACCCGCCTCGGTCGTTACCTCGTGTTCGAGGCGTTTGCGCGCGGTGGCATGGCCAACGTGCACTACGGGCGTGCGACGGGCCCGGTGGGTTTCTCGCGCATCGTGGCCATCAAGCGCCATCACTCCCACCTCGCCAAGGAGTCCGGCTTCGTGTCGATGCTGATCGACGAGGCTCGCATCGCGGGGCGCATCCGTCACCCGAACGTGGTGCCCGTGCTCGACGTCGTGCAGTTGCCCGGCGAGCTGCTGTTGGTCATGGACTACGTGTCCGGGCTGTCCCTCGCACAGGCGTTGAAGTTGTCGCTCGAGCGCGGCGAGCTCCCACCCCTGCGCATCAGCGCCGCATTGGTCGCGGGCGCCCTCGAGGGTCTGAACGCCGCGCACGAGACCCGCGATGACTCCGGCGCGCCGGCGGGCATCGTGCATCGCGACGTCTCACCGCAGAACGTCTTGTTGGGGGCGGACGGTGTGGTGAGGGTCACGGATTTTGGCATCGCCCATGCTCGCGAGCGACTGCAGTTCACTCGCACCGAGGAGATCAAGGGCAAGCTCGAGTACATGGCCAAAGAGCAGCTCCGGCGTGAGCGGGTGGACGGGCGCACGGACGTGTACGCCGCCAGCGTGGTGCTGTGGGAGCTCTTGACCGGGGCGCGCATGTTTGCCAACGACACCGAGCAGACGCTGGTGCGGCGCGTCGCTTCGGGGGACTTTCCGGCGCCGAGCAGCCTCGTTGCCGACGTGCCGCCGGAGCTCGACCAGCTGGTGCTCCGGGGACTCGAGCCGGAGCCGAGCGCGCGCTTCGCCAGCGCGCTGGAAATGGCTACGGCGCTCGACCACGCCGTCGGCTTGGCCAGTCAACGGGAGGTCGCCGAGTGGTTCGCGGGCATCGCGGCCGACGCGATCGAAAAACGTGCAAGGCGAGTCAGAGAGATCGAAGCGTGGACCGAGCCGGTGCAGCGCAACCCCAGCGAAGACACCATCGTCGACGAGGTTCACGACGAGGCCCCGCCCGTCGAGGCCCGCGCGTCGGAACCCGTGGTCGTACCCACCCGCCCGATGGGTGAGGCAACCGCCGTCGAGACGCGCTTTGGTGATACGGCGCCGCGCACCCTGACGAGCGCGGTTGCGGTCGAGGCACCGGAGTCGATCACACTCACGCTCACGGATGACGTTCCGACCGAGCCGCTGGAGATCGCGCGCCAGACGAGCCCACCAACCGAACGCCTCACTCGACCGACCCGAGTGGCCGCGGCTGTCCCGTGGATCTGGCTCCTGCCCGCCGCCGCCGCCGCGCTCGGTGCACTTCTGATCGTATGGGTCCTGGTGCGGCGCACGCCTGCCAGCATCGAGGGCGCCGCTGCGCCGCGGGCCGTCGGCCCGCGCGGCATGCAACCTGCGCCGTCCTTGTTGCCACCAGCGGTTCTGCCCGCTGCTCCCGCGAGTGCGAACGGGGTCGTCGTCCCGCCACCCGAGCGCCCAACAGCGAGCGCGTCCGAGCCGCCCGCTCCGTCCACGCGGCCGCCGGCCCCTGGGCCCGGTCCGCGAGCCCCCTGGGTGCCGAAGGCGGCTCCCCCGAGCTGTAACCCGCCGTATCGGATCGACGCCCAAGGGGTCCGGGTCCCGAAACCCGAGTGCTTCAAATAGCGAAAAACTCGGCAAATCGTGGGATGGGCTCCCCCCCGACATTCCAGCACTAGCGTACAAATTTTCTGGTAGTCAGATGTAGGTGCGGGTGGTAATAGTACCTTCATGGTCGCACCCGCCATTCGCCTCCGTACTGCACTTCCTTGTCTGTTTGCTCTGGGCTTCATCAGCTCCGCTGCCGCGGCCGCGCCGCCGAAGCTCCGCCACCAGGCCGACTCCCAAGGTGACGTCGTCGTCTTCGGCTCGACGCTCGCCGTGGATTGTTCGACCTCGGTGCCGGCACCGCCGACCGGCAGCACGGTGACATGCGCAGGCCAGCTCGAGGTGGATGACACCGCGCCGGATCTCTACTGGCGCGACAACGCGGCCAACGCGACCATCACGGCGGAACAGGCGCGCACCAGTGCGACGCTCGTGATGCCGGCTGGAGCCAAGGTCACCTACGCGCGCGTGTACTGGTCAGCGCTCAAGGTGGGTGAGCCCGCCGACAAGAATGTGGTCATCGACTTCAAGAGCGGTCCGACCCAGACCGTCAACGCCGACGCGAGCTGGACCATCTCGTACGGTTTTCCGAGCCACCCCGACTGGTATTACTACCAGTCCAGCGCCGACGTGACCGACTACGTCGCCAAGTGGGGCGCCGGAGATTTTCGAATCACGGGTGTCGAGTCCTTGCCGCTCGTGGGCATGAAGGTGGACCGCGCGTTCTCCGCCTGGACCATGGTGGTCTTCTACGAGAAGGCGGGCGACGAGCTCCGGAACCTCGCGCTCTTCGATGGTTTCACCTCCATCGATCCGGGGATCGCCGGCCAAGAGAAGGCCGAGGTCACCCTGTCGGGTTTCCTCGTTCCGCCGGGTTTTTCGGCTAAAATGTCCGCGTTTACCTACGAAGGAGACACCGTCTACACGGGCGACTCGTTCACCTTCAACGGCCAGAAGCTGTCGGACGCCGAGAACCCCATCGACAACTTCTTCAACTCCTCGCGCAGTTATCTCGGTGTCGCGCAGAGCGGCGCATCCGACGTTCCGAAGCTGTCCGGCAAACCGGGAACCATGGCGGGCTTCGATCTGGACACGGCCAACGTCACCAGTTGGGTCAAGGCCGGCGACACGTCGGCAAAGGTCGGCGCCTCGTCGGATCTCGATATCTTCCTGCTCGGCGGCTTCGTGACCTCGCTCACGAACAAGGCCCCGGACTTCCTCGAGTTCACCAAGGTGGCAAAGGACGTCAACGGCGGCGCGCTGCTCACCGGTGACGTCGTCGAGTTCGTGCTGACCGCCAAGAACAGCGGCAACGACGCAGCGGCGAACAGCGTGCTAACCGACGTGCTCGACCCCGGGTTCGACTACGTGCCAGGCAGCCTCGAGATCGTCAGCGGTCCCAACGCCGGCGTGAAGACGGATACCAAGGACACCGATCAGGGGGACTTCGACCCGACCAGCAAGACGCTCACGGTGCGCCTCGGCACCGGCGCCAACGGCAGCGTGGGTGGCACGGTCGATGTCGGCACGACGATCAGCATCAAGTTCAAGGTGAAGGTGAACGCCAGCACCGGTACCCTGGCCAATCAGGGCAAGATCGACGCCTCCGGCAAGGCCGGCGGGCCTCCGAAGAGCTGGCTCTCGGACGGCGATCCGGCCACCCCCGGACAGCAGGCGACCACGGTCACGATCCAGGAGTGCAACTCCGACAAGGACTGCCCGGCGAACAAGCCGTTCTGCGATCCGACCACCAAGACCTGCAAACCCTGCGCTTCGGACTCCGAGTGCACGGATCCCACGATGCCAGCCTGTCAGGACGACGGCACGTGCGGCGAGTGCTCGAAGACGAACAGCACGCTGTGCCCGAGCGGCAAGCCGGTCTGTAATCCGTACACCGGCAAGTGCGCGGTGTGTTCGCCGGACGATGACTCCCAGTGCAAAGGTGTTCCCGCCGGCCCCATCTGTCGTGTGGGGCAGAGCAACGAGACCCACTGCGGTTGTGAGAAGGACAGCGACTGCGGCGGTCCGACCAGCGGCAAGGTGTGTGACACGTTGGCCACGCAGACCTGCGTCGACGGTTGCCGTGGCCTGGACGGCAACGGTTGTCCGACCACCCTCGAGTGCACCAGCAAAGACGCGAGCATCGGCAACTGCGTGCCGCCCACGAACAACACGGGCGGCGCCGGTGGCATGGGTGGAGCCGGTGGGGTTGGTGCAACCGGTGGCGGCAAGGCCGCCGACTCGGGTGACGACGGCGGCTGCGGTTGCCGCGTGCCAAGCGGCGACAGCGGTTCGCGCGGCGCCCTACTCGGAGTTTTGCTCGGCCTGAGCCTCTTGTCCCGACGCCGTCGGGCCAGGGCGCAACGGACGAGCTCCTGATCATCGGGCAGGGAGGCGACACGCTCTCCCGGGCTTGGCCAGAGCGCCACGTCCCGAGTGCGAGCCGGTCGCCTCCCTGCCTCGAGCTTTTTCCTGACGCCCCGCGTCGGTTCTCCTCGTGCGCTATGCTTCCCCTCACGATGCGGCAGGTTGCACTTGCGGTGATGGTCGGCTTGGCTGCGGCCGGCTGCGGGAGTGACGAGAGCGGTGCGGGCTCGGGTGGAGCGGGTGGCGCCGGAGGAAGCGGTGGCGTGGCCGGGGGCAGTGGCGGCTCTGCACCACTGGAGGTTCCGGGCTGCAGTGCCGAGGTCAGCTTGCTCGCGTCGAGCGAAGACTTCTCGTTGCCCGGCGCGTGGCCGGTGGGCGTGCGCACTGCACAGCTCGGCGGTTTGACGGCCGAGATCTGGTACCCAGCAGAGCCGGGGAGCGAGGCGGGCGTCGACCCCAAGATCTACGACGTGCGGAGCTGGCTCCCGGACTCCGAGAAGGGAAAGATCCCGGACGCGGACAACCCCTGGCAGAGCTCGTCGAGTTATCCGGACCTGCCCCTGGACGCGGCGCACGGGCCGTATCCGGCGGTCGTGTTCGTGCATGGCACGGCCGGTTTCCGAACGCAGTCTCTCGCGCACATGGAGCACTGGGCGAGCCGCGGCTTCGTGGTGGTCGCCGCCGATCATCCCGGTCTCTACCTGGGCGACATGCTGAGCTTCAATCTCACCAAGGATCTGCCAGGTGATCTCGACAAACTCGTTGCAGCAATTGGCGCGACCAGCGAGGGGTTGGGCTTCATGAAAGGTAAGCTCGACGCCACGCGGCTCGGCATGGTCGGTCACAGTGCGGGTGGTGCGGCGATTGGTTCACGGGGTGATGACGCGCAGGTACTGATTCCGCTGGCTGCCGGCGGCTCGACGCCGGGCGAACAGCTCGTGTCGACGCTCGTCATGGGCGGTCTGGCAGATCAGGTCGTGGCCTACGACAAAACGAAGGCGGGCTACACGACGTCGCCGAGCAAGAAACGATTGGTCGGTCTCGCAAAGGCCGGTCACCTGTTTCCGTCGGGCCTGTGTTTTCTCGAGAACACGAGCGGGGAGACGATCCTGACCGTCGCCCAGAAGTACCAGATCAAGAACGCGGGGCTTGCCGGAGCACTCTTCGACTGCCCTGCCGATCAACTCTCCGAGACGGACGCGCGGGCGGTCGTGAATTTCGCCACCAGCGCGGTGCTCGAGCAGACGTTGCACTGCCGCACCGGCGTCACGTTCGTGAGCATCCAGTCCACCTTCCCGGCCGTCAGCGAGCTCGAAGAATCCCTCTGACTCGGCTTTCGCCCTTTCGGGCGACAGCGGAGGCTACGGACTTCAGGCTGCAGGCTTCAGGAGGTTCAGTCGAGCGGGGCGGCATTGGTGCATGCAACAGCTGGCGACGTCGAACTCCGCTGGCACCATGACAGGCTCACCCGCTTGGGCATTCCCCGCCACACTGGGAAGCGATGCAGCCCAAGATGGCCTGTGTCGCCGTGGCGAGGTTGGTGTGGCCTGGGGTCGCGCATTGAGCGCTGCATGCGGTGGCCGCATTTCCACCCTTTTGAGCCAGACAGGCCCGCTGGCAGCTCCACTCTCCTGTTCCGGTCGGGCCCCCCTTTGCGCAATCGGTCGAACTCTTGCACGAGGTCCATTCCGTGCAGCATTTCTGCGCGACGCACGCGCCGCAAGCGTCCTCGTTCGGCCCGCTGCCGCAGGCCGAGAGCGCCGTTGAGCTGCTCTGAGAGTCGGGATCGGTGCCGCGTTGGTCACACGCGCTGAAGCAGCCAAGCGTAATTACGACCGCCAGCAGTGGCGCGAATCGTGAGCGATGTGGGTTCGTCATGAGCAGTCCTCCGGGCAGCTACATTTGTTCTCTAGAGGTCCGTCGCACTTGCCGTTGCCACAGGGCATGCAGTGCGGGAACGCAAGCTCGTCTGGCCTGGAGCACGCTCCGCCGTCCGACAGAACCGAGTAGCAGCGCCCTACCAGCCCCGGGCAGCAGTTCACGCTCAGTCCGTCGTAGCCTTCTGGTCCGCACGCTGGTGGAGGCCCACTGGGGCGAAACGTGCACTGCGCCTCGCCGCGGCAATTGGTCCCCAGCTGGCAATCGGACCGGACGCAAAACGCCACGTCCAAACCCTGACACGGCATCGGCACGCAGGCACCGTCGGGCCACGCCCTGCAGCGGTCCCGCGGGCACCGAGCCTTTCGGCTGACCGCCTCACAGTGCCGCGCTTCTCGTGAATAGTCGTCTTCAGCGACGTCATCGCTCCACTTTGGGGCGGCGACTGTCGTCGGAGCCGGGGCTTCAGGGGTGGGGGTGCATGTCGTCAGCGCCAGCGCCAACGTCCCGGCGAAGCGCGCGCGCTCATTCACGGCGCTGTCACCGCGAACAGCTTGCCGGACTTGGATCCGACCACGACCCGCCCGGTGCCGTCGATGGCCGGCGAGGAGTCGACGTCACCGTGGGTCTCCAGGCTCCAGAGCAGCGCACCGCCGGCCCCGACCGCGCGCAACCGGCCATCGTCCGCGCCGAACACGACGGTCCCCGCGCGGTCGACGGCCGGCGAAGAGTCGATATGGGCCCCGGCGTCGAAGCTCCACTTCAACGTGCCGTTGGGATGGAGCGCGATCAGGCTCCCTCCGTCGGTTCCGAAGTAGATGGTCCCGTCCGAAGCGATGGCCGGCGAAGAGTCGATGTGCTTCCCGGCATCGTAGCTCCAGAGGATGTCCCCATTTGCGCTCAGCGCGTACAGGCGTCCGTCGCGCGCGCCGACCACGATCGAGCCGGATGCCGTGACCGCAAGAGACGCTCGCACCTGACCCCCGAGCGCGCGCTTCCAGAGCAGGGCGCCGGCCGGGCTCATCGCATACACGTGCTTGTCATCCGACCCGACATACACGGTCCCATCCGGCGCGATCGCGGGAGACGACCGAACCTCGCCGCCCGTCGCCAAGCTCCAGACGAGCGCTCCTTGACTGTTCACAGCGTAGACGGCGTGATCGTCGGAGCCAAAGTACGCGGTCTCATCGACTCCCAGGGTGGGCGACGAGCGCACGGCCCCGCCAGTCGCGAACGCCCACTGTTTGCCGCCCGACCAACCGAGCCGGTACAGCTTGCCGTCCAGCGACGTGACGTAGACGGCCGCGAGCTCGACAAGCGCCGGGCCCGACTCGATCGGCCCACCCGTTTGAAACGTCCAGAGCAGCGAGCCAGTGCGGGAAAGCGCGTACAGGCGCCCGTCGTGCGCCCCGACGAAGACCGAGCTGTCGTTGGCGATGGCGGGAGAGCCGTCGATCTTCTTCCCTGTCGCGAAGGTCCAGTCGAGCGCCGGGCCGTTCGACGCGACGACTCCGGCGCGCGCGGAATGATCTGCAACCCGTCGGAACATCGGCCACGCAACGGGAACTGGCAAGTCACAGGCGTCCCCGACGCCGTCTCCGTCCGAGTCGGTCTGCGATGGGTTGAACACGGGGGAGCAGTTGTCCGTGCCGACGCCAACGCCATCACCATCCATGTCGTCAAAGAACGGTGGGCGCGGCGTCTCGTCCACCGACGTCAGCCGCACGCCGTCCAGGGCCTCGAAGCTCCCCCGAAAGTTCACCTGGATGTTGGTCCAGTCGTCGTGGCTCTTGAGCTTGCTCGCAATGGCAAGATCACCGTTGATGTCCGTGGGAGAGATGAACCCGTCGTCGGGGCCGTTCAGATTCCAATCCGTGTACGGCGACGTTAATTTGGCGAAACACGGACAAGGAGGTGACTTCGACGGAGCGCACCTGCACACCTGCGTCCTCCCCACGTTGCCATTGGTATCGGTCGGGAAACCGGGCACCCCGATGCTTTCGTTCAGGTTCGCCTCGTCCAGGAGCAGAAGCTCGGCGCGCGAGTAGTCGAGGCGCCGCTTCGAATTCAGATCGGACTGGAAGCTGTAGTTCATCACGCTCGGGTAGTTCGGCTTGTAGTTCAGGCTGTCCGCGCCCCCGTGTTCCAGGTGGAGCGTGTGGCCGAGCTCGTGCATGAAGCTCCCGGCGGGCTCGTCGAAGTACCACTTCGTGCTCACGTCAGCGACGTTTTCGCCGGGCAACGACACGACGAAGTCGTTGCCGCCAAACTCGGCGCACCCGGATTTTGTCGCCCCACCCAGCAAGCCGTGAACCCAGAGGTTGTAGCGGAATACGCTCGCCTTGGCGGGGTGGGTCTTGGCGTCCCAGTCAGCCAGGGCGCGCTCCGCGACCGTGCCGAAGTGGCCTGCCTTGATGAAATCGAAATCGGGGATGCCGATCGCTGGGGGGTCCGAGCAGCCATTACCGGTGAAACTCAACGCGCCACTGTGGCCCAACTGCTCGTCGACCAGCACGTGGAGCCTGCGCGAGATCGGAAAGAGCTTCAGTACGTCGGCGTCCGCATAGAATGCGGGCGCGCCGGCGAACGCCTGCTTGGTCTTCTCGATGGGATCCTTTCCGGTGCTGTCTTGATACGCACTCGCGAGTGGGTTGTGCCCTGCCATGTAGTCAATCTCGACGTAGATGTCCTGCACCAGCAAAGTCGGCTTCTCGCCCGGGGGAAACGTGTAGTCGAGCGTTCCGTCCAGATCCCAGTCGATGCCGCCTAGCGTTTCCCAGCAATCCAAGATGCCGTCCTTGTCAGCATCCAGGGTGAACGTCGAGCAGATGGCAGTGAAGGCGGGATTCGGGGCACCGGTCGGACCAAAGAACTGCTGGGTCTGCTCTGCTGGCGCCCCCGCGTTGCCGCAAGTCCCCTGGGGGACCGTGAACGCCCTGATCTGGCGCCCGTTGCGGGTCATGGCCCATACGACGGTCCGCTGTACGTCCGCGAACGTGATGGCGTCGCACTCCAAATCATAGAGCAACCCCTCGAGGGGCGACGAAACGTCGGTGTCACCAGACTGGTCAGCCAGGAGCTGCAACAGCGCTACGTCATCGTCGTCGGTCGATGCCGCGAAGCTCTCGTCGCAACCGAATATCTCCGAGCGTCCGCTGACGAGGAGACCGGTCGGTACAGCGGTATGCTCGGTATCACCGAGGAACGCCGGGCAGGCCAGGGTGCTGATCGGGGTCTGGCTTGGAAGCGTGCCGGCTGGTGGAGCGCCGCCCGACTCCGTGAACCTCAGAATGCGATCGGGGACGTTGAACCCAAGAACGTTGACGAGCACGCTGACCAGATCGTCCTCACCGTTCCAGCCGATTCCAACGGCGACCCGTTCTTCTCCGGCGGCAGCCGCCACCGAGAATAGTTGAGTGACTCGGCTCTGGCCCGCCGGGACGTTCGGATCGACGCGGACGGAGTGGACGCGATACGTTGCAGTGAGGTCCGAGGTGGATTCGAGCCCGATCAGATCTCCCCGGTCTCCTCGAAGCGCCATGCCGCGCCACTCGGTGCCCGCCGGGCCGAGCGGAATCGTCTTCTTGACGGCTCCGGTGCTCGGCTCGATGAGCTTGAGCTGGTTCGTCTTGTTCGCGCCCGGGCAGTCGATGGCGAGCAGCGTTGGGAACGCAGGCAAGCCGACGAGCGCTCCAGGCACGACTGTCACGGCACGCGCGGACTTGTACAGATGGTGGTGGGCGCCGCCCGGCGAGTCGTAGTTGAAGGGGATGGCCTCGTCATCTCCTGTGCCGCATTCCGCTGGCACGTCCAACGTGGCGCTCACCAGGTCATTCGCTTGAATGGCCTGCCGTTGCGCGCTCAACTCTGGCGGGGCCTGATCCGCGCAGCTCGCACCGACGCATCCCATCCCGAACGCGCAGACATGGGCGAGCCAACGCCAGGCCGAGTGTCGCGTGCTGCGTGCTGCGTGCTGCGTGCTGCGTGCTGCGTGCTGCGTGCTGCGTGCTGCGTGCTGCGTGCTGCGTGCTGCGTGCTGCGTGCTGCGTGCTGCGTGCTGCGTGCTGCGTGCTGCGTGAGCAGACCTCCCCGAAGTTAGGCTGATGCTACGGGCTCGCGACTCGAACAGTCAAGGACGCTCCACGGTGATGTCCGCGTTGGTGAGCGATCATCCGACATCACGTTCGCGTCATCTCGTGTCGCTGGTCATCGTCGTGCGCGCGCGCGCCCCCCCGTGATTCCCCGCGCATGCGCGGCTGCGCGCCGCCCTCTGCTGCACAGCGCGGGCGCCGCGCGGCACGCCGTCGCACAGCGCGCTTGGTTCAGTGGTGCGGCCCGTAGCTTCGCCCCGTGCGCTTTTGCGCATTGAAAAAAACGCTGTGACCCGCGCGACCTGCCAAATATTCGCGACTCATGCCATGCGCCAGGAGGCATCCGCCGGCCTCGCCGGTCGCTCAAGTGGGTCTTTGCCGCTCGTGACGATCGCGATCTGAGCATCGCAAGACTGCTCAGGTCGAGTCTCGCAGCTCTCACTTCAGAGTCGGCGGCTCGTAGATCTTCTTCGTGCCGGCGCCGCAGGGGAAGGAGTACGTGTCGGCGCCGGCGTCAGTGGTGCCTCCCCCGGGGCGGCCCGGGGCGGTGCTCGCGGCGCTGGCGCCTCTGCGCGCCGGCACTTGCGCGGACGAGGGGGCGCGGGGTTCTGACTCGGCCTTCGCCCTTTCGGCGTATGACGAATTCGTTCGTGCACTCCAAGGGCTCATTCGCTCGCTCGACGCGCGCTCTTGAGCCTGCAGCCTGGAGCCTGAGCCGTGGAGCCTTCGTGTTTAGCCCGAAAGGGCGAACGCGAGTCAGATGGGCCCGGGCCGGTTTCGGCTTGCCCGAACGTCGTGCCAGCGCCGGCGGAAATTTCCGGTAATGGGGCAAAATATCTGAAATCAATCAGGTTTCTTGCGTGTAATCCAAGGTGGGACAGTGTAGATTCAGGTAGTCCACGCCGGAGACGAACATGAGCAGACACGCACAGTGGCTCGTAGACGACGACGACCTGACGCTGACCGTTCCGCTGCAGAGCGTGCTGCGCGCGCCGGAGTTCCGCGAAGAGTGTACGGACATCGTGGTCCACCCCTCGTTTGCGATCGCTGCCGAGCCGGTGACGGACCAGATGCCGGCGCTTGGGGTGCATCCCTACGCCTCGGTCCAGAGTGCCTTCGACCGCACCCCAGAGTTTCCGTCCGCGCCGCAGTTCCACGCAAGCTCGCCGGTCCACTCCGCGCCCTCTAGGCCAATCCCGTTCACCCCCGCGCCCAGCCGCCAGAGCTGGCTGCCGGCTCCGCGTGCGCGCCTCGATTCGGATACCGGAATCAGTACCTGGAAGAAGACCATCCCGGCGCTCCGCCGCATGATCGGCCTGCCCGGGGTGCGGGCTCTGGCGCCGGCTCCCGAACCCCCGCCCCGGCCAACACCCAATACGGCGACGACCCGCGGGAGCTGGTCGCCGTTCATCCTCATCGCGGCGTCGATTGGCGCAGTGGCGATGGTCGTCCTGATGCTGATCAGCTTTGCCTCACGCGCCGCGGAGGCGTCTCGGCTCGCTCACACCCGCGTGGTGAGCGCGCGCTCGCCCGACGGAGCGCAGGTCACGAACGGACGTGTCTTCGTCGATGGCAGCGCCCATTGTGAGTCGACCCCGTGTGAGCTCGAGCTGGCGGACGGCGAGCACTGGATCACGGTGCGCGCCCCGGGCTACCGAACTCCGCCCTCACGCTCCATCACCTCCGGCGCTCAGGAGGCGACAGTCGTCGCTTTCGATCTCTCGCCGTCGGAAGCTCTGCCCACTCCGGCCGCGGTGGCAGCGCCGACCCTTGCTGCCGTCGCCCAACCCGAACCGCGCGCTGCGCTGGTGTTGCCTGTCGCCCCCGCGCCGGTGGCCGCCGCCCCGGCGCCCGCGGCGCCCGCCGTGGTCCGGTCCGCATGGACCGCCATGGGTCGACTGAACGTGAACTCCATCCCCGCCTCGAACGTCGTCGTCGACGGGCGACCGATCGGCCACACACCGATCATGGGCTTCAAGGTGAAACCGGGGGCCCACACCGTCGTGCTGATCGGACCGGGTGGCTCGCGAGCCGTACGCACGGCGACCGTCGGTGCCGGCCGGACCGCCACGGTCGCAGCTCGGCTCTGACGTCGGGCCGCCCTCTCCGGCGCCCCGCCGTCGGGCAAGCCCTTGCGAAACCTGAGGAAAATGCCGTTGGCAGACGCGGTGCGGCATGGTAGACGCGCGTTCGCCCGAAGAGGTCCGCCCCGAGTCGTCGGGGCAAGGTCCGTCTCGGGACGAAAACGAAAAGGCGAACCATGGAGAGCACCCAGGGAGCAAAGGGCAAAATCACCCAGGTCATCGGCCCCGTCGTGGACGTCGAGTTCCCGCGCGGCAAGCTGCCCCGGATCCTGAATGCCCTCACGGTAACCAATGCCAACATCTCCGCCGAGAAGCACAACCTGGTGCTCGAAGTGGCACAGCACCTCGGTGAGGGTGTCGTCCGCGCTGTCGCAATGGACGCCTCCGAAGGGCTGGTCCGCGGCGCAGAGGTGATCGACACCGGTTCGCCCATCTTGATGCCGGTGGGCCCTGCCACCCTCGGTCGCATCATGAACGTCGTCGGCAAACCCGTGGACGAGAAGGGCCCGGTCGAGGCCAAGCTGCGTTGGCCAATCCACCGCCCGGCTCCGAAGTTCGTCGATCAGAGCACCACGGTCGAAGTGTTCGAGACGGGCATCAAGGTCATCGACCTCCTGGCCCCGTACCGCAAGGGCGGCAAGATCGGCCTGTTCGGCGGCGCCGGCGTGGGCAAGACCGTGCTCATTCAGGAGCTGATCAACAACGTCGCAAAGGCCCACGGTGGCGTGAGTTGTTTCGCCGGCGTCGGAGAGCGCACCCGCGAAGGCAACGATCTCTACCTCGAGATGCAAGAGTCGAAGCTCGAGACGGGTGAGCCCGTGCTGAGCAAGACGGCGCTGGTGTTCGGCCAGATGAACGAGCCGCCGGGCGCGCGCGCTCGCGTCGCGCTCTCGGCACTGACCGCCGCCGAGTACTTCCGCGACGAAGAGGGCCAGGACGTCCTCTTGTTCGTCGACAACATTTTCCGCTTCACCCAGGCCGGTTCGGAGGTGAGCGCCTTGCTCGGCCGCATGCCGAGCGCCGTGGGTTACCAGCCCACGCTGGCCACCGAGATGGGCGCGCTGCAGGAGCGCATCACCTCGACCACAAAGGGCTCCATCACGAGTGTGCAGGCCATCTACGTTCCGGCCGACGATCTCACCGATCCCGCTCCGGCCACGGCCTTTGCCCACCTCGACGCCACGACGGTGCTCTCGCGCAGCATCGCCGAGCTCGGCATCTACCCCGCCGTCGATCCCCTCGACTCGACCAGCACCATGCTCGATCCGCAGGTCATCGGCGACGAGCACTATCAGGTCGCGCTCGGTGTGCAGCAGACCTTGCAGAAGTACAAGGACCTCCAAGACATCATCGCGATCTTGGGCATGGACGAGCTCAGCGAGGACGACAAACTCGTGGTGTCGCGCGCGCGCCGCATCCAGCGCTTCCTGTCCCAGCCGTTCTTCGTCGCCGCGCAGTTCACCGGCATGGTCGGCAAGTACGTTCCGCTGAAGGAGACCGTCGCGGCGTTCAAGGAGCTCCTGTCCGGGGCGCTCGACGACCTGCCGGAGCAGGCGTTCTACATGGTGGGCAACGTCGAAGAGGCGAAGGCCAAGGCCCAGAAGCTCAAGAGTGCTTCCTGACACGAGGAAGAGCTGAATGACCGCAGCGACCATCAGCCTCGAGATCGTGACGCCCACGGGTGTCGCCCTGAGTGAACAGGTCACCGACTTGACCGCTCCGAGCGTGGAGGGCGAGTTCGGTGTTCTGCCGGCGCACCGCCCGCTGCTCGCCGCGCTCAAGACCGGCATCGTCAGCTATCACATCGACGGACAGGAGCAGCGGGTCGCCGTCGGCTCGGGCTTCGTGGACGTGGCGGATGACCACGCGGTGCTTCTGACCGATCGCTTCATGACCAAGGCCGAGGTCGACCCGGTTCGGGCCCGCCTCGAGCTGAAGGAGGCCGACGAGGGCCTCGACGCCTACGCCGGCGACCCCGGCACGCCGGAGCACGCAGCGCTGATCGCCAAAGAGCTCTGGGCTGCCGTGCAGCTGGAGCTGTACGGCGATCCCCCGCCCGCCACGATCAATACCTTCCAGGAGTTCCAGCTCGTCGCGCACGACAACTACCTGGAGGAGGGCCCCCACTTGGCGGAGGCCGTGGTCGATGAGCTGGCCGAGGCGGACGCTTCGAAGTCCGAGAAGAGCTCGAAGTCCGAGAAGAAGTAGTGCTGACGCCGAGGGGCCGCCTTGCGCGGTTTTCGCCGAAGTTTGCGGCGATCGGCGCGGCATGGTTTAGCATGGCCCATGCGTCGGCTCTGGTTCTGGCTCGCTCCGTGGCTGCTCTTCGCGTGCGCACCCGCGCTTCCGAGTGAGACCCCGCTCGGCGAGGGGCCGCTCGCCAAGGCGGAGCACGCCGCGCGAGAGAAGTCCGAGCAAGCGAACCTCGCCAAGGCAGACTCCCGCTCCGCGGAGGTCGAGCCCAGCGCCGCCGCCGAGAGTCCGCCGGACACCGAGACACCGCCGCCGCCGCCGACCGCCGCCCCCACCGCGGAGGCTCCACCGGTAGCCGGCGAGAAACCTCAGCCCGGAAAAAAGCCGACGCTCGTGGTCGTCTACGCCGGCGAGTACGTGGGCAGTGACACCTCGACCTACAAGTTCTCCGGCGCCGAGCGCAGCGAAAAGGACGACAAGGCCAAGACCCGCGTCAGTGGCGCGGGTCCGGAGATCTCCGTCACCTTCATCGACTCCGGCAATGGCAGCGACATCTGCACGCTCAAGGCGCAGATGACGGGCAAGACCGGCAGCTTCGCCGCGGGACAGAAGTGCTGGGGCACTGACGGTCCGGGCACCGGGACCCTCACGCGCGGGAGCGCCCAGTTCGACGACAAGAAGCTGATCATCGACGCCGACTTCCAGCTGCAAATGGGCGGCGAGGGTGACGCGAACGTGAGCGGGCAGCTTCACTATCGCTTCGAAGGGACGCGCAAGTAGTCAGCAGCTTGGAGCCTCGTCGTGGCGAACTTCGATCAAGAGACCGTCATCACCGAGATCGGAAAACGGCCGCCGGCTGCGCCGCCGGGGAACGACTCGTTGGTGGTGATCTACGCGAAGGAAGAGGCGATGCGCGGCAAGCGCTTCAAGCTCGAGAAGAGCCCGCTGACCATCGGCCGCGTCCCAGACAACGACATCGTGCTGGATGACGATGCGGTTTCGCGGCGGCACGCGCAGGTCGAACAGCGCGGCGAACCCTGGTTCGTCGTCGACGTGGGCTCGCGCAACGGGACGCTGCACAACGAGGCTGAGCTCAAGAAGGAGTGTGAGCTCGGGCACGGTGACCGCATCAAGGTTGGCTCCACGATCTTCAAGTACCTGACCGGAGCCGACGCAGAGAGCGCGTACTTCGAAGAGGTCTTCAAGCTGACGATCACCGACGGGCTGACGCAGGTGAACAACCGGCGGCACTTCGACGAGGCGCTGGAGCGCGAGTTCTTGCGCGCGCGCCGCCACCGCCGGCCTCTCGCGCTCCTGGTGATCGACATCGACTTCTTCAAGAAGATCAACGACGAGTACGGTCACCTGGCGGGGGACCAGGTCCTGCGAGAGCTCGCCCAGCTGGTCTTGGCTCGTGTGCGGCGGGACGAGACCGTAGCGAGGTACGGCGGTGAAGAGTTCGTCGTGCTCTTGCCCGAGACGGCGCTCGACGGCGCCATTTCCCTGGCGGACAACCTACGCGCGCGCATCGCCGCGCACAGCTTCGTGTTTCAGGAGGTCACCATCCCGGTCACCGTCAGCATCGGCTGCGCCGAGTTCCACGAGGATGATGCGACCGCGCCGGATCTCTTCCGGCGCGCCGACGAGAAGCTGTATCAAGCCAAGAAGACCGGGCGAAACCGGGTCTGCTCCTGAGCGCGCTCACGGACGGGCCCGAACGGGTGCGCCCGACGTCAGCGCTTCGAGAGGGCGGCGCGCTCTCGGCGGCGTGAGCGGGCGTCGTAGATGGCGATCGGGCGATCGATGGCGATCTTGCCGTCGACGACCACGCGGATGTTCCAGGTGCCCAGGGGATCGCCGGGGCGGAACGCAATTTCTTGATCGAGCTCCGTGAGGCCCGCGCGTGCCTCGGCATCTCCCAGCTCGACCGCCCGCCCGCGTCCTTTGGGTGCGGGTCGATCGATCTCCCAGTGCACGGCGACCGGCGCTCGCAAGGGCTGGCGGAAGGTCAGGCGAAAGCCCTGGGTTTGTTTGGTGCGGTCGAGAGTGAAGGGGATCTCCTTCCGCTGCTGCACCTGCCCACCGAAGAACACTCCCAGCTCGGCGCGCTCGAGCAGGCCGGGCGCAGGCGCAGGGCGGCTGCAGGCGGGGGCGAGCACGAACATGGCCGAAGCCAGCAGCGCTGCGCGCCTCGACAGGTGTGTCAATGGACGATCTCCTTGGCCATGCGTGCGAACGCGGCCACGTCCAGCGTCTCGCCCCGCAGATCGAGATCGATGCCCGCGCGTTCCGCCGCCGAGGACACCTGCACGTCGTTCTTGCCCATCACCCCGCGCCAGGCGTTTCGCAGCTTCTTGCGTCGCTTGGCGAACGCACCGCGGACGAGGGCCCTGAACTCGGCGGTCTCATCGCTGACTGGAACCGGATGTGGGTCGAGCACGAGCACCGCGGAGTCGACGTTGGGCTGCGGGTGGAACGCTCCGCGCCGGATCACGAAGGCTCGCCGTGGGGTGAACTGCGCCTGCACGAACACACTCAGCGCGCCGTAGCTCTCGTCGCCGGCGCCCGCGGCCACGCGCTCTGCGACCTCGAGCTGCACGAGGTAGACCACGCGGTCCAAGCTGCGGGCGTTGTTCACCGCGAGGGTGAGCAGTGGGCCACTCAAGTGATAGGGCAGGTTTCCGCAGAGCACATGGGGCCGCGGGCGACCCGCCACGAGGGCCGCGGGTTCGATGGTCTTTGCGTCGGCTTCGACCAGCGTCAGCGTGCCTGCGGCGAGCGCCGCCCCAAGCTCGAGCTCGAGCAGCGGAACCAGATCTCGGTCGCGTTCGACCGCGATCACGTGGCTCGCGCGCACGAGCAGCGGTCGTGTCAGGGCGCCGAGGCCGGCCCCAAGCTCGATCACGGTTCCGGCCGGCGGCGTGGTGGCGAGCTCGGCGATGCGCGCAGCCAAGCTGGGGTCCGTCAGGAAGTTCTGGCCGAAGTGTTTCTTCGGGGCCAGCCCTCGCTCCTGCAATAGAGCCCTCGGCCCGCGCTCACGTTCGCTCATCACCAGAGCTTCGAACTAGCGGCACTCGCCCTTGCTTGTCACCTTTGTCGCATGCCGAAGCACTTAGCGAAGCGCAGTCTCCGGGGCATTGGGCTCGGCGGGGCTCGTCACGACGACGGCCCGGGGGGCCGCGCGGTCGACGCGGATCCCCTGGCGGCGGAGCTCGTGTTCGCCGCGCTCTTGCGCCACCAGGGCGCGGACTCGGACCGCATCGCCTACCGCTGCCATCAAGGGGGAGCCGGAGCGTGGAATGCTCTGCTCCAGGCGCATGGAAATCCAGCGCAGATCGATGCTGCGGCGGGGGAATCGCGTGAGCGCGCGGTGCAGGTCCGGGCGCGCTGACAGGTCCGGGGCCACGGACCAGACGTAGGCGATGCTGGCTCGGGGTTTGTCCCGGGCCACCCGCTCGAGGGCGGCGGCGAGACGCGCGTCGGTGCGTGGGCGCTCGGCCTCCAGTCGTGCCGGTGATGCAATGCCGAACGCACTCAGATAACTCCGGAGCACGCGGTCGCGGGCGGACTCGGCCCAGACCTCGGCCGTGGGGAATGGAGACCGCGCTTTCACCCGCTCGACTCTGCGTGCCACGCGATCGAGATCACTCGCTCTGACGCGGCCGGCCGCGGTGGGATCCAGCGGCCGCATGTGTTCCAGCACGCGCATGGATACGTCCATCTCGTCGAGGTCGCTGCGATCGGAGTCATGAGTTCCGGCGGCGTGGGCGAGGGCGACCAAGAGCTCGATGCCGTGCAGTGGGCCGCGTGCGGGCGGCATCCACGCCAGGCGGCGGGCTCCCAGGATCCCGAGCCCCACCCGGTCGCCGCGGCCGAGGTGGCGCATTGCAACCGCCGCCACTTCGTCGATTGCCAGGTCGAGCGGCGCATGACCGGGTTCGCCGGACCACAGCTCCACCGAAGCGTCGAGCAAGATGAAGACGACGTCGCGCTCCTCCCGCTCGTAGTCGCGCACCATCAGATAGCCGCGTCGTGCCGAGGCTTTCCAGGCCACACGCTTGAGGGCGTCACCCGGTCGGTGCTCACGCAGCTCGCGCAACTCCATGCCGTCGCCGGACAGGGGCCCGGGTCGGCCTTCGTTGGCGACCACACGACTGCGTCCGCCGCGGGGCGAGCGCATGGCCAAGGCGAATGGGCGCGGCAAGACCTCGATGCCAAATGGGTTGGCGAACGTGAGGGGCACCTCGAACAGCCCTGGGCTCCCGCGGACCTCCAGCGACAGCCCGTGCAGCCCGTGCCGTCCGACGCGCGGCGCGCGCACGCGCACGATGGCGCGCAGGCGTCCGCCGGCCGGGACTTCGCCCTCGCTAGGTTCGATCTCGACGCTCAGGTTTGGAGAGGCGACGACGCGCAAGCCGACATAACGGGCTGCGCGTGTGTCCCGATTGCGGACCTCGGCCTCGAGCTCGACGGTGTCCCCGCGGGCAATCCTGCGCACCCGAGGCTCACTGCGCCACAACATCTCGAAACCAGCGGCTCGCACGCGTGCGACCCCGAGCTCGGTGACCGCGCGGGCGATGGCCAGCCCCACCAGGAGCGCGCCACCCCACGCGACGATGGCTGCTTCTCGGGCAGCCAGGCCAACGCCGACACACACCACACCCGCGACGGCGAGATCCACTGCGGTCCGGGTGGGGTGCAGGTGCACGCGCCGAGCTTAGAGCCGGTCGCCTGGTTCGCCAAAGGACATCCGGATGCCCCGAGCGCAGCGCAGGTCGGAAGCGCGGTAGGGCTAGTCACCCGCAGGCGGGGGCGCGGCGCAGAAGCCGGTGGTCTTGCCCGCGCACAGCTGCGTCGTCCGTGCATCGAGCGCGCTCGCGGTTTCTAGGTTTTGCTCTACGCCGATGCCGGCACGGTAGAGCTCTGCCAGCTCGTGACAACTCTCGGCATCGCGTGCCAGGCAGCGTTCGTCGAGCAGCGAGACCGCGAGGGAGCGGTGCAGACGCGCCTTCGCGGGGTCGGGTGTGTTTTCGTGCGCGCGCGCAGCGGCCAGACAGGCCGCGGGCTGCCGCCGCGCGCAGCCGAGCTCGAGCTCGCCGATTTGCGCGCTTCCCGCCTCTCGCGGAGCGGGCGGTCGCGAGCTTGGCGGAGGCGCGGGCGCGCTCGGGGCGTCTGGAGCGTTGCCGATGGGCGAGATCGCTCTCGGCTCGAATGGCGCAGACTCTGCCGGCGCGGTCGGCGCGCGCAGCGCTGGCTCGGTACGAGTTGGCACGGGACGAGGTGTGGGCGAGGTGTCGACGCCGTTCCCGCGCCGGGGCGCTGTTCCCTCGGTCAGTGCGGCGATCACACCCACCGCGCTGCCAAGGATGATGGCCACGGTGGTTGGCGAGAGTGCCTTCGACATTCTTCGGTCCGCAATGATCGCACACTGCTGGGGGGGCCGAGTCTGGTAAAACCCAAGCTCGCCAATGTCGGGCTACCAGACCGCACTCTGGGTTGTCGCCGTGGGGCTCGCAATCTGGGCGATGCTCTGGCTGCACCTCAGGTTCTGGGTGCGGCGGCTCTCCGTCAGCCTGCCCTACGCGCTCGAGGAGCGCCTCCGAACCCCCGACGGCGCCCACATCGAGCTCCGGCGTCTGCTCCCGAACGAACCGTCGGCCGGATTGCCGCCCGTGCTGGTCGTGCACGGGGTCGGGGCCAACCATCGCAACAACGATCTGCTCGCCGATCTGTCGCTCGCGCGGCACCTGGCCGAGCGCGGGCGCGACGTCTGGCTCCTGACGCTGCGCAGCGGCGTCGCTGGGCGGTCGCTGAGTGAGACCCGGCGGGTGCGTTTTGGTGCGATGGCTCACCATGACCTCCCGCTTGCCGTCGCAGAGGTCTGCGAGCGCACACACTCCGAGCAGGTCGACTACATCGGGTTTTCGATGGGGGGCATGCTGCTCTACGCCGCGCTCGGTCGAACTCTGCCGTTCGAGCGCGTGCGGCGTGTGGCCATCGTCGGCTCCCCGGCGGTCGTGCGCTCGCCGATTCCGCTGCGCGTGCCCGCATTCATCGGGCGGCTACCGGAGGTGCTGTTCCCGACCTTGCGGCTGCGCTTGGCGGCCCGCGCCGGCGCATTCGCGTCGGAGTGGGTGCGGACGCCGGCGCACCATTTCGTGTTCAATCCCACCAACGTCGCGAAGGGTGTTTCCCGCATCTCGCTGGTCAACGTCATCGAGGACATCCCGGGCCCGCTCAACCGGGAGTTCGCCGCCTGGGCGGCGTCGGCAACGGGCGAGATCACGCTCGACGGTGAGCCGGTGCTCGAGCGCTTGGCTGGCGCGTCCGCCCCCGCGATCTTCTTTGCCGGCAGCAACGATCGCCTGGCGCCGCCGGCCGCGGTGCAGAGAGCCTTTGATGCCTGGGGTGCCGAGACCGGCGTGGAAAAGCGCTGGGTGTTGCTGGGCGTCGCTGCGGGCGCCACCGCGGATTACGGCCACGGCGATCTGGCCGTCGGAGCCCGCGCGGTCGAGGAGATCTTCGGCCCCTTGGCGGATTTCCTGGGTCATCCTGGCGTGGCAGCCGAGCGAGGTCAGGCGTGAGCGTCGTCCGAAGGCTCGCCGCTTTCGTGCTGGGCCTCTCGTTCGCGATCAGCTCGTCGCGCGCGCACGCGGACCCACAGACCTATTCCGCCTACGAGCGGGAGAGCGTCGATGCCGGGCTGAAAGAGGTGAAGGGCGAGCTGGACCCGAACCCCGAAGGCAAACGCATCTCGAGCATCGAGGTGATCACCCTCGACGTGATCGAAGACCGCGACCCGGTCCCGAGCTTCTTCAACGTGTTTCACGCGACGACCTTGAAGGGCGTCGTGCGCGCCGAGCTCTTGTTCGAGGAGGGACAGGTCTACGAGACGCGGCTGATCGACGAGTCGGCGCGCAACCTGCGGAAACGTCGGCAGCTCTCGCTGGTGTTGCTCGTGCCCATGAAGGGCCCCACGCCAGGCACGGTTCGGGTGCTCGTGATCACCAAGGACGTGTGGAGCTTGCGCCTCAACACGAACCTCCAGATCTACCAGGGCAAGCTGATTCGGCTGCTCTTGCAGCCGGCTGAAGAGAACATGTTCGGCACGCACAAGATGCTCGGCGGATTGTTCATCCTCGAGCCGGACACCTACTCCTTGGGAGCGCTGTTCGCGGATCGGCGGGTCGCCGGTAGCCGAATCCAGGCGCTGGTCAGCGCCAACCTTATCGTGAACAGGGACAGCGGCAGGCCGGAGGGTTCGTTCGGCACGTTCTATTACGGTGAGCCATTGACCACCGTCGACACCGAGTGGGCGTGGAAGGCCCTGGTGATCTGGTACGACGAGATCTTCCGCAGCTTCATCGGCACCGAGCTTCGAACCTACGACTCTCCAACCACGGTGGGCGACGACCAGATCCCCTACGTCTACGACGCCGCGCGCTGGTTTTCTGCCTATTCGGTCACGCGCTCGTTCGGCAGCTACCTCAAGAACGACGTCTCGACGGGGCTCGAGATCGACCGCCGGCGATACCGCCTGCGCGACACCGAGAGCTTCGCGCCGAGCGCCGTCCGAGAGTTCGAGTCACGGGCGATCCCGGTCAGCGACACACGTGTGAGTCCGTTCTTGCAGCTCAGAAGCTACCTGTCCGACTACCACCGAGTGCTCGACTTCGAGTCCCTTGCCTTGCAGGAGGACTTCCGGCTGGGGCACGAGGCCGTCGTCCGGGTGTATCCGGCATCGCGCGAGCTGGCGTCCACGCGGAACATGCTCGGGACCTACGCCGCGCTCGGCTACACGATTCCGCTCGGCGACGGCATGGCGCGGGTCATCGCGGCGTCCACCATCGAGAAGTCCACGCGCGCGGCCACCGACGCCACGGCGCAGCTCAACGCCCGCGTGCTGACGCCGCGCCTGGGTTTCGGGCGCTTCGTGTACGACGGCCTGTTGATCAATCACTACGAGAACTACCTGAACGATCAGCTCACGGTGGGCGGGGATGGGCGGCTACGGGGTTACGCTCCCCAGGCCTTCATCGGGAAGGACGTCGTGGCGAGCAACCTCGAGTATCGAACCCGTCCGATTCAGCTCTGGAGTGTGCAGGCCGGCGCGGCTGCCTTTATGACGTGGCCGACGCGTTCGACGGCTTCCGTGACCTGCACCTGAGGCACGGTGTGGGGCTCGGGCTCCGGACGGTGTTTCCGCAGGCTGAGCGCATCGTGTTCCGGGCGGACTACGGCGTCCCGGTGACCTCGAGGGGCCTCACCTTTCCGGGCTCTCTCTTCATCGCCTTCGGGCAGGCCTTTGCCATGCCCGGCCTGCCCAGCCCGTCCCTCGAAACCGAATACCGCGAGTAATTTCGACAATCCGGGGCCGCTGGACGTTCGGGCACGGTTCGACTAAGAATCATGCTCGTTCGTGTCGAGGTGACCTATGCTGACAGCGCCCGTGGATGTTCTGACCGACGTGCTCCAGACCGTACGGGTGTCTTCCGTCTGCTACGGGCGCGTCGAGCTGGGAGCGCCTTGGGGTGTGCAGGTGGAAAAGGCGGAGGCTGCGTCGTTTCATGTGCTCCTGCGCGGGAACGCCTGGCTCGAGGTCGACGGTCGAGCCGAGCCCGTTGCGCTCGCCAGCGGAGATCTCTTCGCGCTGCCGCACGGCCACGCGCACACCTTGCGAGACTCGCCGGACACCGTAGCTCGCCCGCTGTCCGAGGTAGTGACCGTGGGCGGCGCGTGCACCGGGGGAGTGCTCAAGGTCGGCGGTAACGGTGCGGCCGCGACCCTGGTCTGTGGCGCATTCCAGTTCGAGGATCGGCGGCACAACCCGCTCCTCAACGTGCTTCCTCCGCTGGTCTTGATCCGCGGCGAGGAAGGGCGCGCCGTGCACTGGCTGGAGCCGACGCTGCAGTTCATGGCGTGCGAAGCGGCGTCGGGTAGGCCCGGCGCCGAGACCGTGGTCAGCCGCCTGGCGGACATCCTGTTCATCCAGATCGTGCGCGGCTTCCTGGCGTCGACGCCGGAGAGCCAGCGGGGATGGTTGCGTGCCCTCACCGAGCCGCAGATCGGTGCTGCCCTTGGGCTCATCCATCAAGATCCGCGCGAGCCGTGGACGGTGGCCACGCTGGCGTCGAAGGTGGGGATGAGCCGGTCGACCTTCGCGGGGCGCTTCGCGGAGCTGGTGGGTGAGCCGCCGCTCCACTACGTGACGCGCTGGCGCATGCAGCGGGCGGCGTCGCTGCTCAGGGACGGCAAGTCGACGCTGGCGGACATCGCCGATCGCGTGGGCTACGAGTCGGAGGCCGCGTTCAGCAAGGCGTTCAAGCGCTGGGTCGGTGCCGCACCCGGCGCCTACCGCCGGTCCGCGCGGAGCAACGGCGTCACGACGAGCGTCGAGTCTCACGCGTCGCACTGAGGCTTGCGGTGACGGGCGCCGTCGGCGCGCCCGACCCAAAGCGGGAAGTCCTGAACGCGGCCGGCCCTAGAACACCGATCAGCTTGCGCTGCTCGTGTTCTAGGACCTTTACGTTGGGGCTGCGCCCCAAACCCCCGGCCTTCGGCCGTGCGCGCTCCGCGCGCGAGCGCCGAACACCTTGCCAGTCCCGGAAAACAAACGACGTTCAACCTGTTCGGCGCCCTAGGCGGCCCCGGCGCTCGACTTTTCCTCGGTCTTCTTCAGCAGATCGTCGAACGCTTTGTCGTACTCGTCGGCGAGCGTCTGATTGCGTTTGTCCATCTCGTCGAGGAGCTTCTGCGATTCCTGTGTCTCCGACTCGATGCGGGTCTTGGCCTTCTCGGCGGCATCGAGGCGCGCCTGGGCTTTCTTCTTGTCGCCCTCCGAGCGCTTGGCATCTGCAACCGCTGCCTTCGACTCGCTGATCGTGCGCTCCAGGGTGGCCTTCACGTCGTTGCCCTCCGCAACCAGCTCGGTCAGCTCACGCTTGGTCTCTTCGCCGCGCACCCGCACGAGGTAGCTCGTGAGGCTGATTTCGTCGGCCTGTTTTTCGAGCTTCTCGCGGTTGGGTTTGCCGAGGGCGTCCTCGTGGTCGTCGAGGTACTGGTGGGCCTGGTTGCGCTCGCGCACGCGTTTCTCGAGCTGCTTCTCCACCGCCTTGTCGAGGGCCGAGCTGGTCACGCCGAAGAGCTCGACGGTGCAGCCCTTTTGTTTGGCCGTGTACTGCGCCGCGCCGCCAACCTTCTTGTTGATCTCGGCCTTCTCCTCGCCGAAGAACTCGGTGACCGTGTTGGCCTCGTGCAGCCGTTTCACGTACTCGTCGCTGTGTCCCGCGGCGTCGGCGGCCTTGTAGACCTCGAGCACGTCGGCCCAGGCCGGCTTATCGAGCTCGGTGGGATACGAGCCGAACGCGCCCATGGTGCTACGCGCTTTGCCCTCGGCCTCCGCGTACCGGACCCGGACGGCGGCGATCGCGTCGGGATAGCGTGTTGCGTAGCCCGCCTGGTCGCTAGACGGAGTGGTGATGCGTGCGTCACCTTGTTTCTGACAACCGCCCAGGCTCGCGACGAGGCAGAGGGCGATGAACGTTAGCCGGCTCGACATGGCCGAAGAGTAGACCCGGGGCGACCCGCTCCGGTCAACCCGACGGAACCGAAGGTCGTGCCGGGCCAGCCCTCGAACACGCGCCTGCGCGGCGGAAATTGGCGCGAGAAGATCAGACCGGACGCACGGCGCGGCGGTGTCCGACCTTGGCCAGCGCCTCCTCGACGATTGTGGCTCGGGCTCGCGAGTCTCCCTCGAGCTCTGGCACCAAGATGAGCCGATGGGACAGCACCGACACTGCAACCTGGCGCACGTCGTCGGGTGTGACGAATGGCCGGCCCGACAGGACCGCGTTGCTCTTGGCTGCACGGATGAGGTTCAACGACGCGCGCGGCGACGCGCCGAGCACGACGCGGGGGTTCGTGCGTGTGAAACCGGTCAGGGCGACGGCGTACTCGAACAGGTCTTCCTCGACGTGCACGCGCGCTGCGATGGACTGCACCTGCTGCACGTCGGCGGGGCTGAGGGTGGCGTTCGGCTCCGGCGCAACCACGCCGTGGGTGCGCAGCATGGCGACCTCGTCCTTTGCGGACGGGTAACCCATCGAGACCCTGACCAGGAAACGATCGATCTGGGCTTCGGGTAGGGGATAGGTGCCCTCGAGGTCCACCGGGTTTTGCGTCGCCAACACAAAGAACGGATCCGGGAGCTCGAAGCGATCGCCCTCGATGGTGACCTGTCGCTCTTGCATGGCCTCGAGCAAAGCCGACTGGGTCTTGGCCGGGGCGCGGTTGATCTCGTCCGCCAAGACGACGTTGGCGAAGATCGGGCCGGGCCGTAGCTGGAACGTGCCGTCGCGCGGATTGAGCACGTAGGTTCCGGTGATGTCCGCGGGCAAGAGATCTGGGGTGAACTGGATGCGCCGCACGCTGCAGCCCAGCGTGGTCGCGAAGGCCTTCACGAGCGTGGTCTTGGCGACGCCGGGAACGCCCTCGAGCAGAACGTGTCCTCGGGCGAGCAGCGCGACGAGCAACAAGTCGACGGGGCCCGAGTCGCCGATGTAGACGCGCGTCACTTGACGGCGCACGTCCGAGAGGCGCTCGCGGACGGCCTCGATTTCGCTCACCTGCAGTGCGTGACTCACGACGGATCCCTCGGGGCTTTGGCTTCGGCAAGGATTGCTAGCACCGCTCGCCGGGTTCTCTCCACGGTTTCCTGCGTTACCTTGTAAGGCTGGGTCGCGGCGACGGCGGTTTCGGCGCGCCCGAGCTCGACGAGCAGGCGGCGGAGCTCCGTCAGGCTGGGGGAGCCGAGGAGCCCACGCTCTTCGACCGCTGCAACCAGCACTGCGCTGCTCGACCAGGCCTGGAGCCCGAGCTGCTCCGCGAGACCTTCTTCGAGGGCGCTCTTCAGCTCCAGAAGTGCGAGTGCTCGGTGGGTGGTGGGCGCGCCGAGGACCGCTGCCCTGCCGGCAACACCGCCTTGAGCGACGAGGGGGTGCGTCGCGGCGTAACGTGGTGGATGTCGTCGGTAGACCTTCAGCGAGGCGTTGACCGTCCAGGCGAGGGTCCCGACGCCGGCCAGCACCGACAGCATGATGGCCAAGATGTCCGGCAGACCGTCGTCGTGCATGCCGAGCACCAGGTCCTGCAGGCCATCGAGCTGGTCCTTCACTTCTTGGCCGAGGCTCGTGCCACCCCCGAACGCACCCCGCTGTTTGAACTCGTTGGCGAGCACGTAGAGCTTGCCGCCGCGCTGGCCCCAGCTGTCGTCCTCGACCAGGTAGTCCACCAGGCCCTCGGTGAAGGCGCGATTGCCTGGATAGCGCAGCATGAGGTTGATGCAGACCGACGGGTCACCCATGGCGAACAGCCGCCCGCGGTTCACGATGATGCCGGTCAACGCCAAGGTCGCATCCGGCTCGCCGAGCGCCGGGATCTTCAACACCGGCGTGAGGTTCGGGTGGGTGAAGGCCGTGGGGTGATTGGTGACCACCTCGCGGACCTGGGCGACGATCGGATGACGGCCTTGTTCCTGCCCGGCAACCAGCTGCACGGCGGGTACCGCGATCGCCAGATTTGCGTTCTGACGCAGTGCGCGAGCCGGGCGGAGCGGGCCAGCCACGCGTTTGATCTGAAAGCGCGAGAGCAGCAGATCGCCTTTCCCGAAATCGTCCAGCACCGCGATCCGGCCGCCTGCCCGCAAAAATGCGCTGGCTTCGTCGTATTCGACGTCGACCGCCGGGTGCAAGATCAGCAGCCCATCGGCCGGACGCAGGCGTTCCCAGTCCAAGACGGCGACGATTTCGACGCGTGAGCTGCCGAGTCGGGTTCGAGCCAGCGCCAACAGCTCACTCGTCCCTTCCCAGGTCGAGTCGTTGTAATCAAACGCGGCCGCTCTTGCGTACCCAGGCCACAAAAGTCCGACTAACACCGGGATGAGCGCGATCAGCCGGTGGCAGGTCGGTGAGCGGGCGGTCATCCAGTGCCCGACGCTATCACGCCCCCTGGAGCGTCGAACGGGCGCGCCGAGCTCCCAGAACCGGGTTCGCAAAAACTTCGCGGTTTCCTTAACTTGACCCGAGCGGTGGGGGAGCTAGATTGAACGCATTGGTCGGGACACACTGCCCGAGCAGGGCTGAATCGAGGCCGCAATGCTACCCCCCTTCATCATCGACCAAATTCGTCGGCGCGAAGAGGAAGAGCAGCGGCGTCGAGACGAAGAACAGCCGCGGCTCGAGCTCCCCATCGATGCCATTCCTCCGCGGCGCCCCCCCGAGGCCGAGCGCGAGGAAGAGGACGACCGCGAGCGCGGCGTGATCATCCTGGATCTGGTCTGAGGGCGGCGGAACTTCCGCAGGTCCTCGGGGCTCGTTCCGGCGCCTCGGCGTAGTTTGCCGGTTCTCGGCGCCGAACTTGGGTAGGGCGCTGAAACTGTCGCGGATCCGCGGTGACTTGACTAGGCTGCGCCAGCCCGAATGTCCACGTGGTCCCCTCGCGCTCTGGTGATTGCCGCCCTGGCCGTGTCCGGTTGTTACGACACGGGCGCCGGCGTCGAGCCACCCCTCGAGCGCATCTACTTCCCGGTCGGTCTCGCGCTCTCCCCGGGGCAGACCCGCCTGTACGTGGTCAACAGCGACTTCGATCTGCAATACAACGGCGGCTCGCTGCAAGCGTTCGATCTCACGCGCCTACGCGAGCTCTTGCCCAAGGCCTGTGAGTCCGACGCGGACTGTCCCGGCAAGCTTTGCGATCTGCTGCCGACGGAGGACAACGGTGGGCACCCAAGCCACTGGTGCGTGGACGCGAGCGGGCCGGATGCGGGAAAACCCTGCGGCCCGCTGGGTGAGAAGTCGCCGGCGAGCAAGCTCTTGCAGCCGGGGCGCTGCAGCCCGATCCGACACGTGAACCCTCAAGACGGTGGCTCGAGCCTCGTCGTTGGCAAGGTCGGCATCGGAGCGTTTGCCACGGATGTGATCTATCGCCCGCGGCCCACCGGTCCCGGTGGCCGGCTGTTCATCCCGGTTCGCGGGGACGCGACGCTGCACTACGTCGATGTCATCGACGACAGTGAGGCGCCCGCGATGCCGTTCGAGCTCGACTGCGGGCAAGCGGGAAGCGGGGGCGATTGTGACGACAACCACCGTCGAGGTGACGATCCGGATGAGGAAAACACTCGGGATCTGCGCCTGGCCCCCGAGCCCTTTGGCATCGCAGCCACACCGGACGCCGAGGCCATCGTGGTCACGCACCAGACCGAGGGCGCCGCGTCGTTGTTCGTGAGTGACGCGGATGCCTGGGGTGATGGTCAGAGCAGCTTCGGCGTGGGGCCAAAGCTCCAGTTCACCACGACCGGCCTACCGCAGCGCGTGATTGGCGCAGCGGCGTTGCCTGTGCCGCTGCTGGCTCGAGAAGGCCTGGCCAAGAACCTGGACGCCACGTACGACCCCGGATTTTTGGTCACCTTCCGCGACGCGGCGGAAATTGATCTGCTCCGTTACTTCTCCGATGCCGGCTCGGTGCCCGCGCGCCCATTCATGCAGGTCGCAGGGGCCGTCGGCATCAACGCCAACTCGCTGGGCTTCGACTCGCGGGGCATCGCAGTCGATGGCGACGAGCGTCTGGCGTGTGAGGTCTCGTGTCCTGCCCAGCCGGCGGACGCACGCTTCGACTGCCTGCGGGACTGCGCTGCGATCCCGCTGCGGGTGTACGTGGCGAATCGGGCGCCCTCGAGCCTCTTGGTCGGCAAGACGCGGCCCAACCAGAGCCTGTTCTCCACCGACGACCTGCCGCAGTTTCAGGAGAGCATCCCGCTGACCTTCGGGCCTTCGCGTGTGCTCGTGGGCAAGGTCATCAGCCCGGAGGGCCAGCCCGAGACGCGAGTGTTCGTGGTGTGTTTCGACTCGCGGAAGATCGGCATCTACAACCCGAAGACGCGGCTGATGGAGGACTGGATCGAGACCGGCCGTGGGCCGCACGCCCTGGTGACGGAGCTCGGCACTGATCCGGGCTCGGGCGAAGCCACCTACGCGCATGGCTACGTGGGCCACTTCACCGACTCGTACTTGGGTGTGATCGACCTCGATCAGCGGCACCCGACCTACGGGACGCTGCTCGCTACGGTGGGCAAACCCAACGCGCCGAGGGCCAGCAAATGAGCTTCCTCGAGCGGCCGGTCGTGAAATTCGCGCTGTTCGTCGCGCTGGCGTCGTTCAGCGTCAACTGCACCGAGACCCCCGTGTCTCTGCCACTCCGCTCTCTGGAGCGCAGTGGTGAGGTGTCGTTCGTGTGCGCGGACCGCGAGGGTGTCGGTTACGACATCAACAGCTGTCCGGATTTCGACAGCGAGGTCAATCCGCGCCACCTGTTCGCCCTCGTGACCCAGACCCTGCGCGGTGAGGTCGCCGTGGTGGATCTCAGCGCCGGCAAGGTCGTCGATCTCGACAGTTCGACCCCGGGGTTCCGCTTCATTCCGGTCGGGAAGAACCCGATCGACATCGTGTCGACGCCGGGTGGCGTCGCGAGCTTCGTGGGTGTGGCCGACGTCGGCAAGGAAGGCATCTTCGCCATCCCGACCCGTTGCGCGCGCCCCCCCGCCCACGATCTCGTGGCGTGGCCGGCCTGTGCGCTGCCCTCGGCCCCAGGCGAGATGGCCATCGTCATCGACCCGCCTGCGCCGGACAACGACGGTGACTCGACGACTCCCGCGCCGGTACGCGCCAGCTGTGATGCAGCGCCCAGTGTCGACGCGGCAACACCCGGCACTGCGCTCGCGGCGACGCGGGCCGACTGCGCCGCCGATCTGGCGCTGGAGAAGTCCCCTGCGGGACGCCGCAAGCTGCTGGTCACGCTGCCCGAAGAGGGAGGCTTCGCCGTCATCGACGCGCAGGCGCTGCTCGACCGCGAGCCCGGGAGCTTCAAACCCTGCGACATCGAGCGCTTCATCAAGCTCGAGCCGAAGCTGGGTGACGATGTGGTGCAGAAAGCACCGAGCGATCTCCAGGCGCCGGGCTGTGTGCCGCCGGAAATAAACTACGGCCCCGTCCCGGACACCTTCATCACCCACCCTGGGGGCATCGAGGTCAGCGACGGGCGATTGTTCGTCGCCGATCGCGGCGCGCCGGTCGTGCACGTCGTCGACGTGTCCGACCCGTGTTCCCCACGCCAGGATCCACCGCTCCGGCCCGTCTCGTACGAAAACCCAAATCGGATCGTGACGACCAGCCAGGTTGCCGTGAGCCCGCCGACGTCGAAGGGGCAGCTATTTGCCTACGCCATCGACGAGTTCGACGGCAGCGTGATGATCTTCGACGTCACTCCGGGCACGTCCAATCGCACTCCCATCGTGCGCCCGGGTTCACCCCGGTTGCCCTTCGAGCCGCCGGATCGCATTGCCTTCGGCGCACCGGCTCGAGACGTGGGCTTTGCGCTACGCGACGTGCCCATCGCCGATCCCGAGACCGGCATCGCGACCATCGGCACCTCGTGTGATCCCGATCCCACGCTGGCGGTCACGGCGCCGGCAGCCAAGTATCGCCCCAACTTCGACTACACGCGCGGCGCGGCTCCGCGCAACCTGCGCGGGGTGTTCGGCTTCGTGATGCTGTCGAGCGGGCAGGTGGCCGTCGTCGACATCGAGGACTACGACGCGCCCTGCCGCCGCCCGATCACGACCAACTCGTCGACCATCGAGAATTTCCGGGGCTGTCTGGGTGATGCCGAGGAGCCCCCGTTCTTCACGCTGGACCAGACTGCCGAGGGCAAACGCACCGTGAGCGGGGAGCTGTCGTGCCGCGTGGTGGAACAACACCGCGCGCGCAGCGGACGCATGCTGGTCAACGCCGGCGATCTCGGGGTCAACGCACCGTCGCTGCGCGGGCTGCCGCGGCTGGGCGCGCCCGAGGGCGGCAACCTGGCCACCGACCAGAGTGACGAGGGGCGCCTGCATCCGAAGGTCCTGGCGGTCGAGTTCCCGAAGCCGACCGGTGGCGCGCAGCCCGTCGAGGTGCACGTAGGGACGTCGCTGTACAAGAGCGCCTCCTCCTCGGATGCGAACCCGCAGAACGCGCTGGTGCTCGATCCAAAATTGGCCGAGCGCCTGTCGGTCGGTCTGGTGCTGTCCGAACCTCGCGCCTTCGGCGGAGACGAAGAGCTGAAGCTCGTCTACGAGGGGTCCTTCGTGCCCGAGCGCAAGGCCGGCTTTCCTGCCTTCACGGGTAGCGGCAAGCCCGATGTGCTCAAGGACGCCGACGCCAACTTCTGCGGTCGTGGCGTGCAAGACATGACCTACGCGGAGTCCGTCGGGCAGAAGCTCGGCGTTCCGGCCTCGGAGCTCGGTGCCTTCGCGCGCCGCCACGCCGATCTCGTCCAGGTCACCCAGAGTGTGCCGAGTGAAGACTCGTCATACTGGAAGACGGGAGCTGGCGCCGCATGCGGCGGGGGAACCGGGAAGGTGGCCTACTTCACCTGCCGTGAGGCCTTTGGTCCGGTGGATGCGCCGACCGAGCTCAGAGATCTGCGCGTGGTGGAGGCTTACTTCGACCGGCTGGTGGTCGAGCCCAAGAATTTCACGGACGAAGCCGACCGAGATCGCGTCATCGAGCTGTTCAACTGCTGCCTCGGCGGTGGCTCGGCGCTGTCGTATCGAGTTCGCGCCGGCAACCAGTGGGTGCTGAGCGGTTCGGGCAGCGGGTTCCGTCACCACGTCGTTGCAGAGCAGGGGTCGCTACGCTGTGTCGAGGACTGCAACCCGCGACGGAAGCCGCTCGACAGCCGGGTGTTCGAGGTCTCGGCCAGCGATTGCGCCGCGCCGAAGGAGGGGCCATCTGCCTGTCCCATCGGGCGGGCAACCAGCGCCGACGTCGCGTGTGTGCTCGATGCCAGTGCGCAGCTCGCGCCCGGCAAACCGGGGGAGGCCTGCATCTTCCAGAGCCTGACCCATCGTTTTGCGGTTTACCGTGGCAATGAGCCCAGCAAACGAGACATGCAGTTCTCGTGGACCGTGACCGGGGGGTTCACGCCGCTGGTGGCGAACCTCGCGGCCCAGAGCCGTGCCGTCTCGCCGCAGTCGATGGTGTTCGTGCCGCAAATCGGCCAATTTGCCGTCACCGACGGGGCCTCGGAGGGGCTCGTGCTCGTCAGCCTCGACTCCGTCAGCGTTTCGAGGCTCTTCTTCTGACATGGCCGGGCCGAACACGCCCGTGATGCAGCAACACGCCGCGGCGAAGCGGGTCCAGCCCGACGCCATCGTGTTCTTTCGACTGGGCGACTTCTACGAAATGTTCGGCGACGATGCCGTCGTCTGCTCACGTGCGCTCGATCTCACGCTGACCAGTCGCAACAAAGGCAAACCCGACGAGGTGCCGATGGCCGGCGTGCCCCATCACGCGGCGCATCAGTACATCGCGCGGCTGCTCGCGCTCGGTCACAAGGTGGCCATCTGCGAGCAGATGGCGGACCCGTCCAAGGTCAAGGGCATCGTCCCGCGAGAGGTAGTGCGGGTCATCACGCCGGGACTGGTGACCGATCGCGAGCAGCTGGATGCGCGTTCGAACAACTGGCTCGCTGCCCTGGAGTGCAGCGGCGAACGGGTCGGTATTGCGCTGTTCGATCTGTCGACGGGAGAGCTCGCCGTCGCCGAGGTCGAGGATCTCGCCGCGCTGCTCGCGGAGCTCGGTCGGGCCGGGCCGCGCGAGGTGCTGGTCGGAGCCGCCGACGCCGGCCTGGCGGAGTCCGCGAGCGCGGCGCTGCGCCAGACGTTGCCGGTCGCAAGTGTGCAGAGTGATCCGCCGCTCGACGACGCAAGCGTCGACCTTGGGGTGTTTGCCCCGGACGCACGCTCCCTCGGGCCCCTGGCACTGGCCGCGGCCGCGCGGGCGTTGCGCTTTGCGCGGGCGTGTACTCCAGGCAAGGAGCTGCCGCTGCGCCGGGTCGCCCGCTGGGATCCTCAGGCACACCTGGTCATCGACGCGGTTGCGCAGCGCCACCTCGAGCTCACCGAGTCCGCCTCGGGGCTGCGTCAGGCGACCCTGCTCGGGGTGATCGACGTCACCGAGTCCGCCGCGGGTGCGCGCTTGCTCCGACGGCGGTTGCTGGCGCCGCTGGTCGACGTCGGGCGGATCCGCAGGCGCCACGATCAGGTCGAGCTCTTCGTCGTTCACCCCCGACTGCGCGCCGACGTGCGCGCTGCACTCTCCGACGTGACGGACCTCGAACGCATCGTCTCCCGCGCTTCGCTGGGGGAGGCCAACCCGCGGGAGCTCGGCTCGCTGCGCGACGGGCTCGCTGCGGCGGCGCGGGTGTTCTCGGTGCTCGGCTCGGTCGAGGACCGCGAGAGCCGCGAGACCTTGGGCCTCGTCGGGCCTAGGGACCTGTGCAGCGACCTCGCCGCGGAGCTGATGCGGGCTTTGGTCGAACGGCCGCCTGCCCAAGCAAAAGAAGGCGCCATCTTCGCGGACGCCTACGACGCCGAGCTGGACGAGCTGGACGCCCTGCAGAAGACCGGCGCCGAGCGCATGGCGGAGCTCGAGACTCAGCTCCGAGACAGCACCGGGATCAACACCCTGAAGCTGCGCTTCACTCGCGTCTTTGGCTGGTACATCGAGGTCACGCGCTCTCAGGCCGGCAAGACGCCCACGAACTGGCGGCGCAAACAGACGGTGCGCTCGGGTGAGCGCTACACCACACCCGAGCTCGACGATCTCGCGGACAAGATCACCAACGCCGAGGAGCGCTATCGCGAGCGCGAGCTCGACCTCTTGCGAGAGCTGGTGCGAGCGGTGGCTCAGGCCGGCAACCGCATCAGCGAGCTGTCGGGGCGGCTGGCGCGCTGGGACGTGGCGAGCGCCATGGCCGAGGTCGCACATCGCTACGACTACTCACGCCCGGTGGTGGATGACTCCGATCGGCTCGAGCTGGGGGAGAGTCGACATCCGGTGGTGGAGCGCCTGGCCGCGAAGGGGCGCTTCGTTCCCAACGACGTGCAGCTCGCCCTCGATGCGGAGCGGCTCTGGCTCATCACCGGCCCGAACATGGCGGGCAAGAGCACCCTGCTCCGGCAGACGGCGTTGTGTGTGATCTTGGCGCAGCTCGGGGGGTTTGTGCCCGCGGCGAGCGCTCGGATCGGGGTCGTCGATCGTGTGCTCTCGCGTGTCGGAGCCAGCGACGATGTCGCCCGCGGCGAGAGCACGTTCATGGTGGAGATGCGCGAGACCGCCGAAATCCTGCGGCGAGCGACCCGACGCTCGCTCTTGATCTTGGACGAGATCGGACGGGGCACGAGCACCTACGACGGTCTGGCGATCGCCTGGGCCGTCGCTGAGCACATCGACGAAGCGGTCCAGTGTCGTGCGCTTTTTGCCACGCACTATCACGAGCTGACCGAGCTCGGGAACGGCAGCGAGCACGTGGCCAATCACTGCGTCAGCGCCCGAGAGGTCGGGCAAGACGTGGTGTTCCTGCATCGGTTGGTGCCCGGCGCCGCGAGCCGCTCTTACGGGATCGCGGTGGCTCGTCTGGCAGGTCTGCCCGAGGCGGTGCTTGCGCGGGCGAAGGCAATCCTGGTGGGACTCGAGGGCTCCGGTGGCAGTGTCGTGCACAAGCCGCGGCGCGCCGATGCGCAGCTCGGGCTCTTCGAGCGGCCCGAGCCCGAGGATCCCGGCGCGCGCGAGGTCCTGGACACGTTGCGCGCGCTCGACGTGGATCGGATGACGCCGCTGGAAGCGCTCGGGCTGCTCTCGCGCCTGAAGAACCGCCTCACTTGAGCGGGCGCCGCGGCGGCGCTGGCAGCACGGCAGGCCCGAGCAGCTCGCGTGACGACGCGCCCGAGAGCGTCGCGATAGGTCCTGCTGGCAACGTGCACGTGGTCGGGACGCGCGGTCTCGGGGCCAGGGGCAAACCGAGGCACGTCGACACCTCGTCGGAGCGGTCGATCCAACCTGAGCCCGCCCGAGAGGTCGCGGCGACAGCGGACAACGAGCGCGAACCGCGAGCGCGGGTCCGTCACCGCCATCCCGCTGCTCCCGGTCACGAACGCCTCGTGTCCGAGCGCCGTTTGCCAGGGCGCCGCGAGCGGCTACGGTGGGTCGATGGCATCGGGGATCCACGGGGACGGGCTGGGGCAAGTGCGCGCGCTGCTGTGCTGCCCGAGCTGCCGGCACGCACTCGAGCCTCGCGCGTGCGCGCTCGCCTGCACCGAATGCAAGCAGCGTTTCCCCATGGACGACGTCGCCACCGAGCTCGTGCATGGACCCTTGGGTCGACCATCGCTCGGTTCGCGCGCGATGCAGTCTCGCCTGCTCGCTCGCATCTACGACACGCTCTGGCGCCCCGCCAGTTTCGGATGGTCCACGGGGTTCACGATGCCGTCGCCAGCCATCGAGGCCGAGTGGGTCGTGCGCGACATCGGGGACGCCCCCGGCCCCTGGCTGGACCTGTCGTGCGGGCCGGGCGGTCTCTCGCGCAAGCTCGCGGAGCTCGCGCCGAAGCGCGAGCTCGTGGCGCTCGATCTCTCTCGCGCGATGCTTGCCCGAGCCCGCGTCGCCAATCCCGGCGCGGTTCGCATCCGCGCGAACGCCGAGCGGCTCCCGTTCGTCGACCAAGCGTTCGGCGCGGTCATCAGCCTCGCTGCGCTCGACCTGTACTCCGAGCCTGCTACCGTCGTGGCGGAGGCCGCGCGGGTCCTCATGCCAAACGGACGCCTCGTCGTGTCGGGTTTCCTCTCGCCCGACACACTCTTCGGGTCGAGAGCCCTGCGGAGCAAGCTCACCGAGACCTCGGGCGTTCATCCGCTCTCCGAGTCGAGGCTCTGCGCCATGGTCGAAAGCGCCGGCCTCGTTCGTCGTGCAATTCGACGCTTCGGTCGCTACGTCTGCCTATCGGCACACAAGCCGACCCCCGCTAGCGATCGAGGGGAGACCCATTGAAGCGCCCGCGCGTGGCCATGCACGTTGCCCAGTCGCTGGACGGGAAGATCTCCCTGCCGGGCGACCGTGTGCTCCTGAGCTCACCGGAGGGGCTCGCGGTCGCACACCGGGCGCGCGCCGCCAACCAGGCGGTGTTGATCGGGAGTGTGACGGCGCGCCTGGACGATCCGCGACTGACCGTGCGGGAGTGCGACGGTCCGCAACCGCGACGCGTCGTGTTGGCCAGCTCGCTCGACGTACGACCATCACTCCGCCTCTTTCAGTCCGGCCCCGGCGTGCTCATCATCGGAGCCGAAGAGCGCGCCTCCCCGCAAGCCGTCCGAGACCTGGAAGGGACCGGCGCGGCGGTCCGGCTGGTGCCTGCGTCGAAGGAGGGGTTGGTGTCGTTGTGCGAAGCGCTGGCAGCCATCGTCGCATGGGGAGTCGAGCGCCTGCTCGTGGAGGGCGGAGCCCGAGTGCTCACGGCCTTCCTGCGCGAGCGCCTGATCGACGAAGCGACCCTGGAAATCACCCCGCGTTGGCTCGGTGCCGCAGGGTTGAGCGCGATCGGAGATCTCGGGCACGGCGACATCCGGTTGTTGGACCCCCAGGTGCAGCGCGCCGGCGAGAGCGTCATCGTCAGGGGGCGCCTTGCGTATTGATGCGCCAGCACGCGAGCTTTGGTTCGAAGCTCCGCGACACGTCGCACTGAGACGCTCCGAGCTACCCACGCCTCCTCCCGGGTCGGTCCTCGTTCGGGCGTTGGCATCGGGCGTCAGCCGCGGCACCGAGCTCTTGCTGTATCGCGGGCAAGCGCCGCTACCGTTCGAGCCGACGTTGGACGCGCCCGGCACTCCGCTCTATCCGCGTCGCTACGGTTACGCGTGGGTCGGAGAGATCGTGGCAGGCGACGCCGCATTACCGAGCGGCGCGCGGGTCTTCTGCCTGGCGCCGCATGGCGACCTGCACTGTATCCAAGCCACGAGCGCTCGCCGCATCCCAGACTCAATCCCGGCGCCGCGCGCCACGCTCGCTGCCAGCCTCGAGACTGCACTCACCTGTGTCTGGGACTCGGAGGCGTCGCTCGGCGACGAAGTCGTCGTGCTCGGTGCTGGGCTGATCGGCCTCCTGACCACCTGGCTCCTGGTGCGCGCCGGCGCGCGCGTGCACGTGGTCGAGCCCGTCGAACGACGCCGAGCCTTGGCACTCACGCTGGGTGCGGCGAGCGTTTGCCACCCGGCCGACGACAACCCCGCGGGACGCGCCGACGTCGTGCTGGAAGCGTCGGGGGATCCGGCGTGTTTGGCCGCGGCCATCAGCCACGCTGCCCGCGAGGCGACCATCATCGTCGCGTCGTTCTACGGCACCCGTTCGGCGCCGCTCGCGCTGGGCAATGATTTCCACCGGCGCCGACTGAAGCTGAAGTCGAGTCAGGTGTCCCACATCCCTCCGGCCCGAGCGCCTCGCTGGTCGCTCGAGCGCCGCTTCGAGCTGGTCTGTGAACTGCTCGCCGACGACCGCCTCGACACTCTCGTCGACGCCCCGGTCCCGTTCGAAGAAGCTCCAGCGGTCTACGCGCAGCTCGACCGCAATCCCGAACTCGGGTTGCACACGGTCTTCACCTATTGATCAACGAGGCAGTAGCCATGTTCGCGCTCGGAGTCTCCGACCACCTGATGATTGCTCACAGTCTGCCGGATGCGTTCTTCGGCCGCGCGCAGCGACTGCACGGCGCGACCTACGCCATCGAGCTCGAAGTCAGAGTCGCATCCCTCGGCCCGCACCAAGTGGTGATGGACATCGGCGAGCTACGGGCCATCTTGCGCCGAGTGATCGAGGCGCTCGAGTATCGCAATCTCGACGAACACCCCGCGTTCGCCGGTCAGTTGTCCACGACCGAGCAGGTCGCCCGTTACCTTGCCGGACGCGTGGCGGAGGAGCTCGCTACACTCGAGCCCGATAAATCCCCATCGACTGGCGCGACGCTGAGGGTTCTGGCACGCGAGTCGCCAGTCGCTTACGCCAGCTTCGAGCGTCCGGTGTGAGTTGAAGGTCGCGTGGCTGCTCTACGGATCGCTCGCGCAACCCACGGGCGGTTACGTCTACGACCGCCTGATCGTCGAGGGTCTGTCTCGGGCGGGTGACCAGGTCGAGATCGTGTCGGTCACTCCCGGCGAGAGCGGTCGTTCGCTCGCCGCGCGGAGCTGCGAAGGTGCGCCGGACGTGGTCGTCGGTGATGCGCTCGCGGTTCTGGAGCTCGGCCCGGCGTTCGAACACTTGGCTCCGCCGAGAGTGCTGCTGGTTCACCACTTGACCAGCTGGGAAGCAGAGGTCGAGGACAGAGATGCACTCGCGGAAGCGGAGAGCCGAGTGCTGCGCGCGAGCACTGCTTTGATCGCCACCAGTCACGCCACCGCGCGACGCATCGCCGCCGAGTCTTCCGGCCGAACCCCGACGGTGGTCTGGCCAGGGGCGGATCGGCTGCCGCGCTTGCCGCGGACGCCGTCGGCATTCGTCACACTGCTCTCGATCGGCGCCCTCATGCCGCGCAAGCGCCTCGATCTGGTGCTCCGAGCGTTTCGGAGCGTCGACTCGGACGACGCTCGGCTGCGTGTCATCGGGGATCCCGAGCGTGACGCGGTCTGGGCCGAAGGCCTGGGGCGGCAGATGGCGCGGGACGCGCGCGTCGAGTTCCTCGGCGTGCTCTCCGATGCGGAGCTGGCTGACGAGCTGGCTCGGGCCGACGCTCTCGTCCTCGCCTCTTCTTTGGAAGGTTACGGCATGGTCCTGACCGAAGCTTGCCACGCAGGCCTCCCTTCGATCGTCGCGCGCTCGGCGGCGCTGGCGGAGGTCACCGGCGCTTCGGACGACACCCAAGTGTTCGAGGACGCCGCCGAGCTCGCGCGACTGCTCGACCGGTTCATTCGCGATTCGTCACTGAGAGCTGCGATGCAAGCGAGTGCCGCTGCGCGGGCCCCCGGGCTCCCGCGCTGGGCGGACTCCGTCGCCCGGTTCCGCGCGGCACTCTCGGCGGTTCTCGGCGGAGGCTGAGAGGAGCTCGAGCGCCAGGCGGCGGACGCGCGCCGCGATCTCCGCGTCGTCCCGGGCGTCGAGGACGAGCGCGTCGCAGTCGAGCGGTGGGCTGAAGGCCACGGTCGCTGCGACGTCGTGAAAGGCTCGCAGGGCAACCTGCAGCAGCGGTGCGAGCGTCGTCAGTCCCCGTCGCTCGGCCAGCCGGGTCAAGAACAGTCGCTTGGCGCGGCGCGAGTGCACACCGCGAACGATGGCGGTGACGACCGTGCCCTCGACCCTGGCTGCACCCCGGACCAGCGCCCCGGTTCCCGCGCGCCAAGTTGCCAAGCATTCTCCCACCGGATGAAAGTCCGGGTCCGGCTCGATCTCCCCAGCAGCAAACTGGAGCAGCACCCCGCCCTTTCGCAGATGCGAGAACGCGCGCCGTACCCCGGCGACGCGCGCTGCCGGTGTGCCCGTGTCGGCGACGAACAGGAGGTGTGGAGCGAGCGCCGGCAGCCCGCGCAAGAAGCTGCGCTCCGCTGCCAGGATCGCGACGTCTCGCCGCCCGATCGCCGCCAGCAGCACCAATGCGTCGTAGGCACCCGGATGATTCGCCACCACCAACACCGGTCCCGCCGGCGGAACCGTGCCACTCACGCACCAAGTGGCCTCGAGCGCCGAGAGCGCCTGACTGGCGGCGCGCGCGATGCCGACCTCGGTCACTGCCGCATCGAAACGAGCGAGCGTGCGCCCCAGAGGCACCGAAACCCGCCACAACAAAGCGCGGATCCCGCGGCGCGCGGCCCGCGGTGCCCGCCCGAGGCCCAGCGCCGCCACCATCTCGTCGGCGGAGCTCCCAGCGAGTCGTTCGGCCAGTGCCGCGCCGTCGGTCACATCGCACCCTGGCACGAGGCGACGGCAGATGCACGCGATCGACGTGGTCGCGCCGACGCTCGTCGCGTCGATCGCCAGTCAGTCGATCTCCCGGTTCGTCGGCGGCGGATGACGGTGCAGGAACACTCCGGCCGTCTCGCTGGAGTGAGCGCCGCGCGCGACGGTCACCCGCTCACCACGAACGAGCCCTGCGACGCGGCGCGTCCGCACCGGGATCTCAGCCAAGGAGTCGTGCAAGGCCGCCAGGCCGAGCGAGAAGGACGAGCGGCGCGCGAGCCCGATGACAGAACGCTCGTCGTTGCCAGCGCGTCATCGCTCAGGCGATAGTGAGGTGTGAGTATTTCCGAGGACGCGCGGGCGACCGCACCGAGCTCGCGCGCGACGCCCCTACGCCCCCGGCCGCTCGTCGGTAGGGACCGGGAGGTCCGTGAGGTCACGGAGAGCATCACCCAGGCTCCGATCACGACGCTCCTCGGACCTGGAGGCGTGGGCAAGACAGCGCTCGCGCTCGCCGTCGCGGCCGCTTGCTCCGCGGATTATCCGGGCGGCGTGACCGTCGTTTGGCTGGGCTCACTGCGATCGGAAGATCTCGTCGCGGCCGAGGTGGCGATGCAGCTCGGGCTCCCGAGATCGGGTGGGCAGTCGTACGAAGACGCGCTCACGCGCTGGCTCGCCGATCGCGACGTGCTGCTCGTGATCGACAACTGCGAGCACGTCGTGTCCGCTGTGGCCGATCTCGCCTCCGCGTTGACGGCGCGACTCCCCCGGCTTCGCGTTCTCGCGACGAGTCGAGAGCCGCTCTGGGTGGACGGTGAGGTGACCTATCGACTGGCCCCGCTCGCCGTCGTCGGTCCGGACGCGCCCCTCGAGGAGGTCGTCGCGAGCCCAGCCGTGCAACTCTTCCGAGAGCGCGCGGGCACGCGTGCGCGCGGAGCCTTCGACACCGAGCATGCCCGCCGGCTCTTTGGCGACATCTGCCGCCGGGTCGATGGCCTGCCGCTCGCGATCGAGCTCGCGGCGGCGCGCGTGGCGGGCCTCGATCTCGTAGACATCGCCTCGCACCTCGACGACCTCTTCAACTTGCTGCCGCAGCCCGCGCGGCGCGCGGACGGCGGTCAGCGATCACTCCGCGCCACCGTCGAGTGGAGCGACGCCCTCCTCACCGAAGACGAGCGGCGCCTCCTGCGCCGAATGGCGGTGTTCGCGGGCGCGTTCGATCTCACGGCGATCAAGGAGCTGTGCGCGGCCGACGGGCAGACCGCCGCGCAGATCGCGGATCTCACCGCTCGTCTCGTCGAAAAGTCGCTCCTCCTCCGGCTCGGCGACAGCGGCGCGTATCAACTGCTCGAGACGATCCGGCAGTACGCCACCGAGCAGCTCACCGCCGCGGGCGAGGTCGACGCCGTTCGTGAACGTCACGCCCGCTTCTACCTCGCCGTCGCTCTCCAAGCCTGCGGCGGCTTGATGGCCGGGCCCGAGCGGCCGCACCTCGACGCGCTGACGCGCATCGACGACAACCTACGCGTCGCGCTCGAACGCCTGCTCGTGACCGAGCCCCAGGCCGCGCTATCGCTCTCGGCGGGGCTGCTCGCGTTCTGGTGGATCCGCGGCCGACTCCGCGAAGGGCTCGGCTGGATCGAGCGTGCGCTCGTGGCCGCGCCGGACGCGCCGCCGGAGCTCCGCGCCACGGCGCGCTTCGCCCACGGCTTCCTCATCGTGCAGGACACCGAGGATTGGGCGGCCGCCGCGAAGTCGATCGACGTCGGGATCGAGCTCCTCACGCGAGCGAAGGAGCCGCTCCCGATCCTCGGCATGCTCATGTGCCTTCGCGCCGAGTGCGACCAACACCAAGGAGACGTGAAGTCTGCTGTGGCACGCACCGAAGCCGGGCTCGCGATCGTTCGGCGTTACCCGGCCGAGCAAGTCGCGTGGCCCGACATGTTCTGTTTGTGGCACGTGGCCAACGCGAAACGCGCGGATGGCGACGTGGACCTCGCCCTCGCGCTCTTCAGCGAGTGCGCCGAAGTCGCTCGCAGCCACGGTCTCTCTGTCGGGGAGATGGTCGCCTGCAACGAGGTCGGGAGGATCTTGGAAGAGCGCGGCGCGCTCGGCGAGTCCCGCCAGTTCTGGGAGCGGGCGCTGGGATGTCGGCGTGCGATCGACGCCGTCAACGTGGGCAACCTCCACGGCACCATCCCCCTCAACTTGCTCGCGATTGCCCGCGTGGCGTCGAAGCAGGGTGAGCTCGCGACCGCGTCGAAGCTCTTGCGAGAGGCGCTGCCGATCGCAGAGCAGCTCAGAGACCCCGCGACGGCGGCTCAGATCGCGTCGCTCCTCGATGAGACCTCGAAGGTCGAGCCCACCGAACTCGCGACGCTGCGGCCCGAGGGTGGTGTCTGGCACGTCGCCTTCAATGGGATGAGCGTCCACGTGCCGGACATGAAGGGGCTCTGGCACCTCCGCGAGCTCGTCTCTCACCCGCGCGAGCCCGTGCTCGCCCTCTCGCTCATCGCGGCCCCCGCCGAGGACCCACTGCCGGTGAGCGACGCGGGGCCCATGCTCGATCGCGAAGCCCTTCGGCAATACCGAAAGCGGCTGGCCGATCTGGACGAGGAGCTCGACGACGCCGAAGCCAAGCACGACGCCGCGCGGCACGCGAAGCACAGCGCCGAGCGCGAGGCGCTCCTCAAGGAGCTCGCGCGGGCGACGGGCCTCGGCGGGAAGCCGCGGCAGGTGGGCTCGGCGACCGAGAAGGCGCGACTCAACGTGACGCGAACGATCCGCCACGCCATCGGCCAGCTCGGCGCCGCGCTTCCCGCCCTCGGGGCGCACCTCGACGCCTCGGTCGCGACCGGCATCTCGTGCTCTTACGAGCCGCGCTCCAAGATCGTCTGGACCACCTGACCCCGGCCGTTCGTTCCGAACGAACGGCCCACGGGCGACGAACGAACGCCTCACTCATGGAGGAAATGACCATGAGCAATCTGGACTTCGTGAAGGGTGTGTATGCAGCGTTCGGCGCCGGGGACATCCCGAAGGTGCTTGGCTGGATGCATCCGCAGATCCAGTGGACCGAGACCGCTGGGTACAAGTACGGAGGCGTCTACCAGAGCCCGCAGGCCGTCCTGGAGAACGTCTTCGCGAAGATGCCCAGCGACTTCGAGTCGTTCTCGATCGAGATCGAGCGGCTGATCGACGCGGGAAACGTGCTCGTGATGCACGGACACTACGTCGCCAAGGGCAAGGCGACGGGCAAGAGCGTGCGCGCGGCGGTCGCCCACGTCCTCGAGATTTCGGACGGCAAGATCGTCCGCTTCGATCAGTACGTGGACAGCGCCACGATCAACCCGATCATCGGCGCGTAGTGCGGCATGTCGAACGAGCGCGCTCGGCGCATGGGAGTTCGAGCGCGCGCGGCGGAGGAACCGCCAGTGCAATGAGCGAAGCCCACTACTCCGCCAGCCGCAGCTACTCGAAGCAGCGCGGATTGCGAAACCATTCGTTTTCGGAACGGTGTGTGCCCGACTCCATGAACCGAACGCGAAAGACGCGGCCACGACGGCGCGCGAGAGGAGCCGTGCACTTGCTGCTGGTCGTTGCAGCAGTGCTCGCCCGCAAGAAGGGGCCGGGTAAAGACTGCAAGCTCAACAAGGACTGCGAGGACAGCCTGGTTTGCTTCGCGAGCAAGTGCACTAACGCGGCGCAGGCCAAGGCGAGCTGCGAGGCGAGCGACGGCCCGTCGGCCGCAACGGCCTCTAGGGCTTCTTCGTCGCGTCCCGTGCCTCATCGGCGACGCGCTGGGCGCGCTGCGTGTCGGTTTCCTCCGCTTCGCCGGCCAGCTGGACGACCTTCTGCGCTGTCTTTTGGGCGGCGTGGACCACGGTCTCCGCGATCTCCCGGACGACGAGGCCTGCCTTCTCCGCAGTAGCTTTTATCTCGTCCCTGCCAGCCTCGGCCACCTCCTGGAAGCCGCTTCCCACGTCGTCGGCAACTTTCCCCGCCTCAGTGGCCGCCTTGGAAATCTGCGCGTCAGTCTCGGTGAGAGCGGCCTCGCCCTTCTTGGTGACGGAATCGATTTTCGAACCGATGCTCTTGCTTTCCATGGTCGTGCTCCTTCCTCCACACCAAGCACGATGTGTGCCGTGCGCGGGGAGCAAGGCGACCTTGCGCTCAAACCCGTGACTCGCTGTCCCGCGTGCGCATCTCGCGGCGCTTGACGGGTGCGTCCGGCCGACGCGACGAGTGGAAACGATGCGCTAGAACGCTTCCCCTAACGCAACGTAAGGACCCCAATCATCACCACCCCAGCCCACGTCGATTCGGACGTTGATGCGCGCGTCTCGGTCGAGCATCAGGCGGAGGCCGCCGCCGAGAGAAAACTTGGAGTCAGCGGGGCGAAAGTCCTTCAGGTCGCGAGCTACCTCACCCACGCCAGCAAAGCCCACGGCACCGAGCCGCCAGACCACCGGGAGCCGATACTCGGCTTGGAGCTCGACCATTTGCCGGTCGCGGTAGCGACCCTGGTAATGCCCGCGCATGCGCGACGGTCCGCCCAGCTCGGACAGCATCCAAAATGGCGGTTCTCCTGAGTGAAACTCGCCATACGCCTGCCAGGCGAGCACGTGTTGCCAGCAGGGCGCTATTGGGACGTACCCGCGCACATCGACGATGTAGCCTTGATGCTGAAAACTCGAGCCCCAGGTCGGTCCCGAGTGGCTGAATTGCGCGTCTACGAACATTCCGGCCAAGGGATTTAGCGTCGGTTCCCGGGTGTCGTAAAACCCCGCAACTCCGAACGCGACGTCGGTGCCACCTTCCGCGCCTAGAATCCGTCCGGAAGCCAGCTGGCGATTGGGATCGATCTCGTTCACGTCGTACTGCTTTATCTGGAAGGCAGGACCGACGTAGAGGTTCGGTAGCACCCGCGCCGCCGGCCGGAGCTCGAGCTGATACGCCTGGCGAATGTAGGCTTCCTCGTCATCTCGGATGCTCGTGTCGTTGCCGATGCCGTAGAACTTCTTCGGAAAATAGGAAACGTCGACCTCGTAGTCGAGTGCCGCAGCATCTTCGAACGCAAACAATGTCCCGCTCAGCTGAACGAGCCATTGGCTTTGCAGCGTGTAGGCTGCTGCGAGCATCACCTTCGAATCGCGCACCCGCCCTGCCGGACCCAGGCGAGTGTAGAGCAGGGCCGCTGCGGCGAAGGTCACCCCCGTCTCGGGTGCGTACAAGACCGCCCCGACCGGCACGATGCCGAAGCGCTCGTCCGCGTCCAACGAAGAACGTGTTGGCTCTTGGGCGTGCGCGGTACCCAGTCCGGCAGCGATCAAGAGCGAAGCAACGGCCGGCGCGTGGTTCACCTGGTGCTCATGAGGTCCTGCCGTGCATCCCTCGTGCCGCCCGAATGCGGCGAAGTTTCTCTCGGCTTTTTCCCGAGGCCCCTCCCTCGCGAACCACCCGATGCTGCCGAGGTGTGGCGTGATTGCCGTGGCGCTCGAGGGCTGGATGCGGCGCGGCACCAGAGACGGGCACTGCGATGGGCGAGGTAACTGCGAAGTGGAACGTGTCAGCCTCATGGGCGGGCAAGCGGAATCGAACGGCACCCCTTCAGTACGGGTTGTCGCCGGAGACCTTGCTAGACCCGAGGTCTTCCAGTGCTTCTTTTACCGTCACGAGTCCGTTGTCTCGTAGGTACTGCTGGTAGCCCGCCCTGCGCGCGGCAATTTCCGCGAGCGAAAGCTTTGGCTCCGCTGCCACCGCGTCAGCTCCCCCGGAGTGCGCCGGCTTCACGAACGGCTTCGTCATCGCGGGTCGTGATTCCGCAGGTTGCACCGTCGTGCTTCCAGTTTCGTTGAATTCGAACTCGCTGGGCGGGACGCTGATGAGCGCCAAGGCGGGACGCACGGGTCGCAGTGATGGGCTTATCTCCGAATCAGGAATGGACACACCCAATTGCGCCGGCGTGAGCCATCCCTGAGTGTAGTGCGACGAGACCCGGGCTACCTTGGCACGGACTTCGGGTACCACTAGCAGTACAGAGGCGACGGTCGCCGCGATCATGCCCAGGCCCGCAAACGCCGGCCCCCAGCGCCGCTCCCCCGGTATGCGCAAAGCACCCCGCGCATAGTCGGACGCCTCTGATTCGTCCGGCACGCCCAGCTCGACTTCTGGGTCGAGCGGGAGGACCGGAACAGGCGCGGCCGAGCCCAGCTCCGGTGCCATGGGCAGCAGCGATGCGTCCGGGTTTTCGAGTGCGCTACCGATCGCCGGCGCGTCCCCTGTTGCCCAGTTTCGCAGCGCGCCAGCCAGTGCGCCCGCCGTGGCGTAGCGTTGTTGGGGGTCCTTGTTCAAACAACGGGCCACCACGCCCGACAGCCCCGGCCCAACGGCGTTGGCGGCCGCGGATAGCGGCGCGGGCTCCGCGCACAGCACTTGCGCACAGACCTCAGCCAACGTGTTGCCGTCGAACGGCATGCGACCGCCGACGAGCTCGAACAACACCACGCCGAGGCTCCAGATGTCCGCGCGTCGATCCACCAGGTGTGGCGTGCGCATTTGTTCGGGAGCCATGTACCAGGGAGAACCAAGACTTTCGCCGGGGTTCGTGAGCCGGCGCTGTCCGCGGTTGAGATGAATGTGCTTCGATATGCCGAAGTCAATCAGCTTCAACACGCGATCGCCGCGCGCAGGCTCGGCCAGGAATAGGTTCTCCGGCTTGACGTCTCGATGCACGATGCCGATTTCGTGACATTCCTCCAGCGCGGTGCAGGCCTGGATAATCCACTCTACGGCTTCGGCTTCCGGCAACGTCCCGCCACGGGCTTCGAGCTCATCGGCCAAGGTGTGCCCGACGAGGTGCTCCATCGCAAGATACGGCACACCGTCTTCGAGCCGCCCCGCGTCGTAGATTCGCGCGAAGTGGTTGCCGCGTAACTGGGCGGCTAGGCGTGCCTCCACCAGCAAACGTTCGACGGCCTCTTCGTTTCCGGCCAGGTCCGGCCGTACGAACTTCAGGATGACCAGTTCGTCCAACACCAAGTGGGTTGCCAGGCAGACCAGGCCCATTCCACCTGCGTCGAGTGCTCGCTCGATGCGATACTTGTCGACGACGATTCGACCGGGCTGGAGTCCGGCTCGGGTGGCAAGGTCCTCAGCGCACTGCGTGCCGGAGTCCGGGGACGATTCTGAGCGACCCGCGCCGCTCAGAACCGTCGGCTCGAACGTCATCGGACCACTGGAGTGTGGAGCAAGAGTCATGACGCACACCAAGCAATCCACGCGCCAAGGGGCGTCACCGCAGACAAACACGACGGGACGAAATCGCGTGGGGACAATTCGCCCCAGGTGGGGCGATCTAGTCGCCGCTGCGCCTGCCCCGCCTTCGGTGATGCGGACGAGTGCAAGACGGCTCCCGCCTGGTACAAATAGCACCGCTCTCGCCAAAGGCCGCACAACGGCTCGGCGGCAGCCGAGCCGATCGATACCACCGGCAATCTCGCGACCGTTGTGGACTACTACCGCAGCCGCTGGCGCCCTACCACTTGGCAGGGCGGCGCCAGCCATCTGCCGACCGGCCACGCCATGCGCTTCGCTCAGACGCCGACGCGCCCAGCGCAGACCGCGTCGAGTCGAGGTCCATCGTGCCCTAGTTAGGTGCTCATCGGCGCACCGCCTCACTTGAGCGGGCGTCGCGGTTTCGGCTCCGGTGGCGTCGCACTCTGTCCGTCTTCGGGCCAGCCGTGACGCGGATACCGGCGCATGAGCTCCTTTCGGATCTGCGGGTAGTGGCGCTGCCAGAAGCCGGCGAGATCCGTCGTCACCTGCACGGCGCGCTGGTTCGGTGCCAACAGGTGCAAGGTCAGCGGCACACGGCCGCGGCAGATGCTGGGGCCGAGATCGGAGCCGAAAAAATCCTGCAGGCGCGACTCGATCCAGGGGGGCCTGCCCGGTTCGTAGTGGACCTCGAGGCTGCGGCCGCCGCGCAGCTTGATCCGCACGGGCAGCTCGGCCTCGAGCAAGCGGCGCTGTTCCGGCGGCAGCCCGTCGAGCAGAAGCTCAGCGATGGGTCGCTCGCGCAGCTCCGCGAGGCTGGTCGCACCCTGGCAGGCACGCTCGACGGCAGCACCCGCCGCGTCGGGTCCAAGCTCGGGCAGACCTGCCTCCGGTAGCTCCCGGCGGGCGATCTCGATGCGGCAGAGCAGCGAGGTCAGGCCGCCCTCCGTCGCGAGGATCGAGGTGGAGCCCGACACGGCCCGCGCGAGCACGCGCGACGCTTCCGGGGATGGGCGCGCCGCGGTGCGCGACTCGTCGAGCACGATGTTGCCGAAGCTCATGCGCTCGACGCGCTCGACGCGCTCGGCGTGGTCGTTCCATGCCAACTCGTCGCTCTCGGAGACGGCGTCAGTGCCCAGCTCGAGCAGCCAATTCACGTCGACCGCGCTGGCCAGTCGCACGACGTTGCCGCCCTTGCCCGGGCGCTCTTCCACGTCGACGGCGAGGAGCAGCTCGGCGTCGTGCACGACGCTGTCGGGAGAGAGTCTTGCGCCGCCGCCTCGAGCAAAAGCCACGTCTGCGGAGCCGGGGCGAGCGCGTCGCGCAACACGATCGGGGAATCCGGACAATAGCGCACGCCGCAGCAGGCGTTCTTCTTCATCCAGGCTGTCCGGCTCGGAGCGGTGGTCTTTGAGCTGCCGCACGAGCTCGCCGCGGGCGCGATCGACCGCCCGCACGGCCCGCACGTCGAGCCCCATGCGGGCAAGGGCCTGCGCATCGAAGCGCGCGTCTCGCGCCTCGTCGAAGCGATCCATCAGTTCGATCACGTCGGAGTCGCCGCGCGCGCCATCGAGTGAGCGACGGTCGCCAAAGCCGGTGCGCGCCGCGCGGCGAATGTCCCTCTCGGAGAGCAGCGCGACGGCGAGGGCTCCGCGCCCCGATCCCGCGGGCCTCGGCCTCAGCGAGCACGCGGCCGAGTCGCGGGTGGAGGGGGCACGCCAGCACGCGCCGCCCGATCGGGGTGATGTGTCCCGCATCGACGGCGCCGAGGGCAAGCAGCAACTCCTGAGCGGACGCGCGGGCCGCACTCGGGGGCGGCTCGAGCCAGTCGAGGGCGTCGAACCCTGCGAGTCCCGCACCGTACAACGTGAGGAGCGCCTCGGAGAGGTCGGCGCGTTTGATCTCCGGCGCGTCGTGCTCCGGGCGTGTCTCGAAGTCACCTCGGGTGTACAAACGGAAGACGTGGCCGGGTCGTGTGCGCCCTGCGCGCCCTGCGCGCTGGGTGGCTGACGCACGGCTCACGCGGGCGGTCTCGAGTCGAGGCAGCCCGCTGAACGGGGAGTGTGTGGCAACGCGGGCCAGGCCGGAGTCGAGCACTGCCGTGACCCCGTCGATGGTCACGCTGGTCTCGGCGACGTTGGTCGAGAGGATCACCTTGCGGCGCGCGGCCGGCTCCACGGCCCGCGCCTGTTCGTCGATCGTCTGGTCTCCGTGCAGCGGCAAGACCAGCAGGTTTTCCTGGGTCGCGAGCTCCCGCAGCGCCTCTTCGCTGCGCCTGATCTCGCCCGCACCGGGCAAGAACACCAGGACATCACCGCTGTCGGCTTCGCTGAGAGCCCGACGCACGCCGCTCACGACTTGTTTCTCCAGGGGTCGATCGTCCGGGCGGTCGAGGTGTGAGAGCGTGAGCGGGAACGCGCGCCCTGGACTGTCCAGCACGGGACAGCCGCCCAGGAACTGTGAGACCGCGGTGGCGTCGAGCGTGGCGCTCATGACGACGAGTGAGAGATCGGGTCGGCGGCTCTGCTTGAGCTTCCAGAGCAAGGCCAGGGTCAAATCGGTGGCCAGGCTGCGCTCGTGGAATTCGTCCACGATCACGGCGCCGACGCCGCGGAGCTCGGGCTCAGCGAGCAGACGCCGGAGCAGCACACCTTCGGTGACGTAGCGGATGCGCGTGTCGGGGCCGGCGACATTTTCGTAGCGCACGGAATAACCAATGCGCTGCCCGACCCGCTCCCCGCGCTCCGCCGCGACGTGACGCGCCACGAGGCGCGCGGCCAGTCGTCGTGGTTCGCTGACCAAGATCTCCTTGTCGCCCACCAGGCCTGCGTCGAACACCGCGCTGGGAACGCGTGTGGTCTTGCCGGCTCCAGGCTCGGCCGAGAGCACGACGACGCCGTGCTCAGCGAGGCAGCGGGTGAGCTCGGGCAAGAGCGGGTCGATGGGCAGAGCGCGCACGGCGCAGGCTTGATATCCCCATTGTGGCCCCGCCGCGAGCCCGGCCGCGCTGTGTGCTAGCCCGCGCCCGCCTGTCTCGCCGCTAGTTCCGTTGGGTTTTCGGCGCTCATGACGATCGCGTCCTGCTCATCGCAAGACTGCCCAAGTCGAGTCCGGTATCTTCCTCCGTGCCATGTCCGCCCGCCGCGCCGCCCTGTTCGACATGGATCGAACGCTGATCCGACGCGACAGCGCGAGCCTGTACGTGCGTTATCAACGCGACCAGGGGGAGGTCGGTCTCGGATACTCACTCCGGGTCGGCTGGTGGTTGTTCAAATACACGCTCGGGGTGATCGACGCGGAGAAGGTCGCCGGGCGTGCCCTCGCGTCCTATCGCGGCAAGTCCGAGGCCTGGATGCTGGAGCGTTGCCAGAACTGGTTCGGCGACTACGTGCTGCCCCACGTCACGGCTGGCGGTCGTGAGGCCGTCGAACGCCATCGCGCTGAGGGGGATCTGCTGGCCATCGTCACCGGAGCAACCCGCTACGCCGCCGCGCCGCTGGCGCGGGAGCTCGGCATCGATCACGTCGTGTGCACCGAGCTCGAGCTCGACGACAGCGGCTGTTTCACCGGCCGGCTGCAGGCCCCGATGTGCTACGGGCGAGGGAAGATCACCCGCACCGAGCGGCTCGCCGATGCACATGGCTTCTCGCTCCACGAAGCCTCGTTCTACACGGACAGCATCACCGACCGGCCGCTGCTCGAAAAGGTCGCGGTCCCCATCGTGGTGAACCCGGACGGACGCCTGCGCCGCCTGGCTCAGCAGCGCAACTGGCGCATCGAGCGCTGGTAGGCGCCGCGCGTGCCAGATCATTTGCCGTCGTCGATCAGAATGCGAGCTGCGATCAGCGGGTCACGCAGTCCCTTGAGCTCCGCGGAGAATTGCTCGCGCCGGAGCGCAGGAGCCAGCCAGCTGTTCATGGCGGCCTTCTCCGCCAGCTCGTCCGCCATGACCAGCTCCCCACCGTCCGCCGCGCCCTGCAGCCGAGCGGCCACGTTGACGGTCTGGCCGAAGTAGTCGAGTACGCCGTTGGCGGTGACCACGTAGCAGGGGCCGGCGTGCACGCCGATCTTGAGTCGAACACCGACGGCGTCCGGCTCGCTCTGGCGAAAGGCGCCGAATTCACGGTGCATCGCCTGAGCGGCGCCCACCGCGTCTTCTTCCCGAACGAACGCGGCCATCACCGCATCCCCGATGGTCTTCACCAGTACGCCGCTGTGCTCGCTGAGCAGTCGGTTCAAGAGCTCGAAGTGTGATTGCACGACCTTGAACGCGCGGGCATCCCCCACCTCGGTGTAGAGCGCCGTCGAGCCGGTCAGATCGCTGAACAAGAGCGCGACTCGCGAGATGCGCAGCGTCAGCCCCGGGCGCAAGACCTCGCGGGCGAACTGGCGCCGGAACTCGGGCATCATGCTGACGTGGTGTGCGGTGGCGGCCGCCTGTTTGAAGTCCACCCGTTCGAGCTTCACGTGGCGTTCACGGGTGTCGTCTTGCTGGACTGTGATGCTCGCGCCCGGCTGGATGTCCGCCTGTGCGGGCTCCAGCGTTTCGCCGACGGATTTGGCGACCAAGCTCGACGCCCCGTCGGGGCCGACGCGCAAGATCGAAGCGGGGCCGCCGCGCACGAACAGGCGGTAACGGCCCGCCTTGCTCGGGGCCCACAGCTCGACGCTGCCGCCCGCCGGCAGGATGGTCTGTGCGAGCACGTGGGGTGTGCGCGCCGGTCCGCCGATGCAGTACGGTCCCTCATCGACAACACGGATGGCCTCCGTCGGTCGGAAGGTAGCCTCCACGGCCTGATCCAGATCCAGATCGAAGGAGATGTCACATAGCTGGCAGTGGGCGTGGGCGCCGAGCTCCGTCATCGATCGCATGCGCTCCGAAGCTGTGCGACAGCTCGGGCACACCAGATCCCAGCTCAGCTCCAGCAAGCCCGCGCCGACCCCGTGCAGACAGGCGCCGAGCACGACCTCGCGCCGCTCTCCCCAGGCGTCGGCCAGCTCGAAGGGGCGGATGCGGTCCACCGCCACGTCCGAAGCTTTGCCAACCAGCTCGATCAGCTGTTGACCCGCGCTCCGTTCCTCCGTCGGAAGCGACTCGAGGTAGGACTTGGCGATGCGCTCGAGGGTGTCGTGGCCCACGGCGCCTCGGCCGGCATCCAGGCTTCGCCCGCTCCTGTCGCTGAGCTCCTGATCCATCTGCTCGACTTGCGCTGCGATGCGCCCGACCACGCGCGACATCTGGAGCCTGAGCACCGGTGAGATGAACCCGTACTTGGGCACGGCCGAGACGCGCACCGTCACCTGGGTTCCACCCTCGGGACCCGGCGCGAGCTCGAACACGTTGCTCAGCCGCGTCACCAAACCTCGCCGCACGTCCCGCCTCACGCTGAAGCGTTTTGGCTCCACCCACTCGAACGGCCACTCCTCGTACTCGAGCGGGAAGCCGCCCGACACGGTGCTCACGACGTGTCGCGAGGCGCTGTCGCTGTCGTTGGGCGTGATGCTGAGGCGCCCGAGGCCAACGGCGCGGTTCAGCCGTTCGGTGTCCGTGATCAGCGGCCACAAGAGTGCGGCGTCGGCCTTGCAGACCACCACCCGCTCGACGACCACCTCATTCGCCATCAACCCGAGTCATAGTGCGATCTGGATGCGCCGTCAGCCTTTGACCCGAATCGCCCAGGTGAGCTTGATGATGCTCTTCAGCACATTGGGCACACGCTTCGCCAAATTGATGGAAGGCGGGCGCTTCTCCATCACCCGCACCGGGATCTCGAGCACCCGAAAGTCCTGGCGATAGGCTCGAATCACCAGCTCGCTCGCGAAGACGTCTTTTTCGACCAGGCAGGCGCGGACCAGCGGCAACAGTGTCGCGCGCCGGAAGGCCTTGAGCCCGTGAGTGTCGGTGCCCTTGAACCCGAGCAGCACGCGCAAGAGCCCGGTGTAGAACACACTGGCTGCGTGTCTCAAGAGCGGGCGTTCGTCCTCGGCTCCGCCGATCAGCTTCGAACCGATGACCATGTCGGCCCGACCGGAGTCGAGCAGCTCGATGGCGCGGCGGTGAAAGTCGGTGTCGCACAGATCAATCTCGTCACACAGGACCAGCTCGCCGCGGGCTTCCAAGATCCCAGCGCGGAGCGCCTTGCCGTAGTTGGGTTCGCCGGCCGAGATGAAGCGGACCTCGGGGTACTTGCCACACAGCTCCCGCGCGAGCTCGACCGTGCGGTCGCGCGAGCCGTTCTCCGCCAGGATGATCTCGTACTTCCAGCCGTAGGGGCCGAGCCGCTCGCGCAGGTCGACGACCGCGGAGTGCAGGATGCCCTCCTCGTTGTAGATCGGGATGACGATGGAGATGCGGGGTGCGTCAGTCATCCGATCAGCTCCCGGGCTCGTGTTGCGGCGTCTTGACCGAAGAGCAGAGCGTCTTCCATCGAAGAGTAGTTCCAGTCTCCGTAGCGGCCGGCCAGCACGATGTTCTGTTCGGCGAGGAACGGCTTGACCACGGCGAGAGCGTCGAAATACGCATGATCGAAGATGACGTATGCGTAGTCGATCTTCCGCACGCGCGCGAAAGCGATCGCCTCGGGGCCTCTGATCAGCCCCATTTCCGTCAGGCCTTGCGCGACGCGAGGCAAGAGCTTCGTGAGGTCCGGGGCTTCGCGGTCCGCTAGCTCGACGTACAGACACGATTTTCCGTCGGGCGCCATGGCCGGGGAAAAATGCGAGTAGCAGCCAACCCGATAGAAGGGATACTCGGCCTCCGGGACGTACACCCAGTGGTAGGGTTTGCCGCACGGCGCATCGAGGGCAACGTCGAGGTAATAGAGCGGGTTTGCCCGGAGCTTCTGGGCCGCCGCCCGGATGGCCGCTGGTGCGTCGGACAGCAGCGAGACCAGCGCGGGTAGGGGGGCCGTGCTGACCAAGGCGTCGTAGGTCACCTGCTCGCCGTCGGCGAAGGTCAGGCGGCGCTCGGCGCAGTCGATGCGCTCCGGCGAGCGTCCGAGCTCGAGCTTCGGGAGCTCCCGCGCCATGGCCTTCGGAAGCTCGCCGATGCCGAGTCGCGGGTAGACGAAGCTCTGGTTGTACCCGAGCTCTCGCCCACTCACACCGACTGCTCCGGCGATCACGTCTTCGAGCTTGGGAAGTGGGACGAAGCGCTGGCACCAGGCGGCGGTGATCTCGCTCGGGTGTACACCCCAGAGCCGCGAGTTGTACGGGAGCATGAAGTGGCGGCTGATGCCCGCGCCGAAGTGGATCTGGCAGAACTCTTCGAAGTTCTTCGGCTCCGGTTTGTCCGTGGCGAAGTGCGCCTGCACGAAGCCCATCACACACTCGTAGGCGACGTCCGACGGCAAGCCGAAGGTGTTGGCTTGAAATGGATACCGCGTGTAGACGCCGTTCGACCAAATCACGCTGCTGCGCTGTACTGTCGTGTGATCGTCGCCGATCCAGCCGAGCACGCGCGGGCGCAAGGCAGCGTTCCGAAGGTGCAAGAGGTGGCCGGTGCGATCGAAGCGGTAACCGCCCTCTTCGAGGGTAATGGCGTGACCGCCGGCGTGGCCCAGCTTCTCGAAGATGCGGTGAGCGACGCCCGCCTCCTGCAGCTGGAGGGCGGCGCTCATACCCGTGAGCCCGGCGCCCAATATGGCGACCGGCACGTGGGATTTTCGCTCGTCGGCGGACATGGCGCGCGGCAAGCTAGACCAAGCTTCCGCGGCTGGCGAGCCTTCTGGCGGCGGTGCGGCGGATGCCCCGCCGGACGACGCTGGTGACGCAGCGACCGACTGACGACGCCTGGCGAGGCGCGGTTGCTCGCGTCACCCGCGGTGGCCGTTGGTGGAAGGTCGGCTCAGTGCGCGTCTTTCCAGGTGCGCCCGAATCCAACGTCGACCGCCAGGGGCACGTCGAGTGCGAAGGCGGACTCCATTGCGTGTCTGATCCGCTCCACAGCCAGCGGGACCTCGCCGTCCGGGACCTCGAACACGAGCTCGTCGTGAACGGTGAGGACCATGTGGGCGCCAGGCGTCGGTGGCTCACGAAAGCGGAGCATCGCGAGCTTGAGGATGTCGGCGGCGGTGCCCTGGATCGGGGCATTCATCGCCACCCGCTCGGCGGCCAGACGCTTCTGTCGATTGCCGCTCTTGATGTCCGGGACCATGCGTCGCCGGCCAAGCAGCGTGTGAGTGGACTCACTGGCTCGCGCGCCGTCGAGCGTCTGGTTCATGAACCGCCGCACCCCCTCGTAGCGGCGGAAGTAGGTGGCAATGAAGTTCGAGGCTTCGGCCCGCGGGATGCCGAGGCTCTTGGCCAGGCCGCTGTCGCCCTGCCCGTAGATGACCCCGAAGTTCACGGCCTTGGCCCTGCGCCGCATTTCGGAGCTGACGCCGGCCTCGTCCACCTCGAACACCTCCATCGCAGTGCGGGTGTGCACGTCCTGGCCGCGGTGGAAGGCGTCCACTAGCACAGCGTCCTTGGACAGGTGCGCGAGCACACGCAGCTCGATCTGCGAGTAGTCGGCGCTGACGATGGAGTGGCCGGGCGGCGCGACGAACGCGCTGCGGATCTCCCGCCCGACCTCGCTGCGGATGGGGATGTTCTGCAGGTTCGGGTCGGTGCTCGAGATGCGGCCGGTCGCGGCCACCGCCTGCTCCCAGGAAGTGTGCACGCGCCCGGTCTTCGGGTTCACGAGGCTCGGTAGCGCATCGATGTACGTGCCCATCAGCTTGGCGAGCTGGCGGTGCTCGAGGATCACCCTCGGCAGGGCATGCTGGTCGGCCAGCGACTCGAGGGTCTCGGCATCGGTGGAACGCGAGGTCTTGGTGCGTCGGAGGGGCGTGAGGCCGATCTCGTCGAACAGCAGCACCTCGAGCTGTCGAGGCGAAGCCAGGTTGAAGGCTCGGCCCGCGACGCGGTGAGCCTCCGCTTCGAGGCGCTCCAGATCTTTGCGGCACACGCGCCCGATCTCGGCCAGCCGCGCGATGTCGATCAGCACCCCGCGCTGTTCCATCTCGGCAAGGATGGGTGAGAGCGGCAGCTCCATGTCGTCCAGCAGTCCGCTGAGGCCCTCGTCGGCAATGCGCTTGGAGGTGCGGCTCGTGGCGCGCAGCATGGCTTCAGCGCCGAGCGCGGCAAACGGGGCGGCCTCTTCTAGGGCCACCTGATCGAAGTCGATGCGTTTGCCGCGCGCCGGTTTGGTCAGCTCGTCGAGAGTGGCGAGCACCAAGCCGAGCTCGCGCTTGGCGATGGACTCGAGATCGTGGCGTTGCTCCGGATCGAGCAGGTAGCTGTTCAGCTGTGCGTCGGCCCGCCCGCCGGCGAATTCCAGGCTGTTCCAGCCAAAGGCAACCTGAGTGTGTTTGAGGCTATGGGAGGCCTTCGTGATGTTCGTGTCCGCGAACAGCGGGCCGAGCACCTCCCGCACATCATCGAGCGTCAGCTGCCGCGGAGTGCCGAGGGCGCGGTGGGCGAGCGGAACGTAGGCGGCGGTTCCCGGCTCCACCGACAGCCCGATGCCGACCAGGTCCGCCACCGCAGCGGGACGCGCGGTCGTGGCCAGCACGCTGAGCTGTCCGGCGGCGCGGATCTTTCCCGCCCACGCCTCCAGCTGTGCCCGCTCGAGCAGCGTCGACACCGCAACTTCACCCGCTGGTTCGTCGGGCACGATCGGGGCTCTCGGTCCCGGCGCCGCCGGCTGGCTCCTGGGCGGCGTCCAGCGCCTGCACCTGGCGCTGGAACCCCAGCTCCGCGTAGATGTGCCGGAGCTTTTCGATGTCGCGCCCGCCAAAACGCAGTGCCGTTTCCTCGAACTCGATGGGGCAGTCGTCCTTCAGCGTCACCAGCCGTTGACTGATGAAGGCCTTGTCGCGGTTGGCCTCGAGGTTTTGCCGCAGGCTCTTCTTCGAGATCTTGTCGAGGTTCGCGTACACCTCTTCGAGGGTGCCGAACTCGACCAGGAGGTCCCGCGCGGTCTTGGGTCCGACGTGGGGGACGCCGGGCACGTTGTCGCTGCTGTCGCCCATCAGCGAGAGTAAATCGCGGAGCTGATCGACGCGGACACCAAAGCGCTCTTCGACCTCCGGCGGGCCGAACACTCGGTCACGCATCGTGTCCCACATGACGACGTCGTCCCCGACGAGCTGCATCAGGTCCTTGTCGGCCGCGACGATCACCACCAAGAGTCCGAGCTTGCGCGCCTCGCGCACGCCGGTCGCGATCAGGTCGTCGGCCTCGACGCCCTGTTGTTTCAGGATTGGAATCGCGAACGCCTCGATGATCTGCTGGCAGCGTCCGATCTGGAGCTTGAGATCCTCGGGTGCCGGCGGGCGCGTGGCTTTGTAGTCCGCGTACAGCTCGCGGCGAAAGGTGTCCCGCCCGGAGTCCATGGCAATGGCCATCAGCGCCGGCCTGCGTTCGCGCACCAGGCGCTCGAGCATGGTGACGGTGCCAAAGGTGGCGTTGGTCGGCTCCCCCGTCGGGCTCGTGAGCTCTCCGATGGCGTGGTACGCCCGCAGCAGATAGCTCGACAGGTCGACCAGGTAGAGGACCTTCGGGTCGCCCGGCGGAAAAAGATGCGTGCCCATGAGCGGGCGTCTACCTCACCGGTGCGCGGGCCGCGACGCCTGGTTCCGGCGCGATTCCGGGGTCAGGTCCGGCGGCCGGCTCGCGCCAAATTGCCGGGTCCTGGCGCCCTGGGAATGGGCCAGCTAATCTTCTGCCTCGGTTCGATGACGGGAGAGGACGAGACACCGCCAAGCGAGCTCGTTGCGGGGAAGTATCGCCTGACCCGCCTGCTCGGCCGTGGCGGCATGGGGTCGGTCTGGGAGGGGGTTCACAGCTCCCTTGGTACCCGCGTCGCCGTGAAGTTCATCGAGACCGAATTCGTCGACAGCGCCGAGGCCCGCAGTCGATTTGAAAACGAGGCGCGAGCGGCGGCGCAGCTGCTGAGCAAGCACGTGGTCAAGGTGTTCGACCACGGGGTGATGAGCGACCGGCGCCCTTACATCGTGATGGAGTACCTGTCGGGCGAACCGCTCGACTCGCGGTTGAATCGAGTGGGCCGACTCTCCATCGCCGAGACCGCGCAGATCGTCATGCACGTGTCCCGCGCCCTGCTAAAGGCTCACGACGTCGGCATCGTGCACCGGGATCTCAAGCCCGAGAACGTGTTCCTCGTTCACGACGACGAGGACGGCACGGAGATCGCCAAGGTCGTCGACTTTGGCATCGCGAAGTTCACCGACGGCTCCACCGGTCTCTCGTCGTCGACCCGCACGGGCTCGGTGCTCGGGACGCCGTATTACATGAGCCCCGAGCAGGCCCGGGGACTGCGGGGGATCGACTACCGCTCCGACCTGTGGTCGTTGGTGGTCATCGCCTATCGGTGTGTGGTGGGTCGGCTGCCGTTCAGCGGTGAAGCGGTGGGTGATCTGCTGGTGCAGCTGTGTGTTGCGCCGACACCCATCCCCTCGCAGCTCGAGGCCGGCATTCCACCCGGTTTCGACGGCTGGGTCGCCCGCGGTCTGGCGAAGGAACCCGCGGGTCGCTTCCAGAGCGCCGCGGAGCTATCGGACGCGCTCGCGCAACTGGCGGGCATCACCCGCTCGCGCATGCACTCCATGGAGTCCGCGCTCGCTTCGAGCCCCACTCAAGTCGCGCCGTCGACCCACGCGACACCGATCCGGGTCGAGGGTGTGACCGCGGCGCCGTTCACGACTCAAAACGCACATTCCCCGCCGAAGAAGAGCAACGCCGGGCTGCTGATCGGTGCGGTCGTGGGCGGGCTGCTGTTGTTGGGTGTGGCTTCGCTCGTGGTGATGCGCGTCGCTTCGGGGTCGGGAACCTCCAACCCCGAGCCCGCGATCGTCGCGGTGACCGGGGTCGATCCCGCCACCACTGAAACGGCCGCGCCGGCGCCGACCCCGACTCCGACCCCCTCTGTCCAGCCGACAGTCGAGCCTCCAACCTCGGCGAGTGCCTCCGCCGAGCCGCCGACCGCCGAAAAGCCGCCCACCACCCCGCAGGTCCCACACACCGGCGGCGGCAAGACCAGCGGCGGCAAGACCACCGGCGGCAAGACCACCGGCGGCAAGACCACCGGCGGCAAGACCACCGGCGGGACTGACGTCGGGTACTGAGATCCGCTCCAATCCTTGACCGCCCGAGGTGATTGGCCGTACGGAAAGCCATGCGCCTGGTTCGAAGCTTTCTTGCGGGCGGGCTCGCCCGCGTCATCATCGGGGCCGCGGTGCTCGGTTCGATCGTCAGCGTGGCGCCGCCGACCGTGGCCCAGTCTGCTGCCGACAAGGCCACCGCGCGTCAGCTCGCGACGCAGGGCATCGATCAGTACAAGGCGGGCAAGTTCACCGAGGCCCTGGACAAACTCCAGCGCGCAGAGCAGCTCTACGACGCGCCCGTTCATCTCGTCTACATCGCTCGCTGTCAGGCGCAGCTGGGTCAGTTCGTCGAGGCTGCCGAGGCGTATCGCCGGCTCGTGCGCACCCAGCTCCCCGACAACGCACCGCAGGTCTTCAAGGACGCCGTGGCGGACGCCAAGAAAGAGCTGCCGGACGTCGAGCCGAAGATTGCCGCGCTGCGCATCAACATCGAGCCGGCGGGTGCGGAAGGTTTGAAGCTCGAGATCGATGGCATGGACGTGCCCACCGCCGCGTTGGGCGCGGATCGTCCGGTGAACCCAGGACGCCGGAAGGTCACCGTCTCGGCCAAAGGATACAAGTCACTGGAGGAGACGCTCGAGCTGAAGCCCGGCGAGAAGAAGAAGCTGCAGCTCAAGCTCGAGGTCGATCCCGACGCAGCGGCGGCGGGGGCAGGCGGAGCGGGCGGCAGTGGTGGCGAAGGCGGCGCGAGCGCGGGCGCTGGCGGCGCGAAGAACGGCGGCGAAGGGGGCGCCGCTGGTGCCGCGCCCGCGGAGGCTGAGGGGAATTTCGGATTTCTGGTCGGGGCCCGGGTCGGCGCGAGCATCCCCGCGGGCGAGCTGGCCAGCGGCTATCAGATGAAGGACTTCTTCGGCCCAGGCGGCGGGGTCGAGCTGCGGGGCGGCGTGCGCGTGTTCCGCCAGTACTCGGCGCTGCTCCTGTTCGGAGCCAACAGTTACCAGCCCGGGAAGAGCCTCGAGCTCGGGCCACCGGAGACGACGATCAAGGTGGTGCCTCAGGGCATCGATCTCGGCGTCGGGCTGATGTATTCGGCACCGCCGGGCAAGATGGGGCTGTTTGGCGAGCTCGACTTCCTGTTCATCCACCGCTTCGACGTGAAGCGGGACATCGACTGGAAGGCGCCCCGCGCCGACTGCAGCCAGACACTCAAGGCCCTCGGCACTGCGCTCCGGCTCACAGGCGGGCTTCAGATCCCGATGACCCCGTGGCTTCAGCTCTCGCCCTACGCGGCCATTGCGTTTGGGCAATCCGCGGATTTCAGCCTGGAAGACGGCTGCGGAAAAGCCACGACGCCGCCCGATCCCCCCAACTCCAACCGGGTGCCGCTCTTCCCCGAGGCTGGCTACGGAAACATCCCCAAGACCCCATGGGGGGACCCTGAAGGCCCGACCAAGGCCGGCCACTTCGTCGTCAGCCTCGGAATCGGCGGCGACATCTTGTTCGGTAGCGACAAACCCTCGAAATTGTAATGTAAAGCCCTGTTCGACAACGCAGTGCAACAAATTACAAGCTCGTGACGATCGCCGGTTTTCCGGGTGTTACCTGAACACCGGTAACCCATGGAAACCGCCCTCGTCGTCCTCTACTTCGCCGTCCTCCTCCTGCTCTGTGGTTATGGCGTGCACCGCGCTCACCTGGTGCTGCTCGTGGCGCGTCACCGTCGCCGCCTGGCCCAGGCCGTCTGCACTCCCGAGATCAGCGAGAGTGATCTGCCGTCCGTGACGGTCCAGCTCCCGCTCTACAACGAGGCCACGGTCGTGGCGCGTTTGCTCGAAGCGGCGGCCACCATCGACTACCCGCGCGATCGGCTGGAGATCCAGGTGCTCGACGACTCGTCGGACGAGACCCGCTCGATCGCTGAGGCCAAGGTCGCGGAGCTGCGCCGCCAGGGCCTCGACATGGTCTACATCCGCCGTCCCGACCGCGTGGGCTACAAGGCCGGCGCCCTCGACTACGGTCTGTCCCGGGCGAAGGGCGAGCTGGTCGCGATCTTCGACGCGGACTTCATCCCGCAGCCGCGCTTTCTCCGCGACGTCGTGGGCCACTTTCAGAACCCAAACACCGGCATGGTCCAGACGCGCTGGGGTCACCTGAACCGCAACCACAGCCTGCTCACCAGCATTCAGGCGTTGATGCTCGACGGCCACCACTTGGTGGAAAATCGCGCCCGCTTCGGCGCGGGGTTGATGTTCAACTTCTCCGGCACGGGTGGCATCTGGCGGCGCGCGGCCATCAAAGAGGCCGGCGGCTGGCAGCACGACACGCTCACCGAAGATCTGGATCTGTCCTACCGGGCGCAGCTCGCCGGATGGCGCTTCGTCTATCGGCCCGACGTCATCACCCCGGCAGAGCTGCCGGAGGACATGAGCGCGTTTCGCGCGCAGCAGTTCCGCTGGGCGAAGGGCACGGTGCAGACCTCCCGCAAGCTCATGGGGCGGCTGATCGCCTCCAAGCTCACCTTCTCTCAACGCCTCGAGGCCTTCTTCCACCTCACGCCGCACTTCGCTTATCCGCTGATGGTGCTGCTCTCGGTGCTGCTCTTGCCGGCGCTGATCCTGATGCCCGCGACGGATCCGCGCATGATGCTGATCGTCGACCTGCCGCTCTGCCTCGGTGCGACGGGCTCCCTCGCCGGCTTCTACATCGTCGCTGAGCGGGCTCAGGGCCGCTCGGCATGGATGGCCGTCAAACGCCTGCCGCTCCTGATCGCCCTCGGTGCTGGGCTCGCCCCGCATCTGTCTCGAGCCGTCTACGAGGGCCTGAACAGCATGTCGGGCGAGTTCGTCCGGACCCCGAAGAAGGGCATCATTGCCGGCCGTTACCGGCAACACGCCGAGCTGCCGATGCTCGAGATCGGCCTGGCCCTCTTGAGTGCCGTCAGCGTCGTCGCGGCGCTTGAAACCGGGCACTGGTTCGCCGCGCCATTCGCTTCGCTGTTCACCTTCGGCTACTCCTACGTGGCCTGGCTGGTGGTGGCGGAGCAGGTCGCCGTTCGCAAGGCGGTCCTCGCCCGGGCGTCCGAGCCGCCGGCCGAGCCCGCGGAAGCGCCGGTGCTCTCCCGGGCAGCCTGAAAGCGGCCCGGGTCACGTGAGCCATGCTCTCGTGACGCATGGACTTTTCGTCGCGGACCTGTACTATGACCCTACCCTGACGACCGACCCGGGTGTGGTTCCGGGGGTCAGCCCGACTGGGCGCTGAAGGGGGAGCGCATGACCAAGGCCGACATCGTCCAAGCCGTTTACGCGAGGCTCGGGGGCTTCTCGAAGAAGGAGTCAGCCGATCTCGTGGATCTGGTTTTCGAGACCATGAAGGAGACCCTGGGGCGGGGCGAGAAGATCAAGATCTCGGGCTTCGGCAATTTCGTGCTCCGCGACAAGCGGCAGCGGCAGGGTCGCAATCCTCAGACCGGCGATCCCATCGTCATCACGGAGCGCCGGGTGCTGAACTTCAAAGCGAGCCAGCTGCTCAAGCAGGCGCTCAATGACGAACGCACGGGCGGCCCCACGGGTGTCTCCCCCGAGCTCGCGAAGGAGTAATTGGTGAGCGGACCGCGCGCGGACATCCCCGTAAAGCTCTACTACCGCATCGGGGAGGTCGCGGAGATCGTCGGCGTCGAGCCCCACGTGCTGCGCTACTGGGAGACGGAGTTTCGCTCCATTCGTCCGAGCAAGAGCGCGAAGGGGCAGCGGGTCTATTCTCGGCGTGACGTCGACAAACTGCTCAAGGTCAAGGACCTGCTCTACTCCCACGGTTTCACCATTGCGGGCGCCCGCAAGCGCCTGCGTGAGGCCAAGGAAGAGCCGTTGGCTCCGCCGACGCCGGTCACCGCCGCCGCGAGCGCGCCTCCCGCGCTGCGCGAGAGCCTGGTCAGCCTGCGCGCCGAGGTCGTGGGACTGCTGGCCGAACTGGGCGAGGAAGACGGGGCCGGCCAGGCCGGGCGTATTCTGTCCGGGGCGCGCTTGACTCCTCCCGGCTGAGCGACCACACCCGTGGGCCACTTCCCCGAGGCCCGGGGTTATTTGGCTCAAGGAGTGCCGGACGATGGCTGAAGGACTGAACCGCGTGTTCTTGCTTGGGAATCTGGGAGCGGATCCCGAACTCAAGGTCACCAGCTCGGGGCAGGCTGTATTGAAGATGCGGCTTGCGACGAGTGAGACCTATCTCGACAAGAATCGCGTCCGACAAGAGCGCACCGAATGGCACAACGTCGTGGTGTGGGGCAAACGCGCCGAAGCGCTCGGTAAGTTTCTGACCAAGGGTTCGCGCCTGATGGTCGAGGGCGGGCTTCGGACCTCGAGCTACGAGGACCGCGAGGGGCACAAGCGTTACCGCACCGAGATCGTTGCGAACAACATCATCTTGTCCGGCAGCGGCGGCGGTGGTGGCGGCGCTCGCGGCGGCGCTGGTGGTGGTGGCGGTGGTGGCGGCGGCTCCCGGGACGACTATGGTGCCCCCGATGAGCAATCCCCCCAGCCGAGCGGTGGTTATGACGACGCGGACTACGGTGGTGGTGGCGACGACGACATCCCGTTCTGAACGTCGCCGGTGGCGCCGCCTCGTGGGGTTTGCCGTGCTCGCGCTTGGTGGGTTCACCCTCGCGTGTGACGACAAACCCAAAGGCGGACCCGAAGCTGGAACGGTAGCGGTCGATCTGTCTCCGGTGCCCGAGCCGAAGGGGCTCGCCGCGACGTTCGTGGTGGGCAAGCCGGGCGAGGCTTGGGGCAAGCTGCGTGAGACGGGCGGAGGCCCGGCCCGCCTGCTGCCGCAGAGTTTTGGCCTCCTCGTGTCGATGCTGCTCGGCCTGCCGACGGCGGCGGCGGAGGCCATCGACGCGGACGTGCCGATGACCGGCGCGGCAAGCGCCGACGCCAGCGGCGCGGTCCAGGTCGCCGTCGCGATCCACGTCCGGAGTGGTCGCGAGCTGACGGCGCAGCTCACCGCCGGCGCCGACGCTCTCTACTCGGCCCGCGCGCACGCGGAGACCGGCATGACGTTGATCGAGCCCAAGCCGGGCAAGGCTTCGACTGAGGTCAGCCTGGCGATCCTCGGCAACTACCTGCTCGCCTCGCGTCACGCCGCGGACTTGACCGAGGTTGGACCCTACGCTGCGCGCACGCTGAGCAAGGAGCCGCCACCGAAGCGCCCCATCTCACTGTCACTGAGGAAGTCCGCGCTCTCGGGTCCGGTCGCCTCGACGCTGCGTGACGCATGGAAGAGCAAGAAGGCCGAGCTCGAGCAGCTGGACGGCAAGAACCGACAGACACACGGCGGACGCGCGCCAGATTTCGGCGATCCGGCCGCCGCCATCGCCGCGCTCTCGGGCGCCGTGGACTCGTTCGTCAAAGTCCTGGAGAGCGCCGACGCGGGGCGCATCGTCGTCGAGCCCCTGGGCGACCGGCTGGAGGTGATGGTCGAGCTCGACGCTGCCAAGGAGGGCGCGGCGGCCGAGATTTTTTCGGGCTTTGCTCTCGGCGATGCGGCGCCGATCGGCGCGCTCCCCGCCGCGACGCCGATCGCCGTCCTGGTTCGCACCAGCAGCGCAAGCCGCGAAGCGTCTGCGAAGAACATCGAACAAGGCCTCGGTGATCTGTTCGGTGATCGGCTGTCGGCGCCCGACCGCGAGAAGGTCAAAGGCGTGCTCGACAAACTCTCGCGCGGCCGAGGCGACTGGGAGACCTATGGCGTCTACGTCGAGGCGGGCAAGGGTGGCGCCGTCTATCGAGCCTCTACCACCGACGCCAAGCAGTTCGACGCCGGCGCCAAGGATCTGTTCAAGCTCCTGTCGGTCAAGGCGCTCGGCGAACCGCTGCGGCAATTCGCCGGTGAGCTCAGCGTGAAACAGAGCTCGGCGCAGATCCCCGGCGTGCCGGGCACCGCGCAGCGCACGCTGCTCGGCCTCAAGCCGAGTCCGATGCGGACCGCCGCGGACAAGTCGGGCAAGGTGAGCGCCGAGACCCAAGATCTCGAGCTCTTGTGGGCGCACAAGGACGGTCGGGTGTTCGGGGCGGGCTCCCTGGATGCGGTGCCGATCTTGGGCGTGATGGTGGCGGCGGATTCCGACGAGAAGGCCAGCCACAAGGGCGACGCAAAGGTCGCGGCGGCGCTCTCGCGGGTGAAGGATGCGTCGTTCGTCGTGCTCGTGCAGCCGCTCCGCCTGGGTGCAGGCACCCCGAGTGCAACGCCGGGCTCGCCGGTCGTGGTGTCGCTCGGGCGGCGGGGCCGCACCGGGTTTTTGCGGGCGGAGGCCGATCAAGCGGCGCTCGAGAGTCTGCTGAAGAGCATCGCCCTCAGCCGGTAGTCCTCGCACCCCGGCGTCGCCCGGTGCGCGCCGCTTTGGGGTACAATCACCGCATGGCACGCCCCGTCGGCATCGCGGCTCAGCGGCTCTTGACCCTTGGTCTCGTCATCGCGGCGGGGGCGTTGCTCCTACCAGCAGGCTGCGGACGCAGTCCGCTCGAGCTGGAGGAACCGCTGCCCCAAGCCGACGGCGCCGCAGGCACCGGCGGAGGCGGATTTGGCGGAGGCGGAGTGGGCGGAGGTGGATTTGGCGGGGGCGGATTGGGTGGGGCTGGCGGCGCCGGTGGGGCAGGGGGCTTCGGTGCCGGCGGCAGCGGTGGTGTTGGGGGCGACGGCGGCTTCGGCGGTGGCTTCGGCGGGGCTGGCGGCACGAGTGGCTTTGGTGGTTTTGGCGGCAGTCCGGGCTGCGGCCCATGTGATGGATGCTGTGACGCGGCGGGCGTGTGTCGCAAGGGCGACGAGACCAACGCCTGCGGCAAGACCGGCGTCGCGTGTTTCGACTGCGGCTCCGTTGGCTTCGGTTGTGTCGGGGGTAGCTGCGAGGGGCCGCCGCCCCCGTGTGGACCCGCGAACTGTGGAGGGTGTTGTGACGCGAAGGGCGTTTGTCGGAATGGCGGCGAGTCGGACGCCTGCGGGGTGAGCGGCGGCAAATGCGACGACTGTCTGACCCAAGGGCAGGGCTGCGTTGGAGGAGCGTGCCAGGGGGCGCCGCCGACCTGCGGCCCCGGGACCTGCGGGGGCTGCTGCGACACCGCGGGCAAGTGTGTCGCCGGCACGAACAATCTGAGCTGCGGTGCTGGCGGCAAAGCGTGCGAAGCCTGCGTCTCACCGAAGAAGTGCGGTGTCCCCGGCAACTACTGTGCATACCTGCCGAGCTGCGGCGCGCTGACCTGCCCGTTCGGTTGCTGCGACTCCAAAGGTCAGTGCCAAGTCGGGAACTCGGACACCGAGTGCGGTGTGAATGGGACCGCGTGCGGCGATTGCACCAAGAGTGGGCTGTCCTGCGCTCCGCAAGGTTACTGCTACAAAGGACCGCACTGTGGGCCGGACAACTGTGCCGGTTGCTGCGACGCGACCGGCCAGTGTCGTCCTGGCTCCAACAACGCCTTCTGCGGGCAGTTCGGCGGCCTGTGTGACAATTGCAGCGCCAAGGGCAAGAGCTGCGCCGGGCAAGTCTGCAGCTCCGGCGGCAACTGCCCTGCGGGGTACGCCGGCTGCGCGCCCAACACGGTCACGTCGCCGCCTGCGTCCTTCAAGGCGTGCAGTGGCGCTCAGCTCAGCACGATCACCGCCGCCTGCAAGGGTGAGGGCGGACAGCAATCCTGCCAGGACACCTTCAGCAAGCTGCTGAGCAGCGACCCCGGTTGTTACGACTGCTTGATCCAGTTCGCGACCGAGAATGCGTACGCGCGTTGCCTGGCACCGTTCCTGAATCCCAGCTGCAACGAGTCACTCACCTGTGCGCTCGCTTGTTCCAACACGTCGTGTGGCTCGTGTCCTGCGAACAAAGAAGAGGCGTGTCGCGACGGTTTGTTTGCTCAGAACGGCGTGTGCCGTCCTTACATCTACGGGTACTACTGCGCGCAGGCTGCGCTGTCCGGCCCGGCTCCCTTCTGCGAGTACAAGGGAGATTTCGGCCAGTGGCTCGGCCAGGTCGGCGGCTACTACTGCGGCGGAGGCTGAGGGTTTGGCCAAGCGCGGCTACGACGACGTGACCCTGGTCACCGGATTCCCCAACTTTCGCGCGCGGAAGATGGTCGAGTACCTGCTCGTGGTCGAACCGCGCTCGCTGTTCTACCTGATCGTCCGCGACAAGTTCGCCAAGGACGCGGCGAAAATCATCGCCGCTTTGCCGAAGGCACATCGCGAGCGTGTGGTGATCATCGAGGGGGACGCCGCCGCCATGGATCTCGGGCTGAGCGGCGCGGAGTATCGCACGCTTGGGGCCGAGATCGACCGCGTGCACCACCTGGCGCAAATCACCTATCCGGGTGTGCCGCGCGACACCACCGAGCAGACGAACATCGGGGCGATCCGCGAGGTCGTCGAGCTCGGGCGCTGCTGTACCAACGTGAGATCCATCGTGGTCCACTCGAGCGCGCTGGTGAGCGGCAACCGCGAAGGGCTGGTGCTGGAAGACGAGCTCAACCGTGGGCAGACCTTTCGCAGCCACGTCGAAGAGAGCTTGGCGCGCGCCGAACGCCTGGCCAGAAAAGCGTCACCGCTTCCGATCGTCGTGCTGCGGCCGACGTTGATCGTCGGAGACTCGGCGACCGGTGAGATCGAGCGCTTCGACGGCCCCTATCTGCTCATCCTGGTGATCGTCACTTCACCGCAGGACTTCCCGGTGCCGTTGCCGACGCGGGGTGATGCCCTGCTGCACCTGGTGCCCATCGACTACGTGGTGCGCGCGGCCCACCACATTGGGCGCCAGCCAGGCGCCGTCGGGCGAACCTTTCACCTGGCCGACCCTCGACCGCTGACGGTCCGCAGGGTCTTCGAGCTGGTGGCACAGAGTGGCGGCAAACGCCTCCCCGGCGGCTTCATTCCGACGCAGCTGACCAAGGCGCTGCTCTCCGCGCCGGGCCTCGGTCTATTCGCGAAGAGCCCGCGAGCATTCGTCGACACCCTGGCCACGCCGGTGCGTTACGACACTCGCAACACCGACGAGATCCTCGCGCCAACGCCGATTCGCTGCCCGCCGTTCGAGAGCTACGTCGACGCCCTGGTGTCGTACGTGCGAAAGCGCGTCCAAGAGCGGCGCATCCAGAGCGAAACGGAGCGAATCGGTGAGATCGAAGACGCCCTCTTCTGATCGCTCCGACCTCTTGTCGCTGGCGCTGGCGAGCGTTGCGGCGTTGATCGCGGTGACGTGCGCTGCGGGCACGGCGTCCTTTCCCGGTGCGGCGCCGCCGGCCGACGCGCGCCCGGGCGTAGCCGCGGTGCCCAGCGCCCCGAGCACGTCGAGCGCCGCCCCGAGCGCCGCCGCAAACGGCGCGCCGCCGCCCACGCCCGCCGACGCAGGGTCGCCCCGCGCCGCGGGCCTGTCACTGCCGCACTTCGCCGCTGAGATCGCGGAGCTCGAGCGGCATGAACGGAAATCACCCGTGCGATTGGTGTGGCTCGGCGACTCCCACACCGCGGCGGACTTCTACACCCACGCGGTGCGCCGGCCGCTACAAGCCCAGTTCGGCAACGGGGGGCCGGGCTTCGTGCAGCTCGGCGTCGAGCCGTATCGACACGCACTGCTCAAGGTCGCGCGTCAGGGGCAGTGGCGGCGCGAGCCAGCGTCACCCGCCGGCAGCATGAAACAACTCGACGGTGTGTTCGGGCTCGGCGGTCAGCGCGCCGTGCCGACGAGCCTGGACGCCAAGGTCAGCGTCGAAGGACTGAAGGGCTCATCGGCGGGGAAGACGCGCTTCACGCTCATGTATCGCGCAGAGCCCGGTGACCGGCTGCGGGTGTCTTTCCGGGGCGGCACGACGAGTGAGCGCGCAGATGCAAAGGCTGGCAGAGCGGTGGGGCAGCTGCGTCACCTCGAGCTCGTCGCCGACGCGGGAGCGACGCTCGATGTGGGGGTCGAGGCCGGTGCGCCCCAGCTCTTTGGTGTGCTGGTCGAGAGTGTCGCGCCCGGGATCGTGCTCGACACTCTCGGCATCAACGGCGCCCGAGTGGCGACACCGCTCGCGTGGAACGAAGCGGAGTGGCGTCAGGCGCTGGCCGAGCGCGCGCCGGCGCTGGTGGTGATCGTCTACGGCACCAACGAAGCGGCCTCGACCTTGCCGAGCGCGCGCTACGAAAAGCACCTGAACGACCTGGTGGGCCGCGTGCGCGCGGCTGCACCGAACGCTGACTGTCTGATCGTCGGCCCGCCGGACATGGCAACCCTCGCTGGCGGAAGCGCCCCGCGCGTGCTCGAGTTCGACAGCACTGCGAAGGGCGCAGCGGTAAAGCTCGGATGCGGATTCTTCAGCGCGTTCGACGCCATGGGCGGGGAGGGGAGTTTTGCGCGCTGGGCGAAGGAGAAACCGCCGCTGGCTGCCCCCGATCGCATCCACCTGGCGCCGGGTGGCTACGAAAAGCTGGGCCAGGCCCTGTACGCGGCGTTGCTCGGGGCGCTGCCCCCGCGTCCCGAGTGAGGTGCGTGCGGCGGTGTTGCGCTCAAGGCGGCGCAGCCTTGTTGTGGTCGTCGTAGCCGGCCATGAGCGCCCGGAAGATCCAGTTGCCCAGCACCTCCGAGCCGACGCCGGTTGGGTGGGTCAGATCGGCCTGGCCCAAGCCGCGCCCGACCCAAGCGGCCATGCTGCCAGGGCCCCCCATCGCTTTGTAGATGTCGAAGAACGCACACCCGGCGGCAGCCGAGGCCTTGCGCTGCTCGGCGACGATCGCCGGGATCACCGCCATCGACGCCAGCGTCGTGCCCTTCTTCTCGGCGCGGTCCATCGCGCCGACGACCAGGCAGCCGGCATCGGGAACCGCACGCTTCCCCTGCTCGAGCACGTCCTTCATCGTGCGGAAGTACTCGTCCATCGGGTAGGCGAATCCGTCGCCGCTCTCGTTGGCACCGAACTCGTAGATCAGGAGGTTCGGGCGCCGCCAGCGCAGGGTCTCCGCCCAGTGTTGATCGTCCTGTTTGTCGAGGAACCGCACGCGCGCGCCCTGGATCCCGATGGCGTCGAGCACGATGCCGGGCGCATCCCGCTCCATGACGACGCCGAACGCCCGCGTCGTCCCGGCGGTGGTCACGACCTCGAGCTCGTGTTCGCCGTCCTCGACTTGGACCTCCTCGTACGCCACCACGGTGCTTGGCGCCGCGGTATCCAGCTCCACGCGGTCCGCCCCGTCGATGCGCAGCTTCACCTTCCCGCCGCCGGGCTCTTTGACGTAGGCCACGACGAAGCGTGAGACGTTGCGCCCGAAACTGCCGCGCTTGGCCGTCCCGAAGCGCGCGCGTGAGCCGGGGGGTGCGCGGAACGAGACGCCACCCAGGCCATACAGGCCGTCCGGCGCGAGCGGTCCGACGATGCGACTCACCAGCCAGCCGCTCGATGCAAAGCGGCTCACGTCGTTGTGGAAATAGGCGGGCCAGGCGTTGGCCATCAGCAAGAAGCCGTGCCCCGAGTCGCCAAACTGGCGCTGAAGTTTGCGTCGCAGCGTGCCGGAGACGTAGTCGCTGGTCACGATCGAGTCACCGAAGTGCACGACGCGGGTGACGGCGCCGGGTTCTTTCTTGATCGTGTGCTCGAGCGCGCGATAAAAACCCGCCAGTCCGGTCTCGCCGCCTTCGAGCGGGATGGGCGGTTTCTCCGCATCGATGGCGGGCAGGGGCGTACCCCCTGCGGTCTTCTGGGCGATCGGCCCGCGAGCTTCGGCCGGCATCTCGACGTGCTCGGGTTGTGCGAGCTCTGGGCGCGAGCGTGTCTCGGTCTCGAGCTCCGCTTGGCCAACCTCGAGAACCGGCGGGGCAACTCCCGTTGGCGTTGCCTCCGACTCGATTGGGGCGACCAGCAATCGGAGTTTGCGAAAGGCCGGCGTGACCTCGGCCAACCCGCCGAGCACGAGCAGAGTGAGCACGGCGAGCACCGGGCGTGAGGTGAGCGCGCCCCGCGGGCTCTCGGTCATCGCCCCGCGCACACGAACTCGGAGCTCTCTTTCAGTCATCGCTCGCTGCTCGGAGGATCCGGAAGGGCGTGCGCACCTCGTGTCGAGATACGCGCGGCTCAGTTCACGCAGCTCATGTCACCGAGCTGCCGGCACAACGCCCTGAGCATGCGCAGCTCGCTATCGGAGGCCTTGCGGCTCGCCGCTTTGCCCTTTAGCGCATTCTTGGCGCTGGTGAGCTTGGCGCGATCACCACTCTGGGCGAGATCTTTGACGTCCGGGCCACCGGTCTCCGGCGCGCTCGGCTTCGGTTTGGCAGCGTACGGTTCCGGCTTTCTCGGCTTCGAGCCCGGTGTCGCGAAAGGATCGCTGCGCACGATGCCCCCGGAGAGCGCTGGCGCAACCGCCGCCGCGTCTGCGGGTGTGCCCTCCGGTTTGGGCGCGCTGGGCAGCTCCGAGGGATCGACTCCCTGATCGAGCACGGCGATCTCGTTGGAGGCGCGCTTGCGACGGACCGAGTCCACGCTGGTCGCCTGCGCCACGCGCTCGAGCAGTGCGCGCTTCTTCTGCGGATCGGGTTCGCGGCCCGCGAGGTCGAGCAACATGTCCGCCCAGCGTGCCTCGATGTCCTTGAACTCGTTGGACTGGCGGGCGTTGCTGTTCTCGGGGATTTCGCCGGTGACCTTGTTGTGTGCGGCCTCGACGTCGCCGTTCTGAACGAGCGTCATCGCGTCGGCTAGCACCTGCAGCGTCGTGTCCCCTGGTTGAGCTGCCGGGTCGCCGGCGGTGGGTTGACGGTTGCCGAGCGCCACCATGCCGACCATGACGAGGACACCCAGGAATGCCAGCCCCGCGACTCCCTTCAAGATCGGCGGGATCCCGACGTTGGCCGCGGTGCGCCGCTCCATGCCAACACCGGGTGCAGGAGTGTGGCGTTCGAGCATGCTGGCCCCGACGGCGCCGATCTGCGTCGTCGTATCGGCGCCGGGATGGTAAATCTGGCCGGCCGGGATGAACTTGAAGACCACGTCGCCGAGCTCGATGGTGTCGCGCGCGTCGAGCAAGCTTCGTTTCAGGTCGACGCCGTTCACGCGCAGTCCGTTGGCGCTCTCGCGATCCACGATCTCGTAGCGCCCGTCGCCGAGCGCCTGAATTTCCGAATGAACCCGGCTCACCGACGCGTGGTTCACGGAGATCTCGCACTCCTCTCCGCGACCGATCACGACACGAGCTCCTGCGAGCGCGAACTCGGCACCGGGTGTCGGGCCCGCCAACATGACCAGCCGGTCCGGCTGGCTCATCATCGACTGCCCCTTGGCCATCGCGGGCACGGTCGACTTGGCGAAGGCGGCCTGCGAAACTTGCTCGTCCGTGATCTCCAGGCGGTAGTCGCCGACCTGCACCAGGTCGCCGTGCTCCAGGCCCTGCGGCTCACTCACCCGCACGCCGTTGACGAAACAACCGTTGTAGCTGGCGCCGTCTTCGAGCACCCAGCCCGTGCCGTTGCGCGCCAGCTTGGCGTGGAGCCGAGAGATGTTCCGCTCCGTCAGTCGGACGGTGTTCTCCTCGGCGCGCCCAATCGAATACTCGTCGCGGACGAGATTGACGACCGTCTTATTGGCCTGGTCGTCTTCGATTGAGAGCTTCCACATCGGCTGACTGCCTCGATCCTGCCGCGAAAGGGCGCCGTCGCCAACGACGGCAGGAACAATTGGAAATTTTGCACGTCTTTCCGAATGTTTCCAGGAATTTGGCGGCAGGTGTCCGGCCGCGCGCATCGAGGCAGCGTCAGGGGCGGGGACAGAGCAGCGAAATCAATGCGTCTTGAACCCTGGGGCGTGCCTTGCGTATGGCCAGGTGATCGCGCGTCGGATGCACCCGATTGGTCAATATCACCGCCACGACCCCGGCATCGGGATCGCACCAGAGGCTGGTGCCGGTGAACCCGAGGTGCCCGAAAGTCCGGCGACTCATCTGGGTGCCCGCGGCCGACCCTGGGCCCTCGACTCCGTCGAAGCCGGCGCGCAAGGTCGAACCGGGCCGGGGGCGAACGAGCCACTCGGCAGCTTCCGGGGGCAGTAGCTCCGGAGCGCGCCCGCTGAGGACATCGAGGACCGCGCAACCGAAACGGGCGACGGACTCGGCGGTGCCGAATAGGCCGGCATGCCCACACAGGCCGTGACCTCCGAGGGCCCAGGCGTTCTCGTCGTGCACGAGCCCGCGCACGACCCCACCGCGCCATGCAACGACCTCGGTGGCCGCGACCCGGGACGAGAAACCTTCGGCCCGCACGGCTTGGCGAGCGGAGACGAAAGCGAGCCCGAGCGGGCCCGTGACCTCGTCCCTGACGACCTCGTCGAGTGGTTGCCCGACCGCCCGCTCGACGGCAACGCCGGCGAGCAGGTACCCGAGGTCGCTGTAGACCGGCGCGAATCCATGCTCAGGGACCGGTCCTCGAGCGTCGGCTCGGCGCGCGTTGCACGCCGCCTGCAGGGCCACGGTGCGCCGAACGGGCTGACCGGCGACCAGCGGGGCGAACAGAGTGCGGTGAGCGGCGAGGCCCGCGCGATGGGCCAGGAAGAGCTCCAGGGGAAGTTCGGCCGAGGGGGTTCCCCGCGCCTCGGCCAGGTATCGAGCGAGAGGAGCACCAAGATCGATGGCGCCCCGATGGGCCAGGCGCGCCACCGTCAGCGCGAACACCGACTTGGTCACCGAGGCCAGATCGAAGGGTGTTTCCGCTGAGACCGGCCGGCGCCGGGCCCGGTCGAGGTGGCCGGCCCCCCCGACACGAACCTCCCAGGCCCCCGCTCGGCGATGGGCGAGCGCGAGGCTGGCTCCTGGGCTGACGCCGAGCCGCACCAGGGAGTTTTCGGCGATTTCGCGGAGCGACGGGTCATCAATCATGGCCGACCTTTTGACGCTCTCGGGTCGACGCCGCTATGCTTCGGTCCTGTCCGTCCGATAAGAGTGAGCATGGCCGAGTTTGCGTGGGAAGCACGCGCCCGAACCGGGGAAGTCCGCAAGGGCGTCATGGAGGCGGACAGCGCGGACGCCGTCAATCAGCGCCTGCGACAGCAGCAGCTCAACCCGGTCAAGGTCAAGAAAAAGGCCAAAGACCTCAACCTGACCATCGGGTCAGGCGTCACGACCAAAGATCTCGTCACCTTCACGCGCCTCTTTGCCACGATGATCGACGCGGGCCTGCCGCTCGTGCAGTGCCTGGAGATCTTGGGCGGTCAGCAGACCAACAAGATCTTCGGGAACGTGCTCAGAGAAGTGAAGAGCGCCGTCGAGCAGGGCGCGTCGTTCAGCGACGCTCTCCGCAAACACCCGAAGGTCTTCGACGAGCTGTTCGTGAACTTGGTCCACGCCGGCGAGGTCGGCGGCATCTTGGACACCATCATGCAGCGTTTGTCGGTGTACCTCGAGAAGCGCCAGAAGCTCGTGCGTCAGGTGCGCGGCGCAATGGTCTATCCGAGCATCGTCATCGTGATTGCCGGCGGTGTCATGACGGTCCTCCTGACCTTCGTGATCCCGGCGTTCGAGCGCATGTTCGCGGATTTCGGCGGTGGCAAGGACGCCCTGCCCAAGCTGACCCAGATCATCGTCGCGCTGTCCCACGGCTTCGTGAGCTATCTGCCGTTCATCATCGTCGTGCTGTTGATCTCGACCGGCTCGTTCATCTACTTCTACCGGACACCCGCCGGAAAACGCGTCGTCCACAAGGCGATGCTGCAGATGCCGATCGTGGGCCCCGTGCTCCGCAAGATCGCCGTCGCACGCTTCACGCGCACGCTGGGCACGCTGCTTCAGTCCGGTGTGCCCATCCTCGACGCACTCGACATTTGCGCGCGAACCAGCGGCAACGTCGTGATCGAGTCGGGCATTCAGCACGTGCGGACCAAGATCAGCGAGGGCAAAAACATGGCCGAGCCGCTGGCCGAGACCAAGGTGTTCCCGGACATGGTCGTCCAGATGATCGCGGTGGGTGAGCAGACCGGCGCCCTCGATCAGATGCTCAACAAGATCGCCGACTTCTACGAAGAAGAAACCGACGTGGCCGTGGCGGCGATGACCAGCGCCATCGAGCCGATCTTGATGGTGGGTGTCGGCGGGATGGTGGGTGTGGTGCTGATCGCGATGTACCTCCCGATCTTCTCCCTCGCCGGTAACATCAAGGCCGACTGACGGGCGGCGCTCGTGCCCGTCCGCCTTGGCATTCCCGACAACCTCGCCGGCGCGCCTTTGCCGCGGCGTCTGGCCTGGGTCACGGCCGCCCGGCTCTTCTTCCTGTCGGCGGCGCTGGGTGTCATCGGCTCTTTCTACCTGCGCAGCGCCGGCGGCGAGACCATCAGCACCCAGGTCGGCTGGGCGACGCTGGGATTTGCCTTCGCCAGCGCCGGCATCTACGCAGCGGTGCTCCGCGCCGGGAAGAGGCTCGAGCTGTTGGCGCTCGCGCAGCTGGTCATCGATCAGGCGACATGGACCGTCCTCGTCTATCTCTCCGGAGGCGCGGCGAGCGGCGCGACGTCATTCTACGGTCTGACCTGCGTCGCGGGCGCGGCGCTCGCCGGCCTCAGAGGCGCAACCGTCGCTGCGGCTTCAGGAGGCGCTTTCTACATCGGCGTGGTCACGCTGCTCGAACGCGGTTGGTTGCCTCCGCCTTCCGACCAACCCCGTACGCTGTACGAGCTCAGCCCGAGCGAGGTCGTCTACTACGTCCTGGTCAACCTGCTGATGCTGGTGGTGGTGACCTTGCTCTCGGGTTACCTGGCGGAGCGGCTGCGCATTGCCAGCGGGCGGGTTGTCGCGGCCGAGGCCCGGGCAGATCAGGCCGAGCGGATGGCGGCGCTTGGCCGCCTGGCCGCCGGTCTCGCCCACGAGATCAGGAACCCACTCGGGTCGATCGCGGGCTCGATTCAGCTGCTCAGGGACAGCCCCGAGCTCTCGGATGAAGACAAACAGCTGTGCGACATCGTGCAGCGAGAGGCCGGCCGCTTGAACGACCTCGTCACGGACATGATGGACCTGACGCGACCTCGTACACCGCAGATCGCCGAGGTGGATGTGGCCCGCATTGCCCGCGATGTCGTCGAGCTGGCTGGCAAGTCCGGACGGGCGGTGTCCGACGTCGACGTCGTGTATGAAGGGGAGGAGAGTGTTCGTGTCGAGGCAGACGCGGGCCACATGAAACAGTTGACCTGGAACCTCGTGCGCAACGCGGTACAGGCAAGCAGCGCGGGTGAGGTGGTGAACGTGCGGGTCACCGTCGCCGACGGCGTCGCCGAGCTCAGTGTGTCCGACCAGGGGGAAGGGATCGACGAGGCGGCCAGACCGCGACTGTTCGACGCATTCTTCACCACCCGCAGCCACGGGACCGGTGTCGGGCTCGCGGTCGTCAAGGCCATCGCCGAAGAGCACGGGTTCGGCCTCCGGGTCGATAGCGAGGCCGGGCAGGGTGCGACCTTCCGGGTCAGCCTGGGGCGGTCGCTCGCGGCCCATGACCCGGAGCCCGCGGCGTGAACGACGGTCGGTGTGCGCCGGACGCACAGATCACGGGCGGGGCACGGTCAGGGGCTACCCCCCGCCTTCGCGCTCCGGGCGTAAGTGAATGAATTTCAGGGACTTGACCGGAAATTTCGCCGGCAGTGAAGTTTTGGCACCCCCGTTGCGTAAAACGAAGAGTAGCCCCATGGAAAATCACGTCATGTTCCGTCGCCGCTGGTTCCACTTCGTCACCGTCATCGGCCTCCTGCTCGGCTTCTCGGCAACCGCCCTGGCCGACGGCAACGCTGACGCCGTGCTCAAGGCAAAACAGGCAGAGCTCAGCGCGCAGGTGAAGAAGGGCAAAGCGGCGGACGTGAAGAAGATGGACCAGGTCTTCGACGAGCTGCTGGACTACGCGGACCTCGCGAAGGAGTCCCTCGGCACGCACTGGGACGACCGGACTGACGCCGAGAAGCAGGAGTTCCAGGACCTCCTGAAGCGGCTGGTGAAGAACGCCTACCGCAAGAACCTGAAGAAGACCGCGAACTACGAGGTGACCTACGACGGCGTCTCCGACGCCAAGAAGGGCGTCCTGGTCAAGACCGTCGCGAAGAGCAAGACCAATGCGCGCGAAGAGCCGGTTCACATCGACTACGCCATGCACAAAGTCGACGGGAAGTGGGTCGTGGGTAACATCGTGACCGAGGGCGCGAGCATGGTCGGCAACTACCGCAGCCAATTCGGGCGCGTCATCAAGAAGAGCGGGTTTGCCGAGCTGATGCGTCGAATGAAGAAGAAGGCAGGCAAAGACGGCGCGTGAGACGTCACGCCCGGAGTCACCGCGCGGGCCACATGGCCCGCGCGCTCGTTTTGTCCGCAGCGCGCCGCGGCGCCGTCCGAGGAGCTCACGCGCGCCTGCCTACGCCCGAGCTCCAGCCTTCCGGTCGGTGAGCACTGCCCTCGGACCAATGCCCGCCGGACTCCGGACCACGGCTTCGATAAGCGCTTCGTGAGCGGACGCGCACGGCATTACCCTGCCTGCTTTCGACCTGGTACGATTGCGCCAACGTGTCGCAGTCCGAGCGCTCCCCCGGCTTGAGCCCGATCGGGCAGTGGCCGCTCGCGGCCGATCCAGCCCTCGCCGATGGTCGGGTCCCGCTCCGGCTGACCGCCACGCGCGGCGCGCTGGGCATCGAGCTGTACGAGCCGGTGGAAGTGGGACCGCTCGAGCTGCGAGGCTTGTCGGCAACCCTGCCGGGCTTGCGCTTTCCCGTCGACCTGTCCGGCGGCGTGCCGGTGTTTCGACATCGGCGTGGAGATCTCGAACGGCTCGAGCTCGCGGTCACCCACACCGGACTGTCGTCGTGGCTCGCGCCGCGCTTCGGCGACATCGTCGGGCCGCTCGAGCGCGCACCCAGCGTGTGGACCCTGCCGCAGGGGCTGGCACTGGGACTCTCCGGGGCGAGAGGAGCACTTGCCTTCGATCTCTTGTGGGCGCCCATCGGCGGGGATGCCCGCTTCGTGCTGAGCCACGTTCGCGGTGCGGGCCTGAGCGCGCCCGCGCTGTTGTTTGCGTTGCAGGCGGTCGACACGCTGTTCGGCGAGCTCGGCGAGCGAACGGGCAGGCTGGTCACCGTTCGCGGCGTGGCTGCACGCCTCACGCGGGCGGTGTTGCCTGCGGTTGGAGCGCGCGCCCCATCGACCGCGCGCGTGCGGTTTGGTGAGCTGGAGTCCCACGGCGATGAGGTGCATGTGGCACTCGACTCGGCGTTCGAGCCGGCGTTGATGCACGCGGCCGCGGCTCGAGCACTCGAGCTCGCGACGCTCACGCTGCAGGCCGATGACGCACTGGTGCGCGGTGAGCTCGATGCGGCGCGTGCGCTTTACATCGCAGCGCTCGAGCACGCGCCGCGACACCCGCAGATCACTCAGCTGATTGGTGAGATCGATCTGTTCTCCGCTGGGCGTGCCGAGGCGGCCCTAGGGCTCATCGTCGAGAGGCTGCCGGCGGCGCGCTCGGGTTTCATCGGAGCGGAGCTCTTGGCCCGAACTGGAGATCTCGCTGGTGCCTCCGAAGCCATCGAAAACATGGTGCAAGGTGAGCCTTTTGCCCCGCTGAGCGCCCGGTTGTGGTTGCGCTTGAGTGAGCTCACGAGCTCCGGCGCCGAGCAGAGGGGCTTCTTGGACCGCGCCGTGGCGGCGTCGCCAGGCCTCGCCGAGGTGCGCTGGGCCCGGTTCGACGCTCGCGTCGAGCTGGGTGACGTCGATGGGGCTCTGGCGGACGCCGAACACCTGGAGGCGGCGTCGCTCGGGGCGAGTGCTCGACACGGAGCATGTACCCGATCCGCGCGCGCCCTGCTCACTCACGGATTCGTCAAGGACGCGGGACGCCTGTTCGAGCGCGCGCTGCGCTACGTGCCGGACGACGCGGTGGCGACAGCGGGCCTGGCCCGCTCGCTGATGGAAGCGGGCAAGAGTCAGCGTGCGTTTGCGTTGTTGGCGCGCGCAGTTGCGCTGTCCGAACGAACCGGACGCGGGGACGCTGATGCTCTGGTGGACATGGCGCGATTGCTCGCGACGGATCTAGAGGACATGCCCCAAGCCATTGCTCGTGTCAGGCAGGTGCATGCCGGCTCACCGCGTGCGATCGAGGCGGCGCTTCTGGAAGGGCAGTGGCGTGCCACAATTGGGGACGTTGCTGGTGCCAGCCTGGCGTTTGGGCGCATGCGCGACCGCATCGAGCTCGCCGAAGCACCGCCCGATGCGGCCGCCGAGTGGTTGATGCAGGCGGCGCGGTTCGAACGCGACACCCAAGGTGACGTGCTCTCGGCGGAGCGACACCTGGCGGTCGCGCTGCGGGTGAGTCCGCGGGACAAGGACGTCGCGAGCGCCTACCGCGAGGTCGCGGCTGTGGTGGCGGCACGCGGTCGCCGAGAACGCGGCCGGGTCGAACCCGAACCGCAACGCAAGGCTGCGCGCCGCCCGCCGGCGGCAGCGAGTGCCGACGCTGGGCTCGAGGTGGAGCTGCCGGCGGCAACGCCCGAGCCGCTCGAGGTCGAGCTGCCTCAGCGCGAAGCTGCGCGGGTGGAGCTTCGGCTGGCGGAGGCGGAGCCGCTCGAGGTCGAATTGCCTCCGGGCCGCGAGGTGGAGCAGGAGCTTGCGCTCGGATCGGACGAGCCGCCGGGGAGGCTCGTGGCCATCGACACGGAAGCAGAGCGTGAGCCGCGCTCCGACGAGCCGAGCGACACCTTCGTGCCCCCGGAAGACCCGGAGATCCCCGCGGAGTTCGATCCACGAGACGTGGAGCTGGCGTCGCGCCTCGAGCTCGCCGTCCGCGCGAACGCCGAGGACGACGCGCTGGCGCTCGAGCTCGCAGACGTGTTGATACGACTCGGCCGTGATCACGAGGTGTACGCGCTCCTGTCAGCTCGCCGTGAGGAGATCGCCGAACATCGCCGCGCCGATCTGATGTGGCGCTTGCGTCAGGTGCTGTCGCGGCTGGCGTCGCGCGCGGTTCGAGACGGACGGCTCAGTGAGGCGACGTTGTATCGCACTGCGCTCGCTGCCCTCGACGAAGAAGAAGTCTGAGCCTGCGCGCGAAGCGGCGCGCTCAGGCCGTCAGCCGCGTGGCGTCCGGCTGCGCCGCGCCGGGGCCTAGCTTTTCGTGCCACGCGCGGGCCGCCGGCTCGAGCGCTGCTTCGGGGAGCACACACGACAGCCGGAGTGGATGGCTGAACACGAAGCGCGGCGCGGCGGTCAGCGCTCGCAGACCCTCCGACAGCACGTCGGCGCGAGTGCCGACCTCGACACCGACCAAGCTGAGCAGGCCGAGGCCCTCCTCGAGCTTCAGGCCGGCGAGCCCCGCGGCCTGGAGCGCGCCGCTGACCTCTCGGAAGTTCGGGACGTTCAAGAGCGGCGCCCAAGCGACGGCCTCGGTGCTGCCCAGCGTCAGATCACCGAGCGGCAGGGAGTGTCGGGCCGCAACCTCGAGCAGAGCTCCGACGGCGGCGCGGTCCACACTGATCAGCGCGAGGCTCTTCTGGACGACCACCGCGCGGCGCGCGGCGTCCGAGTGGGAAGCGTCCGAGACGACGGTCTCCCGGAACGGTGCCTGGTCCACGCCGTCGCCGGTGCGGCGCGCGACGATGGCAATCTTGTTGCGCCGCGCCCACTCGACAGCCTGCGCGTTCAGCACCTTCGCGCCGCATTCGGCCATTTCTTGCATGGTCTCGTAGTCCAGCGAGGGCAGGTGACGAGCGTCTGCGATCACCCGCGGGTCGGCCGAGTAGACCCCGTCGACGTCGCTGTAGATCTCGCACCGATCCGCGGCCAGCGCCGCGGCCAGCGCGACCGCGGTGGTGTCGGAGCCCCCGCGCCCGAGCGTGGTGATCTCTCGCTTGTAGCTCATGCCCTGATACCCCGCGACGATCACGGTGCGACCACGGTGTAGCTCGTCCTCGATGCGATGCGGGCGCACCTCGATGATGCGCGCGTCAAAGTGCCGGTCGTTGGTGATGATCCCCGATTGTGACCCGGTGAAACTCACCGCGTCGTAGCCGCGGGCCTGGATCGCGATGGACAAGAGCGACATGCTCACCCGCTCTCCGGTCGAGAGCAGCATGTCGAGCTCGCGTTTCGCGGGCTCCGGCTGCGCGCCGCCGTTCGACGGGGCGACATCCGGCGGCAGCGCCGCCTCGCGTGCGAGCGCGAGCAAGTTGTCGGTGGACTTGCCCATCGCGCTCACCACGACCACCACTTCGTTGCCCTCTGCCCGGGCCCGTACGACCTGGTCGGCCACCTGGCGCAGCTTGCCGATGTCCGCCACCGAGGAGCCGCCGTACTTCTGGACGATGATCGCCATGACTCGTCGCGCCTACCACGTCGCGCAAAACTTGGCCAAGTACACCAAGCGGAGGTGCTGCGGCGCGAGCCGGGAGGTCAGCCCGTCGCCCCGGAGGGACTCGCGCGACGCGCAAAGGACGGGAAGGGAGCTCTGCGCGCGCGGCCGAAGCTTCGAGGACCTTCTCACGAGCTCGAGGCGGGGGGGGTGATGCGATACAGGCCCGAGCCGCCCGCGGCCCACAGCCAGCCGGAGGCTCCGTCCCACAGCAGCGCGCTGACCCGGCCGTCGTCGACCTCGTGCGCAGGCGCGAGATCGGCGCGATCGAGCTCCGCCACGATCTCCGCCGACCGCGTCGTCACGTCGACCTCGATGACCACGCTCCGCTCTTCGGACTCGATGAACACCGCCAGCCAGACCCGCGGGCGCCCGCGGGTCTCACCCAGACACAGCGCGGTGGCGTGGACGGTGCTCGGAACGCGCGAGAACGAGCGCCCGCCGTCGGCGGACACGACCAGCCCGCGATCTCGACTGGCGAGCGCAACGACGCGGCCCGCCGATCCGAGCAAGAGACCGGCGCCGCGCGCCGTCTCTTCCGCGAGGGCGTCGAGCTCGACGCGGCTCAGCGTGGCGCCGGGTGCGCCGGCTTCGAGCAGCGAAAACCCCTCGTTGCCCTGCACGACGAGGCGTGCCGGCGCGCCCACCGACAGCGCCTGGACCTTGCCTCCGAGCTCGCTGCCCTGAAACGTTGCGCCCGAATCGTGGCTCACCGCGATGCGGTTCGATTCGGCGGAGAGCAGGAAGGCGCGAGCGCCATCGCCGAGGGCGCTGATGCCGATCTGGGCCGGCGCGTCGGTCGTCAGGCCCAGGCACTCGCGGTGGCCAGTCAGCTGGCGGGTCAGCCCGTCCTCGCTCCAGCACTCGAGGGCATCGGACGCGGAGAACGTCACGACACCGCGTCCGAGCCCGGCGAGGCGAACCACGCGTGAGCTGGTCGGAAAGACCTGCACCGACCCGGTCCGGTCGATCGCACAGAGTCGCCTGCCGGCCACCCAGACGCGGCCTGCGGTCAGTGCCAGCGCACCGAGGTCAGTTCCCGCCTCTTCGTGTCGCATCACGACCCACGGGCGCTCGGACCATTCGGGCATCTCTTCATCGAGCATTGGCTCGGCGGCGAGCCACGAAGTTTCGTCCTCGAGCCCACCCGCTTCGTCTGCGTCGAGCTCGGGCAGATCCTCCGAAATCAAATCCTCCAGCGGCTCGTCGGTGCCTTCCTCGAGGGAGCCGACGATCGGTTCCTCGATTTCACGGATGTCCGCCGCCGGGTCCAATTTCTCGGGGCCGGCGCTGTCGCCGTCCTCCGAGGGTTCGGCCTCGTCCGCCAGCGTCAAGAGTCCCTGAATGTCCAGGATCCCCTCGTGCTCATCGCCGAGCATGTCGGGTTCGTCCGGCAATTCGAGCCCCAGCTCGAGCTCCGGGATGTGGGGCTCCGGGTCCATGTCGACGTCTTCTTCGAGCGGGTCGAGCAGCGCAACGAGCTCGGCCTCGTCCGGATCGTCCCGCTCGTCGTCGAACGAGGGATCGAGCGGGGGGAGCTCGTCGAGCTCCTCCGCGTCGTCCTTGGGTTCGGGCGTGGGCATCTGGGAGCGCACGCTAGAGCATTTTGGGTCTGGTCGTCACGGTGACGCTGGCTCTCGGCGACGGTTTTGCGCACCACGGGCGCTCGGAAGACCTCGCCGGTTCGGGGTTTGCCGTTTCTGTTAGGCTCGGTCGCCGTGCCCATCGCCCCGCTCATCGGTCCGGACCTGGTAACCCGCAGTGTGCGTGTCCGTGCTCGCGACGTCGTGTTCGTCAAAGGGATCTTCGAGGCCAGCGAGGGCCTCGGTGCGCTGTTCGCCGAGCGCGGTGGCGATCTCACCATCGCGGCGCACGCGAGTCGCGTGCAGGAACTCGACGAACTTCTGCGAGACCTCTCACTAGAGATCGGCGCGCTCGTCGAGCGCTGAACATCACGAAGGGCGCGTTCTCATTCGGCGTTTTTCCTGACACGCATGAGGGTTGCGAGCCTGGCCGTGATCCTTTAGGGTCGCCCACGATGAGCGAGGGGCCGCCACGTCGGCAATTCGAAGCGTCAGCACCCAGTGGTGTCGGCGAGTCTGCGCTCCCAAGCGCCGTTGCGGCCGGCGTGGAGCCGCGGGTGATCGCCGCTTGGTGCGAGTGGCTCGACGCCCTGGCTACGGACGCCGAAGCCGCCCTGGCTGCTGCGATGGCGTACAAAGCCCTCGATGCGGTCGCGCGGGATCGCTGGCTCAATGCGCTGGAGCAGGACGCCGAGCGGGTGAGTGTGCCGCGAATCGCCCTCTACGCACCGCTCTTGGCGGTCGAGAGCGACCCGGCGCGACGAGCGCGCATCACCTCGGCCGTGGGGACGATGGACCTGCAGCTCGCGCCGGGCGCGGCGGTGCGGGCGCTCTCGGGCGTGGCCGCGGATGGCCTGCGCATCGCGACCATCGTCACGCCGCTGTATCTGGATTTCGCACAGGTTCTGGCTTGTGGTTACCGCGCTGCGGACGGGTTCGAGTGGGTGCGGCACGATCCCATCGTGCAGAACGATGCGGCCCCCCGCCACGGAGAGGAGCTGTTCGGAGCTCGCCTCGAAAAGGCGCCGGTCAGTGCGCTGGTGGACGAGCTGGCGCTCGTGGTGCTCGCTCACCGGCGTAACGGGCGGGAGTACCCCGAGGCCCTGAGAATGTGCGCGGATCTCTTCGAGCCGGAGTACAGCGTGGGGCCCGTCGCGTCGTCTCCGTGATGCCGTCCCGCGCGTCGTTCCGCCGCGGGCGCAGGCCGGGCTCTGCTTGGGCGTTCGCCGCCCTGGTCGCCGGCGCTGCTGCCCTGGCTGGCTGCGGCGGTGATCGGCGTCAGGACCTGGAGGTGCCCCCCCAGCCGACCGGCGCGCCCGTGGAATTTGCGTTCGGGACGACCGACGGGGCGGAGCTCTCGAGCGAGACCACGCGGGGACGCGCCACCGCCATCCTGTTCGTCACGACGTACGACATCGCGTCGCAGGTGGTTGCCGAGCGGCTGGAGGACGTCATCCGTTCGCACGTGCCCCGGGCCAACGCGGGCGCTGTCGTGCTCGAGGCACCCAAATACGTTCAGCTGGCGGTCGCGTATCGGTCGACCCTCGCGCTCTCGTACCCGATTGCGATGGCGGACTCGTTCACGCTCACTGGCGGCGGGCCCTTCGGTTCGATCACTCAGGTGCCAACCCTGGTGGTCCTGGACCGCTCCGGGCGGGAGGTCTGGAGGCGGACCGGCGTGCCGGATGCCCGGTCCATCGAGCAGGCCCTTGCGCTCGGCGCGCGCCGCGGTTTTGCTCCGCCGCCGTGAGCTTCCGCCGCCTCGAAGACCTGCCCGCCTGGCGCTCCATGGCCGTTCACGCCTGGGGCCCGCCGCGGGATCCAACCGTGTACGGCATCATCGACGTGGACGCGACCAACGCCCTCGCGTTCCTGGAGCGCCAACGCCGCGCCTCGGGCGTGAAGATCACACTCACGCACCTGGTCGGAAAAGCGCTCGCGCTCGCCATCGCAAAGCGGCCCGAGGTCAACGCCATCATCCGGCGTGGCCGCATCTACGTGCGCGATACCGTCGACATCTTTTTTCAGGTCGCCTTCGAGGACGGTGAGAACCTCGCCGGCGCCAAGGTGAGCCGTGTGGATCAGAAGAGCCTCACGGAGCTGGCGCGCGAGTTGACCGAACGGGCCGAGCGGATCCGCGTCAAGAAGGATCACCCGACCCAGAAGACCGCGCGCATGCTGTCGAGCTTGCCGCCGGCGCTGGTCGGCGCCCTGATGCAGCTCGGGGAGCGCCTGACCTACGACTACGACTTGGACCTCGGCGCCGTGGGCATCCCCTACGACGCCTTCGGCTCCGCGATGGTCAGCAGCGTCGGCGGCTTTGGTCTCACCGTGGGCCAGGCCCCCCTCTTCCCGCCGTCCCGCACGCCCATCTGCCTGACGGTCGGCGCCGTTCGGGACGCCCCGGCGGTGGTCGATGGCCAGCTAATGGTGCGGCCGATGCTCACCCTCGGTGCTTCGTTTGACCACCGGGTCGCGGACGGCTATCAGGCCGGCAAAATGGCGAAGCGCTTCAAAGAAGTGCTCGAGGACCCGGAGAAGGAACTGTCGTGAAACCCATCAAGAAGGTCGTGCTCGCGTACTCGGGGGGGCTGGATACGAGCGTGATTCTGCGCTGGCTCATCGAGACCTATCACTGTGAGGTGGTCGCGTGGTGCGCCGACGTGGGTCAGGCCGAGGAGCTCTCCGGCCTGGAGAAAAAGGCGAAAGACAGCGGGGCGGTCGAGTACGTCCAGATGGACCTGCGCGAGACCTTCGTCAGGGACTTCGTGTTCCCGGCGCTCCGAGCCAACGCCATCTACGAGGGCGAATACCTGCTCGGTACCTCGCTGGCGCGGCCGTGCATCATTCAAGGCATGATGGCGACCGTGAAGGCGTCGGGTGCGGACGCCATTTCTCACGGCGCGACCGGCAAGGGAAATGATCAGGTGCGCTTCGAGCTCGGGGCGATGTTCTTCGATCCCGAGGTGCAGGTGATCGCGCCGTGGCGCGAGTGGTCCCTCAAGAGCCGTACGGACTGCATCGAGTACGCCAAGAAACACGGCATTCCGGTGACGGCGACGGCCCAGAAGCCGTACTCGATGGATCGCAACCTGTTGCACCTCTCGTTCGAGGGCGGGGTGCTCGAAGATCCCTGGAACGAACCGCCCAAGGACATGTTCATCCTGAGCAAGGATCCCGCGGACGCCCCCAACGAGGCTCAGTACCTGGAGATTGGCTTCGAAAAGGGCAACCCCGTCAGCATCGACGGGCACGCGTACGGCCCCAGCATGCTGCTCGCCCGCATGAACGAGATCGCTGGCCGGCACGGTGTGGGTCGCGTGGATCTGTGCGAGAGCCGCTACGTCGGCATGAAGAGCCGAGGCGTGTACGAGACCCCGGGCGGAACCGTGCTCCACAAGGCGCACCGCGCCATGGAGTCGATCACGCTGGATCGCGAGCAGATCCGCATCCGTGATGGGCTCATTCCCGAGTACGCGGCGCTGGTCTATCGAGGTTTCTGGTTCGCGCCGGAGCGGCTGATGCTGCAGGGCATGTTCGACTCGATCCAGGAGCTCGTGACTGGAACGGTGCGGCTCAAGCTGTACAAGGGCAACGTCACCATCGTGGGCCGGAAGTCGCAGCACACGCTGTATCGCGAGGACTTCGTCACTTTCGAGCGCGACGACGTGTACGACCAGCGGGACGCCACGGGGTTCATCCGGCTGACGGGGCTCCGGCTTCGACTCGATGCCATCCGCCAGCGGGCGAACAAGAGCTGAAGGCGTCAGTCGGCGCAGCAGCGCGCGCCGAGGCTGTAGTCGTAGTAATCGGCCGAGTGGATTTCGACCTTCGCGTCGCAACCCCAGTGGGTCTCGCGCGCGTAAAACCCGCCGACGAACGTGCCCGCCGGATCATCGATCCACTCGTCGAGGTTGCCCTCCATGTCCCAGGCGGCGTCGCCTTCCCAGGGGCTCGCGCATCCCAGCAGCGAGCCGGTCGGTCTGAGCAGCGTCCGCCCGCCGAGCTCGACGAGGTTGAGGCGAGGATCTCGGCCGCCGAGCTCCCGCATGCCGTGCAGGCCCACGGCGGGGTGGAGTGGCGCCGCGAGATTGCAGCGGGCCGGGTCGAGCTCTTCCCCGTAAGGATGGCGAGTGCCGCGCTCCGAACGGCAGGCCATCATCCACTCGCGCTTCTTGCACAGGCGTTTGCCCGAATTCGCGCAGGCCAGGCGCGCGGCGTCGAGATCGAGATACGCGCTCGGCACGCGGTTCGGCTCCGACACCGCCCGGGGTACGACGCCGGGCTCGAGCTGCCAGTGTGGGAGCTCGGGCAGCGGCACGGCGTGCGCTCTGATGGGTCCGATGCCGAGCGCCTTCGCCTGCCACTCTTGCTGATCTCGGAGCGCCAGCATCGGGGTCGGATGGTGGTAGGGCGAGAGCGGGTGGCCCGTGCGCGCGTCCACCAGGCTGCTCTCGTAGCGGTCGACACAAAAGCGGCCCGCGACGTCGACCATGTCGCTTGGGCAGCGGGCAGGCTGCGACGCCGAGCTCGCTGCGCCGGTGCCCATCGCTCGCGCGCCTCGCGCGGTTTGGGTCGAAGTACCGGCGGCGGTCGTGCTTTGGGTGTTCGGCGTCACCAAAGAGGCAGCGTCGAACTGGCCCGGACGCAGCCTCGACGCCCCGGAAATGTCGCCGAACGCCAGCGCGCAACCGAATACCGACAACAGCGCGACGCCGAGCCCGAGCGTGCGTCGGTTCGCCTCGGACGGGACGGACGTCGTCGCGCGCCGCATGCAAACAGGCTATCACGAGCCTCGGTTTGCGACGCTCCCGGCGCAGGTCCGGGTGAACGGCCCACTTCATGAAGTTCTTCATTACGGCTCCCATGGGAGTCGAACGCGTGCTCGCGGACGAGCTGAGCGAGCTCGGCATTGGCCGCGTGCGCTCGGTCGTGGGCGGGGTCGAGCTGTCGGGTCGTTGGGAGGACGCCTACCGCGTGTGCATCGAGAGTCGCATCGCGATGCGTGTGCTCTTGCCGGTGGCAGAGGCTGCCTGTGACGGCGAAGCGGACCTGTACCGCGCGGCGGACAGCGTGCGTTGGGAGACGCACGTGACGCCGGACACGACCATCGCCGTGAGCGCGGTGGGTACCGCACCCGGTCTGGACAACACCATGTTCGTGGCCCAGCGCACCAAGGACGCCATCGTCGACCGACTGCGGGCTGTGACCGGCGCGCGGCCCTCGGTCGATCGAAGGGATCCCGACGTGAGTGTGTTCGTGCGGCTCGCGCGTGGGCGCGTGACGGTGGCGCTCGACCTCTCGGGTGAGTCGCTGCATCGACGGGGTTATCGGGAACCCGGGTCCCTGGCTCCGCTCAAGGAGAACCTGGCCGCGGCGGTGATCGCCTTGTCGGGCTGGGATACCAAACGTCCGCTGGCCGATCCGATGTGTGGGTCCGGCACGCTGCTGATCGAGGCGGATCACTTGGCGCGCCGCGTAGCTCCGGGCCTGGCACGGCGGCGCTTCGGCTTCGAGCGCTGGGCCAGCTTCGATCGCACCTTGGCCAAACGTGTCGCCGTTCTCAGAGAGCGCGCCCGCGGGCGTGAACGCACATCGGGGCCGGCGATCTTTGGCTACGACTACGACCCCAGAGCCGTGGCGCTGGGGAAGACGAGCGCGACCCGCGCCGGCGCAAGAGTCGAGATCTCCGAGGCGAAGCTGTCCGACTTTCGCGGAACGGAGCCGCCGGGCCTGGTGGTTTCGAACCCGCCGTATGGCGAACGCTTGGCTGCGGATCGAGAATTTTACGCCGACCTCGCGGAGGTGTTCGCTCGTCTGCCGCGCGGACATCGCGTGGCGCTGCTGCTCGGTCCGGACGTGCCGTTCAACCCACCGCGCGGCGCGCGCAGACATCGCCTGAAGAACGGCGATCTGCCTTGCTCGCTCGCCGTTTGGGACGTTGATTGAGCGGGCGCTAGTGTCGTGAGTCCGCAATTCGCAACCGAATTGCGGACCGCGCTCCGCGCGGCGCTGCTATCGCAGCGCGGACACTATCTTCCTCGAAAGGGCGCCGCGCGCCCCTCTCGCGCTTCGCGCGATTCACCCCGCGGAATTCGCTCCGCGAATTCGCTAGTGTGCCGAGGTCACATCTTGCCCGATTTGCGGACTCGGCACACTAGACGGGCGCGGAACTCGGCACGGCTGACGCTGTCGAACCCGCCCATGACCCTCTCGCTCAGGCTCCGGGTGTGAGATCAGTCGGGCCGCGGAGCAGTCGAGCCCGGAACGGCACGAGCTGTCTCAGCTGATCGAGCTCGCCAAGCAGCTCAGAGCCGAGGGTGACGGCTGAGCGAGCGTCGGCGCCGAGCGAGGCTGAGCGCGAGCAACCAGCCGAGCGCGCAGAGCCGCAGCCCTGGGGGCTCTGCAGAACCCAACCGACAGGCACAGCCGCCGGCTTCGTCTTCGCTGGTCGAGCCGCCGCCCGCAGCCGGCGCGCCGCCCGCATTCGACTGACCCCCAGACGAGCTGGCACCGCCGCTGCCGCCGGCAACAGCGCCGGCGGAGCCCGCGCTGCCTGCGGTGCCGCTGCCGCCCGTGCCGCCCGTGCCGCCGTTGATTCGGGTCAACCGGATGGCGTCGAACACCAGCTTGCGCTTGAGGCTGACGGCCTCGCCGCTGTTGTCATCGAGCCGCAACGACTGGGCCGCGCCCTTCGCGAACGCAAAGACTCCCAGTGACTGCCAGCCGTCCTTGGCGGATTGATCGAGGGTCTTCTTGCTCGATTGGCCGCCATGTTTGATGGTGTAGGCCGCCTGTTTCGACTGGGCGAAGCTCGCCGTGTACGCCTCGACGTCGTAGTCGCCCGCCTCGGCGAAGTTCAGCTCCCAGACTCCGAAGTTGTCGGGGTTCGGATCGTTGGTGGCGTTGGTCCAGAACAACGAGCTCTGATATCCCACGCTCGCGCTGTACCAGTACGCGGGCGAACCCGACTGCTTGAAACACAGGTCCTCGGTCTCGTCGACGATCCGTCCTTGTGAAGGGATCAGCTCGCACACCTTGCAGTCGCCTGGGCAGGTTGCTTGGGTCTCGGTGCCGTTGCACACCGAGTCGCCACACACGGGGTTGCTCGTGTTCGTGCTCGTGATGAGCGTGCCCTGTTTCAGATCTTCGACGCCGTCCATGGACTCGGGCACGACGGCGTTGCCGCCGTAAGAGCCGCCGGTGCCGCTGCCACCGACCAAGCTGTCCCGATGCAGCGCCCAGTGCAGGTGGGGGGTCGAGAATGAGCTGCACGAGAGTGTGCCCTGACAGGATTGCCCGAGCGCTCCGAGCTTCTGCCCCACGGTCACCTGCGCACCCTCGGTCACGGCGAGCGAGTCCATGTGCGCGTAGAGGCTGTGGTACACGTGCCCGTCTCCGAGATCGTGCTCCAGGATCACGCGCTGGCCGTAGTTGGCCCAGCCGCTGGTTGCCCAACCCGCACGCACGACCTTGCCCGCGAGCGGTGCCACCACTGGCAAGCCTTTGCCGGAGTTGGGCTGGTCGTCGTACACGAGGTCGAGGGCGTAGTAGTCGTTCGCCTTGCTGGTTGCGTTGGTGTCCGCGTGCAGGCTCGAGCCGCCGCTCGGGCTGTAGCCGGAGAGCACGCGGATCTTCGAGCCTGCGGGGAACGGCAGGTACAGCTTGGGTCCGCTCGCCGGGTAGGGAACTGCGCCGGCGATCGGGGTGGTGAGCGCGTGGGCCAGCGAGGCCCACGACATGAGCACGATGGCGGCGAAGGCGATGACGAGACCACGAACTACGGAGGTGGAGCCGAGCTTTGCCACACTCGGAGACTACCACCTCGAGCGCGGGGTCCGGCGGCGTCCGTGCACCCTCGAAGGTGCGCGGGAAGTGAGGCGGTGTCTCGGGCGTATCAAGCGGGGTCGGGTGAGCGAAGACGGGAAAAAAGTCGGGATCATCGGGGGGATCCTCGCCGCCTTGGGCGGGGCTTTTGCGCACTTCGGCGATGACTGCGCGCGTCTGGGCGCACGCGGTGTCTCTGCCGAGGCAGCTGGCGTTCGCGCCGCGAGCAATGTGGGCGACGACCTGGCTCGGGTCGGCGCACGCGGCGCGAGACGGGCGGGGGAGGATCTCACCCGAGGGAGCCTTGCAGGCCGCAATCTGCGCCCGCGCGGAGCGCCGCTGATCGCGCCGGGCGCCGCGGAAGATCTCGGTCGCCTCGGCTCGCGCGTGCCCGGCTTCGAGCGGGAGATCGGTCTCGCGGCGGTCGGCGACGAAGTCGCCACGGGCAGCAAGACCTGGAAGTCCCTGGCCGAGGAGTTGGGGCAAGAGGTCAGTCAAAATGTGCTCTCTCTGCTGCTCGGTCCGGACGAGTCCGAAGTGCCATCTCCCACCGACCGTCCCGCGCTTCCCTCACTGGCTCTTCCGGGCTCATTTCCGACGCTGATTGCGCTCGTGCCCGAGTCGAACGAGGCAGAGCGGGTTGCCTTTGGTGGTTCGGCTGCCAAGCCGGCGCGCGGTTCTGAAGGCGCGGACCCGCCGCGCAGACTCGTGTTCGTGTTGCCGGCGCGCTTGCCCGAGCTCTGGTCGAGGCTGGAGCAACCGAACGCGCTCGGCGCCAGCGTCGTGGTCGGTCATTGGCAACGGGATCGCACCACTGCCCTCTCGCTCCCGGCAGAACCCACAGGGCTGGAAATCGCCACGCTCCAGGCGCGTTGCGCGCTGGCGCGGAAGACCTGCTGGGTGCTGGTTTGCGCCAACGAGGACGAGAAATCCCGAGCGGCCTGCGGTGTCTCGGCAAGACGTGTGATCGAGCGAGCGCTGTCGAACCGCGTCGCCGACGCCGCTGAGCTGGGGCGGAGACTCGTGGCCGAACGCGATCAACTCGCAGTCGAGGCGCTGGCGATTCACGGAGTTGCGCGTACGAGGGGCGGTGCGCGTTTGGTTCACAGTCGACTCTGACGCGCGGGCGAGGCGGAAGGCGAGCGCGTGCGCCTCGAGGCGCGCTGTGCGTGGCGCGGGCGGGGGGCCGTCGGCTTGCGCCGACAAGTGGGAAGAAGATGTTGCGAATCGTCGCGAAACTCGAGCGCGTCATCGGCACGCTCGTCCGCTTGGGCGGCGCATGAACCCTCGGCCCGGCGTCGCTCTTGTGGCGGCGCCGGGCGCCTTCATCGACTGCCGGCTTGCCCCGCCTCCGGCGTAACCACCGCGCGCAAGAGTGCGAGCCCGCAGGCTCTGATGGCGCACCCAGGTCATCTCGCGCTACGATGGGCCGAGATGGCGCAGCTTCGAGCGTTGTGGCTGGTGTCGGCCCTGACCCTGTCCTGTGCCACGGCAGCGGAGGTCGACGACGAGGGCAATGGCGGCGCCGCGGGTGCAGGCGGGCTTGCAGGGTCGGGCAACGGCGGCGCATGGAACACCGGGGGTGGAGGCGGATGGCCGACGGGCGGCGGCGGCACCGGGGCAATCGGTGGCGGCGGTGGAGGAGCGGGTGGGGCTGGTGCGACCGGTGGCAGTGGCGGCGCCGGTGCGACGGGTGGCAGCGGCGGTAGCAGCGCAAGCGGCGGCAGCGGCGGCAGCAGCGCCGCTGGCGGCAGCGGCGGCTCGGGCGGCAGCGGCGGCTCGGGCGGCAGCGGCGGCTCGGGCGGCTCGTGCACCGGCACCGCGAGCTGCGAAGCGTCGACCAGCCTGGGCACCGTCAGCGGGGACAGCGGCTCCGGGACGCAGCAGAGCACCGGCACCGGGACCAAGTTCTTCAAGGTGCGAGTCACCGAAGACAACAACAGCGTGCTCGGCCAAGCTTTGACGCTCAAGGTCACGCTCACTGCGCCGGCGACCGCGGACTACGATATCTACGCGTACCTCAACACGACCTCGGACGTGATGCCCTGTGGCACGAGCCCGGCGAAGAGCAGTCAAGCGGGCGGGATTGGCGCCAACGAACAGCTGAAGCTGAGCTGGGGCGAAGGTACGATCGCAAACGGCGGTGACGACGGCCGCTGGGTCGTGATCGAGGTGCGCCACAAAGCGGGACCGTGCGACGCGAGCGCACAGTGGCAGTTGATCGTCGCCGGAAACGTCTGAGCCGGGTCGTTGCCGTGAGATGAGCGCTCTGTTTCTGGTCCGCCATGCGCAGGCGTCGTTCATGAGCGACGACTACGACCGCCTGAGCGACCACGGAGTCGAGCAAGCGCGGCGCCTCGGCTGCTATTTTCAGGCTCATCGCTGGTCAATCGACGCGGTCTTTTCCGGACCGAGGCGCCGCCACCGGCACACTGCCGAGGCCATCCTCGAACAGCTCGGCTCACCGCCTGAGCTCGAGTGTCTGCCCGAGCTCGACGAGTACCCCGCCGACCTGCTGCTGCCGGCGCGGCTTCCCGATCTGCTTCAGGCACGACCCGAGCTCGGCGCCGTCGCGCAGGATCTCGCTGCGAGTGATCTCAGACGGCGCGGACGCGCGCTGGATCTGTTGCTGCGGGAGGCCCTCGTCGATTGGGCGCTCACGGACGCGCCCGACGCTGGGCACGAGAGCTTTGGCGAATTTCAGCGGCGGCTCGAGCGCGCCCGTGCCCGTGTCACTCGGGACGACGGCCGCGGTCGCCGCATTCTGTGCGTCACCTCCGCGGGCACCATCGGCGCGCTGGTTGCGCAGATCCTGTCGGCGTCGGCCCAGGTCGCCCTCGACCTCGGATTCATGATCCACAACTCGTCGCTCACCGAGATCGCTTTTACGCCTGGGAGGAGCGGGCTCGCCAGCTTCAACGCGCTCCCGCACCTGCCGGATCCCGCCGACTGGACGCGCCGCTGAATCGGTGCTGAAGACCGCTCATGTTCGAGTTCGAGATAAACCCGGAGATGGTCGACCTGCTCGCACGCGTGCGGGACTTCATGGAGCGCGAGGTCCATCCGCTGGAGAAGCTCATGCTCGGTCGAGCCTTCAGCGACGCAACCAGTGAGCTCGAGGCCGTGCGCGAGCGCGTGCGGGCGGCGGGCCTGTTCGCCCCGCAAGTACCCCGCGAGTACGGCGGCCTGGGACTTGGGTTTCGCCAGCATGGGCTCGTGAGCGAGGTGCTGGGCCGAAGCCCGCTCGGTCACTATGTCTTCAACTGTCAGGCGCCGGACGCGGGCAACATGGAGATCCTCCATCTGTTTGGTACCCCCGAGCAGAAACAGCGATTTCTCCGGCCGCTGACCGCCGGCGAGATCCGTAGCTGTTTTTCCATGACCGAGCCGGAGCGAGCGGGCTCGAACCCGACCTGGCTCGAGACACGAGCGGTGCGCGACGGTGACAGCTACGTCATAGACGGCCACAAGTGGTTCACCAGCTCGGCGGACGGCGCTGCGTTTGCGGTCGTGATGGCCGTCACGAATGCAGACGCTCCGCCCTACGCACGGGCGAGCATGATCTTGGTGCCGACGGACACCCCGGGGTTCGAGCACGTGCGGCGCATCTCGGTGATGGGGCACGAGGGCTCCGGCTGGGCCAGCCACTCCGAGATCCGTTATCGCGGCTGCCGTGTCCCGACTACGAACCGGCTGGGCGACGAGGGTGCCGGCTTCATGATTGCGCAAGAGCGCCTTGGGCCCGGGCGCATCCACCACTGCATGCGCTGGATGGGGATCTGCGAGCGCGCGTTCGAGATGATGTGTCGCTACGCCGCCACCCGGGAAGTTTCTCCGGGCAAACCCCTCGGCACCAAGCAGATGATTCAGGACTTCGTGGCCGAGAGTCGGGCCGAGATCGACGCCGCCAAGCTGCTCATCCAGCACGCCGCCTGGAAGATCGACAAGCTCGGCCAGTACGAGGCCAGGAACGAGGTCAGCGCGATCAAGTTCTACGCTGCCAACGTGCTCGGGCGCGTGCTCGACCGCGCCATCCAGACGCATGGCGGATTGGGCGTGACCGACGACACACCGCTCGCGAGTTGGTGGCTGCACGAGCGCGCGGCGCGCATCTACGACGGCCCGGACGAGGTGCACAAAGCGGCGCTCGCCCGTCGGATCCTCAAGGCGCACGGCCTCGTGATCAAGTCTGACAGCTGAGCCGGGGGGCGCGCCTGGGTTTCGCGGATGGGCAGAGGCACGGCATGGGCACGGGGAGCTCCCAGCCCCAGGGTCAGCTGCCGAGGGCCAGGATGCGCTCGCAGCGCTCGAGCACCTGCACCTCGACGTCGCCCAATCGCTCCCGAATCAGGTTCTGGTATTCGGCCAGACGGCTCTGACTGGCGCTCGGAACCACCCCCACGAACGGCGTCGCGCGGTCCAGCACCGCGTGGCCCATCGGGACTTCGGCGGCCAGGTGCAGCTCGACCACCCGATCGAACCATTCGGGATCTCCGGAGAGCTCGAGCAGCCCCAGCGCTGCGAGGGATGCCTGTTCGAGCAGGGCTTCGCTGACGGCCTGGCCGCGGCGCAGAGCGTCGATGCGTTTGTCCAGGTTCCCGGCGAGCGAGCGGGTCGCGGCGTCGACGTCACCGCGCCCCAACATACGCTCGACCACGCCAAGCACGGGCACCATCGGATCCTGTCCCGGGACCGCGGGGTACGCCCCCGTCGAAGGGGGCGGTGCGGCGTACGGAGACGTCGACGGGGTGACGCTCCGCACCGGACCCACCCGGGGTGGGGACGAGGGGCGTGATGCCGCCCTGGTCATCCTCACCCGCGCCAGCGGCACGGCAGAGGGCGGCTTGGGGTTGGCCGCGGTCAGCGTCTCGGTCGCCTGCGGCGCGGGTGGCGGTTCGGTGTCCGGCGCTGGGATCTGCCGCAGCGCCGACACCATGCGCGGTGCCGGTGGCCGCTGCCCCTGAACGGTGAGCTCATCGCGATCGTAATCCAGCGTGTCGTCGAGCTCGTCCTCGAAGCGGATCTCCGTGCGCGTGGTCAGCGCGTCGGCCACCTCGTCGAGGGCGATCATGTTTCCTTGCTCGTCGACCGCGATCCGCCTCGGCGGCGCCGCGTCGTCGCCTGTCGTCAAGAAGAACGTGAGCTGCGTGGTTCCGACCAAGAGCGTGTCGCCATCCTCGAGCAGGGCCGGCGAGTCCAGCCGCATTCCGTTTACGAAGACGCCATTTCGACTCCCGGCGTCCTCCACCGTGACGCGCAGATCCGTGCAGATCAGACGAGCGTGCTCCCGCGAGACCAGGGAGCCCGAGATCGAGATGTGTGCGCTGCCGCCGCGGCCGATCACCGTCACACCCTCGGCGAGGGGGACTTCATGCTCCTTCACCAGCAACGCGGGCCGCGCTTGCGGGCGGGTTGCTGGGCCGGACTTGTTCCCTTCGGGATCGCGCATTCCACCCGCAAAGATACCACGCCCGGACCCCTCCGGGGGCGGCCTCGGCAGGCAGGCACCCCCGAGAATTACACGAAAATTACTTGGGCCCCCTCAGAATTGTCCATGAAATCCACGGCCAAATCCTCGCTTTTTGCCCGAGGGACCGAAGCCTGCGTTCTCGAGCTCGAGCAGGTGCATCGTGAGCACAGAGCTCGGCACCGGACTCGTCGAGGAGCTCCAGCATCTCGCGCAAGTGGGGATCTCGAGCTGGAGCGTCTCCCCGACCATCCGCTTGGTGGCCACCGCCTCCATGCCCGGCAGTTCGGCGAGCAAGCCCGGCGCGTGACCCACGGGTCGGGTTTCTCTCCGGGACGAACTGAATGCGCGCTTGGTGTTACACTCCGCCGCGCAGCCGATGACGACGTCAAACCGTTGGCTCGACAGCCCGAGAGCCATCCGCCCTGGAGAAGAGCTCGACCTCGAGCCGGTGGCCGCGTACCTGCGGCAGCACATCGCGGAAATTGCGCCGACCGATGAGCTGACGATCGAACAATTCCCCTCGGGACACTCGAACCTGACCTACCTGGTGCGGGCTGGTGGCAACGAGTACGTGCTGCGTCGGCCGCCCTTCGGCAGTCGGGTCAAGACGGCTCACGACATGAGCCGCGAATACCGAGTGCTGTCGCGGCTACACTCCGTCTACCCCTTGGCGCCGGAGCCCCTCGCCCTGTGCGAGGACGAGAGTGTGCTCGGCGCGAAGTTCTACGTCATGCGCCGCCTGGTCGGGGTCATCCTGCGCAAGGATCTGCCCGCGGGCTTCTCCCTCGATGCGACCCAGGTCCGGGCGCTGCACCTCGAGCTGGTCGACCGATTGGCCGAGTTGCACGCCGTGGACTTCGCCGCGGCGGGGCTCGCGGATCTGGGAAAACCCACCGGCTACGTCGAGCGTCAGGTGCGGGGTTGGACCGAGCGCTACGCCGCTGCGAAGACGGACGACCTGGCTTCGGTCACCGAGCTCGGGGCCTGGCTCGGCCAACGCATCCCCGAACAAGGCGCGCCGACCCTGATTCACAACGACTTCAAGCTGGACAACGTGGTGTTGGATCCGGACGCGCCCACGCACATCGTGGGTGTGCTCGACTGGGAGATGTGCACGCTCGGCGACCCGTTGATGGATCTCGGAACGACGCTCAGCTACTGGATCGACGCCGCCGACAGCGAGCCGTTTCAGGCCGTGCGCTGGGGGCCGACCACGATCGCCGGCAGCTTGACCCGGCGCGAAGTTGCGGACCGCTACGCCGAGCGTACGGGCCGGGACGTCTCGAACGTGCTCTTTTATTACTGTTTTGGCCTGTTCAAGACCGCCGTCGTGCTGCAGCAGATCTACTATCGATACCAACGCGGGCTGACGAAGGACGAGCGGTTTGCCTGGCTGATCCATGGCGTGCGCCTGCTCTCCGAGCGCGGCGTGGAGGCGATCGGGCTCGGGCGGATCTGATGGGCCATCAACTCGACTTGTTTGCGCCCCAAGCCCCGGTCTCGAGACAGCTCGACCTCAGCGCCGAACACCAGCTCAGGGCGCGCCTGCCGGAGCATGTGCGCTTCGGCACTTCGTCATGGACGTTCCCCGGTTGGGCGGGCCTCGTCTACCCGCCCGGGACGACGGACAAAGACCTGATGGCTCACGGCCTCGAGCTGTACAGCCGTTACCCGTTGTTCCGCACGGTGGGCATCGACCGCAGCTATTACGCTCCGCTCGACCGACCGACCCTGGCCCGCTACGGCGCGGAGCTGCCTCCGGAGTTTCGCGCCGTGATGAAGGTCTGGAGTGAGGTGACGAGCGCGGTCCACCCGAAGACCCGCGAGCGGAACCCGCGGTTCCTGGACGTCGATCTGTTTCAACGCCACGTGCTCGAGCCGGTCAGCGAAGAGTTCGTCGAGCACGCGGGACCGCTCGTGTTCGAGCTGATGCCGCTCCGGCAGAGCGAGCTGCCTGCGCCCGCGGCGTTTGCGGACCAGCTGGGCGCGTTCCTCTCGCGCTTGCCTCGAGGGTTCGAGTACGCCGTCGAGCTGCGCAATCGCGCGCTCTTCACCCACGCTTACCTCGACGTGCTGACCGAACACGGCGTCGGGCACGTGCTGAACTTCTGGGAGAAAATGCCCGATCTGGGGGAGCAGCTCGACGTGCCCGGCGTGCTGACCGCGCCCTTCGTAGTGACCCGCTTGCTGATCCCCCCGGGTGAGCGCTACGCCGACCGCCGCCAGAAGCTCGAGCCGTTCGATCGCATCGTGGCCCCCGAGGAGAAAATGCGCGCGGACGTGGAGCGCTTGGCCGCGGCCTGTGAGGCGCTGGGCAAGGTCTTGCTGGTGATCGTGAACAACAAGGCCGAGGGTTCGAGTCCGCTCACCGTGCGCGCGCTGGCCGAACGCCTGGCGCGGCCCGCAGAGAAATGACCGGTCCCGCGACAGGCCTGGCGATCCCGGAGCCGGATCCCGAAGCTTACGCGAGCGCGACCCGGCTCGCCGAGCGTGCGCGCGAACCGGCGGCGCTCGGTAACATCGCACTCGGCACCGCCGGCTGGACCGACAAGACCCTGGTGAAGGGCGGGCTATTTTACCCGCGCGGGGTGTCGAGCAGCGAGGCGCGCTTGCGTCACTACGCCGCGCACTTCTCGCTGGTCGAGGTCGACGCGACCTATTACACCCTCTTGCCGCCGTCGGTCGCCGAGAACTGGGTCGTGTGGACGCCGCCGACGTTCGTGTTCGACGTGAAGGCGCACCCGGTGGTGACGGGTCATCCCATCGACATCGAGCGATTGCCCAAGGAGCTCGCGGCGGAGCTCGCCCACGCGGGGCACACGGGGCGTGTGTACCCCGACCGCATGCCTGCCGCGATCGCGGACGAGATCAGTGCGCGATTTTCTGCTTTGCTCGAGCCCCTCGTGCGAGCGGGGCGGCTCGGTTGTGTGATGGCGCAGTTCCCACCCTGGTTCTCCGCGACTCGAGGCAACGCTCGCCGAATCGAGGCGCTGCGCGCGCGCTGGCCGGATGTGCCGTTCTCGATCGAGCTGCGCAACAAGACCTGGTTCGAGCCTGGCCGCCGCGAGCGGCTGTTCGAGCTGCTGCGCGCGCATGAGCTTGCGTACGTGTGCGTGGACGAGCCGGAGGTCGAGCACGGCGGCGTGCCGCCCGTGTCAGCGGTGACCTCGGACAAACTCGCGCTCGTGCGCTTTCACGGACACAACCGCGCGGGCTGGAGCAAACGAGGCGCCAGCGTTCACGAGCGCTTCGACTACCTCTATGCGGAGGCAGAGCTCGCCGCGTGGGTCGCCCCCGTGCGAGCCCTGGCCGAGAAGGCCGAGCGAGTGCACGCCATCTTCAACAACTGCGTGCGGAACTACGCCGTGCTCGGCGCCAAGGGGTTGTCGGTGTTGCTCGAGGCCGAGCCCTCGCCGGACGGGGAGCGGTAGGGTTCGCCGCGAGCGGCGCCTCGCCCGCTGGCCGTCACGGCGGTGCTGGGCTCGTGTTGCGGAGGCCCGCGCCGCTCCGCGTCGCGAGGGTGGCCCTCGTCAGTCCGGCACGACCGGAGAGATGACCGTCGCGCCCTTCGCAGGCGGCAGCAGCGAGTCGGTGCGCGCGCGCAGGGTCGCGATCAGTGCGTCGGTGATGGCGCGGTGCAGGTGTTCGCGGACGTAGATGAAGCTCACCTGTCTGACGGGCACGGGTACCGAAAACGGACGCACCTGAGCCTTGCGCTTTCGCGCCGGGAGCCCCGAGACCACGAGCTCGGGCAAGATGGTCAGCCCTTCGCCCGCGTCGACGAGGCGCACCAGGGTCTCGAAGCTGCCACTCTCGAAGCGTGCTCCCATGGGATCGGCCCGGCGGTCCGCCTGGCACAGCCGCAGCACCTGGGTTCGGAAGCAGTGGCCCTCGGCCATGAGCCAGAGCGGTTCGTCGGCGAGCTCCGTCTGTTTCACCCGCGCACGCCGTAGCAGCAGGTGTCCCGGCGGCAGGTACACGAAGAACGGTTCGCGAAACAGCTCCTGCTCCTTCAGGCCCGGTACGCCGAGCGGTGTCACGGCGAGGCCGCCGTCGAGGGAGTCGCCGTGCAGGCGCGCGAGCATCGCCTCGGTCTGGACCTCCTCGACGATCAGCTCGACGCGCGGGTAGCGCTGGGAGAAGCCCGGTAGAAAGAGCGGGACCAGGGTCGGAGCCAGAGATGGGATCACGCCCAGGCGATAACGCCCCACGACTTCGCGCTCCCCTTGGCCGACCTCCGCGAGGCGCTCCATTTCCCGCAAGATGGTGCGCGCCTGTTCGACCACCGGCACACCGACCTCGGTCGGCACCACGGGCTGTCGCGAGCGATCGAACACCGTCAGCCCCAGCAGCTCTTCGAGCTTGCTCAGCTGCATGCTCAGCGCGGGCTGGGAGACGTGGCAGCTCTCCGCGGCCAGCCGAAACGAGCGAAAACGCTCCACGGCGACGACGTAGCGGAGCTGGGTCAAGGTGACGTTGGAGAGGTCCATCTCGGACGACGGCGGCGAGCGTCCCGAGCATACAAAATTGCGCCCATTTCGCCACTGGGAACCAGCCGCTGTGCCCATAAGCAACGCTTAACGGCACATCAAAAGTTTCGATTGGCCACGGGCCTCTCCCGGCGTTAGGTAACTGCCCGTCGGCTGGCCCGACGAAAACCCGTTTCAGGCGCGTGAAGTCGCGCGCCTTCCCTGGAGGGAACATGCCCAAGCTCGAAGGAACCAAGACGCACAACAACCTGAAGGACGCCTTTGCCGGCGAGTCTCAGGCCAACCGCCGCTACATGTACTTCGCGAAGGTCGCGGACATTGAAGGTCTGCCGGAGGTCGCTGGCCTGTTCAAGGACACGGCGGACGGCGAGACCGGCCATGCCCATGGCCACCTCGATTTTTCTGAAGCAGGTGGGTGATCCCGCGACGGGCAAGCCCATCGGTTCGACGGCCAAGAACCTGGCGTCGGCAGTTGCCGGTGAGACCCACGAGTACGAGACCATGTACCCCGGCATGGCCAAGACCGCTCGGGAAGAGGGCTTCGACGAGATCGCCGAGTGGCTCGAGACCCTGGCCAAGGCCGAGAAGAGCCACGCTGGGCGCTTCGCGAAGGCGCTCAAGGAGCTCGAATCCTGAGCACCCCCCTGAAGATGTACACTTGAAAAATGGGCCTTCGGTCTCCGCGCCCGTCGCGGAGCCGGGGGCCCTTTTGTCATGAACAGTTGGAGCCGATGAGCAACATCCCGCGCCACCCCCAGTCCCCGCCGGTCTTCGATCCCAACACGCCACTCTACTGGGATCCCCGCGACCTCGAAGCCGAGCTCCGGCGCACGTTCCAGATCTGTCACGAGTGCCGCATGTGCGTGACGTACTGCGGGTCGTTTCCGCTGCTGTTCGACGCCATCGATCGCGACATCGAGTCCGGGCGTGCGGACGGCGCGGAGCGGCTGCGTCCGGCCACGTTCGAAGCGGTCACGGACCACTGCTGGCAGTGCAAGCTCTGTTACATCAAGTGCCCGTACACCGAGGACGAGGGGGCGCGGGAGCTCCTGGATTTCCCGCGCTTGATGGCACGGGAGAAGGCCCAGCGCGCGCGCCGCGACGGCATCCCGATCGTCGACCGAGTGCTCGGCGAGCCGCAGCTGGTCGGCTGGGCCGGTGCGGGGCGCTCGGCACCGATGGCGAACTTCGTCAACGCGCAGCGCCTGACGCGCAAGGTGATGGAGAAGGTCACAGGCATCAGCGCGGAGTTCCCGCTGCCGCCCTTGGCCGACGAACCCTTCACGCGCTGGCTGCGGTCGCACGCCGCTCCTGCCGAGGCGGGCGAAGCGGGGGAGGTCGTGCTGTTTCCCACCTGTTACGGCGAATACAACTTTCCCGAGGTCCCGCGGGACGCGGTGCTGGTGCTGGAGAAGAACGGTTATGCGGTCACGCTGCCGGCGGAGCTCACCTGTTGTGGCATGCCGAACCTGGACGGCGGCGACATCAACGCGGCAAAACGCAAGATGCAGCACAACGTCGAGGCGCTCTTGCCGCACGTGCGGCGGGGACTGAAGATCGTCGTGCCCGGACCCACCTGCGGGTACACGATGAAGAAGGAGTGGCCCGTGTATCTCGGGACACCCGAGGCACAGGAGGTGGCCGACGCCACGCTCGACTTGATGCAGTTCCTGGACGGGCTCCGCCGGGAGAAGACCCTCAACCGGGACTTCGAGCGGGGTTTTGGCGTGGTCGCCTATCACGCCGCCTGCCACCTGCGCGCGCAGAAGATCGCGGTACCGGGCGCGCGGGTGCTCAGCCAGCTGCCCGACACCGAGGTCCGCATCGTGGAGCGGTGCTCGGCGGTCGACGGCACCTGGGGCATGAAGGCGGCGTACTACGAAGAGGGGCGGCGTTACGCGTCGCGCCTGGCCCAGGCGATCGAGAACGAGGAGCCGGCGCTGGTGGTCACGGACTGCAGCCTGGCTGGCCTGCGGGTGCTGAAGGAAAACCGGCGGCGGTCGTTGCACCCGATCCAGGCGCTGGCCGCCGCGTACGGCTTGAGCGAGGGTCCGGAGTCCGACGCTGTCGGAGCGGACCAGGGCAACCCCAAGCCGGAGGCTTCGGCGTGAAACCGGTGACGCGCGGTGAAATCCTGGAGTTGGGCGCTTATGAAGCAGTGCGCGAGCATTTTCGCGCCCGCGTCATTGCGGAGAAGAAGCTCCGGCGCGTCGCCCTCGGGCCCAACATGAGCGCCGTGTTCGAGAATCACGACACGGCGCTGCTCCAGATCCAGGAGATGTTGCGGACCGAGCGCATCACGGCCGAGAAGGCCGTGCTGCACGAGATCGAGACCTACAACGAGCTAGTACCCGGGGACCGCGAGCTGTCGCTCACGATCTTCGTCGAGTACGACGAGCGCGCCGAGCGCGAAGTCATGCTGCAGAAGCTGGCTGGGTTGGAGGACAAGTTCTATGCGCTCATCGCGGGGGAGCGCTTTGCTGCCACTCCCGACCCACGCAACGATCGGCGTGACCGCACCACCGCCGTTCACTACGTGAAGATCCCGCTGTCCGCCGCGGCCGCCGCGGCCGTGAGCGCCATGAAACCCGTCTGGCTGGGGGTTGCGCATCCGGAGTACACCTACGAAGTGGAGTTGCCGGTGCGCACGGTCGGTGCGCTGGCCGAAGACCTGACGGGCTGATACTTCATGATCCATGCTGCCCCGGTAGCGCCGCTCTGATCAGCCGAAGCCGTAGCGCTCGAGCAGAGCTTTGGGAACGCGGGTCGGGCGGCCGCTGGAGATGCTGAGCAGCACCCAGGTGGTCGCCGCTTCGCAGAGCTTGCTGCCGTCGCTATCCCGGACGAAGCGCGTGCGGCGCAGGCTGGTCGCGCCCTTCATCGACTCGATCCAGGTCCACGCCGTCAACGCCTCGTCGATGAACGCCGCGCCGAAGTAGTCGACCTCGTGTCGGCGTACGACCCAGACGACGCCCAGTTGGCGATACTCGTCGAGCCCGAGCCCGACCGCGTGCGAGTGCGCGGTCGCCGCGTCCTGCAGCCAGCGCACCCAGCTCACGTTGCCGGCGTGCCCGAGGTCGTCGATGTCCGACGCCGGGACTACGAATTGGTGCGAAAAGGCGTTCGCGGGGGCGACGGGATCGGACGAGCTCACGCAGGGGTTTTCCGGTTCGGCTCCGATCCTCCTCATACCACCGTCGCTTTGGGGCCGGCGTCCCGACTAGTGCATGCGAAGCCGGCGACGCGCTGGCTCGTCTGCCGCTGAACGGACGACGAGAAGGTGTCCGAGGCAGCGTTCCTGCGCTACAAACCAGGGAGAGACGCATGAAGCGTGGGCTCGCAACATTTGGGGCGTTGGCCGGTAGCTCGCCGCTATCGAGATTCCGCCAGGCGAGCCATGAGGCGATCGCGTTCGCGCGCCAGGCCACCCTGCTGCATCGGGACGTAACAGCGTCGTACCCTCGGCTGGCTGAGCCTGGCAGCGATGTCGTGGTGCTGCTCCACGGACTGTTCGCCACCGCGGGAGTGCTGCGCCCGATGCGTGAAGCCATCGAGAAGGGCACCGGCGCGCACACCGCATCGTTCTCTTACGCGCCCGGCCCGGGTGTCGCGAGTGTGGCCGAAGGCTTGGCCGAGCTCGTCGAGCGCCTGCCCGCCGCCGTGCGCGTGCACTTGGTCGGCCACAGCATGGGCGGGCTGGTCGCCCGCTGGTTCGTCCAGGAGCTCGGTGGTGACCCTCGCGTCGTGCAGAGCATCTCACTCGCCAGTCCGTTCCGGGGAACGCGCCGCGGCTGGTTGATGCCGGTGCAGGCCGGGCGCGATATCGTGCCCGAGAGTGTGGTGCTGCGCCGCCTCGCCGAGCGCGGCGACTGCGGCGTGCCGCACACGTCGGTCGTGGCGGGCGCGGATAGCGTCGTGACCCAAGGCGCTGCGCTGCACCACGGCGACGAGATCCTGATCGAAGGCTGTGGTCACAACGGATTGCTTTACCACCCGGACGCAACCGGGCTGGTCGTCGAGCGTGTGCTCGAGGCCAAGAACGCGGCCCGCGGGCCCGACCGTTGAGATCGGCGATGCGGCGCGGGCAAGCCGCGAGCGGCGCCTGAAATGCGTTGGTTGGCCTGCCGTATCGTGGTACCTCGGCGCACGTGTTGAAGACTCACGTGTCCGCGCTCGGCCTGCTCTTCGGCTTGGTCGTGGCGCCGCGGGCGGCGAAGGCCGATGTGTCTTCATGGCTCTACGTCGCGCCGGGTGCGTCATGGACGAAACAGGGCACACAATCGACCCAGTCGCAGCCAACGCTTCAGCTCGACACGGGCCTCGGCACTCCGCCGGCGCACACCGTCATCTTTGGTGGGATCCTCCACTGGCAGACCCACTTCGGTCACGGCACCGATCTCGGCCTGCTGCTCCGCACGGCGACCCACGGCTTCGTCAACGGAGGTTGGGGTGCCGCCATCGATCTCGGGGGTTACGAACGCTGGTGGGAGCTCGGCTCCGCGGGTGGCATGGGGCAGCTCGTGCTTGGAGCGCCGTGGGGCATCACGTTGGCCGCCGGCGGCGGCAAGGGCACGAACCAGGGGCAGCACATGAGTGTGACCCTCGGCATCGATCTGGCCCGCCTCACGGTCTACCGCCGCACCGGCGAGAGCTGGTGGAAGAACCCGTTCCCTGCGTACCGGCCGGAAGAGGAATGACTCGGGGCTGGGCGGCTGCGCCGAAACCGAACACTGCCATCGGCGTGGGGGCGACGGCGCCCGATGTGGCAGTATGGCCGCCGCCCAACTCGGACACTCTTCATCCTGAGACGCCGTGATGCCGAAGACCAAGAAGTTCAAGCTCAGCCCGGCCAAGATCAAGCCGCTCGCCACCGGGTACGGCGCCTGTTTTGCCACCGACAAGATCACGGTCGACGGCCGCAAGATCGCCTTCATGTACCGCGAAGAACCGGATCGTGACATCGACAGTGGCTGGCGTTTTCTGTCCGGCTTCGAGTCGGACGAGTACATGAGCGACCCCGACAACTTCGCCATTTACGACGTGAACACCATCGCCAACTACGATCCGGAGATCATCCCGCTCCTGGAAGCACCCATCGGTTCGGCCTTCGAGCGCAGCGAGGGCACGGGGGCGTTCGAAGAGGTGGAGGACTTCGATCCACCGGACGATGAGGCCAACTGAACCCGAGCCATCCGGGTGAGGCCCAAAACGGGCGCTGCTCGTCATGCGGGGATGAGCTAGACTTGCGCGCATGCGTCACAGCTTCACGCTCGCGGCTGCGCTGACTTGTGTCGGCTTGGTAGGGTGCAGCGGCGAGACGACGAACACCAACACAACCGGCGGTGGTGGTTCGAGCGCCAGCGGTGGAACCGGTGGCTCGAGCGCCAGCGGTGGAGGCGGCGGTTCGAGTGCCAGCGGCGGCGCCTCCGGTGCGGGGGGAGGCGCGAGTGTTTGCCCGGCGTCGCCTCCGACGAATGGCGCTGGCTGCACGCCGCCGCCGGACAACGGCAGCTTGTTTCCGGACGCCGCCCACTGCAGCTGGGGGGACGACCCGCGACCGGCGTGCCGCACGACCGCCAAGTGCATGAGTGACGAGACCTGGGCGGTGAAGGCTCCCGACGCGAACGTCTGCGCGGCGCCGCCGTTGCCTGCCGCTTGCCCGGGGGCGCCGCCCACGAGCGGGACCACCTGCAGCGACGCAACGCTGGCTTGCTGGTACGAGAGCGGAGCGCGCTGCGCGTGCAGCGGATGCAAGGGTGGCTCAGCGTATCCGGTGTGTCAGACCATCGATCCGCCCGAGTGGGCCTGCGCCACGCCGGCGGCGGGCTGTCCGAGCCAGCTCCCCCAGGCCGGCTCGACCTGCGACAGCCCCGGAGCCTCTTGCGGACCGAGCTGCGAGCTCGAGATCGTCTGCGAAGGCGGCATCTGGAATTGGCGCCAGGGCAGCTGTCCCATTTGCGCCTCACCCGAGACGCCCATCGCGACGCCGGCGGGAGAGCGCTCGATCTCGGAGCTGCGTGCCGGTGACCTCGTGTACAGCGTCGACCACGATGCAATCGTGGCGGTTCCGCTTGCCCGGGTCGCCAGCACGCCGGTCGCAAATCACGAGGTGCTGCGGGTGACCCTCGCCGGCGGGAGAGTGCTCGAAATTAGCGCGGGCCACCCAACGGCGGCTGGCGGCACGTTCGCGGCGCTTCGGCCCGGCGACGAGCTCGATTCGGGTCACGTCGTGCTGTCGGTCGAGCGCATTCCGTATGCGCACGCGCGCACCTTCGACATCCTGCCACTGTCGAGCACCGGCAGTTACTTCGCCGCCGGGGCGGAGATCGGCAGCAGCCTCGCGCGCTGAGTGGGCGCGGTCGGGGGTTTGATCCCGCGGCGTCACGCCGCGTCGAGGGCGGTCACGAGGCGATCGAGATCGGATTTCGTGTGCAGCTCCGTCACCGCGATCAGCAGGCGGTCCTGCCAGGCGGGGTTCACTCGACCGAGATCGAAACCGGCGATGATGCCGTCGGCTTCGAGCTTGGAACACAGCTCGGCCGCGCTGCCGCGTCCGCTGCGGATGGCGAACTCGTTGAAGAACGGCGCGTCGCCAAAACCCGCGGAGTAACCCCGAAGACCGAGGATGCGGCCGCGCAGGTAGGTGGCCTTGGCGAGGCACTGCTCGGCGACGGCGATGAAGCCCGTCTTGCCCAGCAGGCTCATGCGGATCGTGAGTGACAGCGCCAGGAGCCCCTGGTTCGTGCAGATGTTGCTCGTCGCCCGCTCACGCCGGATGTGCTGCTCCCGCGTCGACAGGGTCAGCACGTAGCCGCGGCGTCCGGCCGCGTCGACCGTCTCGCCGCACACCCGGCCGGGCAGGTGTTGCAGGTACTGGCGGTCTTGCCGGCAGGCGAGCAGGCCCACACCGGGACCGCCGAACTGCGGAGGGCAGGCGATGGGCTGCCCTTCGCCGACCACGATGTCCGCGCCCTGAGCGCCCGGCGCCTCGGCGATGGCCAGCGCATAGGGTTCGGGACACGCCACGATCAACAGCGCACCCTTCGCATGTGCGAGCTCCGCGATGGGGCCGAGCGTCGTCAAGGGACCGACGTAGCTCGGGTAACCAACGATGACGGCGGCGACGTCGTCCGCGAGCGCGGCCTCGATGGCCGCGAGATCGGCGCGGCCATCTTCGCCAATCGGCAAGTCCACCACGCCCGGGGTCGTGTCCCCGGACAGATAGGTGGCGGTCGTCGCGCGATACTCCGGGTGCACACAGCCGCTCGTGAGGATCTTGCTGCGGCGGGTGAGGCGCCTGGCCATGAGCGCCGCCTCGGCCGTGGCGCTGGCGCCGTCGTACAGGCTCGCGTTGGCAAGCGGCAGGCCGAAGAGCTCGCTGACGATGGTCTGGAACTCCCAGATCACCTGCAGCGTGCCCTGCGCGACCTCGGGTTGGTACGGTGTGTATGCGGTGTAGAACTCACTGCGCAGGAGCAGCTGGTCGACGGCGGGCGGGATGTGGTGGCTGTACATGCCCGCACCCAGGAACGAGAGCATGCGCGCGCCGGTGCTCTTCTGGCTCAGCTCGGCGACGTGGGCCATCAGCGTCGCCTCGTCGACCGGGGGAGGCACGTTCAAGGCCCCGCGGAACTGCGCCTCGTCCGGGACGGTGGAGAACAGCTCGTCGACGGAGCCCTTGCCGATCGCACCGAGCATCTGCTCGATCTCGAGCGGGGTGTGGGGCAGGTAGCGCATCAGTGCCCGGACTCCTCCACGTGTTTTTCGTAGGCCGCAGGCTCCAGCAGTGCCGCCGAGTCCGCGTCCCAGTTGGCGGGTTCGATGGCGACCATCCAGCCCTTTTCCCAGCAGTCGTCGTTCACGAGCTCGGGCTTGTTCTCGAGCTCGGTGTTGACGCGGGTGATCTTGCCCCCGATGGGCGCAAACAGATCACTCAAGGTCTTCACACTCTCGATGGTGCCGAACCCCTTGTGGGCATCGACCGTGTCGCCCGCCTTCAGGTCGACGTTGACCAGGGTGATGTCGCCGAGCTGTTCGACGGCGAAAGCGGTGATGCCAATCAGCACCTCGTTGCCGACCTGCTTCGCCCACTCGTGATCCTTGGTGTACTTGCGGTCGGTCTTGACCTCGTTCGCTCCGCTCATCTGTCGCTCGCTTCTCCGAGGCTTGCTCGGGGGCTAATCACGCCTTCGGGCGTTTGTAGAAGGGTGTCTTCACGACCACGGCGTCGACGTGTTTGCCGCGGCAGTCGACCCGGAAGGTCTGGCCGATCTCCGTCATGGCGCTCGGCAGGTAGCCGAGGCCGATGTTCTTGCCGACCGTCGGGGCAGGCCCGCCGGAGGTGCAGAGGCCGATCACTGCGCCGTCGAGCCCGACCAGCGGGTAGCCGTGCCGGGCGATACCACGACCGGTCATCTCGAAACCGACCAGCTTGCGCGAAGGGCCCGCCGCTTTTACGTCGGCGATGGCCTTGTGTCCGACGAAGTCTCCCTTGTCGAGCTTCACCGTCCACGCGAGCCCCGCCTCGATGGGGTTCGTGGTCTCGTCGATGTCGTTGCCGTACAGGGACAGACGCGCCTCGAGCCGCAAGGTGTCCCGCGCGCCGAGCCCGGCGGGCGCAATGCCGAAGCTCTCGCCGGCCGCCATCAGGGCGCGCCAGAGCGCCGCAGCGTCGCTCGAGGCGCAGAACATCTCCACGCCGTCCTCACCGGTGTATCCGGTGCGAGCAACCGTGGTCTTGATGTTGGCGACGACACCGTCGCGGAATCTAAACACGCCGAGTGTACGCTCGATGTCACCGAGATCCGTGCCGGCGGCCGCCAGCACCGCGAGGGCCTTCGGTCCCTGAAGCGCGAGCAGCGCCGTGTCGTCGCTGACGTCCCTGAACTCACAGTGGTCCTTGGCAGCCGCGGCAAAATGCTGGCTGATCTTCCCGCGATTCGAGGCGTTGCACACGACCAGGATCTGGTCGGCCGCGCGCTTGTACACGATCAGGTCATCGAGGATGGTGCCCCGCTCGTTGCAGCAGCAGGTGTACATGGCCTGCCCGTCGTCGAGCCGACCCAGATCGTTGGTGACCAGGTAGTTCACGACCGCCGCGGCGTGTTCCCCCGAGAGCTCCAGCTCCCCCATGTGGGAGACATCGAACATTCCCGCGCGCGTGCGCACGGCCTCGTGCTCCGCGCTGATCCCCGCGTACTGGACCGGCATCTCCCAACCGGCGAAGGGGACGATGCGCCCTCTGGCCTTCACGTGTTCGTCGTAGAGCGGCGTGCGCGCGAGCGTCTCGGTCACGGCCGGTTGCGTACCGCGATCGGGGCGGGGAGGCTACCTCGGAGTTGAAGCCTGAAACCCGCTGGCGGAGCCGGCGGTCCGCCCGGTCCTGAGCGGCAGCAGCCGATGCGCCTCGAGGCTGCCGGCGCCCTGGTCCCGATTGCAGCTCGGGGTGTAGAGCACGCCGCGGTGTGCGAGTGGTTTTACAAAACGGAAACCGCGCCCGGCCATTGGCTGATCGATCAGGAGTGCGCCGTCGGACGCGCGCAGTCCGAGCAGCTTGCCGGGCACCTGGTCGACCGTGCCAGGCTCGACGAGCCACACGGTCTGTTCGCCGGCGAGCTCGACCACGCTGGCGCGGGACGGATGCCAACGGAAGCGCTTTCTTGCTGCGGAGCTGCCGGCGGCGGGGAACACCCAGCGCTTCTCGAGCTCGGGTCCGCTCGGTCCGTCGCTGAGCGCGAGGCCGAACACACCGGACTCGTGCGTCGTGTCCGGCATGAAGGTGGGGATGACGAGCAGCGTCTCCGCGCCGATCTGCGCGAGCGCGGGTTGGGTGACGATCATGCCGGCCCAGTCGGCCTGGCAGCCGTCGGATTTCGTGCCGCAGACATCGACCAACTTCTTGCGCTGATACAGCTTGCCGAAGTGGGCCAGGTCGACCAGGAACACGTGCCCCTCTTTGGTCGGGTACACGAGCACGCGGGTTCCCTTCGGTGTCGCCGCGACGACCGGTGTGCTGCCTCCGACGTAGTCGAGCTTCTCCCAGCATTGGAACAAGCTGGTTCCGTCGCACACGCCGCTCTCGGGTCGGAGCGGGGGATCATCCGGGGGCACGCGGGGCACGAATAGGTTCGTGCACGACTCGATGCAGGCGAGGGCCGGCTGATCGGCGTCGAAGTTGCTGCACGCTTGGTTGTTGCATTCAGGCACGAACGGCAGACCGGGTCGCACGCGGAGCAGCGTGTTCGCGTAGTCACCCCGCGGCAGATCGAGCTTGCCGTTTCCCGGCGACAGGATCAGCTCGGGACCGGCATCAGCGTCGATCAACAGTGGGCCGGACGGCGCCCAGAGTCCACCGCCGCAGAGCCGAGCGCGCGAGCCCGATTCGTCTTCGGGGCCGCAGTCGTGCTCCGGCGTGAGCACTCGCGTCAGGCTGATGGCGGCGGCGGCGCCGCTCTTCTGCCAGGCGTCCAACGAGAGCTCGAAGACCCAGCCGTGCCAGGGTTGCAGGTCGCGCCCGTTGCCGAAGGTGACGACGATGGTTCCCAGGCCCGACGCGCTCGGCACGTGGGTGAGCGCTCCGCGTTGCAGCGCGTGATCCGGTCGGAAGGGCACGGTCTTGCCCGCGTCGAAGGCGGGCGCGGTCGCGGCGAGCGTGAGGAGAGGGAATGAAGCATCGAGCGCGCGCGCCTCGAGATCGACGACCGCGACGTGCTGGCTCTTGCGCGGGTCCATGACGTCGCGCCCTGGCTTGTGCGTCTCGCCCGGCATCTCCGTCGTGTGATACGCAACGACGAGCCGGTGACCTACCAGCACCGGCGTGCTGATCACGAAGGGTCGCTCCGCCCCCGTCGCCGGCAGCAGAATGCTGTAGAGCTCCGCCCCGGACTCCGGCTCGAGACCCACCACCCGCTCGCCGACCGCGACGATGATCTCCGAGCTCGCGCCGCGCTCGAACGCGAGGGGTGAACCGAACAGACAATCTTCGAAGCTGACCGAGGGGTGGCTCGAGGTCGGAAACAGCCGCAGCGCCTCTACCGACTCGAGCCAGCTGCCGGCGCTGCCGCCGGCGCCCGCGTCGCTTCCCCCGGCGCCCCCGGCTGGAGCGCCTGCGTCGGCCAGTATCGACAGCCGCTCGTCGTGCCCGCACGCGCCGAGGGCCGCGACGCCAAGACCCAGCGCAGAGAGGGCCGCTCTCAGCCGCACTTGATCGTGAGGTTGTGCGTGTGTGCAACGCCGCCGTCCGTCGACTCGACGGACACGTTCTTGCCCGACTTGAGCGACGCGAACTGGGCCGCGGTCAGCGTGACCTGGTGACTGTGAGGCGCCGAGCCCTTGATGTCGTAGGTCTTGTCCGCCGCCGCATCGACGTCGGCTTGCGACACGCTCAGGGTGTGGCCGTGGTTGGTGTCGAACGAGGTCGAGCAAGCGCCGCTGCCGCCACCGCCACCGCCGCCATCGTCGTCGCCACCGCAGCCGGTGTTCACCGCGGCGAGACCCATCACGCCGCCGGCCGCCGCCAGCGTCCCCCGCAAGAACTCTTTCCTCGAAAGCTTCATGTCCGTCCTCCGCCGGCCATGATGGCACGGGTCGGGCTGCGCCCATCGGGCTCACTCGAACTTTTTGGGATCGATCGGCCGCCCGTCCGGCGTCAGCCCCACTCTTTTCCAGCGCTCTTCGTCGCTGAGGCCTGGCTCGAAGGGCGGAGGCGTCACGTCGTTGATGATCAAGCGTGAGCTCGTCCCGACCTGCAGCACCTCGATGCGGTAGGTACGGTCTGCCTGACCGCCCTTGATGCGGGCGAGGGGGAACACCGTGCGCGCCGCGCCGATCTCGATGCGCTCCACCTCGACCCGGGTTCGCACGTAGTTGGCGAGGGCCTCGGCGGAGACTGGACCGATGAAGAAGGCTTGTGTCGGAAACTGCTTGTCCAGGCGCATCTCCCGCGGCGCGACAAAACCCCAGACCTGGTCGGTCCCCGGGGCAAGCTCCCCGGGGGCGAGGCGATCCACGGGTTTGGCCGAGCTGGACGCGAGGGGGCCAAACTCGATGGGTTTCTTGTTCTCACACCCGAGGGTGAGCGCGAACAAGACGAGGGTTGTCGAGGCTCGAAGCACGGACCGGTTCGAGATCACTCCACCAGCGCAGCCCAGGAATCAATCCGGCTGGTCGAGGGCGGAGTCGGCAGGGTGATCTGGATGCGTTGCGTCTGGGAGTTGTCGCTGGTGTTGCCCGTGCCCGAGGTGTGCATGACGAGCTGGAACTGGCCAGGCGTGACGCTGCTGATGGTCGTGTGGTTTCCGGAGCCGAAGAACGAATCGGTGGCGTTCGGATCTTCCTGAACGCAGGAAGGCAGCTGCGTCACACCGACGCCGAAGATGATGCCCGAGTTGGCCAGGGTGGCCGAGGTGTTGTCCAGGTACTGCACGAGCGTGCCCGAGTCCGGCAGACGCTCCTTGCCGCCGTCGTCCATGTCGTTGACGGTGTTGCCCGGCGTCTTGGGCAGGATGTAGTCCATGCCCCAGACCTTGCTCGTGCCCGAGCCGCAGACCGGACCGTTGCCCGAATCCGGGTTGAAGCTGGTGAAGAACAGCGCGCCGTTGAAGAGCGACATCGGACCCGTGACGCGCTCGCCGTCTTTGAACTCGACCAGCCAGTTGGCGTAGGACTCGTAGGCGGTCTTTCCTGCGTTGGGCCGCTCGAGCAGCGAGAAGACGTAGTTCCTCATGCCGCCCTGCTTGACCAGCAACTCCTGATCACCGCTCGAGACCGCCAGGGTCACGTTACCGAGCAGATCCACGGACAGCACCGGCGCGGTGGCGATGGGCTGGCCGTCCTTCGGACCGTCGTTGGCGTAGAGGTCGAAGAACAGATTCATCTTCCAGTTGTCGGGGTTGGTCGACGCCAGATCCACGCGCCACAGCGTACCGTCGCTATCTCCCACGAAGACCCGGTCCGAGACCGCGCCCGTCGTGCCCGGGAAGGCCACCGGGATGCCGGTGATGGGTGAGTCGATGTCCACCTCGAGCACGCGGTTCTTCGTCTGCAGGGCGCCGGCCTTGTTGGCGTCGGCGCGGAAGCTGCGGATCACCTCGCCGGTGTCGAGGCGCACGACAGTGAGCGCGCGCGCAGCGTGGTTCCACTCGTTGTTGTCCCACTTCCGGACCTTGCTGCGCGGATTGAAGCGCGAGTCCACGTTGGTCGGAGACTGGTTCTTGCGGTTCTGATCGCCGCCTTGCGGCCCGTCGGGATCCTCGCCGCCCGGGAGAATCGCCACCGCGACCTCCTTCGCGCCGCCGCCGTCGTCGTAGAAGATGGTCGTGATCAGCGGCGTCGCACCGCCCCGCCCAAAGAGCGGCTTGCCATCGCTGTACTGGCTGAGCTGCCACAGGAACTTCGGCCCCTTCTTCGGGTCGTTCGGGTTCTGCGGCACCACCGGATCGGTGACGTCGATGGCGAAGTAGCCGCCGAGGTTGCCGCCGAAGCTCTGGACCATGATGGTGCGCCACTGACCATTGCCGGCCTGGGCGTCTGCCTTGCTGCGCTCGAACTTGTACTTGCCGCTGTTCGGCGGGTTCTCCACCGCCACGACGTCCTGGATCACCGGTACGCCGTCGAGCAGCGACTGGTGGGCCGGCGGATACTCACTCTTCACGGCGGGCAAGACGGCCGGCGGCATGAAGGCCCACAGCTCGTTGTTGTCGTCGTTCTCGACCTTGAAGAGGTCGTTCGCCGGGTCACCCGACCGAACCTTGAAGCCGTGCAGGAAGCCGTCGTTGGTGGAGGTGTAGAGGAGCGTGTGGCGCTTGCCGTTCTTGAGCGCGTGGATCTGGTACGACTCGTCGCGCAAGAGCTCGTCTGGCCGGCCGATGACCCGGGGGGTCGAGTGGTAGATGTCGCCGATCAGGCTGCAGCTCTGGGAGCCAGGGGTCTTGCAGCGTGCGTACGACGACGCGGTGTCCGCGCCGGTGAGCCACAGGAGATAGAGGTCGCGGCACTGCGCCGCGTTCAGGTTCTTGCAGGTGTTGTTGTCGATATCGAGCGCTTCGGGGGGCGTGTTGGAGGTCCAGGTGTTGGCGTCGCCCCAGACCGTGGTGCCGCCGTAGAGGCCGACCCCGTCGACGTCGCTGGCGAGGCCCGGCCGAATGCTGCGATCGGAGTGGATCTTGCCGTTGTCCAGGTCACCCGAGACGGTCCAGAACCTGCGCTGCGGTCCCTTGCCGGAGTTCACGTTCCAGACGAAGTCGTCGCCCTTGGTCGAGTCGAGGAGCTGCGGGATCGGATCCACCGTGCCCGTGTTGACGTCGGTGATGCACTCCACCCGCTGCCGCTCCAGGATGCCCTTCCAGAGCCCGAACTGATTCGGCTTGAACGAGCTGTAGAAACGGAAACCCGCCGGGCCCGCGCCCGAGCCGCCACCGGGGACCGAGGCGAACACCGGCAGCGTGCGGCTCGAGGCCGCGACGGCCAGACCGGACAAGATCCCCGACAGGGCGGCGCGCAGCTCGTCCTTGTCGTTGGCGAAGTAGGCGCGCTGGGTGCCGCCGTTGTAGGCGATGCGGTTCAGCACGCAGCAGGCTTGAAGCTGCGACTCACCCGGGAACGACTTGCAGAGCCCGGCGTTGTTCGAAAGGTCGAAGTTCGAGAGGGTCTTGCAGTCCACGTTGGTGTTGTTCGCGAGCGTCACGTTCGAGACAGCAAAGCCGATCACGAAGGTCTCGACCGGGTGTGTCGGGTCGCTCGAGAGTGTGAGTGCCGTCGCCTCGGAGGTCGGATAGGGACACTTGCCACCGTTGGCGGTGTCTTCACACGGCGTCCGGAGATCCATGTTCGGCTCGCCGTCGGAGAGCAGGATGATGACGTTCTTGCGGCAACCGCCGGCGAGATACGGGTCGTCCTTGGGGCCGAACTTCTCGTTCACGTCGAGCGGATCGGTCGAGGCGTCGTTCCAGAGGAACTCCCGGGCGTCGTCCAGCATGCCGGCGATCGGCGTGGCGCCGTAGGGACGGGTGCCGATCAGCACCTGCTGGATGCGGTCGTTCTGCTTCTCGGGTTTGTCGCCGGACTTCCCGAAATTCATCAGGCGGCCCTCCCAGGGCGGGGCGGCGTTGTTGCGAGCGCCGACCTCCATGTCGCTCATGGTGTTACAGCCTGCGGGTTTGCCGGTCGCCTTGCTGAGGAAATAACTCCAGGCGCCCGTCGAGCCCGAGGTGTAGTTCGGGGCGTTGCCGGCGAAGCCCTGGCCGGCGTCGGCGTGGTTGTCGAACGTCATCAGGCCGAAGCGCACGGTCTTGCGGAAGGCGCCATCGTCGAGCAGGCCGTCTTTCTCCTGCTCGAAGTTACAGCTACTGCCGAGGTTGTTGTATTTGCGGGGCTCCAGATCGACCCAGTCCCAGACGTTTGCGGGCAGCGTTCCCGGGCCCGGCGCGCAGTCCTTGTGCATGGGCCGGTGGTACGGGTTCGAATAATACCGGTCCGGCGGATCGGTGCCGTTGAGGGTGTACTGGGTGTTGAAGTTGTTGCTGTTGCGGTCCATCGCCTCGCAGCGATAGTCCTTGACGGTGCCGGTCATCACCTCGACGAGCTCGATCCAGCGGCTCTTCTGACTGACGTTGTTCGTCGTCGGGTCGCACACCGGGAAGCTCGGGTTCGACGACTTGTACTCCATCGATCCGGACGAATCGACGAGCAAGAGCACGTTCGGGGGCGGCGGGTTGACGTCCTTCTGAGCGCTAGCCCGAAGGCTGACCAGTAGCGCACCCAGCGCGAGTGTTGAGCCGATCCATAGCCGAGAAGCCTGCCTCATCGTTCTCTCCTCACCGCGGTACGTTCCTGAGCGTGACGTGCGCACGCAGCGACGTGACGCTGGCGGACGTCGAAAGGGAATTGGCCGCACACCACGGATCATCCGGGGTGACGTCGAAGGGGCGCACCTGCGCGAAAGCCGTGAACGTGAGCTGCACGTCCCGGAAAGTATTGGCGGGGTTGTTGCTGCCGACGGCCGAGCCCGGGGTGGGGGTGCTCTCCGCTGGGTCCGTCATCTCGACCACGAACACGCCTTCCATTGGCGTGATGGCGCCGGTTGCGTCCAGCTGAGGGCCCAGGCTGCCAGCGCCCGTCGTCGACTGATCGGAGAGCACCGTGTTGCCGGAGAAGTGGGCGTCGACCCGGCTGCCAATCTCGTTGTAAAAGAGCTTGTAGCAGGGGAGATAGGTGATGTTGGGGTCGAGCGCGTTGGGGTCGAGCAGTTTGTTGGCGAAGCAGGTGTCCGTGCCGTTCGCGACCTTGTCGATGTAGACACGGGCGGCACCGTCCCCGACCTCGGCAGCAACGGCGCGGCCGGCAAACTCGGCGAGATACGTCGTCTGAGAGGCCTGGCGGTCATAACCCGCCGCCTGATCGACCAGGCTCGCGCTGCGCAGGGCAAAGACCCCCACCGCCGTGAGCAGCGTGATGGCGAGCACCACCACGAACACGGCAGCACCGCGCTCGTCGCGCCGGAATCGTAGTTTTGGATTCTGCGGGCGCATCAGTAGAACACCGCGGTTTGGTTGTGGAGGGCCACGTCGGCCTGGACCGAACGCACCCGCGCGAAGGGCGGGGCGGCGCCGGTGCCGAGGCCGACGCGGAACAGCTGGCCGGGGTTGGGTGGGTTGGCGTCGCGGTCCGGCTCTTGAGAGCGGATCGAGAGACGCAGCCGCACCGCCCGAACGCGCTGGGGGCCGTTGGCCGGGTTGACGATGTCGGTCACCAGATCCCCCGCCCAGTTCGCGACCGCTGGCGACGCCGGGATTTCGAGCAGCGTCTGATCTTTGTTGGCCGGCACGGTGACGGCGACGGTGATGCCGAGCTTGAAATCGACGGCATACTCCGCGACCAGCTCCTCGGTGGTCTGAATGGGAGTACCCGAGGTGTCGAGCTCGACGCGCACCAGGTCGAAGCGAGTGCCCACGTCGTAGGGGTGGGCGCCGGCGACGTAGGCCGGGTCGTAGGCGGCGTTGGCGCCCAGGTTCGACTGGTTCTGGATGTTGCGCAGGTCGTATTTGATGAAGTTCACCACGTTGATGGTGGCGCCGGTCACGTTGCCCTTGAGCCCACAGATGTTGCCGACGCCCTGGCGAAAGCGCAGCGCGGGCACCTGACTCAAGATGACCTGGGGGCCGTTGGCGCTCGCGACGCTCTGCACGGTGGCGTACTGCGTTTCACCGGACTGGTCTTGGATGCGCACGCCTCGCCCCGGCTGGGCGCCGAAGATCGACTCCAGCATCGTCAGCTGATTCGGCGAAGACGGATAACCCATGCGGCCGAGCGGGCCGGTGTTCTGCTGCAAGTGGACGACGTAGGTCGCGCCGACATTGTCGACGTTCCAGATCGGAAAGACCTCCGCCGCCGTGTAGCTGCCCATCAGGGTCAGCTCGTCCGGCGCGAGGCCGTTGTCCGACATGTGCGCGGCGGCGCTCGCGGCCGAGCCCCCCGGGCGGATGCGCAGGGGCGCCAGGCGCTGGAGCAGCACCGGGTAGGTCGTCGAGTCTCCGCACAAGTTCGGATCTTGTCGAATGTTCGGGCTGCTCAGGAAGCCGGCCCGGCCGATGTCGGCCTTCAGGCGCTCGAAGCCGAGCATGGCGCTCATGGTGGCGTCCGCCACCCGCGACTCCCGGGTGTAGAAGCGGCCCGTCTGGCGCGAGATGGCAAACACCGCGAGCGACACGAACAAGCCACCGGTGACGGCGACCATGAGCTCGACGAGGGTGAAACCCCGCCGCCGCCGGCGAAGCGGGGAGGAGCGGACCGAAGAGAGGAGTGAGAGGGTCACGATGCGGTGTTCTGTTTCACGGCGGAGGCCGTGTGCACGAAGTGGTATTTGAGCCCAGCAGCCTCGATGGTGGCGGGCGGGGTGAGCACGGCGCAGGTGGGCTGACCGTTGACGGTGCCGCCCTGGCCATCGCGCAGCCAAAACACGCGGACCTCCGTGCGCAGCAGGCCGTTGCCCGCCGTCGCCGGGTACATCCACGAGAGCCGAACATGCGCGCAGAACACCGCGGTGCCGGCGTTGGCATCGGCCACGGGATTACCGAGCGCATCGAAGGCCGCGCCGAAGTTGCGATTGGCATCGAACGCCGGGCGCAGCCACTGGTTGGCATTGTTGCCGGCCGCTTGGAGCCAGATCGTGTCGTTGAGGTCCGGTGTCGGGATGCCCGGCGACGGGTGGTTCCACGCCGCGGCGTCGACCGCTAGCTGGTCGAGCCAGGCCTGAGCGATGTGGGTGGCGATGGAAAGGTTCTTCGCGTGTTTGTTGGCGCCGACGGTGACCTTCTGCATCGCGATGATGCCGGCGACGCCGATCGCGAAGATGCTGATGGCCATCAGCAGCTCGACGGCGGTGAAACCGCGACGGGTGCGACGGGGGGCGCGTGCGCGGGTCACAGCGTGGTCTCCACGGTCGCGACTCCGAGTCGGGTGTTGCCGTTCGGGAGCACCAGCACCCAGCGCGACGGGCCGTAGGGCTCCAGTGAGGTGGTGTTGACCCGCGTGATCTTGACGCGGGGCACGGTGGTCAGCGCGGCGAAGGGGTTGGCCTGCCCGTAGCGCATGAAGGAGCGGCCCATGGGCGTGAAACACACATCCATCGAGGCCTGGTCGTTGTTCAGCGGATCCTTCACTCGGGTCATGATGCCGTCGAGCTCGGAGCGGCCCTTGATGGTGAGCTGGCCGATGACCTGACTGTCGGGATTGTTGGGCAACCACGTGGTCAGCGTGCAGCTCGAGACCGGCAGCCGATCACAGTTCGGGTTGGCCTGAGCGCTGCGGACGGCTTCTCGGACCTCGAAGCGTCCCTCCTGATCCACCGAGCGGTCGAAGCGGACCATGACCGCCGAGCCGCGACCCATGGCCCGCATGCGAGCGTTGCGGTAGAGGCTCGACAGCTCCTTCGCCACGAACTGCGTGCGGCGGGAGCGCATCTGACCCGTGATGGTCGGAATGGCGATGGCCGCCAGCACACCGACGATGATCACCACCACGACCAGCTCGATGAGGGTGAACCCCCGGCTCCGCCGGCGGGCCGGGGCCGTGACCCAAGAGAGGCCTGATTTCTGAAAACGCACCACCACGAGCCTGTACTGAGCAAGGCCTGTGCCGAGGATCGAGATCTGACCCCCCCGGAATTCCAGGTAATTGTGGGCCGTGATGGATTCCCGAGGCAGTAAGGATTGCAGCGCTATGCAATCGTTTCAGGGCTCGAAGGACTTGCCGGATGCTCAGCGCCGGCCCAGCGGTCACCGGGGAATTGCCTGGGACCGCCCCTCGTTCTAAGTCCGGCCCATGAACGTCCGGCACGCCTTGGCCCTGCTCCCTTTCCTGCTTCCGGCCTGCGACAAGAAGCCGGCAGAGGCCGACAAGGGCGTCGCGCCACCCCCCATCGCGAGTAGCAAACCCGGGACCTGCGCGGCGGGGGGTGGGACGGTTTCCGACAAGGTCTCGGCCGGGTTCTTCGCGCGCGGCTGGGGACTACTGCGTCGATCCAAACGGCGAGACCCGCGCATACGGCGAGAACGCACCCGCCAACGTCGACAAGGTCTGCACCGAGCTGTTCGATGGGGAGTGTGAGGTCTACAAGAGCTTCGGTCTGCGGCGCGTCGTCACGCTGCGCTACGTCGACGGCAAAGGCTCACCCGGCGCCGTCAACGTGAACCTGTCGCAGTTCGCGAGCAAGGAAGGCGCGTACGCGTTCTTCACCAAGCGTGTGGTGGCTGACTCCGACCCGGTGGAGTCGGCGCCGGCCAAGCTCGAGGCCGGCGGCGCCGCCGCTGCGGGGACCGGCATCGCCTACGTGTGGCGGGGTGAGCACGTGGTCGAGCTTTCGTACACCAACGAGGTCGAGGCGCCGGACCAGTTGAAGGAGAGCGCGGCGAAGGCAATCCCGCCGATCGCGAAGGCCATCGGAGAGAAACTCAGCGGCGACAAGGAGCCACCCAAGGCCGTGGCGGCGTTGCCCTCGGACAATCGCATCCCGATGGGGGTCAACTTCACCACCACGGATGCCCTCGGCATCGCGGGCGTCGGTGCGGGTGCAGTCGGCTTCTACAAGGACGGCAGCAAGCGCTGGCGTGTGCTGTCGGTGGCGCGTGCGGACGAAGACGCCGCGAAGGACGTGCTGAAGACGCTGAAGAAGGCCGACGGATCCAAGGCGCTGAAGGGTGTGACCTTCGACGGCCTGTCGATGGAGCGGCGCGACGACGACACCAGCCCGAAGATCGGCTGGGTGGTCGGGCGTAAGGGGGACCAGGTCTTTGGTATCGGCGACGAAGAGTATGCGCTCAGCGCGGGCATGGCCGCGCCCGAAGCCCAGAAAGTCAGCCTGAGCGAGGCCGAAAAGCTGGAGCGATTGAAGAAGCTGTTGGACGTTCCGGCGAAGTGAAGCCGGCGACTCCAGCCTTCCGAGCCAGCGTCTGTGGGCGTGGTGAAGCGCGGCTGAATCGTGCTAGCTAGGAGCCCTGCGCGGCCCCTGTCCCGCGCGCTGAGAGGCCCGTGGACTTCGAGCTATCCGAGCAGCATCAACTCCTTCGCGCATCCGTGCGTGAGTTCTGTGAGCGCGAGGTTCGACCCCACGCAAAACAGTGGGACGAAGAGGAGCGCTTTCCTCACGAGATCGTCCCCAAGCTGGCGGACCTCGGCCTGCTCGGCATTCGCATCCCCGAAGAGTACGGCGGCGCAGCGATGGACACTCTGTCGTACGCCCTGTGTGTCGAAGAGTGTGCGCGAGTCGACGGCTCGCTGGCGCTGACCGTCGCAAGTCACAACGGGCTCGGCACCAGCCACATCCTCAGCTTCGGCAACGAACAGCAGAAGCAGAAGTACCTGCCCAAGGCGGCCAGCGGTGAGTGGCTCGCTGCGTGGGCGCTGACCGAGCCGGGCTCCGGCTCCGACAGCGCCGGGATGAAGACCGCAGCAGTGCGCGACGGCGAGGACTGGGTGCTCAATGGCACGAAGATGTTCATCACCCAGGGCTCCGTGGGCGGGTTCTGCGTGGTGCTGGCCATCACCAACCGCGACGTGCCCGCTCAGCGCGGCATCACGGCGTTCGTCGTCGACCGCGGCACGCCGGGTTTTTCTGCCAGCAAGAAGCTGGAGAAGTACGGCTGCCGCTCGAGTGACACCGTCGAGCTGACGTTCGAGAACGTGCGCCTGCCGGACAGCCATCGGGTCGGCAACGTCGATCAGGGCTTCTACGACACGATGAAGATCCTCGACCGCGGGCGGATCAGCATCGCGGCCATGGCGCTCGGTCTGGGACGGGGGGCCGTCAGCATGGCGGTGGCGTACGCCAAGGAGCGGCGCGCCTTCGGCAAAGCCATCGCCGAGTTCCAGGCGATCCAGTGGAAGCTGGCGGACGCCGCCACCGAGCTCGACGCGGCAGAGCTGTTGATCCGCCGTGCGGCCTGGCTGTGTGACCTGGGACAGCCCTACAGTCGCGAGGCGGCGATGGCGAAGCTTTGGGCGAGCGAAGCGGCGACGCGGGCCTGCAACGACGCGCTGCAGATCCACGGCGGCTACGGCTACACCCGCGAGTTCGACGTCGAGCGTCACCTGCGGGACGTGAAGATCTGCGAGATTGGCGAGGGCACCAGCGAGGTTCAGCGCATGGTGATCGCCAAACACCTGCTCAGGGCGTGAGTCACTCGGTCCGTTGAATCACGTGGAAGCCGAAGGGGCTCTCGATCACGTCCGAGATCTGACCCGGCTCGAGGGCGAACGCTGCCTTCTCGAACTCCTTGACCATCACGCCGCGCGGGAAACGACCCAGGGTGCCACCGCGGGTCTTCGCGCCGGGTTCGTCGGAGTACTCGCCGACCAACTTCACGAAGTCTTCCCCCGCGCGCGCGCGCTTGAGCGCCTCCTCCGCGCGCGCTTTCGCCTCTTCCTTGCTGCGCGTGATCGTCTCCGGGGCGCGCATGCCAGCGCGATGCATGACCAGGATGTGGCGAGCGGCGATGGTCTCTGGGCGCGCGGCGGTGGTGCCTTCGGCCTCTTCGCCCGACTCCGAGGGCGGAGTGGCCGGTGCTTCGCCGAGCGGCGGCCAGATCGGCTGAGCCGCGCCGCGTGGTGGCTCACTCGGCCCCTCGTAGGTCGTCAGCGCGCACGCGCTGAGCGCGAGCGCGGCCGAGAGCAACGGTAGGTAGCGCACCCTCACTCCGTGCGCTTGATCACGTGGAAGCCGAAGCCGGTCTCCACGATGCCGGAGAGCTCCCCGACCTTGAGCCCGAACGCCGCGTCGGAGAACTCTTTCACCATCATCTGGCGAGAGAACTTGCCGAGCTGTCCCTTGCGCTGGGCAGCACCGGGTTCGTCCGAATACTCACCCACCAGGGCGTCGAAGTTGCCGCCGCTCTTGGCCTTCTTCAGCGCCTCTTCCGCGCGGGCTTTGGCTTGTTCTTTGGTGCGTTCGACGGTCGGAGCCGCGCGCATCGAACCTTTGTACTGGACCAGCAGGTGCTGCGCGGAGATCTGGTCCGGAGTGGTTGCCTCGGCGCTCGAGATCGGGGCCTCGGCCGCCGTCGCCTGTTTCGAGCCCTTCGAAAATACGCCGGTCGCGCCCAGCACACCGACGCCGATGAGGCCGATCATCACCGCCCAGGGGAGCCAGTTGGGCAGGCCGTCGTCCGGTAGCGGCTCTGACTTCTTGGGCTGGCGGGTCGAGGGACGCGCGCGGTCCGATGGGCGCGCGGACTTCTTCGCTGGGCCCTGGGCCGACCGCTTCGAGCGCGGTGGCGGTGGAGGCGGCTCGTCCTCGTCCTCGTCGTCGTCGTCGTCGTCGTCCTCGTCCTCGTCGTCGTCGTCGTCGTCCGACGTGGGTTGAGCCGCTTTCTTGGGAGCGACAGCCGGCTCGTCGTCGTCGTCGTCGTCGTCGTCGTCGTCGTCGTCCTCTTCGGGCTCGGGCTCGGGTTTGCCACCCTTCTTGGCCCACGGGGGTTCCGAGGTCTCAAGCGGTTTCTTCTTCTCGTCGCTGTCTTTTTTGTCGCTCTTAGCCATTGCTCAACCGATCTCTGCCCATGCGTTCGTGATCACTGCGTCGTCACGGCCTCCCGCGAACACCGTCAGCGCGAGCTTGCCGGCGTCGAGGGCCACCGCTTCGGTGCGGATGGCCTCACCGGGCCAAACTGGCTTGCGGAACTGCGCGGTGAAGCGCTTGAGTTTTCCGGCGTCGCCTCCGCAGGCGTTCTTCACGATGGCGCGGCAGGCGTAGCCGTACGTGCAGAGCCCGTGAAGGATTGGCCCCTGCGGGAAACCCACCATCGTGGCGAACTCGGGATCCGCGTGCAGCGGGTTCAGATCCCCCGAGAGGCGATAGAGCAGTGCCTGCTCCGGCGCCGTTTGTTCTTCGAAGATCCAGGTGCGGGGCGCGTCCTTGGGAGCGCTCGGAACTTCTTCGCGCGGTGGCGGTGGGCCGCCGAAGCTTCCGGCTCCGCGGTAGAGGATCGACCACTCGGTGTCGAAGCACGCTTCGCCGTTGACCTCGGTGCTGGTCTTCACGGTGACCGCCGCCATCTTCTTCATGTCGTAGATGCCGGTGATGGTCGCGATGGTCTTCATCGTGCCTTCGGACGGGATCGGGCGGCGCATGCTCACCGTCTGTCCGCCGTGCACGACCATCGCCAGGTTGCCCTGGGTCTTCACCAGCGCGTCACCCAGCGCGGCGTAGGCGGGAACGACGGCGAAGGTCGGGTACACCTTCGGGCCCTTGGACTCGTACAGGTAGTCGAGCTCGTCACGTTTTGCGCCGATCCCGAGGGCGTAGAGCACGACGGTCTTCCAGTCGTACGCGAACTCGTAAGCGGGGGTCGTGTAGCCGACGGTGGACGTGTCGAGACTCATCGCATCCTCTCCTCTGGCCTTGGGCCGCGAACCGTTACCGGCCCCCACGCCTCGCGTCAACGACGGCAAAGCCAAAAGGGGCGCGTCGGCCGTTGCGCCCGGCCCCGCATCGAAGAATGCTCGCCGCCGTGACGGGTCTGGTCGGCGAGGTCGCAGCGGCGCTCGACAAGAGCGGGGTCGATCTATCGCGCCTGGGGCTGGCCTGGGCGCGGGTGGCCCCCAGCGTTGCACTGGTGCCGGCCTTCGGGCTCCGGGCCTTTCCGGGGCCGGCGCGGGTCGTGCTGGCGCTGGCGCTCGCAGCTTCCGTGGCGCCCGGGCTGCCGGTGGTCGGACCGAACGGAGTCGCCTGGCCGGTCGCTCTCTTGGTCGAAGTTGCCAAGGGCCTCCCGATCGCGGTGACGGCGTCCGTCGCGCTCTGGGTCGCCAGCATGACTGGCGGCGCCATCGATGATCTACGCGGTGCTCGAGAGACCTCGTCCCTGCCTACGGTCGAGGCCGGTGCAACGCCACTCGGCGCGCTGTTCGGGCTCTTGACGTCCATCTTGTTCCTGGAGAGCGGTGGACCCGGCCGCATCGTGCAGGCGCTCTCGCGCCCGGACATCGAGGTCGGCGCATCGCTCTTTCATGCGACGCAGAGTCTGGTGGGTGGCATCGAGCTGGCGCTCGCGATTGCGGCGCCGATCCTGGTGGCGTCGGTCGTGATCGAGGTTGCGGGCTCGCTGGTCGCTCGGGCGGCGAGCCCGGCGTTCATCGGCCCGCTCCTGGCACCGGTGCGCTCGCTGGGCTTGCTCGCGGTCACCGCCGTCGTGCTCGAACGCATGCTCGAGCTGCTGGCGATCTTGGCCGCAAGACCCGTGTGAGAATCGAAGCGAGAGGCGTTGGCCTTCACAGCGAGAGGCGGAGGAAGAGCCGGAGGAATTCACAGGAAGGCGGGAGGACGGAAATTAGAGGGACTCAGAGGTGGCAGAACGATCGAATGCACGCTCTGCTGAATGCAAATCCTCCGCCCTTCCGCCTTCCTGTGAAATCTCTGCGTCTTCGATCTTCGCAGTCAGCTCAGAACGCCGACGCGCGACACGCCTCGGAGAAGTTGGCGTTGGCCGTCTTCCAAGGATCAGAGCGGGACGCGATACGCGATGTTGATGCCGAAGCTCAGCAGGTTGTTCTGTCCACGCAGCGAGGCTTCGTCGCCAAACGGCGAGCGCGCGGGCTTTTCCGGTAAGAACCAGCTGCCGTAGCGCAGTGCCGCGCCCGTGGACCAGTTGGTGCTCAAGCGATACGCCGCGCCCACGGCCAGACCGACGGTGTAACCCTCGGTGCGGATCGTGACCCCCCGGGGGCCGACCAGCGCTTTGTCGGTACTGCCTCGGTTCGATGCAAAACGATCACTCACGACCACCAGCCCGCTCGTGAGGCCGAGCCAGCCCTCGAACGTGGGCCCGGAGAAGGCGTAGTAACGCGCCGTCCCTTCGACCGTGAAATAGCGACGTGTGTGGTCCCGCGACACGCCGGGAGGATCTTCCCGCGGCGCGTCCGTGGTCGGCGTGAGCCCGAGCAGCAGTCCCGCGCCCAAGGTGAACGAGCGTGTCGCGCGAAACAACTGCCAGGCTTCGAGCCCGAGGCTCGAGTCCCCCTGGCTGCAGCCCGCGATGCTCGGCTCGACGCAGACTTGTGCACCCGGCAAGAGCAACCAGCCGAGGCCGAACTCCGCCATGCCGGTCAGACGGTCGTGGTCGAGCGTGCCACCGGGGTGGGGCTGGCCGCCTTCGTGCGCAGGGGCGGGGCGAGTCGCGAGCGAGCCCACCGTCAGCGTGGACGCGGCAAGCAGGAGAGCGGCGCGCAGCTTCACAACCAGCGCCCTCCGAGGGCGAGGAGTGCAACAGCGACACCCAGCGCACACACCACCAGCAGCCACTTCACGGGTGAAACACTCGCCCCGGGAATGGCGAGCCGAGGCTCGACCGCATCGTCGTCCGGCTCGGCAGGCCTGAGCGCCGACTCCGAAACGACCGCCGACGGAGCTTCAGCCGGCGGCTCGCCGGAGCCGACCGCATCTGCCCCGACCGGCAACACCTTGGTCTGTTCGATGCTCCGGAGTGAGAGCGCGCGACCTGCGCCGCCGAGCAACGTGGAGCGCATCACCAGGTCGTCCGGCGAGAGCCCGCTCTCGCTTGCAGCAAGGACCAGCTCGCGGCCCAGTGCCCGGGCGTCGCGCGCGCGGTCGCTTGGGTTTTTTGCCAGGTTCTTCCCGATGACCCGGGCGAGTGGCTCCGGCACGTAGCTGGCGCGGGGCACACTGCGCACGTCGGGCGGGGGCTCCTTCGTGTGTTTGATCAAGATCGCAACGGGGCTGTCGTCCTCGAAGGGAGTCCGCCCGGCGAGGCACTCGAACAAGAGCACGGCCAGCGAGTACACGTCGCTCTCGGGAGTGACCGTCTTGCCTTGCGCGCCTTCGGGTGAGACGTAGCGCGCGGTGCCGAAGATGGCGCCGGCCTGGGTTGCGATGGACGTGTCGGAACGCTCGATGCGCGCCACGCCGAAGTCGAGCACCTTGACGAAATCCGGGTCCTCCCCGCGCTTCACCAGCATCACGTTCTCCGGCTTGATGTCGCGGTGCACGATGCCCTGGGCGTGGGCCTCGCCGGTGGCGTCCGACGCTTGCAAGACCACGTGCAGCGCACGCGGCAGCGGCATTGCACCGCCGGACGCGGCCAGGGCGGACCGGAGTGAGATCCCGTCCAGGTGCTCCATGACGAGGTACGCCTCGCCCCCGACCTCCGCGTTCACGGGCGGCAGTCGCCCGGTGGTCAGCATCTGCACCACGTTGGGGTGGGCGAGGCGGCTGGCGATCCGGGCCTCACGCTCGAAGCGCGCGACCACACTCGGGCTGTCGAGCAGATCGCGGTGCAGGATCTTGATCGCGACGTCCCGCGCAACCCCTAGCTGGTGGGCACGATAGACTCTGCCCATCGCTCCAATTCCGATCAGCTGTTCGATCCTGAGATCGTCGCCGATCGTGAGCCCCAGGTAAGCGTCCTCGCCCACCTTCAGCTTCTTTGCGCCGAGCGGCGTGCCATCGCTCGGGCAGAAGATGACTCCGCCGTCGTAGCGCGCGCCGCAGCGGGAGCAGACCCGGTCGGGCTCGGCCATCTCCCGGAAGGTAGCACGGCAGCGGCCGAATTCGTCGGCCCGGCACGGCCGGATTTTTCTACCGGCAGACGGGCTGTTATACCGCGGCGCTCGTGCTGTCCCCGGATCTCTTCCGCAACATCGTGCTGAACCTGGTGCCCATGGTGCTGTCGCTCAGCGTCCACGAGTATTCCCACGCCCTCGTAGCGGACAAGCTGGGAGACGACACACCGCGCAGACAGGGCCGTCTGACCCTCTCCCCGCTCGAGCACTACGATGTGTTTGGCACGATCGTCGTCCCGGTCGCCGCGGTGATCTTTGGTGGGTTTTCCTTCATCGGCTGGGCGCGGCCGGTCCAGGTCTCACCCACGGCGTTCTCTCGCAGGGTCTCCATGCGCACGGGCATGGCCTTGGTTGCGATCGCCGGCCCGCTCTCGAACCTGCTCCTGGCGACGGTCTCGGTGGCGTTGCTCGCGCTGATCTTGCGGGTGAAACCCGAGATGGCGTTTGCGCAGGACGGCCGGGGCGCCTTGGTGTATCTGCTGCGCGCGATGTACGTGTTGAACGTCGGCCTTTTCGTCTTCAACCTGCTGCCGATCCCACCGCTGGATGGCAGCAGGCTGCTGCCGCGTCGCTTCGACTCCGTGCTGGAGTCCATCGCGCCGATGTCGATCATGGTGCTGCTCTTGGTCCTGTACAGCGACACCCTGCGCAGTGTGCTGCTCGAGCGTCCGGTCCGCTTCGTCGGCGGCGGGCTCGAGTCGCTGTTCGGTCTCAGTGTGAGGAGCCTCTCGTGAGCGGCGCGGACGACCCGCGGCCCGAGGCGGAGTCACCGCTGGCCGTCGCGGGCGACGCGGCTCGCCAGCTGGCCGAAGAGCTCGCGGCCGAGCGCGGCGCCCACGCCTACCGGGTTCGGCTCGAGAACTTCGAGGGGCCGCTCGACCTGCTCTTGCACCTGATCCAGCAGCACGAGCTGGATGTGATGAACATCCCCATCGCGTTCGTCACGGAGAAGTACGTCGAATACATCATGTTGATGCAGGAGCTGAACATCGACATTGCCAGCGAGTACCTGGTGATGGCGGCGACGCTCACCCACATCAAGAGCAAGATGCTCTTGCCGCCTGACCCGAATCAGGTCGACGACGAGACCGAGGAGCCGGAGGAAGATCCCCGCCTGGAGCTCGTGCGCCGACTGCTCGAGTATCAGAAGTACAAACTGGTCGCGGATCAGCTGGCGGCTCGCAGCATCTACGGTCGTGACGTGTTCGGTCGAGGGCTTGCGGCTCCGGAGTCGGAGAGCCAGGCGCCGCTCGCGCCCATCAGCCTGTTCAAGCTGCTGGACTCGTTTCAGGCGGTGCTCAAGCGGGCCCACACCCAGATCGACCACGAGATCCAGCTCGATCGGCTCAGCATCAGCGACCGCATCAATCAGCTGGCGGACCTGCTGCGTGAGCGCGCGACGCTGGCCTTCGAAGATCTGTTCGAGGGTCAGAGGACCCGAGCCGAGCTGGTCGTCACCTTCCTGGCACTGCTCGAGATGACCCGGCTGCGCATGACCCGGCTGCTCCAGAGCGACGCGCTTGCTCCGATCTTCGTCGAGCTGGCGGTGCGGGAAGACGAGGCCATGGCGCTGGCCGAGGCGGCGACCCTGAGTCTGGGCGGCGGGGGTTCGATGCCGCCGCTGGCGGGCGATGCCGCCGCGGAGGCCAGCGGCGAAGCGAACGCGGACGAGAGTGGCGAAGCGGGCGCAGATGCGAGCGGGGAAGCGGACGCGGATCCGAACGACGAAGCGGGCGGGGACGTGGGTGGCGAAGCGGGCGCGGAGTCGGGCCCTGACGTGACCACGGAACCAGCCGGCGAGACGACCCTGAACGAGAGCGCTGAGGCAGCCCCCGACCTGAGCGACGGCGGCGACGAACCGCAGCCTGAAGTTCCCGACGAAGAAGAGCGAGAGGACAGCGATTGATGGCGAGCAAGAACACGGCGAAGGCGCTCAAGCGCGTCGGCGCGAAGGCTGCCCGCGCGAAGGCCGCGCAGCCGGCCAAAGGCAAGCGTGCGAACGGCGCCAAGCACAAGCCCGCCCCCAAACGGCCCCGAGTGACCAGGAAAGCGAGCGCTCCGGTCGAGGAGCCGAGCCCCGAGAGCGGCGAGAGCAGGCGGGCGAAGTCCAAGGCGTCCGGGCGATCGCAGCCCGCGCTGGCCAAGGCCAAGCGACGCGCTGCCGCTCCACCCGTGAAGGTCGTAGAAGCCGAGGCGCCGGAGACCGTTCCGGCCGAGCTCGAGCTCGACGAGGCGGTGGAGGCGCCGGTTGCCGAAGAACCGGTCGAGCCAACCCCTGCGCTGGCCGCGGATCTCGACGCACCGACGGTCGACGAGGCGGGCGTGGAAGACACCCGCGCCTTCCTGAAAGGGCTGCTCGAGGCGCTGATCTTCGTGAGTGATCGCCCGCTCACGGTCAAAGAGCTCGCGCGCGCGGCAAAGATTGACAAGAAGCGAACCGAGGAGCTGGTGGCCGAGCTGACCACCGAGAATCAGCTGCGCGGCGTGCGCATCGAGGAGGTCGCCGGCGGGCTCGTGCTGCGTTCGAACCCCACGTACGCTACCTACGTTCGCAACTTCATCGCGATGCGCCCGGTCCGGCTGTCCCGCGCGCAGCTCGAGACCCTATCCATCATCGCGTACCGGCAACCGCTGACTCGTCCCGAGGTCGACGACATTCGAGGGGTCGACTCCGGCCCGGTGCTCAAGGGTCTGCTCGAGCGTGATCTGGTGAAGATCTTGGGGAAGAAGGACGAGCCGGGGCGGCCGATGCTGTACGGCACCACGCCCACGTTCCTCGAGCTCTTCAGCATGCAGTCGCTGCGCGATCTGCCGACGTTGAAGGAGTTCACGGAGCTGAACGAGGAGTCGCGCTCGGTCTTCGAGCGGGAAATCGGGGAGGACGCGCCCGACGGGCCGATCGATCTCGGGTTCCGGGGCGACGACGACGAGAGCGTCGAGGCTGCGACGGCGGGCGAGCCGGGCGGCGGCGAGGCGGGCGGGCCCGCGGCGGTTGATTCGCCTGGCGAGGGCGACGCCGGGGGTGATGCTGCGGAACCAGCGAGCACCGATGACGAGGGTGACGACGAGCGCGGAACCGGCGACGGCGGCGACGATGCTGGCGACGACGACGACGACGACGCCGACGCCGACGATGACGACGACGACGACGACGACGACGATGACGACGACGATGACGACGATGACGATGACGACGATGACGACGATGACGATGACGACGATGACGACGATGACGATGACGACGATGACGCCGCCGCCGCCGCGGCGCCCGTGAAAGGCGACGAAGCCGAGGAGGGGGAGGCTTCGGGCGGAGCCGCCGCCGCCGACGACGATGATGACGACGACGACGACGACGATGACGACGACGACGACGATGACGACGACGACGACGATGACGACGCGCGGGAGCGCGTTGGCTCACGCTGGGCGCGCCATTCCTGGGAATAGCGCGGGTGCGCGGCGGCTCATGCTGGGCGCGCCATTCCTGGGAATAGCGCGGAGCCGGCTGGGCACGCTATTCCTGGGAATAGCGCGGGAGCGCGTTGGCTCATGCTGGGCGCGCCATTCCTGGGAATAGCGCGGGAGCGCGGCGGCTCATGCTGGGCGCGCCATTCCTGGGAATAGCGCGGGAGCGCGTTGGCTCATGCTGGGCGCGCCATTCCTGGGAATAGCGCGGGAGCGCGTTGGCTCATGCTGGGCGCGCCATTCCTGGGAATAGCGCGGGAGCGCGTTGGCTCATGCTGGGCGCGCCATTCCTGGGAATAGCGCGGAGCCGGCTGGGCACGCTATTCCTGGGAATAGCGCGGGAGCGCGGGAGCGCGTTGGCTCGAGCTGCGAGCGCCATTCCTGGGAATAGCGCGAGCAGCTGTCCGAAGGTGTTGGGGGACACGACGTGGTGCCGCGTGCTCACTCGTCTTGCGGATCGGGCTCCGCTTCCGCGAGCTTTGCCACCTGCTCGAAGAATGCCGGGTGTGCCGCGAGCTTCTGCACGATTTCCCAGAGCTTCGGATCTGCCAGGCGTGCAAGCCCCGTCGTGCTCGCGGCCTTGCTCCGAGCGATCCTGGGCATCTTCCCCGGGCCGCCGAGCTCAAGCGCCTTCATCCGCTCGACGTGGCGCTTGGTTGGAAAAAGCGCCCCGGATTCCCACTGCACCACGAGCTTGGCCTCGACCTCCAGGGCGCGGGCGAGCTCCCCAATCGAGCAGCTGAGCTCCTTGCGTAGCGCCTTGACGTCTTCGGGGGACACGGACGCGCAGCCTAGCCCAGTAGACCGCCACCTCGCCAGGTGGCCTTCAGCCAGTCGCCGTGGGCGCAGCCCTGTCTGTCTCGGCTGGCTGCGGTTGCGCAATCGTGCGGGCAAACCCGCACCGCGACCCGGGATCTCGCGCAACCCGAGCGGACGTTGGCCGAAGCGCGCCCATGCGTCTTGTCCTGGCGTCGAGCGCCCTGTTGATCGCGTCATGCCGCGCGCCCCTTCCGGACCCCGGACCTCGCGCGGACGGTCACGCCTCCGAAGTGACCGTAATCGCGGAGCCGGCGCCGGCGGCGGACGGCCGGATAAAAGCTGTGTCGCGCTTCCATCTGACTCTACCGGATGGTGCGGCCCTCGAGGACACGTTGCTCGTGCGCGGTGAGCTGAGTGAGTACCACCTGCGGAAGATCCGCGATCGCAACTTGCCGGGCACGCTCGTGGCGCGGCTGGTTCCGGTGTTGTCCTGGGACACCCCGGATGAAAGTGTGGTCGCGCCCACTTCCGCGCTCGTGCCGACGGAGCACTACAGCGTTGCCCACCCGGACCGCGGTTTGCTTGCAGTGTTCGAGATCGAAGCCGATGGAGCCGCGCCGCTCACGCGCATCTGGCCGCCGAAGTTGCCGCAGGGGTTGGGCGCTTCGGCGGAGTTTTGTCTGTTCTGTGGCGCGGGGGTGGTGGACTTTGGCACGTCGCCGACGCTCGTGTCCTTCGACCCCGCGGGGCCGGCTGCGTGGGCCATGCGCGAGCTGGTCCCGGTGCTGGGTTCCGATTTCTGCGTCGCGCTCGTGGCTGATTCACCGGTCTCATCAGCGCGTCCGCTGTTGCCGCCGATCGAGGTCTTTGGTCGAGTCCTCGAACCGACGCTGATCCTCGCAGGGGACAGCCCCGCGCCCCTGCCGGTCAGCTGCGGGGCCGCAGAGCTCCAATTTGGCCCCGGTTGCGTCGAGCTCGAGGACGATCGCGCCTGGGTGCGAGGGCCGGACGTTCCGACGTTGTGGCGGGTGTCCGGCGGCTCGCTCGAAGTACTCGGGTCGGTGCCGCCGGATGGCAGGCTCACGCTCCGCGGGCTGGCCCCAGCGTCGCACTCGACCCTCGCGGTGTCCGTGCGGACGAGCGCGGGCGAGCTCTTTGCCGGCGCGATCTCCGTGACCACCGGACCCCCCCGGCCGCACGTGGTCATCAACGAAGTGTACGCCGACCCGCTGGGCGCTGAGCCCGCACAGGAATGGGTCGAGCTCTACAATGACGGGCTCGCTGCCGCCGAGCTCGGCACGCTCCGCTTGCGTGACTCGGGTGGTGAGACGGCGCTGCCTCCGTATCTCCTCGCTCCTGGCGAGTTCGCGATCCTGGCGCGGGAGGACTACGTCGCGACGCTGGGGGCCGATGTCGTGCCGCCGGCGACGACGACGATTCTCCGGGTTGCCGCTCTGGGAAAGAACGGCCTGTCGAACAGCGGTGAACCCCTCGAGCTCGTGGACCCAGCTGGCGAGCGACTCAGCTGGTTCCCCGCCGTGCCCAAACCGAAGGCCGGAGTCAGTGTGGCGCGGCGCCGGCCGGACAGTCGGGCCGATGACCCCACGGGTTTTGCACATCACGCACCGCCCGGCTCGTCGCCGGGCGCGGCCAACCTGGTTTCCGACTGACGTCAGGTGCCGGCGATCGTCATCTTGGAGATCCGGAATGTCGGCGCAGCAGTGCTGGTCTTCAGGTCGAGATCGTCGCCGACCGCGTCGATGTTCTTCAGCATCGTGTCCAGGTTCGAAGAAATCGTGACCTCACTCACGGGAAACGCGAGCTTGCCATCTTCGATCCAGAAACCGGCGGCGCCGCGGGAAAAATCACCGGTGATGGCGTTGAAGCCGAAGCCCATCATCTCGGTGACGTAGAGCCCGCGCTTCGTGCTCGCGATGATCTCTTCACGGCTGAGAGGGCCGGGCGACAAGATGAAGTTCGAAGTGCTCGAGGTGATGGAGCCGCCGGAGACCGCTGCGCTGGCGGTGCTCTTTCTTCCGAGCTTGCGCGCCGAGTAGGAGTCGAGCAGGTACGTGCGGAGCTGGCCCGCCTCCACGACGACGTTGCGTCGGGAAGTGAGCCCCTCGCCGTCGTACGGGCGTGAGCCCGGGGCTTTCTGGATCAACGGGTCATCGACCAGATTCACCAGCTCGCTCGCGACCTCCGTGCCCTCTCGCTCGACCAGGTAGCTGGACTTGCGCCAAATGGCGCCGCCCATGATGCAGCCGGCGAACGTCCCGATGATCGAGCGTGCGACATCGGGATCGAACACAATCGGCGCCTCGGCAGTCGGGACCTTGCGTGCTCCGAGCTTGGCGAGTGTGCGTCGCGCGGCCTCGCGTCCGACCTCGGCATCGTCGTCCATCTCCGCGAGGTGGCGCCGGGCGCTCCAGTAGTATCCACGGCGGCGCTTGCCGCCTTCGTCTTCGACGACTGGCGAGACCACCAGCGAGGCGTACGACCCGCGCAGGGTTCCGGTGAACCCGGTTGAGATGACCCGTGCGCTCGCGCCGGTGGTACGAGAGAAGGTCGCGCCCTCACTCAGCGTCATGCGCGGATCGAAATCGAGGGCGGCGCGCTCGGCCCGTGTGGCACGCTCGAGCGCGACGTCCGCCATGACCTTCTCGACGGATTCGTCGTACAGATCGAGCTCGGGAAAGGGCGGAGAGCCGAGCTCGGCCGGATCCGCCGGACCCGCGAAGGGGTCGGGTTCCGAGAGCTCTGCGAGCATCAAAGCGTCGCTCACGCAGCGCTCGAGGCCCGGTTTCGAGAGATCACTGGTCGACGTGACGGCGACGCGCTGATTGCGGATGACTCGCAGCGAGACGCCGCGGTGTCCGGCCTCTTCGACCAGCTCGGCCTCGCCCAGGCGGACCTTCGTGCTCAGCTCCCAGCCCGCGCGTGCGGTGGCCTCCGCCACGTCGGCGCCCAGACCGCGCGCGCGCTCGACCAGCTCGGACGCCAACTGCACGAGTCCTTGAACGTCTTCGTTCGTCATGTTTTTCGGGCCGGAGCCTGGCAGGCTCCTCGGGTTCGAGTCAATCGCTGCGCGCCGCGCGACTCGAGCGCCGCAGCCAGACGACCGTGACGCCGATTCCGGCGAGCAAGATCAGCGTCATCGAGAGCAGGGCAAACCCGAGCGGGCTGCCGGAGACGGGCCGCACGCCGAAGTCGCCGTGAAACTGCGCGTAGCTCGCGTGGACACCCAGGCGCGGTAAGACCGCCAAGATGAACCCCACGGCAAGTACGGCCGGCAGGGCACCGAGGCGCAACAGTGGGGCGACACGTTTCACGCGCGCGTGCCGCGCCGCCGCAGCAAAGCCCGCGGGAATACTCGCCGCGTCACACAGCACCCACGCCGTGTCCACCGCGCCGGGCAAACGTTGGCTGTCGATGGCGTAGGCATAGGCCCAGTCCGGCGCGAACGCGAGGAAGTAGCCCGCGATGGGGGCGTAGACCAGCAAGCTGAATAGACCGACCACGGTCAGCGCTCGCGCACCCAACCCGCCGCTTTGCGCCAGCTCTTCGGCGCCGAGCCAGGCGAAGGTCAGGCCGAGGATGAAACCGATGAGCGGCGCGACGGGAGCAGGCACGCCAGCGAGGATTACATGCGCGGCCGGCGACGTCACCGCTGGCGGCGCTGACCGGCCGCTTCGGGAGCAGCGTGAGGTCGACGCCGTCGATTCCTTGCACTATGAGTTCCCGACTCGGCGCTGGCCGCGGCAGAGCGGCGCGCCTTCACCCTGAGAAGTGACCCGGATGGACCCCGATCGACTGAAGGCCTTGCTCGAGCGCGTCCAGGCGGGAGAGACCGACGTCCAGGCCGCGATCGGTGAGCTCGAACACCTGCCGTATGCGGACCTCGGCTACGCCCGCGTCGATCACCACCGCGCGCTGCGAATGGGGATGCCGGAGGTCGTGCTTGGCCAGTCCAAGACCCCCGAGCAGATCGCCGGCATCGCCCGCAGGCTGATCTCCGTCGGGCAGAACGTGCTGATCACCCGGGTGGACCCCGAGAAGGTGGGCGAGGTGCGGGCGCTGGTTCCCGAGCTCGGTCACGCGGCGGTGGCCCGGGTCCTCACTCACGAGCGAGAGCCGATCGTGCCGCGAGCGGGTCGCCCGGTCGCGGTCGTCACGGCGGGGACGAGTGATCTCCCCGTCGCGGAGGAGGCAGCGGAGACGCTGCGCATGGCGGGGATCCCGTTCGAGCGGGTGTTCGACGTCGGTGTTGCCGGCATCCACCGGATCTTCGGCGAGCTGCCGGCGCTCCGCGAGGCTCCCGCGGTGATCGTGGTGGCGGGGATGGAGGGTGCGCTGCCGAGTGTCGTGGGTGGCTTGATCCGATCGCCGATCGTGGCGGTGCCCACCTCCGTGGGTTACGGCGTCGCGCTGGGTGGGATGACGGCGCTGTTCGGCATGCTGACCGGGTGTGCGTCCGGCGTAACCGTCGTCAATATCGACAACGGGTTCGGTGCGGCGATGGCGGTGCTGCGCATCGTCCAGGCCGGCGAGCGGGGCAACGGATGAGCGGGCACGGGCACGGGCACGGGCACGGGCACGGGCACGGGCACGGGCACGGGCACGGGCACGGGGAAGAGCACGGGCACGGGCACGGGGAAGAGCACGGGGAAGAGCACGGGGAAGCAGAGCGGGGAGCCCTGGCGGAGGGGGCGGGGATTGGCAAGACGCTGTTCTTCGATGCGTTCTCGGGCGTCGCCGGCGACATGACCATTGCGGCGCTCGTTGATCTCGGAGTGCCGCTGGAGGTCGTGGTCGATGCGGTCGCATGCCTCGGTATCGCCGGGATCCAGATCGCGGCGCCCACTCGCATGGCAGGTGCGATCGGCGCTCGACAGCTCGAGCTGCGCTTCGAGGCTGCAAGCGGAGAGCGAAGTTACTCCGAAATCGAGCAGCTCATCACCGGGTCGAGCCTCGATGTGCGAGTGAAGACCCTGTCGCTCCGCATTTTCCGCCGCCTGGCTGAGGCCGAAGCCCGCGTTCACCGCATCTCCGTCGACAAGGTCCACTTTCACGAGGTCGGTGCCCTCGACGCCATCGTCGACGTCGTGGGGGCGGCGGCCTGCCTCGTCCATCTGGGCGCGACGGTCGTGTCGACTCCGCTGCCCATGGGACGAGGAACCGTGACTTGTCGGCACGGAGTGTTGCCGCTGCCCGCGCCGGCCACGGTTGAGTGCCTGGCGGGGGTCCCGACCTACGACGCAGGCATCGACGCCGAGCTCGTCACTCCGACAGGCGCCGCGATCATCGGCGCCGTGGCCGAGCGTTTTGCTCGCTGGCCCGAGATGACGCCGGAGCGCATTGGTTGGGGTCGCGGCACGATGGACTTGCCGGATCGCCCCAACGCGCTGCGCGTCGTGCTCGGCTCGCCAGTCGTCCGGGCGCCCGCAGAGCTCGGTCACGTACTCGTGGAGTGTAACGTCGACGACATGACCGGCGAGCTCGCGGCCCACACCATCAGCGCGCTGCTCAGCGCCGGGGCGCGGGATGCGTGGGCGGTTCCCATCACGATGAAAAAAGGGCGACCCGGCTTGACCCTGTCGGCGTTGGCCGATCGCGGCGCCGAGACGCGCATCGCGGAGGTCCTCTTGCGCGAGACCAGCACCATCGGAGTGCGCTGGACGGATGCCGACCGACTCGAGCGCCCGCGCCGTATGCTGGAGGTGCAGACCCGCTTCGGAAAAATCCCGGTGAAGATCTCCGAAGGCCCCTACGGGCCGCCGCAGATCAAGCCGGAGTTCGACGCGTGTGTGCGCGCGGCGCAGGCAGCCGGCACCCCCGTCCGCGAGGTCATCGCGGAGGCCTTCGCTCTGGCCAGTCGCGCGGTGTCCTGATCAGTCCGGGCGTTCGATGGGGAGTGAGGACGCCTCCCAGCCGAGCAGCCCCCCGTCCAGGAAATGCACGGGCACACCCTGCTCGGCGAGCTCTCTCGCCAGCTCCTTGGTCTTGTCGCCGGCGCGGCAGTAGAGCACGGGCGCGCCAGGCAGCATGTGAAGCTCGGCCAAGCGAGTGCGGATCTCCTCGAGCGGCATGTGGACCGCCCCCGGTACGTGCGCGCGAGCGAACGCTGCGAGCTCCCGCGTGTCGACCGGGCTCACCTCGCGGCGCGCCAAGAGCGCGGCGACCTCTTCGGGTTTGAGCGCCCCCGCTGCACGGGGCAGGAACGGCTCGATCATCTCCCGGAGCTGCGCCTTCTTGAGGGCGCCGACACGACCGTCGGCGGGGCGACCCTGATGAAAGACGACGAACGTGGGCACCGACTGCACCCCCATCTCTCGTGCCAGTGCGGGAGCCTTGTCGATGTCGACGCTCACGACCTTGGCCTTGCCTTCGAGCTCTCGGGCCAGCGCCTCTAGCTCGGGGGCGACGACCTTGCAGGGCCCGCACCACTCGGCGCCAAATTCGAGCAAGACCGGCAGCTCGCTCGCCATCACCTCTTGCTCGAAGTTCTTCTCGGTAACCGCTTTCAGGGCCATGGGGGCGGCAATATTCATCCAGCGGGCCACGGGCGCAAGCCCGAGGCCGGCACTGGTCTTCAAACTCGGCTCGGAGCTTGGCGCCGGGCGGAGACGTGGTCGTCGAGGGCGTCGGCGACCACGTAGAGGCTCGCCGTCGTCACCACGATGCCAATGACCGGTGCGAGGACCGAGGCGGAGAGGCCACCACCGCTGAATTGCCCCAGAAGCTGGCCCCAGCTCGGAACGTCCGCCGGTAGACCGATGCCCACGAACGACAGCGCCGCCTCGAGTGACACGACCGCTGTTGCGCCGAACGCCGCGTTGACGATCACCGGCCCCCAGACATGCGGCATCACGTGCCGGATGACCACGCCGCTGCCGGAGGCCCCGAGCGCGCGCGCCGCCAAGACGAATTCGGTCCCGCTGACGCGCAGCACTTCGCCGCGGACCAGGCGCGCGACCTCCACAGCGCGAAGCGCACCGAGCACGAGCACGACGCCGCCCCAGCTCGGAGTGATGCCGCCGGCGTGGAGAGCCGCCAAGAGCACCAACGAGGGTAGCGCACCGGTGAGCTCGACGAGTCGGCTGAGCAGCCCGTCTGCGACGTTGTCCCGTCCGGCGAAGGCGCCGAGCGGTACGCCGAAAAAGAGCGCGAGCGCGAGGACTCCCAGGGTGGTCAGGACCACGCTGCGCGCGCCGTGAATCGTGACGGCGAGCACGTCGCGGCCCTGGGCATCCACTCCGAGGAAATGTCGAACCGGGGGCGCTCCCTCCGGCGCCGCGCTGCTCGGAGCGGTGCCGGCGCGCACGGGCGCCCAGATCGCCCAACCCTGCTCGGCGCTCTGCGCCCGCTCGCCACTGGCCCGGCTCGCGGAGTGGGTGATGCCGGGCAGCACCCGAAAGCCCGTGCTGTCTCGGGCCAGGAGCGGCGCCTCCGATGCAATGACGTCGGCAAACACCGCCACGAGGCCGAGCAGCCCCAAGACCAGTGCGGCGATTCGCACGGGCAGTCGCGCGCGCGTCATCATTCCGCGGCCCCTCGCTTGCGCATGAAGCCGAGCCTCACCCGTGGGTCGAGCGCGGCGAGCAGCGCGTCGCTCGCGATCTGCACCAACGCGAGGGCCGTGGCGATGACCAGGGAGAGCGCCATCAGCCAGGCCAGGTCCTTGGCGACGATCGCGCGCAGCGTGGTGGCCCCGAGCCCGTCGAGCCCGAGCGCGTGTTCGATGACGAACGCGACGGTCAGGAGCTGGGCCAGGTGCGCACCCATCAGTGAAATCGACGCCACGCTGGACGCGCGAAAGGTCCAACGCGCCAGGCGCCAAGGGCTCGCACCGAACGCGCGAGCGGTCCGAGAATACTCCTGGTCCATGGCCACTCGCGACGAGGCCCGCTGGTAGCGTGAGGTCAGCGCTGCCGCCGCGAGCGTCATCAAGAGGGCGGCGGTGAAATATCGCGCTCCACTGCCCTGAGCGGGAGCGGCCCAGGCGGACAGCGCCGCGATGGGCAGCGCCGCGATCCCGACGGCGACCGCGCTCGTCAGCGTATCGACGCCGCGGCGAGCGCGAGCCGCGCCGGCGACCCCGACCAGCATGCCCAGGGCGAAGCCGGCGAAAAGTCCGACGGCGAGCAACCAGAGTGTGAGCGGGCCGCGCCGCACGAGCACGTCGAGCACGCGCTCGTCGCTCGCGGTGGTCCCGAGTCGATTCTGCACGGCGTCGGTCGCCCAGTGAGCGTACTGGGTCTCACTCACCATCGCCAGCGCGCGTCCGGCGCCGTCGAAGGTGACGTAGTCGGAGCGGTGCTTGACCCACCAGCGCTGCCAGGTGCGGACCACCGCACGGGCCTGGTCCACGCTGGCGTCTTTGGGAACTTTCCACGGCTCACCGGTGATGCGTGAGGCAGCGGCGGCCATGCGCGTCGCGCGCTTGACGTCCGCCTGCCGATTGACCGGCGCCATCATGTCGATCAGCTCCGGGAGGGCGAACGTGTCGAGCTCGGTCACGTCCTGACGGCGACCGGCGGTCGACTTCTCCGCAAGGCGACCCACCGCGCGTTTGACCACCGCGGGACGAAAATCGATGGCTCGATCTTGCCAGAAGCGCGACCAGTACAGGGCCGCGCCCTCGGGCGATCCGCGCTCCTCTGGCGTGCCGACGTTCATGCGCTGGCCGATCGGCGCGAGGGCCAGCGCGATGCGGCCTCGACCGATCGGCTCGACGGAGTCGAGCTTGGGGAGCAGATGGGGCAACGCGGCTCCCCCGAGGCGCGCGAGCTCGACGCGCGCTGCGGCCGCCCGTGTGTCGTCGCTGGCGATGCTGTTCATCGCCTGCTCCGTGAGCTCGCGGACGCTCGTCGGATGGGGGTTCAAGAACCGGGGGGGGCTGTGGGGGCCGAAGAACGGGTGTGCGCCGTGCTCCCCGGCTTCCGCGCGGCCGCCCGGGGTCGGCGTCGCCGTGAGCACCCAGAACGCGGCGATCGACACCAGAAAAAGCGTCGGCACGATCCACAGGATCCGCCGGAGCGCGTGGCGCATCGGTGTACCTTGCTCAGCGGAGCAGGAGGAAGCCGATCACCGACACGGCGACCAGTGCGCCCACCACGATCGCACCGACCGCCGAAGGCGGCAGGCCGGTCGTGGGGATCAGGACTGGTTCGTCGTCCAGGTTGAACTGCGGTGGGGGATTGGATGGGTGGCGAGGGGCCGCGGCGGGGGCCGCGTCGCGCGCGGCGGCGGCCTCGGCCTCCAGCGCTGCGGTGGTCATGCCAACCAGTGTGTGCCCGACCTTGAGCTGGCGTGACTCACGCTGAGCTTCGTCCGAGAGCGGCGCCACCGCGATGTCCTCGACGGATTTGATCGACGCGCGCGCGCCGGGCTCCGCAGTGGAGTCCGGCAGCGCGTACTTCGTGTACTTGACGATGTTCTCGGGTTTGGCGGCGTGCAACGTGTCGCCGTCGAAGCGCGCGACGATCACGGTGATGTTGTCGTGCCCTCCCGCCAGATTGGCTCGCTCGGTGAGCACCTTGCACGCCTCGAGCGGGTCCGGAACCGTGTGCAAGATCTCTCGGATCTCGTCCGCGCGGATCATGCCCGAGAGCCCGTCGGAGCAGAGCAGCAGCGTGTCGTTCTTGCACAGGTCGACGTACGTGAGGTCCACCTGGACGGTGTCTGCGGTGCCCAGGGCCTGCAGGATGATGTTGTTGTGCTCGAAGGTCTCGGCCTCTTCCTCGGTCAGCTGCCCAGCCTCGATCAGCTGGTTTACCAGGGACTGATCCCGGGTGACCTGCGCCAGCTGGCCGTTCCTCAGAATGTAGGCGCGGCTGTCGCCGACCTGAGCGACGAACAGGCGGTCATCGAGCAAGGCCGCCACTGTGGACGTCGTGCCCATGCCGCGACGGGTCCGATCGGCGCGCGCTTCGTTGAATATGCGCATGCCGGCGTCTTCGACCGATTGCACCAGCCGGCGCGCGAGGTCGTCGCGATCCAGCGGCGCGTCGCCCTGGGTCAGCTTCTCGTAAATGATGTCGACGGCGAGTTGGCTCGCGACCTCGCCCGCGGCGGCGCCCCCCATGCCGTCGCACACGCCCAGCACCGTGCCGCGCGCACCAACGATCTGGTGCCGGTCGGACTCGAGCAGACTCCGGCTACGGCGCGTCAGATCGGCGACGAGGAAGTTGTCCTCGTTGTGCTCGCGGATCTGCCCGACATCGGTGCGTCCGAAGAGGTGCAGGCGAATTTCCGATGAAGTTTCCGCCATCTCAGCTCTGGCCGCGGCTCTCCAGCCGGAAAAGGTGCTGGCCGACTCGGACGTGATCGCCGTCCGTCAGCGCCACTTCGTCTCGTATCGCCAAGTAGGTTCCGTTGGAAGAGCCCAAGTCTTTCAAAGTGAACGAGCCGTCGCGTTCGCGCGTGAAGGCGGCGTGTCGGCGACTCATGAACGGGTCCGTGGTGAACACTACGTCGCCCGCCTCGCGCCCGACAACGAGCTCGTCCTTTGCGATGTAGTAGACATCACGCGTCACACCCTCGACGGTTCGCTGGCAGAGCCGGGCATATCTGGGCAGCATCGGAGATCCGAAAACCTGCGTGTCCCCGTCCTCGGCAGGGCCCAGGCCTTTCTCAGCGGCGTTCACCAGCTCGAACCTTAACACCTCAAGGCCGATCAACACCAAGTCCCCAGAATGCAACTTTGCGGGTGCCCGGAGCCGGACGAAGACCCCGTTGGTGCTGCCCAGGTCGCGGATGCGAAAGCGGCCATCTCTGCGGGAAATCCTCGCGTGCCGCGGGGACACGTAGGGATCGTTGGGCAGCAATATCGTGCCTTCCGTCCGGCCGATGTCGGTCTGCGTCGGTCCCAGCGGGTAGTCCCGGCCCGGGCTGCCATCCTGGGCCACGACGATCAGGCGTGCGGGGGCGGCTGCCGCGGGTGCCGCCCAGGGCGGTTCGCCGACGCCGGCCGCGCCCGGGCCCTCCCGACGGACGGGAGGGGGCGGGGGACGAGACGGCGGCATTCGCTGGCTCACCGGCGTCTCGGGGCTGGTGGCCGGAGGCTCGCGCATCGGACCGCCTTCGAGCAGGCGCCCGCCACAGTACTGGCAGTACGTCATGTGAGCCCCGTTGCTGCCACGGCAGCGCGGGCAGACCACGGGCGCTGGCTGCGGGGTCGCGCCCGCCGAGAGGCCCACGACCGGTGCGCCGTACATCGGTTGCGCTCCTCTGCTCACGACCTCCATCGGGCTCTGGTCTGGCGGCGGATCCAGGTTTCCGCCGCACTCGGCGCAGAAGCGCGAACCGGCTGGATTGGCGGCGTTGCAGCGTCCGCAGCGGGCGTCTCCGTGCGCGTCACCGCGCGGACCGAAATCGAAGTCGGGCGCGGCGGGTCGGGCACGCACACCGTCCGGTCGCGGCGGTTCCGCAACAGGCACGCCGCGCGGCGGCGTAGCCTCCACCGGACGGGCGGGTACGGCTTGCAAGCGATTGCCGCAGTCCTGGCAGAACCTGAGGCTCGGGGGATTGTCCCGCCCGCAGCGGTCGCACTTCACGGAGGCAAACGGAACCCTGCGAGGACTTCGCCGTCAAGAGCGCTGTTCGGGACCACCGGCCGGGCCGGGGTCCGGAATGCCATTTGGCCGCGCGACTCACCACCTGGGGAGCGGTTCTCGGATCTCGAAAACCAGCTCCAGCGCCACCAGATGCGCAAGCCCAAACCCCAAATACCGGTCGGCCCGCCGTTGGTTGGCGCCGTCCGTCCAGCCGCGGAGCAAGAACGGCCGGTAGGCCACGCTGGCCCCGACGACGGCCGCGCGGCTCAGCTGGAGCTCGAAGCCGGCACCCAGAAAAGTGGTGATCCCCCCGGTATCGGACCCCCACTCACTTCCGTACACCGCCACGCCGCCGCCGCCCGAGAAGTAGGGAGTGAAACGGCGACCCTCGTCGAGATACAGGCGACTCTCGGCCCGAAGTTGCTGAAGGATGGCAAGGCGCAGGAGGTTGGACGAGTCATGCCGCGAGGACTCGTAGGCCCCGCCGACGTACCAAGCGCCGCGAGAGCGGTAGCCGACGCGCACCGCCAACCCACCCCCGGAGCGCAGGATGCAGGGGTCGACGGCGCTCGACGGGCACACATCTCCCGGCGAAGCGACACTCTCGGCCACGAACGCCACCCCGTACTGGATGTAGTCGAAGCTCGACGGCGGCGGGACCCGCCGGTCCGCCGCCTCCTGGGCGTGCAAAAGGGCAGGCCATCCGACCACGGCCAGGAAGGGCACGGCGAAGCGCACGGTGTCTTCGTATATATCTCAGATCGGCCGCTACGCCGCGGAACCCGAGCTTCGTGGCCCAGGTTGGAGGGCGCCCGACGCTCGAATCTTCGAGCGGCCTTGACTTGCTTTGCAACCATCGTCTATTGCCGGGGGCGCTGGCTTTGGAGAACTGAGCTGAGATGGATATTTACCTCGACAGGCGCGCTGCCCGACAAATTCGGCTCTCGGCTCAAGAGGCGATCGAAGAAGGCGATACCGAGTCCTTGCGCGAGGACATCCTCGAAGCCTTCAAAGAAGAGCAGGTCGAGGAAATCGAGCGCCGCCTCGATACCGGGGACTTTTACGAGTTTCTGACAGACGTCATCGACGAGTGGAACGGCGACGACGTGGACGAGCTCTTCGAGCTGCTCGAGACTCAACTCGGTGAGGTGGGCATCGATCTGAAGACCGAAGTGAAGAACGAAGACGACGACGACGAAGACGCCGAGGGCGCGGACGATGACTTCGATGACGACGACGACGACGAAGACGACGACGACGACGACGACGACGAAGAGGAAGAAGCGGACGACGACGAGTGAGCGTCGTGACCGACCGCCGGCTCAGTCGTGTCCGCTGGTCAGCTGTCTGAGCACGTAGGCGTGGCACTCCCCCTTGACCGGTGGGACCGAAGGACAGAGCGCTGGAGCGCAGCGTGCAAAGCGCGAATCGGGCGCGTCCTCGGTCAGTGTGCGTAAGGTCTTGCAGGCCAGGTCTTCCCGACCGAGCTCGCGCTCGATGCGCGCGGCCTGCCACAGCGCGTCGTCCTTCAACAAACTGGTCGGGTGTTCGTCCCAGACCCGATGAAACTCGGCGGCGGCGCGCTGTTTGTCGCCGATGCGGTCTCGATAGAGCTCGGCAATTCGCAGTCGAGCGGCCGCGTAGCGCGGGCGCTCATACGAACCCTGTAGCGACGAGGGCTCACGTTCGGCGAGCATGCGCTCCAGACGCTCTATCGCGAGCTTCGGTCGGCCGAGCTTCTCCTCGAGCAAGGACGCAGCGAAGAGCGCATCGTCCCACAGCGCGCCTTCGGGGTAGGGGAAGCTCGCTGCGACCCGCAGGTACTCGGCGAGCGCCGCTTCGTCGCGCCCCAGGCTCTCGAGCAACTTTGCGCTGTCGTAACCCGCCTGCTCTCTGAGGCCGGCGCTGCCGGTCCTTTTCTCGACTTGGCGCAGGAAACTCAGAGCCGCATCGCTGCCCTGGCGTCGACCGCGCTCGTCGGCGACTCGGCGGAGCGCCGCCAGCGCGACTCCGGACTCGGGGTACGCGAAGATCGCCGCTTCCAGGCTCGCCCAACCCCGCGCGGGATCGCCGTGCTCGATCTCGATGCTGGCGGCGTCGAACGCTGCTCGGGCCGCGCGGGAGCTCTTGGGTCGGTCGGTGCGAAGGGCGGTCAGCAGCGTTTGTGCCTCGGTGTGCCGCCCCGCGCGGATCAACGCCGCGGCCCGGCGGTAGCGCGCTTCGGTCTGATCCCTGCGCCGCTTCGCCGCGGCCTCGGCCTTCTCCCAGTGCACCGCGGCCTCGTCGTAGCGGCCGGCTGCGTAGGCGCGCTCCGCCGCCGCTCGCTCCTCCGCAAAAGCGCGGGGCAAGCTCGGCGCGCAGGCGACCGCGAGCAACAACGCGAGCGCGAAGGGGCGCAAGCTCAGCCTCCGCCTCGGGGAGCTTGGGTGATGGCTTCGGCCAGCAGCGCCCCCGCGCGCTTCGCCGCTTCCAACGACACGTCCAGGTGAGTGACCGCACGCAGGGTGTTCTTCGCGATGCTGCCGAGGAGCACTCCGCGGGACTTGGCCGCGGCGATCACGTCCTCCGCACTCGGGCCGAGCAGCTGGATGTTGACGATGTTCGTCTCGACCGCGCCTTCGTCGACCCGCCCACCCTCGACTCGTGCAAGCGCCGCGGCGAGCGCCCTGGCCTTCGCGTGATCTTCCGCCAGTTTGGGCAGGTTCTGGTCGAGGCCAAACAGCGCGGCGGCGGCGAGAATGCCGCTCTGGCGCATCGAGCCGCCGAGCATGCGCCTCAACCTGAGCCCGCGTGTCAGAAGCTCCGTTGGGCCAACCAGCGCCGAGCCGACCGGGGCGCCGAGGCCTTTGGAGAAACACACACTGACCGTGTCCGCCGTCGCTGCGAAATCTGCGAGGCTGACGCCGCTGGCCGCGGCGGCGTTCCACAGCCGCGCTCCGTCCATGTGCACGGCGAGCCCGCGTTTCCGCGCGTGGGAGGTCACGCGCCGCAATCGATCGATGGGGAAGACCCGACCGCCGCCGCGGTTGTGGGTGTTCTCGACCACACACAAGCTGGTGTGCGGCAGCCAGTAGGCACTCGGCTGGATGGCCGCCTCCAGCTCGTCGACGTCGAACAGCCCGCCCTGGCCGACGCTCGCGAGTTGCACGCCGGAGAGCGCGCTGGCGGCTCCGGCCTCGAACAGCGCGCAGTGTGTGCCCTCTCCGATCACGATCTCGTCGCCCGGCCGTGTGTGGAGCATGAGCGCGATCTGATTGGCCATGGTGCCGGACGGAACGAACAGCGCGCTCTCTTTGCCGAGCATCTCCGCTACTCGCCGCTCGAGTCGCTTGACCGTCGGGTCCTCGCCGTACACGTCGTCTCCGACCTCGGCAGTGGCCATCGCCTGGCGCATTGCCGTCGAAGGTCGGGTGACGGTGTCGGAGCGCAGATCGATGGGCAGCATGGGTCGGGAGCTTATCAAGAGTCCGCGGAGCGGCGTCAGCCGATGCTGCGGCCCTTGGCCTCGAAGGCGGAGATCAGCAGCTCGTAGGCGATGATTTGTGTGGCTTGCGCCAGGTTGATCGAGGGCTGATCGGCGGCCATCGGGATGCGGACGAAGTCCCGCGCCAGCGCCCGCTCCGCCTCGCCCAAGCCGGTCTTCTCGTTGCCGAACACGATGGCGAGGGTCTCGCCACGAGCCGCGGCGAGCACGGCCTTCTGTCCGAGCTCCCGGGCGGTCAACACTCCGGACACCCCACGCCGCGAGGTTGTCCCCACCACCCAGTCGATGCCGGCCACCGCTTGCGCCAAGCTCTCGAGGACCGGAGCCGCGCCCAGCACATCCTTGGATTTGACGGCCATCTTCTGCGCCATCTCGTGGTCGGGTTGGGCGAGTCGTCCCGGTTTGACCAGCGCGAGCTTCAAGAACCCCATGGTCTTGATGGCGCGCGCCGCGGCGCCGACGTTCTCGGGGTAGTGGGCTCTTACCAAGACGAAGGTCGTCGTCGTATGGATCGGCAGCACGAGGTCGGGAGTCGGCGTGTGCTCCTGAAAATCACCCGGCTTCATGGCGTTGCCGTGCGCGCGCAGCGAAACCCCAGCGTCGGCGAGCGCGTCTCTGGGTCGGCGCTCGAGCGCGAAGCGCCTCGCAGCCACGAGCCCGCGCTCGAATAGTGGCCGCCCCGCACCACATATCCCCCGCTGCCTCCCCCGACCGGAGGCCCAGTTGGATTGAGCGCCGGGCCAGGCGGGTAGGAGCCGGCGTAGCGATCAGCGACCCACTCCGCAACGTTGCCAGCCAGGTCGAGGAATCCCTCTGGGGTGCGCCCGGACGGAAACGACCCGACCGGCGCGAGCTCGGCGAAGCCGTCGCGCGCGTCGGTGCTGTCGAGGCCGAGGCGTCCGTGATTCGCGGCGTGGCTGTTGTAGAGCTGTCCCCATGGGTAGAGCCGGCGGCGCGTGCCCCGCGCGGCACGCTCGAACTCCGCTTCCGTCGGCAGGCGTGCGCCACGGAACTTGCAGTAGGCCCGGGCATCCGGCTGTCTCACCAGTGACACCGGATTTCGTGGTCGATCGAAGCGTTTCCCACCCTGCGCGAACGGCACGGCGCGACAGCGCCTGAGCACGACGCAGCGCGTGTACTCCTGCACCGTGACCTCGGTTCGATCGAGCCAGAAGGACGAGAGGGTGACCCGGTGCTCCGGCAACTCGTCGGAGAACATCTCTTCCCGGCAGCGCCCGCCGAGTGGTTCTCGCGCACACTCGGTCAGCGCATCGAGCACGTCGTCGGGCGTCGAGCCCATGTCGAAGATGCTCTTGGGCACACGCAACATCAGCGAGCGCGGCTGCCGCAACGTCACGACACCGCCGGTGAGGCCGCGCTCCGCTGGGGGGGCGGCGCCGAAAGGATCCGCGGCCGTTGCCAGGCGTGACTCGGCGCGGGCACGCGGCACCCCGAGCACGAGCAGTGCGAGCGCGGCCAGCCCGAGAAGAGCCGCGGGCAGACGCTGACACCCCGCCGATGCACTCATTGTGTCAGCAGGAGCCGGCGCAGTTGTTCGCCAAACATCCGGCCATGGCGTTGTAAGCGCTGATGCCCGAGGAATACTGCGCACAGTACTGCTGCGCGCAGGCGTTGAGGTTGGAGCCCGCGTTCGCGCAGTTCTTGCTCAGGCAGTTCAAGAACCCGACACAGGCACCGTTCGCGAGGCAGCCGTCGATGGCCGAACAGCAGGCCGAGTGCGCGCAGGCGTCACAGGTGGGATTGCCCGTGCTGAGCTGCGTGCAGCTGCCGCCACCGCCGCCGCCGCCGCCTGGGGCTCCGCCACCAGCGGGCGCTCCACCGCCGGCGGGCGCTCCACCGCCGGCGGGCACTCCACCGCCGCCCGCGGGCGCGCCGCCGCTGCCGCCGGCGCCGGCACCGCCCACACACTGAGCGAGGCAGCCTTCCGGCGTGCCGTTGTTGCACAAGCAGGTGTCGAAACATGCACCGCACTTGCCGCAGTCCGGCGCGGCCGAGCAGCCTTGGGGACCGACGTACCTTCCATCCCCGGTACTACCGCCGCCCGCGTCGCTGCTCGACGAACAGGCCGGTGCAGCGAGGGCGATGGAGGAGAGAAGAAAGAGCCACGAAAGGAGGCGTCGCGTGGGCATGGGCCGGAGAACCCTAGCTCGATTCGGGGCGTCTCGCCCTCCCGATCGCCGGGGCTCAGGGCGGAGGTCCGGCTTCCGCCGGGTCGGACGCGCGATCGTGGCTCTCTGCCCGCACGGGCGCGGCAGGTCGGCTGCGCTCGTGTGGGCGCGGGTTCTTCTCCGGCCTGGCGCTGAAGCTCGCTGCCGCGTCGGGGGTGGGCGCGGCGTCGAGCGCCGGCACGGCGTCCGAGACGGGTGTTTCGAGGGAGTGCGGCTCCCGCCCACTCTCCCGGGGCCAGAGCAGGAAGCCCGCGGCCATCAACGAGGCTCCGAGCACGACCCCGAGCGCGAGCACCGTCAGCTCGCGTTGGCTCTGGCGAGCTTCGTACGCTCGCTCGGTGCGTTGGTCCGGCAGTGTCGGCATCTGCGTGCGCGGCCTGAGCTCGAGTGCCTCGGCGAGCCGGTTGCCGAGCTCCTCCGCCGAGCCGTAGCGACGTTTGGGATCCTTCGCGAGCCCGCGGGCGAGAACGACGTCGACATGGGGATCGACGCCGGCTTGCGCGGCGATCGGCGGGGGTTCGGTCGTGTTGATGTTCTTGGCGACACTCACGGCGTCATCGCCAGGAAATGCGCGTCGCCCCGACAGCGCCTCGTACAGCGTGGCGGCCAAGGAAAACTGATCCGAGGCGGGCGAGAACTCTCCGCTCGTGATCGACTCGGGCGCGCTGTAGGCCGGTGTGCCGAGCACGCCCCCGTCGAGGCTCAGCGTCGAGCCGGGCACGCGGGCGATGCCGAAGTCCGCGATCTTGGCGCCCGTCGCCGCCAGGATGACGTTCGCCGGTTTGATGTCCCGGTGCAGAACGGAGGCTTGGTGCGCTGCCGCGAGCGCAGCGCCGAGCTCGCGAGCGAGCTGTGCAGTCCGGGTCGGGCCAACCGGGCCGGCGGCGATTTGGTCCTCCAGCGTGGGTCCCTCGACCAGCTCGAACACCAAGAACAGACCGAGCTCCGGCTCTTCACCAATGTCGTACAGGGCGACGATGTTGGGATGTGCGAGGCGGGCGCTGGCGCGGGCTTCTTGCCGCATGCGGTCGTAGAGCGCCGACAGCTCGCCGCGCGTGAGCTTGAGGTCCTGGCGCAAGAGCTTGACCGCGACGTCGCGGTCGAGGTTCGGGTCTCGCGCCAGGAACACGCGTCCCATCGCGCCGTGTCCCAGCGAGCCGAGCACACGGTAGCGCCCGACCAGCTCGGGAATGACAGAGGCGGGGTCGTCGGGGTTCACGGCGATTGGCCGTGATACTACTCCGCGCGCGGGTCCCGCGAACTCTCGTCGTTGCCAGCGCCGCCTTCGACTCCGCCGTCAGCGCCCGGCTGCGCGGGTTTGTCTTCGGGTTTCTTCTTGCGCGGCGGCTCGCCGTACTCCGTGCGGAGCTTCTTCAAGAGCCCGTCCCGGAGTGTGGCCTCGTGGTAGGTCGGCATCTGCGGCAGCTGGATCACGATCTTGACCCGCTCTTTGCTCTCGATGACCTCGATCGAGCCGTTGGTCGGGTTGTTCTTGCGCCCGGGCGGCTCGTAACGGAAGAGCAGGTAGCCGACGTCCGGATCCTTCTCCACGATCTCGTAGCCGAGATCGACCCTCACGTAGCGGAGCGCGGCGTTGTAGGTCTGTGCCTTGCTGTAGTCGGAGTCACCCTCGACCCGAGCCGAGGCCCCGCGGCTCGAGAACACCGCGCTGCCGACCAGCAATACCCCGGCAGCGAGCCACAGCCCGCGCGACCTCTTCATGGTCCACTTCGGTAACGCCGTCCGCGCGGCTCGGCCAAGTTCTGGGCGGGGGTGCCTGGGCAAAGTCCGGAGGTATCCGCAGATCACCCGGCGAGGTCGTCGCCCAGCTCTTCGGCGCGCGAGTCCAGCGCCTCACCGACGCTGGTCCGTTCCCAGTACAGACCGAGCGCGGCCCCCGATGCCGTGATGGCCAGCTGGGACAGGTAGATGAGGAGCACGAACGCCGCGCCGGGACCGACCACCAGCTCCGGCGGAAAGAACATCGCGAGGCCCGCGTAGATGGAGATCTGGAACGCGCCGAAGAAGCCGGGCGCGTTGGGCAAGAGAATTCCCAACGCCAGCACACCCATGCTCACGCAGGCCTCGACATAGGTGATCTGATCGAATCCGGCGCCCCAGCACAGGAGCCAGGAAGCCGCCGCGTTGAGCAGCCAGTAGCACACCGTCACCAGCAAGAACGGCACGGTGTACCGCCACTGCGGTAGGAACGAGAGCCCGCTCGCGACCTTCTCCACGCGCTCCGCGAGCCACGCCGCCAGGCGCTTCGAGACGATGCCGACGACGCGCTCCGTGACCGAGCGGGCGAAGTCGCGGCGCCAGTAGAAGATGCCCATCACGCTGAACGCGACCGCGAACAGGGCCAGCGCGCTGTAGGCCGCCCGGGGTACGACCGACGCCGGGATGGGCAGCGCGCCGATCGAGGTTGGCAAGGGATCGAGAGGCGTCGACAGGAGCAGCGCGACCAGCAGCATCACGCTCATGCACAGGCCGTCGATCACCCGCTCTGCGGCCACCGTTCCCGTGGCAGCCCAGCCGGACAAGTGGCCTTTTTTGCGGATCAACACCGGGCGAACCACCTCCCCAGTGCGAAACGGCAAGAGCAATATCGCGGCGAAGCCGATGAACGCCACCGCCACGATGCGGCGCAGTGGCACGGGATGGATCGGCGCCAGCAGCCAGTGCCAACGCATGGCGCGGATCACGTGAACCGTCGACCACATGCCGATGTAGACCGGCAGTGTCCACCAGCGCATCTTGGAGAACGCGCTCGCGCCCGGCAGGATCGGCAGGGCGCCCTTGTGCAGCAGCCACACGAAGCCGGCGGCGATCAGCAGTGAGCCGAACAGCTTGAGCCCGTGGCGCCGCAGCCAGCTGGTCCGTCCGTCGCTCATTCCGGGATCCGGCCGCTCAGTAGCGCAAGCGGACCTTCGCGGAACAGGAAATCGACCTCTTCTGGGCCGTACGCCCCCTCGATGCGTTCGATGCCGGCGGCGACCTCGGCGACGTCGGCGACCCGGTGGGCGTCGCTGCAGGCCGCATGATAGAGCCCGCGCTCCAGCAGCGCTTCGGCCGCTTTTTTGGGCTTTCGGCCGTATTTTCCCACGAGGGCTGCGGTGTCGAGCAGCGCGGCTGCACCGGCGTCCACCAGACGTTCGAGCACATCGGGGTCGCGCCAGATCCGTTGATAGCGCTCCGGGTGCGCAATCACCGGAATCAGTTGTTTCTTGAGTCGGAGGTCGGCGAACCGGCGGTCGATGCTGTACGGGAAATCACTCTCGTAGAACTCGAGCAAGACTGCGTGCCCGCCCGGGTAGGGCAGTCCCTCGTCGTTCATCAGCCGGCCGAACACCACGTCGTCGAAGTAGTGCTCGCTCGAGACGTCGACGACCGGAAGATCGGCGGTCAGGTGCGGCTGCATCCGGGCGTAGGCGCTGAGCAACGCTTCGCGGGAGTTGTCGAACAGCCCCGGTCGCATGTGCGGCGTCGCCACGACGCGTGAAAAGCCGATCTGCCCCAGGGCGCGCAGCATGGCCACCCCGTCTTCGGGGGTCTTGGCGCCGTCGTCGATGCCAGCGACCCAGTGACAGTGCAGATCCACGAAGCCACGCATGCTCGGCCGCAGCCTAGCCTCGAGTGGCTCGGTTCGCGAATGGTGCTCAGCGACGGTTGCGGCTGCCGAGGATCCGGGCGCAGCCCGCCGCGGCGCGCCGCAGGGCGTCGGCTTCTCCGCCTTCGCCACACAGGAGCACTTCGATGCCGTCGATGGTGAGCCGGCGCACTTCCATCTTGCGCGCCACCACGTCGAGGCGGGTGGGAACCGTGTCATTGGCGACGTTTCGCGCCACCAGCGGGGCGTATGCCGCCAGCTCCTCACATTCGGAGAACACGCCGGCGCCGGCGACCAGCACCCCTTGGGGATCCGCCAGGAGCAGCGTCCGGAAGGCGCCGTCCCGCCGCACGCCGTCCAGGAGCTGGCTCAGCGCAGAGAGGGTGTCGCGGGGTGCGAGCTTGCGACGCTCCGTTCGATCGAGGCTGGTCGGGGAGCTGTCGGATTGGCCAAGCATTTTCCCTTGCTGGGTGCCAGAGCGGGAGGGTGGGGGCCAAGTTTTGGGCCGCGCCCCGATCGGCACGGAAAAATCGACCCATTCAGCCGGGAGGGTGGTAGTTCACGCTCCCGATCGGAACATGACCGCCCCGTCGCTCGCGCCCCTCATCGATCAACACCGGGTCGTCTTGTGTGTGGGCAGCGGTGGAGTCGGCAAGACCACCGTCACCGCCGCACTCGGGCTCGCGGCGGCGGAGCGAGGCAAACGCGTGCTGTGTTTGACGATCGACCCGGCCCAGCGTCTCGCCAACAGTCTGGGGCTGTCCCGCATGACGGGGGACGAGCAGGTCGTGGCTCCCGAGCTATTTACGCGGGTGGGCTTGACCGTGCCAGGCCGCCTCAGCGTCATGATGCTGGACACCAAGCGAACCTTCGACGAGCTCGTCACGCGGCACGCCTCGAGTCCCGAGGCGCGCGACCGGATCTTGACGAATCGGCTGTACCAGTACGTGTCGACCAACTTGGCCGGTACCCAGGAGTACATGGCGATGGAGAAGCTTCTCTCGGTCAAGCGGGACGGCGGCTACGACCTGATCGTGCTCGACACGCCGCCGACCAGCAACGCGCTGGACTTCCTCGATGCGCCCGAGCGACTGATCAGCGCGCTGGACAGCGCGGCGATCCGCTGGATGATGCAGGCGTTCGAGCAGTCGGGGCGCTTCAGCATGAACCTGGTCGCCAAGAGTGTAGCGGTGGTGTTGCGCGGGATCGCCAAGCTCACAGGCGGCGGATTCCTCGAGCAGATGGCCGCCTTCATCACCGACCTCAACGACCTGTTTGGCGGTTTTCGCCAGCGCGCATCCGAGGTCGCGGCTGCGTTTCGCGGCCCGGAGTTCGCCTACGTGCTCGTGACCACACCGGCACCCGCTGCGGTGCGGGAGGCGCTGTTCTTCTCCGACCGCCTGGTGGAGCAGGGCATGCGTCGCGACGCATTGGTGGTGAACCGGGTGCACCGCAAGCCCCGGGCCCACCCCACGCTCGAGCAAATCAAGGGTTCGCTGGGCAAACATCGGATCGAGCTCGAGGCCGACGGCGCCGAACGGCTCGCTCGTGCGCTCGAAGAAGAAGTGGAGCTCGCCGAGACCGACGCGGTGGAGCTCACCAATCTGGATCGAGTGCTGGGGCAGGACGCGCAGGGAGCCAAGCCCACGCGTGTCGACATCCCGGCGCTACCGAGCGACGTTCACGATCTCGGCACCCTGAACGGTGTCGCGCAGCTTTTGTGCCCCGGCTGAGCGGGCAGGGCGGCGCAGGGCGGCGCAGTCCCGGTCGGGCGCTACGCGCTCTCAGTTCGCCCGCGCTTGCCCTTGCCGCGGAACTTCAGCTCGATCGGCACACACTGGAAGCCGAAGGTCTTGCGGATCTGGTTCACCACGTAGCGTTTGTAGCTCTCCTTGATGTGATCCGGAGCGCTCGAGATGGCGATGAACACGGGCGGCGCCGTGTGTACCTGAGTGATGTAGTAGATCCGAGGGGCTCTACCACCCTGCGTCGGCGGAGCCCGGCGCTCGAGCACCTGCTCGAAGAACCGGTTCAGCTCGGCCGTGCCGACCCGCCGCCCGAACTCGTCGGCGGCTCGGCGCACGGTGCTCATCAGTTCGGAGACCCCCCAGCCGTTCTTGGCGGACACCTGGATCACCGGGGCCCAGGGCGCAAACCGCAGCGCCTCTTTGATCTGCTGTTCGGTTTGTTTGCGCCCTGCCTTGTCCAGAAGGTCGGTCTTGTTCAGCCCGATCACGACCGCGCGCCCGCGCTCGGCGCACAGGCCCATCAGTCGCGCGTCCTGATCGGTCACACCCTCGTTGGCTTCACACAGCAAGATCACCACTTCGGCCCGCTCCATGGTGCGCAGTGCTCGGAGCACGCTCGCCGTCTCGACTCCGGTGTCGACCCGGGATTTCCGCCGGATCCCCGCGGTGTCGATCACGATGAAAGCATGGCCGTCGACCACCACCCGCGTATCCGTCGGATCACGCGTCGTGCCGGGCTTTGCATCGACCAGCGCACGCTCGGTCTGGGCGAGGCGGTTGACCAAGGACGACTTGCCGGCGTTCGGGCGGCCGATCACCGCCACGCGGATCGCCGGATCCTGGGCGGGCTCCGGCTCACTCGGCTCGTGCGGCGGCATCGCCGCGGCGAGCGCAGTGAGCAGCTCCGCAGTGCCGCGCCCGTGCAGCGCGGAGACCGGGAGCAGCTCCGGCAGCCCCATTTCGTACAGCTCGTTGGCCGCCAGCGCGCGCTGTTTGTCGTCGGCCTTGTTGGCCACGTAGAGCACGGGCTTGGCGCTCTTTCGCAGCAGCTTGATGGCTTCGCGGTCGGCCAGCGTCGGTGACATGGAGCCGTCGAGCACACACACGATGACGTCGGCTTCCGCGAGGGCGGCTCGGACCTGACGCGCGATGCCCTTCCGCATCGGATCGTCATCGGTCGGGTCGAAGCCTCCCGTGTCGACCAGCACCAGCTCGCGCCCCGCCAGGTGAACGTCGGCGTAATTGCGGTCGCGGGTCACCCCCGGTGTGTCGTGCACGATCGCCAGACGCTTGCCGGCCAGGCGATTGAAGAGGGTGCTCTTGCCGACGTTGGGTCGGCCCACGATCGCGACGATCGGCCTCACTTTCGCCCCCGGTGCCCGCGCTTGGGCGCGTCGGGCAGGGCCGACAACAGGCGGCGCTCGGCGGGCGGCTCGTAACCGAGCTCGGCCAGCTGACGCGGCACGTTCTTCCACTTTGGAGTCACGCGCACGAACAGCTCCAGGAACAGCTTGCGACCAAACAGCTCTTCGAGTCGGAGCCGCGCCCCGGTCCCGATGGCCTTGATCGATGCGCCGCCTTTCCCGATCAAGATGCGACGCTGACCGTCCTTCTCGACGTGAATGGTGGCCTTCACCGCCAGTAGGCGGTCGCGCTCCTCGATCACGTCGATGCTCACCGCGACGGCGTGGGGGACTTCACCCTTGGTCAGCTCGAGCACCTGCTCTCGCACGTACTCCCGGACGAAGAACGGCGTCGTGCGATCGGTCAGGGTGTCGGCGGCGTACGCCGCGTCGCCCTCCGGCAGCAGGCCGACGATGGCATCGAGTACCCGAGCGACGTCGTCGCCGGAGCGCAAGCTCGCCGGCACGAGCGCGGCGAACGGGTGGGACTGTTCGTAAGCAACGAGCGCGGGCAACAGCTTCTGTTTGTCGCGCAGCAGGTCGACCTTGTTGATCACCAGCAACGAGCGCGGCCCTTTCGGCAAGAGCTCGAGCACTTCCCGATCCCGCTCCAGCAGCGCAGCCGTGTCTTTTGCCAGTCTCGGGTCGACATCCGTCATCACACACAGCACGTCTGCCGAACGCGCTACCTCCAGCGCGGTTGCGTTCATGCGGCGCCCGAGCTCACTCTTCGGTCGGTGCAGCCCTGGCGTGTCGATGAACGCCAACTGACCGTCCGGTCGGTGCACGACCCCCAGCAAGGCCTCGCGGGTGGTCTGGGGGATCGGAGACACCACCGCCAGCTGCTCGCCTAGGGCGGCATTCAGGAATGTCGATTTTCCGACATTGGTGCGGCCGAGCAGGGCGACAGTACCGAAACGCATGCTCTCTCGATCAAGGGGCGGGATGGACGGCCCGGGTCTTCTCACGAGCGGATCGGGGACCGCAAGCCGCTTGCCGAGGCATGGCGCGTTTCCCGGGGAACCTCGCCCAGCCGCCGGGGCTCGTGCGCGCCGCGCGCGCGCGGGCGCTGGCCTGACCGGCCCTCGGCTTCACGCCGGCACCGAGCCCCGGATCTGGCTCCAAGATGCCACTTCGGGTCGGTGGAGTTCTGCTAAGGTCCCGCCCGCATTCTGCCATGAGCGCAACGGAAGCCGAGCAAAGCGCGGACCGCGACCCGCCGAAAGCGAGCGTGGAGCAGGCCGCCCCCGCCGCGGAATTGGCGCCGGTCGCCGCGCGGCCGGGCGCCGCTGCGCGCCTGAGTCGCTGGCTGCCGCTGCTCGCGTTCCTGCTGCTCTTCGCGAGTCTGTTCGGACCCCTCAGGGCGAGTGGCATCTGGGATCCCTTCGAGCTGCGCGTGGCGGATCTCTCGCGGCGGATCGCGCTGACCCTGCTGGGCGCCACCGGCCTCGGCATCGAGGGCGCAACCAACTCCGTCCCCACGCTGGGTGAGCTCTCGCGCGGTCAGCTCCCGTTCACCTCCATCGCCCTCGGTTTCAAGCTCTTTGGTCTGCACGAGTGGGCTGGGCGCCTGCCCCTTGCCCTCTGGGGAGTCGTGGGTGCGCTCGCGACGTACGCGCTCGTCGCGCGCCTGGCCGATCGCGTGGCCGGCGCATTCTCCGTGCTGGCTCTAGCGACGATGCCGCTGTTTTTCCTGCATGCACGCACCATGCTGGGCGACATCGTCACGATGTCGTCGCTGGCGGTTGCGGCCGCGGGCCTGGGGATCGCGACGTTCGATCGGGAGCTGAGTCCGGTGCGCCGCAGCGGCTGGCTCGTGCTCGGGCTCGCGGGGCTGGGTGCGGGTTTTGGCGCGCGCGGAGTGCTGCTCGGTGTGGCCACGCCGGCGGTGGGAATCGGTCTTGGTTGGGCGCTCTTGCGCAGCCGCCCAGGTGCGATCGGCCAGCGCTTTCGCGATGGCATCGGCGCGTGCTGCCTCGCGCTCGGCGTGACCGCGCTGGTGGTGGGGCTGCGGGTGCTCGGCCGAGCCGGCGACGATCCAGCCCAGTTTTCTCAGCTCCTGGGCGCATCGGTGAAGCCAACCCGCATGCTCCCGACCTACGACACGGTCATCGCCTACTTGGGGCACGGGTTGTTCCCCTGGAGCGCGGTGCTGCCGTTCGCGATCGGGCGCCTGTTCCGGCCACCCCATGGTGTCGACCCGCGCGCGGCGGAGTCGGAGACGGCGCTCCGCATCATCCTGATCTTGATCGCTACCTTGACGTTCGGCGTGCAGGCCCTTTCGGCGTCCGTGGTCGGCCTCTTGCCGTTTGCCGGCGTGTGCATGCTGGCCGCGATCGCCGGTGTGTCGTTGCGGGATTTCGATCGGGGTGCCCCAGGCTCCCGCACGCTTGCCATGGGCGTCGCGGCCTTTGCAATCCTGTTTTACGAGGACCTGAAGACCTACCCCGAGAAGGGCCTCTCGGCCTTCGTGGTCGACGATCCCCGCTTCCCGGACAGCTTCAAGGAGCCGGCGCACACGCTGCTGAAGATTGCGACCCTCGCGCTGTTGGTCGGGTTCTGCGGCGCGTTCTACGAGACGACCTCCGCGAAGGCTCGGCGCTTCTCGCGTGAGGAGTACCTGGCCTGGCCCAAACTCTCGAAGTCGCTCTGGTCCGGTAACCTCTGGTTCTCCTTCCTCGTGTCCGAGGCGGCGCTGGTCGGTTACGCCGTGCTGACCTGGGCCAGTCGCTCGTTCTTCCACTGGAAACAGTTCGATCAGGTCGGCCCCCTCGGGCGACAGCTCGCCAGCTTTGGTTACATCGCGCTGCCGGTGCTCGTGTACGTGCTCCCGGCCGCCGCGCTGTTCGCGCGGGACCTGCTGCGCGAGATCTTCGTGCGCGCGCCGGTCTCCCGCGCGACCGTCGCGACCTTCTCGGTGGCGTTGTCCGGCAGCGTGCTGTCCTTCGCTTACTACCCCAAGCTCACCGCGCAGATCTCACCCAAGGAGGTCTTCGATTCCTACAAGACCCACGCCAAGGCCGGTGAGGCGCTGGGCATCGTCGGCGTCGGGACGGGGGCCGCGACCTACTATGCCGGGCGCAACGTGCCGACCTTCGAGAACGCGAATGCCGCGTTCACCTGGCTCACCGAGGCAACCGATCGACGTTGGCTGGTGCTGCGCTCCGGCGATCTGCCGCAGGTCAACTCCCTGTTCCGGGGTATGCCCAGCGCACCCGGGAACGTGCCGGTGCTCGACGCGCGCTCCAGCGAGATCTTGCTGCTGTCGAACCAGCTCGGACCCGGCGAGAAGAACGAGAACCCGTTCGCCAACTGGGTGCTCGATCGCGCGCCCACGCCGCGCATGCCGATGGACGCCAACCTCGGCGGGCAGCTGGACGTGCTCGGCTGGGAGGTCAGTGATCTGTCGGGCAATGCTCTGGACTCGGTGGTGCCACAGAAGCAGTACCAGTTTCGCACTTACTACAAGGTTGTCGCCAGCATCTCGGGCAACTGGGAGACCTTCATTCACATCGACGGCTTCCAGCGCCGTTTCAACGGCGACCACCCGACCCTCGAGAGCAAGTACCCGTTTCACCTGTGGCGGGTCGGGGACTTCATCGTGGACGTCTACCCGTTCTCGCTCGAGCCGAACTTCACGCCTGGGGACTACGACGTGTTCTTTGGGCTGTTCATCGGCAGCCGCCGGCTGGAGGTCAAGCGCGGGCGCCACAACGACAACCGACTGGAGGGTGGGCACCTCCGGGTCCGCTGATTCTGCCTGATTCTGCCGCGCCATCGCCCGCTTTGGACACCCGTGCAATTCGGGGCTAAGGCCCGGGCGTGGGCGACGACGACGATCCCCCGGACTTCTCGGAGCGGCGCCTGCGCTCCGATCGCCGCAGCGCGGATCGGTTCGAGGTCGTCTGGTCCGTCGACTGCGAGACCGACGAGACCTTTCTGTACGCGTCGATCACCAACATCTCCGAGCTGGGGATCTTCGTGCGTACGAACGAACCGCTACAGGTTGGAACGCGCTTGACCTTGCGTTTCTCCGAGCCGCGCTCGAGTGAGACCTTCGTGCTCTCGGGTGTGGTGCAGTGGGTCAACCCGCTGCACTTGCTGGCCGAGAATCTCAACCCGGGCATGGGGATCCGTTTCGTGGAACTGGCGCCGGACGAACGCGAGCGCATCGTCGATATCATCCGGACCATCGCTTACGTGCGCGACGCCGCGAAGAACTGAGCCGCGGTCCCGGCGCCTGCGAAGGCGCGCGTCAGGTTTCGAACCCGGACTTCAGAACGCGTCGCTGGTCCCGGGCGGTTTGGCTTTGGGCGGGGTTTTTTCGGCGGGTTTGGCCCCCGCGGCGGTTTTGGGCGGTGCGGGTTTGGCGGCCGCCTTGCGCGCAGCAACCGGCTGCTGGTCTAGGCTGGCCAGCGCGCGCTGCGCCCGATCATCGTAGCCCGCCACGCCGAGCAGCTGTTTGTAGTTGCGCCGCGCGTTCTCTTCTTGCCCCAGGGCCCGGTAACAGTCACCCGCCTGCCAGAGCGCCTCGTTGCCGATCCCGCTGCCCTTGTGGCGCGCGTTGATGGACTCGAAGCGCGGGGCCGCGCTGCCACACCCAGCCTGGTTGCGCACTGCCTGTGCGGCGAAGAGCTCGGCCGAAGCAGCCTTGTCGCCGCCGCGCGTCGCAACGGAGTCGAAGTTCTTCTGGGCCTCCGCGTAACGACCGGCTCGGTAATCGGCCATGCCCTGCTCGTAGCTGTCGTCGGCGCCGCCGGTGTTGCCGTCCTTTGCCTTGCCGAGCGCCGCGATCTCGTCCTTGGTCTCTGCCTGTGCCGCCGCAGGCGGCGATGGGGCGAAGGTCGGCTCCGCCTCCTCCGCCAGACCCGCGCTAGTCTTCTCCCGCTTGGCCTCTCGGTCGGCTGGCACGGCAGGTCGCGCTTCACTCTCCGGCTCGCCGGCGCGCGCCTTGGCCGGCATGGGCACGACGGTGACGGTCTCGTTCTCACTCTCCGGCACGCCGCGTTCGGTGATCCGTACGCGCTCTCTCGCACCGGGCTTGGCACGCAGGAACAGCAGGCTCGACCCGATCATGAGGAGCAAGAGCGCCGCCATGGCGAGCTGCGGTCGCATGGCATACCCGGCAAGCACCGAGATGCTGCGTCCAAGTCGCTGGCGGAGCGGCAACGCCGCGCGCGCCCGACGCTCGGCCTCGAGGATGCGCGCTTCGAGCCCCGCGGGCGCTTCGACCTGGGGAATTGCGCCGATTTGTCGGGTCGCTTTCAGGCCGGAGCCGATGCCACGGCAGCGCGCGCAGTGCTCCATGTGCCGGCGGGCCGCGGCGCTCGTGAGCTCGTCCAGCTCGTCGTAGAGCAGGTCGAGCACGATTCGGTCGAACTTCTCGCAATCCACGGCTGGGTCCTCGTTCAGCGCAATGCGCGCGCATACTCCTCGAAGTCGCTCAGTGCCTCTTGCAGGCGGTCGAGCGCATACCGCATGCGGCTCTTGACCGTGTTCTCACCGACACCGGTGATGTCGGCGATTTCTTTGAACGGCAGGTTGCCGATCTCGCGCAGCAGAAAGACCTCGCGCTGGTCCTCGGGTAGCCGCTCGACGGCCTCCACGATGCGGCCGGCCATTTCCCCCGCGGCCGCGCTGCGCTCCACGCTCGCCCGGGGGTGGGCGTCCGCGACGCTCTCGAGCAGCGGGCGAGACTCCTCGCCGTTGGCGGTGATGGGTTGATCCAGCGACGGGTGCCGGCGGTGGCTCTGTTTGCGCAAGTGGTCGACACACAGGTTTCGCGCGATGGTGTAGGCCCAGGTCGAAAATCGCGCCTCGTGCTTGAACTCGCTGGCGCTCTGCACGACGCGCATGAAGACGTCCTGAGTCACGTCTTCCGCGGTGTTGGTCTGGCGTACCTGGCGCAGCACGAAGTTGTAGATTGGCGTCTTGTGTCGCCGCACCAGCTCCGCGAACGCCTCACGGTCGCCTCTCTGGTAGCGCACCATGAGCATTTCGTCCGTCGTCTCGCCTCGTGCAGTCGCCATCCTCACCCCGACCCGGCTGGGGAATGGACGTCGGCCCACGTTCTTGGTTTGGTTCCGAAGAGCTCCCGGGAAGGGTTACCCGGGACCCTCACCTCTGTCGGACGTCCCAGCACGGGATTCGATCTGCGGCCGGCAGGAACGCTACTCCCCGGTCGGACGCGCCGGCAAGGACTGCTCCAGCGGTTGAGCGTAGGCCTTGACCGGCCAACAGGCCGACCAGCGGCGAGGTGGCTTCTTCGCTCCGGGGGGAGACGCCCCCGCGGAAGAACGGGGTCGCCAGTTGCACCCTCGCCAAATCCCGAACATAAGAGGGCGTTACAGCTGAGCCGGGATGGTGCCGGACGGATTCGATGTCTCCCCTCGACGCTCGGGGCGGGGTCGCTGATCCGAAATGGCCTCATCCACCGTCTCAACACTCGAGAGAGGGACAACGATGCGACTTTGGATGGCATTCGCGTTGCCGATGATCGCGGCGCTCACAATCGCTCCCGTGGCCGCAGCTCAACCGGCGACTCCGCCGAAAGCAGGAGCCGCGGACGCGGCGAAGCCCGCGGACCCGAAGGCAGATCCGAAGAAGGAAGGCGACGCTGCGAAGCCCGCGGACGCCGCGAAACCCGCGGACGCCGCGAAACCCGCGGACGCCGCGAAACCCGCGGACGCCGCGAAGCCGGCGGAAGGTGAGAAGAAAGCGGAGGCCGCCACCGACGCGAAGCCCGACGACAAACCCAGCGCGCCGAAGGCCGCGGCGGGCGGCGGCATGGATGGCGCGACGTACCAGGTCCGACTGCGCGAGCTCGAGCAGCGCGTCGACGAGCTGAAGGAACAGATCCGCCGCAGCCACACGCGTCTCAGTTTGCTGAGCGAGACCATCCTCTCGGGCGGAGTCGGTGGCGCCCGCGCGGAGGTCAAGTTCGTCAACGAGATGAGCAGCGTCTTCCGGCTGAATCGCGCACTTTTCGTGCTCGATGGCGCCGTCCAGTACAACAAGCAAGACGACAGCGGCGCGCTCGCCGCGCAGAAAGAAATCCCGATCTTCAGCGGCTCGGTTCCGCCGGGAGATCACACGCTGCAGGCGTTGCTTCAGTTCCAGGGCTATGGCTACGGCGTCTTCTCCTACCTCCGGGGTTATCGCTTCGAGGTGAAGTCGAGCCATTCGTTCACCGTAACCGAAGGCAAGACGATGGAGCTCCAGGCGGTCGCCTACGAGAAGGGTGGAGTCACGACCCCGGTGGAACAACGTCCCGCCGTCCGCTTCGTGGAGAAGCTCCGGACCGGTGGCGCCTCCGCGGCTCCGAGCTCGGGTGGTAACAATCAGAAGTCCGGCGCGTCCGGCTCGTTCTCGTTCGGCTCCGGAGGAAAGTGATGCCCATGGGTCGCGGAGCCCCGCCGCCGCGCGGCTGGCTCTTCTCGCTTGGCGTGTGTGCGCCGCGCTTCCTTGCTGTTGGAGCGGTGCTCGCCGCGCTGTCCGTGAGCGCGCCGGCCTCGGCCGTGTCCGCGAGCGAGGCGCGGAACCGAGCTCAAGCTGCCATCGTGTCGGTGGAAAATGGCGTCGGGAACGTGCAGAAGGCGGCCGCACGGGCCAATCGCCAGAAGCTCACCTCGGCCCAGCGAATCGCGGCCGGAGACATCCTGTTCCGCAACAAGGACTACGAGCGCGCCATCGAGGTGTTTTCGCAGGTCGTCGAGCTCGGCCGGCAAGGGCGCGCCGACACCGCGTCCATCGCGGACGCGCAGTTCTTCCTGGGTGAGAGTTACCTCAAGAGCAAACAGTACCTCTCGGCGCGGCGCGCCTACCGTGAGATCCTCGAGAAGTCGTCGGCCAGCCCGTACGACAGCTACGCGGGGCGCGCGGTCAGCCGTCTGGTCGACATCGCCCTCCGCACTCAGAACTACGACAGCATCGACGAGATCATCGCCAAGCTGAGCTCGTTGCCGACGTCCGACTCGACCGGGTCGTTGCAGTACGCGCGTGGTAAGGCTCTGTACGCAAAGAAGGACTACGACGCGGCTCGTGCGTCCCTCGGCAACGTCGGAGTGTCGAGCGGTTGGGCGCCGCAGGCGCAGTACCTGCTCGGCGTCATTTTGGTGAAACAAGCGACGCCAACGGCGCCCGAGGCCGAAGAGGCCAAAGCCAAGGACGAAAAGCTGGATCAGCCCAGCATCGTGACCAAGGGCTCGGTCGCAGCCATACCGACGTCACGCTACGCCGCGGCCATCGAGCAGTTCCGGCGTGTGACCCGGCTGAAGGCCGAGACCGACGGTCAGCGCCAGGTGATCGATCTGGCGTGGATGGCCATCGGGCGTTTGTTCTACGAGACCGACAACTTCCTCGACGCGGCGGACGCCTACAGCCACGTCGATCGCAAGAGCCCCGAGTTCTCCGGCATGCTCTACGAGCTGGCCTGGGTCTACGTGCGGCTCGGCGACTACCAGCGCGCGCAGCGCTCGCTCGAGGTCTTGAGCATCACCGATCCGGAGAACCTGCGGTTTGCCGACGGCTCGCTGCTCCGCGCCGACTTGATGCTTCGCTCCGGCCAGTTCGAGAAGGCGCTCACGCTGTACAAGACCGTGCGCAGCCGCTTCGACCCGATCCGCGAGCAGGTGAGCACCTTCCTCGCCGACACCCAGGACCCGGCCGTCTACTACGACAAGCTGGTGAGTGAGCAGCTCGACAGCGAGAAGGGGGCCCTGTCCCCGGTGGTGATCCAGTGGGCACGGGAAGAGGCCGAGAACGATCGCGCGTTTGCCGTGATCGATGACGTCACGGCGTCGCGCAGCCTGATCAAGAAATCCAAGCGCCTCGTGGTCAAGCTGAACGCGGTGCTCGGCTCCGGCACACGCATGCGGGCGTTCCCGGAGCTGGTTGCGGCCATGGAGCAGACGCTGTCGCTCCTGAACAAGTCCGGCCAGGCACGACGCACTCTGGCGCAAGGCATGGATGACGAGGCTGGCAACGCCGGCGGCGAGCTGAGCCGCGTCCGCTCCGAGCGCCGGGCGCTGATGAAACGCATGGAGTATCTGCCGGTCACGCCGGGCGACTTCTCCCAGCGTGAGGCCTCGGGTGATCGGCAGTGGAACAAGGTGAGCCAGCGCCTGCAGCAGCTGGAGCTCGAAGCCGACAAACTTCACGCCATCGTCAATGGTCTCAAGCGGGTGCTCAAGGACGCGGACAAGTTCGGCGTGACCAGTGACGCCACCAGTCGCCAGCGCTTTCAGGCCGAGATCAGCGCCAACGAGAAAGATCTCGAGACTTACAAGAAGCGCATCACCGAGTACCGCGAGCTGGTGGACATGGGACGGGTCCAGATCGGCTTCGGCGACCAGCGTTTCGTCGAGGACGACCAGATCCGACACCGGTTCCGGGAGTTGTTCAGCCGCGAGGTCGAGCTGGTCGTCGGGGGCGGGGACCCGGGCGCTGCCGACTACGCACGTCAGATCCAGCCCATCCTCCGGCGGGCGGATACGGTCGAGGACACCCTCGAAAAGACCAAGTCGCGCCTGGAGCGCGAGGCCGAGGCGCAGGCCCAGAGCCTGCGCGAGCAGGTCGAGAAAGAGGCGCAGAACCTCGAGAAGTACGCCAGCGATCTCGACGACCTGGACCAGCAGGCACGGCTGCTCGTCGGTGAGCTGGCGATGAAGAACTTCGCGCTCGTTCGAGATCGGCTCAAGAGCATCGTGCTTCGAGCGGACGTCGGCATCGTCCAACAGGCCTGGGAGCTGCGTGAAGAGCAACTGATGCGGGTCCGAAACCTCCAGCGTGAGCGGGCCCGCGAAGAACAAAACCTCAACGACGAGCTGCGAGAAGTGATCGATGACGCCGGAGGTGAGCTGTGAGCCGCCGATTCACGCCGGCAATCTGGGCTTCCGTCCTCTGCCTTGCGCTCGTGGCGCCGTCCATCGCCGTGTCGCAGCCTGCCGCACCCAAGGCGCCCGCGCCCGCAAGCTCGGCGTCAGCAGCCGGTTCGGCGGCCCCGGCAAGCTCGGGGGCACTGCCAGCTGCGTCGGCCGCAGCGGTCACCCCCGGTGCACCCGCCACGAAAGCTCCGGACATCAAGATCCGCAAGGGCGCGCCGCCGCCGCCGCCCCCGAGCGCCGCTCAGCTCAAGGCCTTCGAGATCCTCAAACAAGAGGCGAAGGACTACGAGCAGGGCGCCAAAGAGTTCCGCGACACGCTCACCATGATCGTGCGCCACCACTACGAGGAGCGGCGCCGCCGGATCCTCAACACCCTCGATCGCGAGATCGGCATCGAGCGCAAGGGCCTGAAGGAAGCGCGACTCGAGGCCATCAAGCGCCTCGAGAAGTTCATCGCGCTCTACAGCGGGGACAACGCCCACCCGTCAGCGACGCCGGACGCGATGTTCCGGCTCGCGGCGCTCTACGAAGAGCGCGCGCGTGAAGCCCAAGAAGGCGATCTCGCGGCGGGTCTCGAGACCGCAATCGCCCTGTATCGTCGCATCATCGACGAGTACCCGCAGTACGAAGAGATGGCTGCGGTGCACTACTTCCTGGGTCACGCCTACACCGACTCGGCCAAGATCGAAGAGGGTCAGCAGGCCTGGCGCACCCTGGTCTGCAGTAACCGGTATCAGGTCAAGCCCGACAAGAAGGACTCGTCCAAGATCGAGCTCCAGCCGCTGGAGCAGGATCACGACGACAAGTTCTGGACCGACTGGAACAACAAACACCCGGTGCCGCTCGACGCTGGCGCGCTGGGCAAGGGCATGAAGAAGAAGCCCGCGCCCAAGCCCGCCGCCAAGGGCAAGAAGGACCAACCGGGAGGGACGGCTGAAGAAGAGCTGGCCTACCGCGACCCGTATCCGCTCGACTGCAAGCCGCTGCCCCAGGAGCTGCGGTCCGGCGAGGACCCGCGCTACCTGGCAGAAGTCTGGTGGCAGATCGGCAACAACCACTTCGATCAGGTCGACCCCAACGGTGGCCCCTACAACTTGAACCGCGCCGTCAGTGCCTATCAGCACTCGATGGAGTTCAAGAAGCCGCCCGTCTACGGCGTCTCGATGTACAAGCTGGCTTGGACCTACTTCAAGCAGCAGCGCTACAAGACCGCAGTCGACGAGTTCGTAAAGCTGCTGCAACTGGCTGACGAGATGGAGGCCAAGACCGGCGACCCCGGCGCGGACTTCCGCCAGGAAGCGTTCACGTACATCGCCGGCTCGCTGACCTACGTCGACTTCGACGGGCCGCCCGGCGATCTGCCCTACATCCCGCGCAACGACGTGCTCGACACCGAGCCGAACCCGGTGGTCGCCGAAGAGAAGATGGCCATCGGCATCGCGCGGGTTCAGGACCCCGCGCTGCTTCCGCAAGACAAGAAGTGGACCGTCGAGATCTACAAGGCGTTGGCGCAGGAATACATCGAGATCACCCAGAACCGGAACGCCATCGCGACGCTCGAGCTGACGCTCAAGAAGTTCCCGATGGATCGGGATGCGCCGGTGATGCAGAACCGGGTCGCGGAGCTCTACGATCAGCTGACGCGCCTCGCGCCCGAGAACTCGCCCGCGAAGGCCGAGTACTCGGGCAAGGCCCTGGAAGCCCGTACCAAGCTGGCGGCGTACGTCGGGACGACCCCCTGGACCGACGCGAACCGTGACGATCCCGAGGCGCTCGCCCAGGCGGAACAGCTGGTCAAGGGCGGCCTACGCCGCGCGGCCGCTGACCACACCAACGCCGCGAGGATTTTCTACAACAAGGCGCTCGAGCTGAGTAACCCCGCCGAGCAGCGGGCCCAGATCGAGAAGGCCGTCGACGAGTACCGGCTCGCAGAGACCGGCTGGGCGGGCTTCCTGAACCAGGACCCGAACGCGCTCGATGCCTACGAGAGCAAGTTCTGGCTGGCGGACGCTCGTTACTGGGTGGTCGTGCTGCAGGTGGCGATCAACCGCTCGCCGGCGACGGCGGAGGTGCAGCGCGCGCGAGAAGCGGCGGTCGCCGTGCGCGACTCCAACGAAGACGACAAGTACATGCAGCCCACCGGCTACTACGTCGTCACCATCGCCGAAAAAGTCCTCGAGGACGAGTACCGGAAACACGAGGAGAGCAAGGGAGCGCAGGGCGTTCAGAAGCGGGAAGAGATCCGCTTCAACGGCGAGGATCCGAACACGCGCACCGTGATCAAGGATCCCCTCCCGGCGCAGGTGCTGGAAGCGGTGAAGGCGCGCGACGAGTACAACGCACGCATCCCCGTCGACCGCGACGCGAAGCAGAACGGGCTGCTCTACGCCTTCCAGAACGCCGAGTACTTCTTCGTCTACGGCGACTTTGCCGGCGCCCGTCCGCGCTACCAGGCGCTCTACGACCAGTACTGCGGCAAGAACGAGTGGGGCTACAAGTCCTGGGACAAACTGGTCAGCATGGCGGCGCTCGAGCGCGACGCCGATGCGGCGACCAAGCTTGCTCAGGGCAAGAGCTGCGCGTACAGCGAAGAGACCAAGAGGGAGGAGGAAGGGCGCCGCAAGCCCATCATGCAGACCGCCGCCTTCCAGGAGGCCGCGAAGCTGTTCAAGAAGGCCGAGGGCATGCCCGACGGCCCCGAACGCCAGAAGACCTGGCGCCAGGCGGCGGCGGCCTACAAGACCGCCCTCGATGCGGCCCCGGATCGCGACGAGGCGCCGGAAGCCGCGATGAACGGCGCCTTCGCCTACAAACAGGTCGGTGAGTACGACAAGGCCATCGAGATGTACGAGCTGTTCATCTCGAAGTACGGCAGCGAGACCATCATCCAGAAGCTCAAGAACGGTGATCCGAAGGCCAAACCTCCGGTCGCCGCCGAGCCGAAGAAGTATGAAGACCGCGTCAAGTACCTGAAGACGGCGTACGACGCGCTGGCCAGCTCGTACGTGCTCTTCTTCGACTATCCGAAGGCGGCGGCGACCTTCGACAAGATCAGCAGCATCGAGCATTTTCAGCCGAACGCCCGGCGCGAAGCGGCCCGCCAATCCCTCTCGCTCTACTCGAGCCTGGGTGACCAGACGGGCATGCAGAAGTCCCGCGATCGCTTCAAGAACCTCGGCGCCTCACCCAAGGAGACGGCGGAGGCGGACTTCATCATCGCCTCGAGCGATCTGAAGAAGTGGGACGAGTACAGCCCCGACACCGGGGGCAACGCCTCGGCGCGCAAGCAGGCGCAGAACTCGATGATGAACTACTACGACGCCAACCGGAAGCGGTCCGAGGCGGCGCAGTACGTGGTGCACGCGGCCTATCACGTCGCGAAGACCAAGGACGCGGTCAGCTCCGGGGACACCAACAAGTGGTGGAAGGCGACGATGGACGCCTTCGATGCCTACAAGAAGGTGGCGCCGTCGAAGGACGGCAAGAACAGCGCGCTCGGCTCGGTCGAAGCCGGCATGGCGGCTCAGGCCGAGTACACGATGCTCGACGACGAGATCACCAAGAAGTTCGACTACGAGTCGGGCCACCACCGTTACAAGGGCACGCCGGTCAAGGTGATCGAGGCCTACCGCAAGGACGCTACGGTCGCGAAGCAGTGGTACGACAAGCTCGAGACCATCATCAACAAATACGTCTCGCCGGAGTGGTCGACGGTCGCGATTTCCCGCCAGGGCACGCTGTACGACTCGCTCCGCACCGGGCTCTACAACGTGCGGCCGCCCGAGCTTCAGATGTTCGACAAGAAACAAGAGGCCATGCTCAAGAAGGCGGAGGAGAGTGACAACCCCGACCTGCAAGAGAAGGTCGACGCCATCCGCGTCAAGGTGCAGCAGGCCTGGCGTGACGCCCGCGACAAGGAGATCAACGGCGCCGACGAGATCATGGTCGATCGGTACGGCAACGCCATCATGCTGTCGCGACGCTACAACGTGTCGAATCCCGGCATCATCCACGCGCTCCGCCGGCTGGCCTTCTTCACCGACGTGATTGGCGAGGCGAAGATGAAACAGTTCACCTCCAAGGTGAAGGATCTCAACTACACCGAGGGCATGTTCCTCAAGATGCGTCCGGGCCAGGTCACGCGTCCCGATCCGGATGGCATGCCGCGCCCGCTGCCGGTTCTGTCGCAGTGAGGAGAATCGAATGATGATGCGTCGAATCGGAACAGCCCTGTGCATGGTCGCCGCGCTCGCCACGGTGGCCTGCGGCGGCGACAAGAAGGACGCGAAGTACCCGGGCGGCGTCGGTAAGATCGATCAGTCGACTCACGGTGGCCCGGGCGCGGTCTACACGCCCCAGGGACAGCAGTTCGCGGTGACCGACGCGCCATCGAGCGGTGCGGACGCCAGCAATCGGCCGAAGATGAACGCCTCCGCCGCTCAGGCCTATGCCGCCGGCATGGAGGCGTTCAAAGTCGGGGATCTGCAGGCCGCGCGTGATCAGTTCACGAAGGCCACGGAGGCCGACTCCCAATCTTACCAAGGCTTCTATTCCCTGGGCGTGGTCAAGGAACGCTTGGGCGAGTCGAGCGGTGCGGCGTCCGCTTACAAGAGCGCCGTCTCGGTCGTCTCCGATTACGAGCCGGCCATCTACTCCCTTGGCGTGCTCCTGGCCCGGGACGGCAAGGCCAGCGAGGCGGAGAGCCTGTTGAAGGGCAAGATGGCCAAGATGCCGAAGAGCGCGGCGGTCGTGGCGGCGCTCGCCGAGGTCAAGAGCATCCAGGGCGACTCGACCGAGGCGCAGGAGCTGGCGAAGGAAGCGCTGAAGAAGAACCCGGATTATCGCCCGGCAATGGTCACCATCGCTCGCGACCACTATCGCAAACGGCGCCTCGACCTTGCGCTCTACACCCTGAAGGCCATCCTCACGGGCTTCGGCGACGAGAACCCCGCGCGGGACAAGAACAACGCCGAGGCGCGTCTGCTGCGTGGGCTCATCTACCGTGAGCAGGGCAACAAGGGCGACGCACTCGACGACTTCAAGCGCGCCGTCGAAATTCGCCCGGACCTGGTGGAGGCCCGCGTTCAACTGGCAAGCTACGTGCTCGAAGCGGGCAACGCCTTCGAAGCCGCGAACCTGCTCGAGGGCGCGCTAAAATACGACAAGAACCACGTGCTCGCGCGCCTGAACCTCGGCGATGCGTACCGGCTGCTCGGCAAGGCGGAGCAGGCGAAGAAGGAGCTCGAGTGGGTCGCGAGCAAGGACAGCACGCTGGCGCAGGTCCACTACAACCTGGGCTTGCTCTACCTGTTCAGCGACAACATCGCCGGCATCGCTCCCAAGGCTGCGATGGACAAGGCCATGAGTGAGTTCGAGCTCTACAAGAAGATGAAGCCGAAGGGCAAGCCGGGGGAGCGCGACGACACTGATGAGCTCATCACCCGCGCCAAGACCAAGAAGGCACTGCTGGAAGAGGCCGAGAAGGCCAAGAAGGCCAAACCGGCAGCGACCGGCGGGGCCGCAACGCCGCCTGCCGGCACTGGCTCGACCGGCAAGCTGCCGCCGCCCACCACTCCGCCCAAGCCCGCAGGAGGCAAATGATGAAGACGTCAGTCAAACTCGCTCTGGTGGCATTGGTGCTCGCGACCCCGTCGCTTGCGTTCGCTCAAGGCAAGAGTCGCGTGGTCACCATCAGCGAGGTGACGATCGTTGGGCGCGTGCAGAAGCCGATCGCCGCGGTCGACGTGAGTCGCATCCAACCCAAGCTGACCTTGGCGGAACTGCGGCAGCCGTTCCTGCATCGAATCGAGAAGGCGATCTATCAAGATCCGTTCTGAGCCGCCTGTCCGGGCGCCGTGATCTCCGTCTTCCTGGTGGTGGTAGTAGCCGGCCTGTGTGTCCGGTTGAGCGTGCGGCGTTGGGCCTCGGTGGCGCGCGTCGAACGCGAGGCGATCCTGAGTGACGGGCTCGAGCGGGCGAACCGCGAGCGCCTGCTCGCGAAGCTGAGCGAGGACTCCGCACTGGGGCGCACCGCGCGCGAGGTGCTCGCTTGCCCGAGTCGCCCCGCGGCTGTTGCCACCCTCAACGAAACCCTCGGCGAGATTGCGCGGGAACTGGACGTGAGCCGGGAGGTTCCCCAGAGCGCCGCCCGCGTGAGCCTGGCCTGGGGCATGCTGGTCGCGCTGGTCGAACTGGCGCGGCGGCTGCCTGACGAAGGCGCCGCGGCCGCTGGGACCGCGCTGCCGGCCGCTGCCGTGGGCATCGCCGGTTCGATCGTTTGTACCCTGATCGGCCGATCTGCCGCCGAAAAGGCCCGTCGAAGCCGAGATGGCTGGGACCGGCTGGGGCGGATCCTCGAGCGACAGCTCACGGAGTCGGACAATGTGGGCGAGCGCTCGGGTTCGCAGCGAGTGGACCCGAGCCCGACCGCCGACTAGTCTTTCTTCCGCCCGCTGGGAACTTCCGGAACCCCGGGGCTGTCGGAATCAGCCGGCGTGGGGTCTTCCCACGACGTGGCCAGCGGAGAACGAGAGTCGATGACCCAGCAGACGCCGTACCAGCAGCCAGGCAGTCAACGACCCGGGCAAATGACGGCAGTGATGCGCGCCGTTGCCCTGAGCGGCCCCAAGGTGCTGCGCATCGGTGTCGTTCAAGGTGGGCGAATCATCGAGGAGCGCATCGTCAAGCAGCGCACTCACGTCACGGTCGGCCCAAGCGAAAAAGCGATGTTCGTCATCGCCACCCAGAACCTGCCGCCGACGTTCCGCCTGTTCGAGCTCGTCGGCAACGACTACTGCCTGAATTTTCTGGACGGCATGAGCGGCCGCATCGCGCTGCCGACCGGCATCTCCGATCTGTCCATGCTCAAGGGCCAGGCGCGACGCACGCCGCAGGGCGCGTATCAGATCCGCGTCACCGAGGACTCGCGCGGCAAGGTGGTCGTGGGCAACACCACCATCCTCTTCCAGTTCGTAGCGCCGCCGCCGGTGCAGCCGAAGCCGCAGCTCCCGGTCTCCGTCACGCAGGGTGCAACGAGCTTCGACTGGCCGACCACGATGATCGCGGCGTTCTCGTTCTTGCTGCATTTCCTCGCCATCGGTGCGGTGTATTCGGATTGGCTCGATCCGGTGTTCGACGACGAAGTGAGCGTCGCTGGCCTGATTGATTCGATGAAGGCGTTGCCGCCGCCACCACCGCTCGAGACCAAGGACGATGCAACGGACGACAAGTCCGAGAAGACCGAGAAGGCAGCGGAGAAGGCTGCGCCCAAGGACCCCGGCAAGGGCGCCGGCGCGCCCGCCAAAGGTGCGATGTCCTCCGCGCAACAGGCAGCGCTGAGCAAAGAGCTCGACAACCTGGAGATGGCGACGATTGGCGCGCTGTCGAGCCAGGGCCCGGCGACGGCCGGGGTGCTGAAGGGTGGCGAGGTGCCGACCGGCGCGCTGGACGCTGCTGCAGCGAGCGGCGCGGGTGTGTCGGCAGGCGGCATCGGTGGACTGAACCTGGGAACGGGCGGCGGGACGATCCGCCCCGGCATGGGTGGCTCAGGCCTCGCTGGTATGGGTCAGACCGGAAAGGCCGGCGGCACCGAGGGCACCGGCGAGGTGAAGAAGGTCCAGGGCCCGAAGGGCAGCGCCAACGTCGGCGGTCCGAACGTGAGCGGTGGCAACGTCAGCAACGCGGCCCGCGTGGTTGCGGGGATGCGAGCGGGCTTCCGCTCTTGTTACAACCGCGGGCTGGCGGAGAACCCGGACGCTCAGGGCAGCATTCGCCTGAGCATCCGCGTCGGCCCCGGCGGCGAGGTGCAGGGTGTGACGGCGTCGGCCAGCGGCAATCTTCCCGGGTCGGTCGCGAGCTGTGTGCAGTCGCGCGCCCAGGCAGCGCAGTTCGACCCGCCTGAGGGCGGGAGTGCCGTCATCGTGGTGCCGGTCAGCTTCGTGAAGCAGTAGGCAGACGCCCCCCCGTCCTACGAGTGGCGGCTCACCGGGCCCCCATAACGGCGGCCCCGTGGCCCGGGCTCTGAATACCCGTTGGCCCCACTGCATCGAAACCACCTGGACGTCCCGGCGTGCGGGCGCGAAGGCCTCGAAAATATGACGCTTATCCCGAATCGCAGGCGCGTTGACAGGGGTCGGTCAGGTTTCTATACTGGCCCGACTTTGCAGCAGGTTAGAGGGAGGACCGCGTCGATGCTTTCAAAGCGACTGTGGGGGATCGGGGTCGCAATCGCGATCTGGGGAGCGTTCGGCGTTGCCGCCGCGCAGGAGACAGCGCCGGCCCCGCCGGCGGACGTTACCACCCAGCGCGACGTCAAGCTGTCCCCCACTCAGATGCGGGACGAGGCCGAGACCTACCTGCCGGAAATGGAACGCGGCGCGAGCACCGTGCGGCGGCAACTGAGCGGCGCGCGAGAAAAACGCGACGTGGTCAAGGTGCTCTGCCTGAACGACAAGCTCAACCAGGTCGACGTGGCGACGCGCTCTGCTCGGGACCGCATGCCCAACCTGCGCGGCGCGGCCGAGAAGAACAACTCTGACAGCGCGCGCCACGAGTTCACCGTCATCCAGGTCTTGCGGGATCGCGTCCGGAGCCTGGTTGCCGAGGCCAATCAATGTATTGGTGAGGAGACGGGCTTCGTCGGAGACACCCAGGTGACCGTCGACGTCGATCCGACCCTCCCGGACGACCCGTCTATTTACCCGAACGACCCCATCCTCTCCCAGCCCCCAGTCATCGCCAGCCCGACCAAGTAAGCGCGCTCGCGTCGGGCCGCTGGATCGACTATCACCCTGTTCCGACCTTTCCGGACGCTGACCCGAAATGCGACTTCGTGCCTTCCTTGCGACGACCCTGGTCGCCGCCACCGTGAGCCTGTCCGCGACTGCGCAGACGCAGCCGTGGATCAAAGATCGGCGTTACGGCGAGGGCATGGGCTATCGCACCGGTAACCTCGAGTTGCATCCCGGAGTAGGCGCCGAGCTCGGCTACGACTCGAACTACTTCCTGACTGCGGACGACGAGGGTGACCCCATCAGCGTCATCCGCTTTCGTGTCACGCCGTCGCTGTCGCTCTCGACCCTCGGCCCGCAGCGCCGCGAGGGTGGGGGAGATCCACCGAAGCTCACCTTCCGCGCGGGCACCTTCCTCTCGTACAACAAGCTGTTCGCGACCGACTCCAAGAACGACACCGCGGTCAAGGACAACGACAACGCCGTCAACGCGGGCGTGAACTTCATCCTCGACGTGTTGCCGCAGAAGCCGTGGGGTTTCGACATGTACGGCGACTTCGTGCGCAGCGCGGAGCCGTCGAACTCGATCCAGGACAGCTTCGCTTTCGATCGCGACAGCCTGCGCCTGGGTGCAGGGCTCAACTGGCGGCCGGGTGGCGGCCTGTTCGAGTGGCGCCTCGGCTACGAGGTCAACTACAACTTCTTCGAGCGCGACGCCTACAAGAGCCTGAACAACTATCAGCACTACCTGAAGACGCGCGGTCGCTGGCGCTTCTTGCCGCGCACGGCGTTGCTCTACGATGGAGACGTCGGTTTCATCCGTTACACCGACGCGACGAACCTGCAGCACGACGCTCAGGTCGTGCGCAGCAAGATCGGCGTGAACGGGCTCATCACCAACCACTTCGCGCTCCTGGCAATGGCTGGCTGGGCTGCCAGCTTCTACGAGTCCCGCGGCGGCGTGCCGGTGCGCAACTACGACGGCCCCATCGGGCAGGCGGAGCTCAAGTGGTTCCTCCTGCCGGCGCCGACGCTGGCGCCGGACCAGGCGACGGTCGGCCTGTCGACCTTGGCCGTCGGTTACGTCCGCGACTACACCAACAGCTATCTGGCTGACTTCTACCGCCGAGATCGCGGCTACGCGAACTTCTCCTACTTCATCGCCGGCTCGTTCCTGGTCAGCCTCGAGGGTGGGTACTCGTACCTGAGCCACTCGCCGACGTTCTTCCCCAACGGCGCGCCGCGCAAGACCGCCTTCAGCCAGTCTCGGGCTGACGCGACGCTGTTTGGTGAGTACCGCCCGAGCGATAGCATCGGCATCAACACCACCTTCCGCTACGACGCCTCCCTCGGCAACGAGCGGGTGCCGATCGATCCGGCGGGGCTCAACCAGGACAACCTTCAGTACAACCGCTACGAAGTGTGGCTCGGCGCTCGCTGGTTCATGTGACCGGGCGCGGGGCCGCGCCGGACGAACGTTTCCGGTCGCGGACACATCTGACACCCGGGCCGCTTGCGGCGGTCGTTTCGCCCATGCGCCCCGAGCTTCTTCACCGCCTGCGCTGCCTCTTCGCGAGCGTCTTGCTCGCGGTCTACGGGGTGAGCGCGCTGGGCGCGTGTACCTCGGGGCAGGACAACTCGAAGGTGAAGCTGCCGCCGCCGATCGAGAGCACGACGCTCGGTCCTGGGGACGTGTTTTCGCTGCAGGTGGTCGGCGAAAAGGAGTTGCCCACCGAGTACCAGATCGCCTCCGACGGCACGGTCGACCTGCCCTACATCCACAGCTTGAAGGTTGCCGGGCTCGAGCCGCAGGAGGTCGCTCGCCTGGTACGCAAGCGGCTGATGGAGGAGAAGATCCTCAGCGATCCGAGCGTCGTCGTCTCGATCAAGGAATACAACAGCAAGCGCATCACGGTGCTGGGGCAGGTGGCCAAACCCGGAAGCTTTCCGCTCACGCCCGGGCTGACCTTGATCCAGGCGCTGTCGTTGGCGGGCGGGCTGAACGCCATCGCCAATCACGATCGCATCAACATGACCCGGCAGACCAAGACCGGGCGTACGACGGTGGTGATCAGCGTCGACGCGATCACGGATGGGCGCTCGCCGGACATCGCGCTTCAGGCTGGGGACTCAATCTACGTACACGAGCGCGTGTTCTGAGCGCCGAACCGACCCTCTTGCGCCGAGCGAGCTTTCCGGTGTTGCTGTTCGGCGCGACGCTGCTGACCTTAGCTTGCGCGTCCGTGCGCACCACGGGTCCGAAGACGAGCGCGGATCGGTGCGTCGACCGTTGTGACGAGGAGGGGACCCGCTGCGGGCATCCAACGCACCCCGACAGCTGCGCCGTCGAGCACGACGCGTGCGTGGCAAAATGCGAGTGAGGGGGGCGGCGGCGCACCGACTGGCGTGCGAGGCAGAAGGCGCAGAGACGCAGAGCCGCGGAGACGCAGAGAGCGCAAAGAGCGCAGAGAAATTCTTGGAGTGCCTTCTGCTAGCCAACGCAGCTCGCCGAGCTTGGGAACGCCCCCCACCGCTTCAACGAAGAGTCCCTCCTCGTCCTCTGCGTCCTCCGCGTCCTCCTCGTCCTCTGCGTCTCTGCGGATCTGCGGCTCTCCCAATGCCGCGGTGCGGCTCCTGCTCACGAGGTCCCGCGCAGGCGTGCCCTGGGCGAGGGTTATTCTTTTGCGTTAGCTGGTGTGTAGCGCGCGCCGAAGAAGAGGCGGAAGCGCGGGGTGGTCACGCCGGCAAAGCGTTCGGTGGCGGCTTGATCGGGGGTCTCTCGGGTCTCGCTCGAGAGGGGCAGGCCAGTGCCGCCGCCCAGGCTGAGGGAGAAGGCCGGGTCTTGCGTGGGTACCGAGCGCAGGCTGAGCAGCCACTCGGCGGGCACCAGCACGCCATCGTGGGTGCGAGAGGCCGAGCTCGTCTGGCCCGGCTGTGACACCAGCGATGGCAACATGAAGGCTTCGGCCTCGATGGACAGGTACTCGCGAAACACATCGACGCCCACACCAACGGCGGTCAGCAGCGCGGAGCCGATGCGCGCGGTCGCAAACGGGACCGACGGCCGCAAGCGCGCGGCGAGCTCGCCGGCAAAGTGGATGGGGCCCTGCTCCGTCGACATCGAGAAGGACGGCGCGAGCGTGAAGTTGCCCGCACCCGCGTAGCGGTGATCGTCCCCGAGCGGCACCCCGAGCTCGAGCCGCAGCTTTGCGAACGAGCGCGGTCCTGCGTTGTCGTGACCGAAGGGCAGCGTGAACCCGGCGCCGACGCGGGGATCACGCACGGCGGCAGAGCCCAGGGGCGGAGCGCTCTGGGATGTGATGCCCTCCGCGCCCGAACCGGTCTGGTGGAGCACGATGGGCGTCGCCAGGGAGAGCTCCAGGTCGGGTGTGAGGCCATAGGCGTAGGCCAGCGACAGGTCGACCACGCCGCGCACGACCGGGATGTCACGCCCGTCGGGATCCGGCGACGGGGCACGGAGTTGCACCGGGCGATCGAGGTAACTCGAGAGCGCGGCGAGGGCGAGGGTCCGATGCTCGATCGGCTCTGCGGGAGCGATGCTCACGAATCGGGTTGGCCCGGCGTGAACCCAGACGTTGTTGGTGTCGAAACAGGTCGACACACCGGATGCCGGAGCGCAGCCGTCCGCCTGCGCGGGTCGCACGGTGGCAGAGAGGCTGAGGGTGGCGGCCACCACCGAGAGCGCGCGGAAGGTGGGGAACCGGCCGGACGACATGTTCGGTCCGTTATAAACGAAGCGCGCCCGCGGCGCGCCCGGGGACCACGCGGACGGCGGGTGATGGGCTGTGGTATGCGAGGCCCCGTGATTGCCGAGCATTGCCCCTTGCTCCTGGGATCGGCCTCGCCCCGGCGGCGGCAGATCCTGGCGGATCTCGGGATTTTTGCGCTGCAGCGGGCGGGGAGCTCCGACGAGTCCACGCGCCGGGGGAAACCCCGAGTGAGTTCCTGGAGCGCATCGTGGCGGACAAACTCGCCGGGGTCGCGCCGCTCGCGCGCGATCTGTCCGTCGCCGCCATTCTCGTCGCTGACACCATCGTCGTCGTGGACGACGAGATCCTGGGCAAACCCAGCGACGAAGCGGATGCACGGACCCTGCTCGGGCGCATCGTCGGGCGCACCCACACCGTGTTCACGCGCTACGCCCTGGCGCTGCCGACACAGCCGGCCGTAGCGGTGTGCGCTCGCACGGTGCCCACGGAAGTCACGATGAGGGCGCTCTCGACCGCGGAGCTCCACGCCTATGCGGCAACCGGTGAAGGCTTGGACAAGGCTGGCGCGTACGCGGCTCAGGGCATTGGCTCCTTCCTGATCGAACGCCTCGACGGCTCCTACACGAACGTCGTCGGCTTGCCGGCGTGTGAGCTGGTGCAGGACCTCTGCCGTCTGGAGCTCCTCGAGCGATACCCGTGACGCCGCGCCGCCGAGCTGTGGCGCTTCGCGCCTGGGCAAGGGCGCCGGCGCCGCTCCGAGATGGCGTGTTGATCGGTTGGTTCGCGCTGGCCTTGCGAGCGGCGTTGGTGGGCTGGGCCGCCGGCCGATTTCCGCCCGTGGCCGACGCGGGCTTCTATCACCACCTCGCCACACGCCTGAGTCAGGGGCTTGGTTACACCTGGCAGTGGGCGGATGGAGTGGTGACCTACGTTGCTCACTACCCGGTGGGTTACCCAGCGCTGATTGCGGGGGTGTACCGCGTGTTCGGGGCGGAGCCAGGCGTTGCGATGGCGCTGAACGCCGCGTTCGGCGCGGTCTCGGTGCTGGCCGTGCATCGCATCGCGGCGCGGGGGGCGGCGCGTCTGGGGGCGCTGGTTGCCGCGCTCGCGGTTGCGCTGCACCCCGCGCTCTTGTTCTACACCCCGGCGCTGATGACCGAAGGCATCACGGCCTCGCTCCTGGCGATCGCCGCCTGGGTGGCAGTGCACGCGCGCGATGCTCGACGCCCACTTCGGTCCTGGATCCTCCTCGGTTTGATCCTCGGAGTCGGTACGCTGGTGCGCGGTCAGACGTTGCTCGTTGCGCCGCTCTTCGGCGCGCTGGCTGCGTGGCGAAGTCGGGAGGTGCGGCGGGTCGTTGGCGGCGCGCTGCTCGTGACCAGCGTGGCGTCGCTCACCGTGTTGCCGTGGACGCTGCGAAATTGTCGGCGCATGGACCGCTGTGTAGTCGTCAGCGCGAACCTCGGCTGGAACTTGCTGATCGGTGCGACGGAGAGCGCCACCGGCACATTCGTGCCCATCGCAGGAGAGACGGTGCCCGAGGGGTGTCGTCAGATTTTTGGCGAAGCGGCGAAGGACAGCTGTTTTACGCGAGCGGCGCTCGGCGCGATCCGTCAGCACCCCGGGCGATGGCTGGCCCTCGTACCGAAGAAGCTCGCTTACACCTTCGAGTACTCGGGAGCGGCGGGTTGGTATCTGCACGCCGCGAACCCCGAGGCCTTCTCGGCCGAACGGGAGCGGGCGCTGGGGGTGCTCGAGACGGGGTTCGAGCGTGCTTTGGTCTTGCTCGCGCTGCTCGGCGTGGCGCGCGCGCCGGGCTCGCGGCGCGGTTTGCGGCTGGGGCTCACGGTGGCGGGGGGGCTGACCCTGCTGTCGCCCGTGTCCTGGCTGGCCCACGTGTTGTACTGCCTCGGGGCGCTCAGCCTGGGGCGGACGCTCGGCGGCCACCCACCCATGGCCGTGGCGGCGGCCGCAACGCTCGCGACGCTCGCGACCCACGCCGTGTTCTTCGGTGCCGGTCGATATTCGCTCGTCCTCTTCCCGCTGGTCGCGGCGGCGGCCGGACTTGCCCTGGCCCCCCGTCGGGCGGCGGAAGCCCCCGCGTTTTGACATTCCAAGAGCCGCCGGGTGATACTTCTCTCCGAAAGGGACGCCCCGAGATGCCGCTCATCGAGACCGAAGAAGCCGCCCGCCGGCTGGCCCGCGCCATCGCCAGTGATCTTTCGCTCTACAACGAGGAAAAGATCGTGCGCGGCATCGAAAAAGACTCCCTGTTCGACGAGCTCGCCGAGGAGATCGAGGAGGGACGCGCGCTCTACAAGAGCCGTGTCGCCCCGGATCTGTACCAAAAGAATTTCTACGACCGGGCGCTCGTGGACATCTTGGTGAAGTCGAAGGGGCACATCAAGAGCGTGATCTGGTAGCGGGCGGCGAATGCCCCGCTTCGAGATCGATGCGGAGCAGGCGGGGGAGCGAGTCGACAAACTGCTCACGCGCCTGATGGGTGGGATTTCGCGCGCGACGATCCAGCGGTGGATCGCCGAGGACCGCGTGCAGGTCGACGGGACCGTGTGCCGGGCCAGGACGTCGTGCGCGCCGGCGGCGTGATCGAAGTGGAGCCGGGGGCCGCGCCGCCGAGCGAGGCCACACCCGATCCGAGCGTCCCGTACAGCGTGATCTACGAGGACGCGTTCCTGTGCGTCGTCGACAAACCGGCAGGGGTCGTCGTCCACCCGGCTCGAGGTCACTGGCAGGGAACCTTGGTCAACGGGCTGCTGGCGCGGGAAGGTTTCAGCGGCGCGCCCGGTGATCCCCTCGATCCGGCCGGCGGCCTGCGCCCGGGGATCGTGCATCGCATCGACAAGGACACCAGCGGGATCTTGGTGGTGGCGAAGGACACGACAACGCGCGAAGGCTTGAAAGAACAGCTGGCGAGTCACGCCATGGAGCGGGAGTACCTGGCCCTGACCCTGGGCGTGCCGGCGGCGGGGCGGATCGAGACGCTGCACGGGCGCGATCCGAAGTCGCGACTGCGCTTCACCACGCGGGTCGAGCGCGGGCGCGGGGCCGTGACTCACGTTTCGGTGCGAGAGGTACTTGCGGGCGGCGGCGCGGCGCTGGTCGTCTGCCGCCTGGAGACCGGTCGCACGCACCAGATCCGCGTTCACCTGTCGGAGTGCGCGAAGAACCCGATCCTCGCGGACAGCCTGTACGGCCGGCGCCCGGCGGACTCTCGCATCGCGGAGATCGCGACGGGGCTCGGGCGCCAGGCGTTGCACGCAACGACCTTGGGCTTCGTTCATCCCGATAGCGGCGAGACGCTGCGCTTCGAGTCGGCGTTACCCGCGGACATGCAGCGCGCCCTCGCGGCGCTGCGCCAGTTGGACGCGCGGCGCTAGAGCGCCGAACAGGTTGAACGTCGTTTGTTTTCGGGGATTTGCAAGGTGTTCGGCGCTCGCGCGCGGAGCGCGCACGGCCGAAGGCCGGGGGTTTGGGGCGCAGCCCCAACGTAAAGGTCCTAGAACACGAGCAGCGCAAGCTGAGCGGTGTTCTAGAGCGTCGAAACAGGTTGAACGTCGTCTGTTCTCAGCGACTTGCAATGTGTTCTAGGCGCGGTCAAGCGCCGGGAACCTCGATCTCGGTGTCGGCGCCTTCGCGCATCAACTTCGGAAAGCGCGCGCGGAGCACGGCCAGGGCAAGAAATCCAACCAGCACGGCCCACCACAGCGTCGCGAATCGGATCAGGATCATGGCGCTGGTCGCGGCGCTGTGGGGCACTCTCGCGAGCCGGACCAGCTGCTCTTGGATCATCGCCTCGGCCACGCCCAGACCGCCGGGCACCGGGATCACCGCGCCCGCCAGCGTGGCCGTGGCGTAGAAGAACATCGCGAGCGGGGCGGGGAGATCCACGCCAAAACCTCGGACCAGGATGTAGAGCGCAAGGCCCTCTCCACCCCAGCCGAGGACCGACAGCAAACTCGGATACAAAAGCGCGCCGGGGCTGGCCACGATGCGCAAGCTGTCGAAAGACTCGCGCAGCTTCGGTGCTGCGGCCGCCGCGCGGCCCGGACGGCGTTCGAGGCAGCGGAGCAGCGCTTCGCCCGGGGCGCGCCAGATCACGAACAGCAAGCCCAGACACACCGCGACGCTGCCGATCCCCGCCCACACGAGGCCGCCAGAAAAACCGAGGCTGCCAACCACGATCAACACGATGACGCCGATGACGTCCGTCAAGCGTTCAGCCACGACGATGGGAGCGGTGCGCGCAGCGGCCACGCCGTGGGTCTCCGCGAGCACCGCGCTCTTGAACACCTCACCGACCTTGCCGGGAGTGACGGTGAGCACGAACCCCGAGAGGAAGACGAGCAGGCTGTCGAGCTTGGGGATGCCGCGGATCTCGAGCCGAGCGAGGTAGTACTCCCACTTGAGGAAGCGCAGGCCGTAGTTCGCCGTGGCCAGGCCGAGGGCGAGCAAGAAGGCGCTCCAACGGAAGCTGGTCAGCGACTCACGGATCGAGTGAAAGCCCGCCCACGCGACGAAGACGCCGTAGACAGCGACGCCGAGCAACATCGCGATCACGATGCGGCGCAGGAATCGTTTCATCGAGCGCGTCGCCGCCTCTTGCGGAGCACGAAGTAGACGAGGCCCAGGAGCACGATGCTGCCGCCCAGGAGCCCGATGCCCCAGGCGGGCCAGGCGTACTTCCCGCGCGCCAGCCCCGGCGGGGGGCGTTCGACGATGATCCGGCTCGTCCGAGCCGGCGCTTCGCCCGCGTCGCTGCCCTCGCTCTGCACGAGACGCCGGCTACCACGCTCCGAGGATCAGGGGCAACCGAAAGTCAGCGTCCGTTCGCTGGCCGATCGAGGCTTTTCTCGGGGGGGCGAGTCCGGCTGATCCAAGCTATGCTCGCGCCCCTTGCCGGCCACGGGTCGGCACTGATGCACCGTGACCGAGACTTCTTCACGCTCCGCGACTGACCGCCCCAGCGACCGAGAGCTCCTCGAGAGCTGCGCGAAAGCATGTCAGCGCCTGACCCAGCAGGTCGCGCGGGTGGTCGTGGGCCAGGAAGACGTGGTCGAGTTCATGCTGATCACGCTGCTGGGGCGCGGGCACGCGCTCTTGGTCGGCGTCCCCGGTCTCGCCAAGACGCTCCTCGTATCCAGCGTTGCCCGTGCGCTGAGTCTGAGCTTCGGCCGGGTTCAGTTCACCCCCGATCTCTTGCCGGCGGATATCACGGGCACCGACGTGTTGAACGAGGTCGAGATCGGCGGGGCGCTGCGCCGCGAGGTGCGCTTCATGCCGGGGCCCATCTTCAAACATCTGGTCCTCGCCGACGAGATCAATCGCACACCGCCCAAGACTCAGGCTGCGCTCTTGCAGGCCATGCAAGAGCGCCAGGTGACGGTCGGCGGAGCGACGCATGCGTTGCCGGATCCGTTCCAGGTATTTGCGACGCAGAATCCCATCGAACAGGAGGGAACCTACCCGCTGCCCGAGGCGCAGCTCGATCGTTTCCTGCTGGAGGTCCACGTCGACTATCCGAGCGAGGTCGAGGAGCGGGAGATCGCACGCCGCACCACCTCGGGGCCGATGGCCGAGATCGAACCGGTGCTCAGCGCCGACGAGATCCGCGAGCTGGGGGCGCTGGTCCCGCGCATTCCTGTGACGGACGAGGCCGTCGATCTGGCGGTGCGCCTCGCGCGTGCCACGCGCCCCGATGGACCGGACGCGCCCGACGCGGTGCGCTCTTATGTGCGATTCGGCGCGGGCCCCCGCGGCAGCCAGGCCTTGGTGCTCGCCTCCAAGGCGCGGGCTGCGCTGCGCGGCGAGCCGGCGGCGGACGTGGATGACGTGATCGCACTGACCCTGCCCGCGCTGCGCCACCGCATGGTTCTGTCCTACCGCGCGGACGCCGATCGGGTGCGCGACTCCGATGTGCTGGCCGCCGTGAAGCGCAAGCTCGGAGTCTGAGCTCGCTCCGCTTGCGCGTCAGCGGGCCCGGAAATTCGCCTGGCGTTTGCTGCTGTGGGCGGCGAGCCCTTCCGTGGCATCGTCGGTGGCGGCGAGCCCCGCGGCGAGCTCACGCTCGAGAGCGAGCCCCTGGTCGAGGGGCAGGTCCACCGCGGCTTGAACCGCGCGCTTGATGCGGCCGACGGCCAGCGCGGCTTTGCGTGGCGGGGTGAACTCGTGGGCGTACTCGGAGACCCGCGCGCGGAACGACTCGAGCGAGTCGGTCTCCCAGATGTAGTGCAGCAGCCCCCACTCGAGGCCCTGATCGAGGGAGAAGTCCTCGCCTTCGATCAGGATCTGCATCGCGCGCGGCTGGCCAACGAGGCGCGTCAGGCGCTGGGTGCCGCCCGTGACCGGCAGCACACCGAGCTTGACCTCGGGGAGCCCGATCCGAAACGGCCCGAGCCTCGCGATGCGAATGTCGCAGGCCATTGCGATCTCGAAGCCGCCGCCCGTCGCGTGGCCATTCAGCGCGGCAATGCACAGCTTCGGGGTCGCTTCCAGCCGCTGCAAGGTCTCGTGCGCGTGCAGGGAGAAGTAGTACTTGAAGGTCGAGTCGCTCTCGCGGAGCATGTCGAGATCCGCGCCGGCCGAGAAGTGGCGGTCACCCGAGCCCGTGAGCACGATCACGTGCACGTCCGGGTCGAAGCGCGCCTCGACGATCGCGTCGTCGAGCTCCTTCATCATCTCGTGGGTGTAGGCGTTGACCGGCGGATCGTTCAGTGTGAGGACCGCGACGCCGCGGTCCGTCTCGTAGCCGACGAGGTTGCCCATCTCCCGCTCCGCCTCCAATTTACGCGAGAACCGCGCACCGGGAGAGTACGATCCGATCGCCCGCCGCGCCGCGGCTCTCACCCCGGACGTGCGCCCTGCAGATTTCACCCAGCAAAGGGCCACGTTGACCGGGCCGCTGCGTGCAGGCGGCCATCCGCCGCCGACTCCCAGGCCCACGATCGTGGCGGCGGCGGCCCTCTGGCCGGGGTACTGTGCCGGAGCTTCTGTTCCTGCGAGTTCGCGCTATGCTGCGAGAGAAGCGCCCCTGGGCCTGCCGTGGATCAAGAAGACCTCAAGCGATCAATCAAACAGCTCATCGTCGAGGAGCTAGATTTGAGGGACCACACCCCGGAAGACATCGGCGACGACGCGCCGCTCTTCGGTGCCGGCCTCGGGCTCGATTCACTCGACGCCCTGCAGCTCGCCATGGCCATCGAGGAGCGTTTTGGCGTGCGTCTGCCCGAGGGTGAGGCGGCTCGCCCGGTGTTCGCGTCCGTGTCGGCTCTCGCCGGGGAGGTAGCGCGCTCACGTACGGGCACCGAATGAGGGGTCGAGCCGAACGCGTGTGTGTGACCGGGCTCGGCGGGATCTCGGCGTTGGGCGGTACACTGCCACGGAGCTTCGCCCGCCTGTGCGCCGGTGAGACTGGGATCGGCCCGCTCACGGCCTTCGACGTCGGAGGGCAACGGGGGCAGCTGGCCGCCGAAGTGGGTGAGCTCGCGGCGAACCTCCGGGCTCTCGAGGCTCGAGAAGACTGGTCGCGGAGCGACATCCTTGCCCTCGCAGCCGCGCGGGAGGCCATCGCGAGCGCCGGCTTGACGGGATCACTCAGCGACACGGCGCTGGTCGTCGGGGGGACGACCGGCGGGATGCGGGAGGCGGAGACCCTGCTGGCAGGTGATCCGCAGCGGCTCAGTCAGAGCGCGGCTCGGCGGCTGTTGTCCTATCCGCTGTCGACCTCGGCCGAGCAGCTGATGCAGGCACTCGGCACCGGGGCGAGTGGGGCGTCGCTGTGCAGCGCTTGCTCGAGCGGCGCCAACGCGCTCGCGCTCGGGGCCGGCTCGATCGCTTCGGGTCGCACGGCGCGGGCACTGTGCGGCGGCACGGACGCACTGTGTCGGCTGACGTTCTCCGGCTTCAACGCCCTGGGTGTGATGGCACCGGAAGCGTGCCGACCGTTCGACGTGCAGCGCACGGGACTCGTGCTGGGGGAGGGCGCGGCGTTCCTCGTGCTCGAGTCCGAGACCGAGGCGCGGCGGCGCGGTGCCAGGATCTTGGCTTGGCTCGACGGCTGGAGTGTGGGAGCCGAAGCCCATCACATCACCCACCCGGAGCCTTCGGCCGAGACGGCGGCTCGGCTGCTGATGCGGGCGCTCCGTCGCGGCGGAGTCGAGATCGCGGAGCTCGACTACGTCAACGCCCACGGTACCGCGACCGCGCAAAATGACGCGGCAGAGGCTCGGGCATTTGCGCGGGCGTTCGGTGACGATGCCGGGCGCATCTACGTCTCGTCCTCCAAGGGACAGGTAGGACACACCCTCGGCGCGGCTGGCGCGCTGGAGGCAGCCTTCACTGTCATGGCGATCGACGCCGGGATGGCGCCTCCAACCGGTGGGCTCGTCACCCCGGATCCGGAGCTTCACCTTCGCCACGTGATGGGTCGGGCGGTTCCCGTGGCGATTCGGACTGCGGTCTCGACCTCGTTCGGTTTTGGTGGTGCGGGCACCGTGCTCTTGTTCAGCCATCCGGACCGTGAGCTCACGCAGGCCAGGGAAACGAATATCCCGCTGCGCGTGGTCTCGGTCGCGACGTTGTCGGCTGTCGGCGTGCGCCGGGACCAAGACGTACTGAGTCGCGCCGACATGAAGGCTGTAGAGCCGCAGCGACCTTGGGTGGAGTCGTTGGAAGCGGCGCGTTCACGCCGCTTCGATTCCGCGTCGGCGATGATGACCGTTGGCGCCGGCGAGACCCTGAGGGAAGTAGCTCGACCCGACAAGGAAGTCGGGTTGGTCGCAGGCTCCGCCTACGGCAACGTCGAGCGCTCGGTCGTCTTCCTTCAACGCCTCTTCAGGCAGGGGCCACGTTTCGCCAGTCCTGCGGATTTTCCGCACCTCGTGCCCTCGGCTGCCGTCGGCAATGCGTCGATCTACCATCAGCTGGTGGGCCCGGTGCTGGCCGTCGCAGATCTGGTGACCAGCGCGGAGTCCGCCTTCACCGTGGCGCTCAGCTTGCTCGAAGATGAACAGGCCGACGCCATCGTGAGTGCATCGGTCGAGCCGCACGACGGCGTGGTCGAACGCGTGCTCGGACCGCTGTGTCTGGACCAACCGCCAGAGGGTACCCGCCGGGGTGAGGGTGGGAGTTTCGTGCTCCTCGCCCGCGGTCGAGAGCCGGGTGGCGTCGAGGTTGTCTACTGGTCCGATGCCGCGAAGCCAGGCTCCTTGCCCATCCCCGCAGGCGCCCGCTCCGTGGTGGTGCGGAGCGGCGGCGCTGAAAACGAGGCTTTTGTCGCTGCTTCGGGCTGGCGGGGGGTACGCTGTTTCGCGCCGGCCATGGACGGAATTCCCCACGAAGCGCGCGGCGGATTCGCACTGGCCCATGCGGTCGCATTGCTCTTCGCTGGCGAGGCCGACGAGGCCCTCGTCGCGGCGGTGGGCAAGGGCAAGAGCTACGCTTTCGTGTTCAAACGCGAGAACCTCGGCGACGGGAACGGATGACCGCAGCCATCGTGGCGTTCGGGGCCGTATCCGCTCAGGGGCGAGGGCGCGCGGCGTTTGCCTGCGGTGATGCGGGTGAGCCCGCGAAGTGTCTCGTTGCCCGCGACCCGGAGCTCGCAGCCGCGGGTCTGTGCAAGCCGTTTGCCGCGCGTGTGCCGGACTTGTCGCTCCCCGAGACCCACGACCGCGCTCGAGAGCTCCTGCGCATTGCGGCCCTCGAGCTGCGCACTCAGCTGGAGCGCGAGCTGCCGGACTACCGCTCGCGGCGTGTGGGTCTGGTGATCGGGACCTCGGGCGGCGGCATGCCGAGCTTTCAGCGCGCGATGCTGGAGCTCTCACTCGGGCGCACGCTGTCGACCGAGCTTGCGCGCGCTACGCCCTACTTCGGCCCGCTCTCGGCGATCGATGCCGTGTTCCCGGTCGATCCGGCGTTGCGCGTGCAGATCCTCGCGGCCTGCGCGTCGTCGACGTTTGCGCTGGGGCACGCGCTCGCATGGCTCGAGAGCGGCGTTGCAGAGTTGGTGATTGCCGGCGGTTACGACGCGCTCTCGTCCTTCATCGCTGCGGGCTTCGAGGCCCTGGGCGCCACCTGCGCGACCCCGACGCCGTTTCGACTCTCTCGTGCCGGCCTCGCGCTCGGGGAGGGGGCCGCGCTGGTTGCGTTGGTGCCGACTGCGTCCGCGCCGAAGGGCTGGGTGCTCGGCTTCGGCGCGTCGAGTGATGCCGTGCACGTTACCGCGCCGGACCGCACGGGTTCAGGCTTGGCCCGCGCGGCAGAGCAGGCGCTAACCCGGGCCGGTTGCGGCGGCGAACGGCTGCGCCTGGTCAACGCCCATGGAACCGGGACGTCCTACAACGACGCCGCCGAAGCGTTGGCGATCGACCGGGCGCTGGGGACGAACGCGAGCGCGGCCGTCGTGCACGCGCTCAAGGGCACGCTCGGCCACACCCTGGGTGCGGCCGGAGTGCTCGAGGTGTTGTCCGCAATCGACGCGCTCGAGCGCAGGCTCGCGCCTGCCACCCACGGTTCGGGTGAAGTTGAGCCTGCGCTCCGCGCGCGACTGCTCGACCGCACCGAAGCCGCAAGCGACGGTTTGTGTTTGAAGCTCTCGAGCGCCTTCGGTGGTGCGAACGCGGCACTCGTGCTCGGCAGAGACGCTGCGCCCGCGCCCATCGCGCCCCTCCGGCAGGTAGCACTTTTGGCGGTTGCGCCTGCCGTCGAATCCGCAGATGCAGCGAGCTTGACGGGTCGAGTCCTGACCGAGCCGATGAAACTCCGGCGCATGGATCCTCTGTCGCTCCTCAGTGTGGGCGCGGCACTCGGGGTCAGCGACCGGTGTCCACTCGGGCCGGCCGCGGGGGTCATCGTGGGGACCGCCATGGCGACCCTCGAGCAGAACGCCGCCTTCGAGCGCCAGCGCCTGGCACGGGGAGCCGAACCTCGGCGCTTTCCCGCGACCTCGCCCAACCTGTGTGCGGGGGAAGTCAGCATCGCGCTCGGGCTCCACGGTCCGAGCTTCAGCGTCGGCGCGGGGCCGAGCGCCTCGCTCGAAGCGCTACTCGTGGCCCACGATTGGATCGCCTCCGGCTGGGCGGACCAGCTGGTGGTCATCGCTGCCGAGTCCGTCGGCGTCGTGGCATCGGGGCTCTGGCAGGCAGCCGGTTGGCCTCTCCCCGCACACGGCGCGGCGGCGGCGGTCCTGGGGGTTGCGACGACACAAACGCCCCTTGCCCGGCAGCGTCTGGCGGACGCCGCCAGGGCCGCGCAGGCGGCGGACGGAGCCCTCGGTGGCCGGCTTCCGGGGTGGCCCACGTTTCTCGAAGCGTTGGCGGGCCTCGGCCCCTGAACGGGTCCGCCTCGGTCGGGAAGAGCTTGCCCCGACCATTTTCGTTTGGCAGTGTGCCGTTGGGAATTGCCCCGGGCCACCGGCGCGTTGACCTCGAGACCCACCCGAACCCATGCGCTTGAACGAGTCGATCTTCAGATACCGTTGGCTCTTGTTGGTGTCCCTGGCGGCGTGCGGGGGTCACACCATCCCCAATACCGACGTGGACGATACCGACGACAATCGCAAGGTCGTCACGTTCTGCGAGGAGTATCGCCGCGCGGTCGAGGGGAAGAAGATCGGCTTCCTGCTCCAGCTTGCCGACCCGAGTTACTACGAGGACGGCGGCAACAACGACGCCACCGACGACCTGGACTACGCCGGGCTGCGGTCGTACCTGGAGGACCGCTTCGCAAAGACGAAGGGGATCCGCTACGAGATCCGCTATCGGCGGGTGGCCAAGGGTCGCAAGGACACCCTCCTGGTCGACTACACCTACAGCGCCAGCTACAAGATCCCGAGCGACGGGGGAGACGTCTGGCGGCACGTCGTTGCCGACAACCGCCTGGAGCTCTTGCCGGTCGGGGACAGCTTCAAGATCATCTCGGGAATGTGAGCCTTCGCTCGGTTTGACACGCCGCGTCAGCGCGGAAGTTGGTGCAACGAGCGTTCGTCCGTCAGATTATTGCTGGGGGACAGAAAGAGCGCTCAGCATGAAAAAGCCCACCGTGGCATTCGTCGGGACGGGGGGAGCGGCGCGAGGCATCGCGCACTTGGGTGTGCTCAAGGCGTGCGAGGAGCTTGGGATCCGACCCACGATCTTCGTGGGGGCGAGCGCCGGCGCGGTCGTGGCGGCGACCTACGGGCAGGGCATCCCACTCGACGTGCTGCTCGACGGGTACCGACTGCCCTGGAAGCGCAGGCATGACGGCCCGCGTTTTCACATGAACACCTTCTTCGGGCTCCCCACCCTGCGCCAGCTGTTCGACCCGGGCTATCTGACGAGTGGCCTCTTTTCCCTCGAGAAGCTCGAGCGCTACCTGCGCCATCACCTGCCGGTCAACGACTTCCGCAAGATCGACAATCGCCTGATCATCACCGCAGTCGACATCGACCGCGCGGAGCGGGTGTTGTTCGGAAAGGGATACGACTCCGACACGCCGATCAGTCGAGCGGTCGCCGCCTCGTGCTCGGTGCCCGGATTGTTCCGTCCGTTCGAGATCAACGGCCGCTACCACCTCGACGGCGAGATCGCCCGCACACTGTCCGCCGACGTCGCGCTGGAGGCTGGCGCTGACATCGTCATCGTCTCGAACATCTACCGCCCCGCGGAGGGCGAACAAGAGCGTCGCAGCATGGCGCGCCGGGGCCCGCTTCAGGTCATGAATCAGTCCCTGAACATCCTGCTCACCGAGAAAGAGCGTCGCGGCATCGCGCTCTACACTCAGGCGAACCCCCGCTGCACGTTCATCGACATTGCCCCGGACATCGGGCGTTTTGGCTATCTCAACCGATTCGCGGCCCGATCCCTGGTTCTGCGCGGGTACCGCGCGGCCCTGCAGACCCTGGCCTCGGCCAAGGAGCGCGGCGTCTTCGCGGCTCCGCGCGTCAGTGCATCCGGTCGACTGAACTAGCTAGAGCGCCGAACAGGTTGAACGTCGTTTGTTTTCAGCGACTTGCAATGTGTTCGGCGCTCGCGCGCGGAGCGCGCACGGCCGAAGGCCGGGGGTTTGGGGCGCAGCCCCAACGTAAGTGTCCTAGAACACGAGCAGCGCAAGCTGATCGGTGTTCTGGGCTCGACTCAGGGCAGGCTGAAATCTTCCGCCATGTCCACGATGCGGTAGTTGCCTCCGGCCGGCCTGAGCACGAACACGATTTCGTCGCCGAACAGGCGGGTCTTTCCGCCCCGGGGGTTGGCGATGGGCACGCGCACCACGACGTCGTCTGGTTGTGCCACCACACCGAGCGCGCGCGGCGGGCGCAGCGACCCAAGATCCACGGCGCGATAGGTCTCGATCTCACTATCGCGATAGACCGAGCCGGCGGCGAGTGAACCGTAGTCGAGGCGAGACAGCCGGAGCTGCCAGTATTGGCGTGCCTTCTGGCGTCCGGTCATGGGTCCGGCGCTGAGCCAGGCGTCGTCCGAGAGTAGCGGCTCGAGCTCGGGCAACGAAGCGTGGCTCACGGCGCGGAAGAAGCTGCGGACGAGCTCACGTGCCGCCGCAGGATCGGCGGGAGTCTTCAGCACGACGACACCCTGTTCGCTGTGCGCGGTCGAGGCAGGCGCCGGCAATTCGGACGCCGGGTCGACGGCAACACCCGGAGCACGTCGTGGGGCCGAGTCGAGCTGCGCCGTGGTGTCGAGCGCGCCGTGGCCCGCGGACGCACAGCCGCCCGCGCCGAGCCCGAGGCTCGAGATCAGCGCCGCAATGGCGCAGTCAGATCGCTTCCACGAGAGGGTCATCCGTCCGCGAGAGCGTCACGATGCTCGGGCTCGGCACCGCTGTCCAGCCCGACGGAGTGGCATCGAGCTCCGAGGCGATCAGAGTGAAATGCGTGCTCTCGATGGCAGGGATCCTGAGGTGCATCCGGCTCTCGGCCCCCAGGAGCTCCTCGATGTCGTAGCGGCCCCGAAGCACCCGATACGCCATTCCGCCGTTGCGATGCACCGCCACCATCAGCTCACCGTTGGTGACCAGGGTGTCACCGGTGTTCTGGCCCTGACCCTCTTCCGCCGACAGCCGGTCCACCAGGGCGATGCTGGAGCGAAGGGCGCCGACCACGTGCGGGGTCGGGACACTACCGTCGTTGAGGTGACCGGAGTCGTGCAGGAACGACAGGAACAGGTGAAAGAAGATCTCACTGTCGGTCTCGCCCCGGACGTTCCGCCGCAAGAACTCGGGCAACGACTCGAGCAGTCGGTCGCGCAGCTGCTCGAAGCCGCAGATCGTGCCCGTTTGCCCGAGTAACCACGACCGATAGCGGAAAGGGTGGGTGTTCTCGGTCCGCAGCTCCCCCACGGTTGCGCAGCGTACGTGCCCGAGCATGACGTCCGTGCGCAGGCCCCGCGCCGCCTCGGCAAGCTCGATCACGCTGCGGTCGTCCACCGGACGTCTTCGCAACAGGACTTCACCGGATTGATAGAAACCGATGCCCCAACCGAGGGGGTGTTCGGGGTCGGAGCGCGCAGTGAGGACTTCGGAGTGCATCTCCAGCACCCGACTGCCCAAGTCCGCGCGGTTTCCAATGAACCCGAACATCCGTGCCATGGTCTTCGCTCCCGCCGCGTATGTCGGCGTTGATGCTCAAGCATGGGGCGTCCGCGCGCAGTTGTCACACCTTTCGTGGAGTCGCCTGCCGCAGTGTTCACGCGAGTCGGCCCTCAGGCCGCCGGGCCGCCAGGAAATTCGTCACGCACACGAGACCGCGATACCAATCTCTCATGGAGCACGAGAGGTTTCGCGAGGCCCTGCTCTCCGTCATGGACCAGAAGGAGCACTGGGCTTGGCCGGGCTTTACTCGAGGGCTCGTCGCGAAGGCCCGCCTTCACGTCCATCTCGAGCAGGAATACGCCAGCTACGTTCGGGACTTCCCGGTGCTCGTGGGCCGAGCGTACGTTTTGTGTCCGATCGCCGCCGCGCGCCGCGAGCTGATCGAGAACGTGTACGAAGAGGAGACAGGCGCACTCCACGCGGGGCGCCCGCACCCCGAGCTGTTTCTGGAGTATCCGCGCGGACTCGGCATGGACCTCGCGCGTTTCGAGGACGTCGAGCTCCTGCCTGCCGCGCGCAGTTACCGCGCGGTGCTCGACGACGCTACGCTGCGGGAGGGCTGGGAGGTAGCTGCGGCCGTCACGACGCTGTTCGTGGAGGGGACTCGCTTCGAGCGTGGGGAGCTCGACCCCGCGGCACCTCGCCGTCCCGAACCGCCGCTGGCGCAGCACCCACTCGTGCTGCACTACGGCTTGCCCCACGAGAGCCTCGCGCTGACCCGTGCGCATCGAAAGGTCGAAGGGTCACACCGGGCCGCGGCGTGGCGTGTCGTGCTCGAGCACGTGTCGAGCGAGCGCCGCGCAGAGGTCGTCCAGGCCATGCAGCGGGCGCTGCACGCCTGGCTCGCCTACCGGGACGCCGTTGCGGCCGCCGTAGGCCTCGAACGCGGGCCGGATGGCGTGCCCCGGAGGGCCGGCTCGCCCTAGCCCCGTAGCCCGCCGAGCGGTCCGGATGTGCTAGCCTCCGCGCCCAAGATGCTGTCCACCGAAGTCCGGAAGATCGGAGCGCGGCTCGTGCTCGTGCTCGTCCCTCTGACCAGCCTCGCCTGTACCGCCGTGTATCCCGAGGTGCAGACGCCCGTGCGGCCTCCGCCCGCCGGGGCGAACCTGTCCCCGGCCGCGCCGGACGACCTGTTTTTCATCCGGGTGAGCGGCGCGACCATTCCGGAGATGACGCGCGACGGCCGCAAGTGGGACGCGGTCGGTGGTTCGGCGCCGGATCCATTCGTGAAGATCACCGCGAACGACAAGGAGATCGCACGGACGCCCACGCAGGAAAACACGCTTACCCCCACCTGGCCGGACGCTGTGCGCGCGAACTATCGCATCCCGCACGGCACGGTCGTCAAGGTCGAGCTCTGGGACGCCAACCCGATCAACAATCATCCGATTTGTGTCCGGGTGCTGCGCGCGTTCCGCGAAGAGGCGCGCAGCGGCGTGATTGACATCGACTGTGAGAGCGGCGCGAAGATCTCGCTGATCGCAGAGCCCGCCCACGCCCGAGTGGGTCTGGGCATGCGCTACGAGTTCCGCACCCAGAGCGTCCACGTGACGCGGGTGGCCCTCGAGTCTCCCGCCGGGCGGATCGGACTCAGGGGCGGGGAAGAGATCACGCGCATTCAGGGCAAGGAGGTCAAGACACTCGATGAGCTCGAGACGCGAAGCCTCATCAACGCCAACGCAGACTCGGGCCTCTCGCTGACGGTGAAGAAGGCCGACGGCTCGACGCAAGACGTCAGCCTCAGGTCGGGGCCCATCTACCCGGTCCTCGACGACGACATTCCGCTCGAGTAGGCGACATGCCGACTGCCGAGGAAGCCGCGCGAAGCAGCGTGCTCGTCGTCGACGCGCCGGAGCGTGGCACGCTGCGCGTAAACGGGCCCGATCGCCTGGGCTGGCTGAACGGCATCGTGACCGGCGACGTCAGCAAGGTGACGCCGGGGCAGGGTGTTCACAGCCTGATCCTGTCCAAGACCGGCAAGGTCATGAGTGATCTGTTCGTCGTTGCAGCGCCGGAGGTGGTGTTCGTCTCGGTGGCTCCGGGCAAGGCGGCGGAGCTCCACGGCTACCTCGACAAGATGCTGGTGATGGAGGACGCGGAGGTCAGTGAAGAGACCGCGGACCACGTCTGGATCATGCTGCACGGACCCGAAGCCGTGGATGTTGGCGGCGCGGTGGCCGAGCAGCTCGGCGGCGCGAGTGGTGCCCTCGACTGGACCGGGCTGGGCGGTGCGGCGCTGGTGGTGCGGCGTGACGCCCTCGCCGCGGCGCACGCCGCGATCACGGTGCAGGAGCCGCGCGCCGTGCACGCGACTGCCGCAGACTGGGAGCTGCTCCGGCTCGAGCGGGGTGTTGCGACCTACGACGTCGATTTCGGGCTGACCGACAATCCCCACGAGGCGGGGCTCGATCAGCGCGCAGTCTCGTGGAGCAAGGGCTGTTACCTCGGGCAAGAGGTGGTCTGTATGCAGGGCATGCGCGGCAAGCTGAAGCGACGGCTCGTCTCGCTCACCCTCGCCGGCTCGGATGTGCCGGCGCGCGGAGCGCCGGTCGAGCTTGCCGGCGGTACCGAAGCCGTGGGCGAGATCACGAGCGCAGCGACGAGTGTACGTGTTGGTGCGGTCGTCGCGCTCGCGCGCGTCGACGGCGCCGCCCTGGATGCGGCCGCACCGCTCCAGGTGGGCGGTGTTCCCGCTACGCTCGTGGCGCGCCCAGATCCCAGCTGACAGGTCGTGCTCGGGAGCAGCCCGCCGGGGCAGCGGTCGCGTGCGCCAACAGAAGGCGCGCTCGCCGGTTCCATCGCGCCCCAAATCGCTCTACGGTGCCGCGATGGCTGCGCGTCGCGAAGCTTCCGGCCCGCCAGCAGGCTTGGGTGAGCCCACGCAGGCGCGGCGCACGGCCGGCGGATTTCGCGTCGCTGACGACGTGCTCGGCCTGATCGGGTCGACGCCGCTGGTGCGCCTCGGGCGGCTCAGCCCCGAGGGGGGCGCCACGCTGTTTGGCAAGTGTGAGCTCCTCAATCCTGCCGGGAGCGTCAAGGACCGCCCGGCGCTCGGCATGGTGCTCGGCGCCGAGCGGACCGCCAAGCTCGCACCCGGCGCGACGTTGATCGAAGCCACGAGTGGCAACACGGGCATCAGCCTGGCAATGATCGCGGCGGTCCGCGGCTACCGCTGTGTGCTCGTCATGCCGGAGGACATGAGCTTGGAGCGACGCTACATCTTGCGCGCCTACGGCGCCGAGATCGTTCTGACCCAGGCCGCGGGTGGCATGAGCGCCGCGGTGGCCAAAGCGCTCGAGCTGCTCGCGCAGACTCCCGGCGCGTTCATGCCCAGTCAGTTCGACAACCCGGACAATCCCGAGAGCCACGCCCGGAGCACCGCGCTCGAGCTCATCGAGCAGACCGGCGGCCAGATCGCAGCGTTCGTCGCCGGGGTGGGGACGGGCGGCACCGTCTCGGGAGTGGGTCGGGTGCTCAAGGCGACTCTTCCGTCAGTCCGGGTGGTCGCGGTCGAGCCGCAAGCAAGCGCGGTGCTCAGCGGAAAGTCGCCCGGCCCCCACGGCATTCAGGGGTTGGGTGCTGGCTTCGTGCCCAAAACTTTCGACCGCTCGGTGGTCGATCAAGTCGTTGTCGTCAGCGACGTCGCGGCCGAGCGAATGGCGCGTCGCTTGGCGCGCGAGGAAGGGCTACTCGTGGGCCCGAGCTCCGGCGCCAACGTGCACGCCGCCGCGGAGGTTGCGCTGGCGGTCGGCACCGGCACGGTCGTCACAATCTTGTGCGACTCCGGCGAGCGTTACCTATTCTGAGTGGTCGGGGCGGGGCTGTCATTTGCCCTGAAACTCCGGTGTGCGCCGGGCGGCCCAGGCCATCACGCCTTCCATCAGATCGGCGGAGCCGAGCAGACCGAGCTGCCCCGTGCGCTCGCGCCCGAGGGCGTCGTCGATGCTGCCTCCGAAGCTCTCCCGCACCGCCGCTCGGATCTGCGCGATGGCCAAGGGTGGCCCCGCCGCCAACGCCTCGGCGAGGCCGCGTGCGGACACTTCGAGCTCACCGGGTTCGACCAGCCGGTTGGCGAGCCCGAGTTCGAGGGCCAGCGGCGCCTCGATCTTCTCGCCGAGTAGCAGGTACTCGAGGGCGCGACCCACGCCGATCATCCGGGGCAACCAGAACGTGCCGCCGCCGTCGGGCATCAGGCCGATCTTGACGAATTTTTCCTGCAGGTAGGCGCGCGTCGACAGCACCCTCAGATCACACGCCAGGGCGAGATCCGCTCCGAAACCCACGGCCGCGCCGTCGACCGCTGCGACGAAGGCTTTCTTGCTGTGAACGATGGCGCGAATGACGGCATGAAACTCGTCGATGCGAGTGTCCATGCTGACCTCGTTCAGGTCCGCCATGCCCGCTTTCAGGTCGGCCCCGGAACAAAACGCCTCGCCAGCACCGGTCAACACCAGCGCCCGCACGCTCGGCTTGGCCTCGAGTTCTTTCAAGCTCTCACCGAGCGCAACGACGAGCTCCCGGTTGAGGGCGTTCTTGGTAGCTGGGCGGTTCAAGGTCAGGGTGGCAACGGCCCCGTTTTCCTGCACCACGAGCGGAGATGCGCTTTCCATGCGGCGGCGAGCATAACCGGCAGGCCTGGGAATTCGAGCCCGGAGTTGCTCGAAGCCCCGTGCCGTCCTAATGAACCCCGCGAAATGGGTGAGCCGTTCGATATCCCTCCGAAGCTTCCGCTCGCCGAGCAGCGCGGCCAGACCTTCCCGAGCCTCGTTACCTTGATGCAGCGGCTGCTCGCGCCCGATGGCTGTCCCTGGGATCGGGAGCAGGATTTCGCCTCGGTGCGGCGCTACGTGCTCGAGGAGGCCTGCGAGGTCATCGACGCCATCGAGGCAAACGATCACGAACAGCTGGCGGACGAGCTGGGCGATCTGGCGTTACAGGTCGTCTTTCTGGCGGAGCTCTTGCGGCGCGAAGGGAAGTTCGGTCCCGACGACGTGCTGCGCGGCGTCGTCGAGAAACTCGTGCGTCGTCATCCCCACGTGTTCGAGGACGTGGTCGTCGATGGCTCGGCGGAGGTCTTGCGGAACTGGGAGGCCATCAAGGCCAACGAGAAACAGAACCGAGGCATCCTGGACGGCGTTCCGCGCTCCATGCCGGCCCTCTCCCGCGCCCAGCGCATGAGCGAGAAGGTCAGCCGCGTTGGGTTCGACTGGCCGGACCCGTCCGGCTCTCGCGCCAAGGTGGACGAAGAGGTGCGCGAGCTGGACGAAGCCATTGTCGGGGGCGACAAGGCAGAGGTCGAGCACGAGCTCGGGGATCTGCTGTTTGCACTGGTGAACCTCGCGCGACATCAGGGCGTCGATGCCGAGCTTGCCTTGAGAAAATCTGCGGACCGTTTCAAGGAGCGTTTTGCCCACGTCGAGCGGCGTGTGCGCGAGAAACACGGCGGCTGGCCGAAGGGGTCGGATGAAAAACCAGCGCGCGGCCTGGCCCTCGATGAGCTCGATGGATTCTGGGAAGAAGCCAAGCGGGGTGGCGCGTGACTCGGCCTGATCCGGAGAGCACGGCGCTTCGCGCCGAGGGTGCCGTGACCGGCGCAAAGGGTCCCGGCGACATCCATCCGGTCGCACGCCTGCCCGAGGAGTGGCACGCGGTGCTCTCCGGGCTGGGTGAACGACCATATCGCTCCGGACAGATCTTCAGAGCGATTCACGGTCGGGGTGTGCTCGACCCGGATGAGATGACGGAGCTGTCGCTGGAGCTTCGGAATCAGCTGAAGACCGCGGGCTTCGTGCCCCCGGCGGTCGTGACCGAGGTGCACCGCTCCGCCGACGGAACCCGCAAGCTGCTGCTCACCCTCGCCGGAGGAGCGCGCGTCGAGTGTGTGGTGATCCCGATGACGAAGTCGGACGCGGACACCGAAGACGCCGACGCCGGCGCAGCCACGGACGACGAAGACGACGAAGAGTTGGAGCCGGACGAGCCGAAACAACGGGTCACGCTCTGCATCTCCACGCAGTTCGGCTGCGCGATGGGTTGTGTATTCTGCGCCAGCGGGCAGGCGGGGCTCGTGCGAGGACTGTCCGCCGCGGAGATCGTCAGTCAGATCTTGATCGCCCGCAAATACCTCGACAAGCACGAGTACCTGCGGAACCTCGTGTTCATGGGCATGGGGGAGCCGCTGCACCACTACGAGGAGACGGCGCGGGCGATTCGCCTGATCACCCACCCCGATGGGCTGAACATGGGGCCGCGTCGCATCACGATCAGCACCGTGGGACTCCCGCCGGGGATCCGACGCCTTGGCGAAGACTTCGGTGGCAAGGTGGGCCTGGCGATCTCGTTGCACGCGCCGGATGACACGACGCGCGGGAAGATCATCCCGATCAACCGTCGTTACCCGATGCGAGAGCTGCTGGATGCCCTGCGCCGATATCCGTTGCCGCGCCGCCGTCGCATCACCATCGAGTACACCATGATCGAAGGGGTCAACGACGCGCCGGAGCAAGCCCGCGCGCTCGTGCGAACGCTGGCGGGGTTGCGGGTCAAGGTGAACCTGATCCCGATGAACTCCATCTCCGCGTCGTCATTGGGCGCATCGTCGAACTCGCGGGTCGAGGCCTTTCAGAGTGTGCTCGCCGGCGGCGGGTTGTCGGCGTTCGTGCGCAAGCGCCGTGGCGGCGACGTTGCCGCCGCGTGTGGTCAGCTGGCGTTCTCCGGCGAGCTGGTACGCAGCAAGCGCGCCCCCTGATCGGCGCGCTCTAACGGGTGGGCCGATGGGCCGGGCTCTTGGCTCAGGGTCGGCACCAATTTTCCCGAGAACCGGATGCCGTTATGCTGTCGTCATGGTCGAAGCCGACACCGCAATCGTCGCCGCCGCGCGCAAGTGGATTGAGGAAGACCCAGATCCGGAGACGCGCGCCGAGCTCGAGGCGCTGATCGCTGCGGAGGACTCGGCCGAGCTCCACGAACGCATGGGGGCGCCGCTCGAGTTCGGCACGGCCGGGCTTCGAGGCTTGGTGGGCGCGGGCCTCGGGCGCATGAACCGCGCGGTCGTGATCCGCGCAACCCGCGGGCTCGCGGACTACCTGCTCGCTCGCCACCCCGAAGCCCGCAGTCTGCCGGTCGTGGTTGGCTACGACGGACGGCTCAGCAGTCGTCAGTTTGCCGAAGACACCGTGGGTGTGCTGGTCGGTGCCGGGCTGCCAGTGCGATTTTTCGATGCGCCGGTGCCGACGCCCGTCGTTGCGTACGCGGCCCGCCAGCTCGCTGCGACGGCGGCCGTGGTGATCACCGCCAGCCACAATCCGCCGGAGTACAACGGCTACAAGGTCTACGCGGCCAATGCAGCGCAGATCGTGCAGCCGGTAGACACCGAGATCTCGGAGCGCATCAGCGCCGTAGGCAGCGCGCGGGAGGTCCCCCTCGAGGCCGACGTGCTCACGGGCAATCACCCGCGCGCCGAGCGCGTACCGGATGCGTTCTTCGATCGTTACCTGGCCGAGGTGGACGCCGTGCGCCCGCGCATCGAACGGGATCAGAGTTTGTGCATCGTATACACACCGATGCACGGCGTCGGCTGGCGCTTCGTCCAGCAGACCTTCGCACGCGCGGGCTACCCGAACGTACACGTGGTCCCGGAGCAAGCCGAGCCGGACGGACGTTTCCCGACGGTGAATTTCCCGAACCCGGAAGAACCCGGCGCCCTCGATCTGGCTACCGCGCTGGCCAGCGAGAAAAACGCCGATTTGATCCTGGCGAACGACCCCGACGCGGATCGTCTCGCGGTGTGTGTGTGCACCGCCGCCGGCCGCTACCGACAGCTCACGGGCAACCAGGTCGGGGTGTTGCTCGCTGACTTCATGCTCGAGCACGCGCTCGCGGCGCCCCGGGCCATGGTGGGGTCGAGCATCGTCTCGTCGCCGATGCTCGGGTCGATCGCGGAGGCCCACGGCGCCCGTTTCGAGCAGACCCTCACGGGGTTCAAGTGGATCTGGAACGCCGCGCTGGATCTCGAAGCCAGCGAAGGCGTGCGCTTCGCCTTCGGTTACGAAGAGGCCCTCGGTTACTCCGTCGGTCGGATCGTGCGCGACAAGGACGGGATCAGCGCCGCGCTCTTGCTGGCGGATCTCGCGGCCCACGAGCGCACGCTCGGGCGAGGGCTCTGGGAGCGCCTCGAGGGCCTGTACCGCAAACACGGGCTCTGGGTGAGTGTGCAGAAGAGCATCACCCGGCCGGGCAGCGAGGGACTGGCCGAGATCGCCCGCGCGATGCAGGTGCTCAAGGACCAGCCTCCGACCGAGCTCGCTGGAGCGCGGGTCAAACAGCTCGTCGATTTTCGAGATGGCGCCGACTCGCGCCCGCGCTGGCTGGGCAAGACGAGCCTGGTCTCGCTCACGCTCGAGAGCGGGGCCCGGGTGCTGGTGCGGCCGAGCGGCACCGAGCCGAAGCTGAAGATCTACGTCGATCTCTCGGTGAGCCTGGGCGACGGCGAGCGGCTGTCGGTGAAAGAAGAAGCGGCCATGGCGGAGGCCCAGCAGCTGGCGAACGAAGCGGCAATTCTGGTCGGCCTGAGCTGACGCGAAGCACAATCAACGGAGGTTTCATGCGAAGAGCAATCGGTATCCTGACGTTCTCGGCGGTCATGTTCGGCGGCAGCGCTGCGTTTGCCCAGGCCCAGACCTTCGGCAAGTCCGGCACCTTTGCGTTTGGTGCGGAACGCCTGTTTGCGTTTTACAAACAGAAGGTCAGCTTCGAGGCGCCGAACGGCAACGAGGACGACTACAGCTCGTCGGGACTCGGCTTCGGGTGGGGCGCGGAGTCCTACCCGTTCAACGTGCCGCGCCTCGGCTTCGACTATTTCGTCATCGACCAGCTCAGCATCGGGGGTGCGCTTGCTTACGCAAGCTACGACGTGGACGACAACGGGCCCGGTGGTTCCGGAGACGCATTCCTGTTCGCACCGCGGGTCGGGTACTTCATCGGCTTCACCGACGTCTTCGGCTTCTGGCCCCGCGGCGGGTTCACCTATCACAGCCTCGATCCCGACGGCGGCAACAACAATCGGTGGGGTCTGGCCCTGACCCTCGAGGCCAACTTCACCATCGCCCCGACCGAGCACTTCGCCTTCATGGTCGGCCCGACGTTCGACATCGACTTCATGGGCAAGACCGAGTGCGGTGGCCCCAACAACTCCGACGACTGCAAACTCCGCTATCGGTCCTTCGGGATCCAGGTGGGGCTCCTGGGCTGGTTCTAGTTCGCCGCGAAACTTGCTGAGTAGTAGCGGCTCGGGGCTGCGTCGCAGCAGTGCGCGCGCAGCCAGCCGTTTTCGAGCGCGGTAGAGGGCGCGCGCTGGCGGACGTGAGCGCGTCGGCGGGCGCTTGTGCTGGCGAAAGTGACGGGCGCTGGCTCGGGAGAACGCGCGGGCCGGACCCGGCCCGCGCGCTAGTCCCTTCGCACGTCGCGCCAAGAAATCTGCTCACCGGTCACGAGTGTGATTGACCGATTTTCGCAGCGCCTTCGCGCCGGCTATCTTGACCGTGTGGAAGCGTCGCGTGGCGTTTGCGGTCGTCAACGGAGTGAGAACCAGCAACACGCCCTAATCCGCGTCGAACGAAACCACCTCGTGCTCGCCGAGGCCGTCGATGGCGGAGCGCACTCCGTCGCCAATCTCGCTCGCGGTGCCCACCACGCTAAACAGCAGGTTGTCGGGCGAGATGCGCTCGCGGATCGCGCTGTTGACCTGGTCGAGGGTTACAGCCGCCACGTTCTCCAGGTAACCCTCGTAGTAGCCGGCGGGCAGCCCGTAGATGAGTGTGTCGAGCAGCAGGCCGACGCGCTTGCTGGGTGTATCCACCGAGAAGGCGTGGCTGCGAACCAGGTAACGCTTGGCCCACGAGAGCTCCCGCTCCGTGATGCCTTTCTCCCACCAAGCGCGGAGCAGGCCGAGCTCGACCTTGATGCAGGCCTCCGCGTCGCTGGCCTTGGGGAAGGTCCAGAGGCTGAAGGCCTGGCGGTGGCGATCGATGGGCAGGCTCGAGTACGCGCCATACGACCAGCCGCGCTTGCTGCGGATCTCCTTCATCAGACGTGCCGTGAAGGTTCCGCCGAACACCGTGTTGGCCACGTGCAGGGCGATGTGGTCGGCATCCTTCGGGTGAGTGCCGAGGCCGCCAATCAGGATCTGAGTCTGCGTGCGCTCGGGTTTGTCCACGAGCACCAGGCTGCGGCCGCGCGGACCCTCCGGATCGGCGACCTTGTCTTCCAGCGGGGCGCCGTCCGGCAGCGCCGCCAAGAGGCGCGCCGCCACGGCCTTCGCGCGCTCCTCGTCGATGTCACCCGAGAACGCCAGCACCAGGTTCTTGCGCACGAACGCTCGCGCGTGCAGCGAACGCACGTCGTCGCCGTTCATGCCGGGCAGCGTCGAGAGTCGCCCGCTGACGGAGCGGCCGTAGGCATGGCCGGCGAACATCCGGCGCTGGAACCAGCGCCGCGCCAGCGCCCGGTCGTTGTCACGGGACTCGACGATCTCGGCCTCGGTCTCGCGACGCAAGTGCGCAAGCTCCTCGTCCGCGAAACCCGGGCGGGCGATCACGTCGATGCAGAGATCGATGAAGGGTTCCAGGTTCCGCGCGATCACCGTGCCGTTGAAGGAGAGCGTGCTGTGGGCGATGTCCGCGCCCAGGGAGCCGCCGAGCGAGTCGACGCGGGTGTCGAGCTCCTGTTGGGTGAGTCCGCCGCCGGTTCGGCGCATGGCGCGGGTCATGAGCCGCGTCAGCCCCTCTTTTCCGGCCGGATCTTCGATGGCGCCGGTGAAGAGCGACGCACTCATGTGGACCAAGGGCAGCGCCCGGCTCGTCTCCAGGAGCACCGGTGTGCCGTTCACTTCAATCGCGGTCCCGCTCACTCTGCTGCCTCTTTCTTGTCGCCCATCTGGGCGCGCACCAAGATCACGGTTCGCTGCTCGCGGCGCAGATAACGACGCGCCACGCGTCTGAGGTCACTCGCGGTGACCCGGGACAGATCGTCGAGGCGCTCGAACGCGGCCCCGGGGCGGCCCAGCACCGTGTCGTAGAACCCGATCGTCGAGGCCTTGCCGTCCGCGCTGTCGAGGCCCGCGATCACGGAGAGCTCGAGCCGGGCGCGGGCTCGTTCGATTTCGTCATCCCCGATCGCCTCGGTCTGCACACGGTCGAACTCGCTGTCGACCGCCTCGAGCAGCGCCTCGGCCTTCACGTCGCCGCGCGCCGAGGCGAAGATCTCCATCAGGCCGGGATCGCGAAACGGACCCACGAACACCCGCACGTCGCTGGCGATCTCGAGCTTGCGGATCAGGAGCTGGTGCAGTCGGCTGGCCCGCCCGCCGAAGAGCACCTCGCTCAGCAGCGTCAGCGCCGGGTGATCGAAGTCCCCCATGGCGGGGCAGTGGTAGCCCACGGTCAGCTTCTCGGTGGCGGTGGGTTTCATCACCTCCGCCCGGCGCTCTTCCACCTGTGGCGGCTCCGGACGCACGTCCTCGAGCGGTAACTTCGACGCCGGCAGGTGCCCGTACGCCTTCTGAATCCGCGGCAACAGCTTCGCCTCCGTCACGTCTCCGACCACGACGATGCAGGCGTTGTTCGGTGAGTAATACGTGCGATAGAACTCCTCGCAGTCGTCGGTCGTGAAACCCTCGATGTCCGCCATCCAGCCAATGGTCGGCCACTTGTACGAGTGCTCACGGAAGGCCGTCGACCACAGCACCTCGCTCACGGAGCCCTCGACGTCGTCATCCACACGGTAGCGGCGCTCGTTAGCGACCACCTCTTTTTCACTGGTGACCTGCGGGTCCCGGAGTACCAGGCGCGACATCCGCTCGGCCTCCAGGCGAATCACCAGAGCGAGCTGATCTTTCGGGACCGCGATGTTGTACTGAGTCCAGTCGAGCCAGGTTGCAGCGTTGCTCTCCGCACCGGCCTCTTCCAGCTTGCGATCGAACTCGCCGGCCCGCAGACCCTCGAGCTCGTTGAACATCAGGTGCTCGAACAGGTGAGCGAGCCCGGTCTTGCCCTCGCGCTCGTGGCGCGAGCCCACGCGGTACCACGTGTGGTAGGCGACGACCGGCGCAGAGTGGTCCTCGGACAGCAAGACCTCGAGGCCGTTGCCGAGGCGGAAGCGCTCGACCCAGAGCGCCGGGCCGAAGGCGGAGCTCTGCACGTGACGCAGCTGAGCGTTTTCGGGCTTGCCCGCGTTGAGCAGGGCCAGCCGTCTTTCTCGGGCGCGGTTCGACATCTCCCGCAACATAGTCCAAGACGGCCGCTCGGGAAGGGGCGAGCGTGCCTCGGCGCGGCAGTCTCAGTCGTCGTCGAGCTTGAGGATCGCGAGGAACGCTTCCTGGGGCACCTCGACGCTGCCCACGGACTTCATCCGGCGTTTGCCCTCTTTTTGCTTCTCCAGGAGCTTGCGCTTGCGGCTGATGTCACCGCCATAACACTTGGCCGTGACGTCCTTGCGCAGTGCGCGCACGGTCTCGCGGCTGATCACCTTGCTGCCGATCGCCGCCTGGATGGCGACCTCGTACTGCTGCTGCGGGACCAGCTCCTTGAGCTTCTTCGCCAGCGCCCGACCGCGCGCGTAGGCGTTCGCTCGGTGGACGATCACGCTGAGTGCGTCGAGGGCCTCGCCGTTCAATAGCATGTCGAGCTTCACCAGATCGTCCTGGGTGTACCCCACGAACTCGTAGTCCATGCTCGCGTAGCCCCGCGTCGCGCTCTTCAGTTTGTCGTGAAAATCCAGGATCACCTCGGCCAGCGGCAGCTCGTAGGTGATCACGACGTGGGTCTGAGCGGCGAAGTGGATGCCCTTCTGCACGCCGCGCCGATCTTCACACAGCGCCACTGCCGCGCCGACGAACTCGGCGGGGGTGTGCAGCGTGACCTTCATGATCGGCTCCTCGATCTGCGCGAGGTCGCCGACGGGCGGCATCTTGCTCGGATTGTCCACCATCACCACGTCGCCGTTCCGCTTCGTGGCGCGATAGACCACGCTGGGGGCGGTGGTGATGAGGTCGAGGTTGTACTCGCGCTCCAGCCGCTCCTGGATGATTTCCATGTGGAGCAGGCCGAGGAAACCGCAGCGAAAGCCAAACCCGAGGGCGTCGGAGGTGTCGGGCTCGAAGTGGAACGAGGCGTCGTTCATGTGCAGCTTCGAGAGTGCGTCGCGTAGGTTCTCGTACTCGGCCGAGTCGGTCGGGAAGATGCCGGCGAAGACCATCGGCTTGACCTCCTTGAACCCCGCGAGCGCCTTGTCGGTGGGGCGCGCAGCGAGGGTGATGGTGTCGCCGATCTTGGTGTCTTCAGTGGTCTTGATGTTGGCCGCAACGAACCCGACCTCGCCTGGGCCGAGGGCGTCGAGCGCGACGGGGTGGGGGTTGAAACAGCCGATGGCCGTCACCTCGTAGTTGCGCCCGGTGGCCATGAACTGGATCTTGTCGCCTCGGTTGAGCACACCGTCGATGACCCGGACCATCACCACGGCGCCGCGGTAGCTGTCGTACCAGCTGTCGAAGATCAGGGCTGCCAGGGGTTTTTCGGGGTCGCCCTTCGGCGGCGGGATGCGGTCGACGACGGCCTGCAAGATCTCCGGCACGCCCAGGCCGGTCTTGCCGCTCGCCAGAATGGCGCCGCTGCAGTCGAGACCGATGACGTCCTCCACCATCTGCGCGGCGCGATCGACGTCGGCCGAAGGCAGGTCGATCTTGTTGAGGACCGGGATAATTTCGAGGTGATTGTCGAGCGCGAGATAGACGTTGGCGACCGTCTGAGCCTGAACACCCTGCGTTGCATCCACGATCAGCAGCGCGCCTTCGCCTGCTGCCAGGCTGCGGCTGACTTCGTAACTGAAGTCGACATGGCCGGGTGTGTCGATGAGCTGAAGCTGATAGTCCTCGCCGTCGGCGGCCTTGAAGCGCAGGCGTACGCTCTGGGCTTTGATGGTGATTCCGCGCTCGCGCTCGAGCTCCAGCTTGTCGAGAAACTGGTCGACCTTCTCCCGCTGCGTGATGGCGCCGGTGACCTCGAGGATGCGATCAGCCAGCGTCGACTTTCCGTGGTCGACGTGGGCGATGATCGAAAAATTCCTGATTCTGCGGGTCGGGGTGGGCATGCGCCGCCGTTCTGGCGAAGAGAGAAGGACTCGCGCGTTTAGCCCGTCGGGCCACTCCCGACCAGACCTTCGGCGAGTTTCCGTCAGCCCTTCTTGCCGGTCTTGCCCGCCGGCGCGTCGGCCAGTGTCATTTGCCCGGGCAAGGCGTGCTCGTAGCGTTTCAGCACGAGATCGATGCCTTCGCGAATGTACACAGCCACCGGGACTTTCGTGCGGTTGTGCAAGAGATGCAGGCGCTCGTTCTGCTCGGGCGTGATGTAGACGGTCGTTGAAATCTTCTTACGCGACATCGTGCGAGATCCGGGCGCAAGTGCCAGCCGTTACAATAGATGCCAATATGTCGGTTGTCAATCGGCCGGAGGGGCATCAATTGTCGGAATTTAAAAGAAAAAACAGCGAAATTGCGGCCTGCTGGCCGGCCATTCGCCCGTCGGAAATGCCAACCGGGATCCGGTGTCCCGGCCTCGCGGGCTGAGGTAGGATGTCGCGCTTCGTGGTGCTAAGTCGGGGGCTCGCGCTTGGTGTTTCTTGAACGGAACTCGAACATGAAAAGCATTCGGCGGGCTGGGTCCGCAATCGCGGCGCTCTGCATGCTCGCGTTTCAGTCAGGCTGTAGTCAGTCAGTACAAGCCGGGGCCAAGTCCGCCGACGGCAGTCCGCAGCGACGCGACACACGAATCGTGCACGAGGACTGCGACATCAAGTCTGCGGAGAAGCTCGACGCAAACGCGGACGGCAAGCCGGACGTGTGGATGGTCAAGAGCGGTGGGCGTGAGGTGTGCCGGGCCGTGGACCTGAACTTCGACGGAAAGATCGACGGCTACTCGTACTTCGACGGCGCGGGCCAGCTCGTGCGTCGCGAGCGTGACTACGACCGCGACGGGAAGATCGAAGAGATCTCGCTCTACAAGGGTGGCGCGCTCGTCGAGCAGCAGCGCTCCACGACCCTGGCCGACAGGCTCGACACCTGGGCGTTCTTCCAGGGTGGCAAGCTGACTCGGACCGAGCGCGACTCCGACGGCGACGCGATCGTCGATCAGTGGTGGGAGTTCACCCAGAGCAACGACAAGTGCCCGATGATCCACTCCGACGTCGATGGCGATGGCCGCCCGGATCCGGGCGCCACCATCGACTACTGCAAACAGACGGGCTACGTGCCGCCGTCGCGTGGTGGAGCGGCCACGACCAAACACACCTTCGAGCGCCCCGGTGGGCTGCCGGAGGAAATGGAAAACAAGGAAGCGCCGGACCCGTCCGGTGGCGAAACACCGAAGAAAGAGCAGAAGAAGTGAGACCGCTCCTCAGCTTCGGTGCGCTCGCCGCCTGCGCGGCGGCGGGTCTCTTCGTCGCCTGCGGCGGCAGCGAGCCACCCCGCCCGAAGAACGTCAAAGATCGCGGCAGCGCCGTCGACAAACGCGGCTCGGACGACCGTTCGCAGTGTGACTTCAAGGGTCGCAAGGATCGCGACGTCCAGGAGACGACGGGCCCGGGTGCGATCCAGCCCAACATTCGCCGCGTGTTCGCCATCATTGGCATCGGTGAAGACGCGCGTCGTGTGCTCCTGTGCCGGGAGGTCGACACCAACCTCGACGGGTTGAAGGACGTCGTGCGCGTGTACAACGACAAGGGCGAGGCCATCGCGGAGAAGGCCGACACCGACGGCGACGGCCGCGTCGACACCTGGATCCAGTTTGCCCGCGGTCGCATCGCGAAGGTGGAGCAAGATACGAGTGGCGATGGGCTACCGGACGAGATCCGGTTCTACGTCGACGGTCAGCTGAGCCGCGTGCAGCGCGACACCAACCACAACGGCAAACCCGACGTCTGGGAGATCTACGAAAAGGGTCGACTGCAGCGCATGGGTGTCGACCTCGATCACGACGGCCACGTCGATCGCTGGGACCGCGATGAAGAGGCGGCGCGAGCCGCCGAGCAGGCGGAGCGCGACGAAGAGGAGAAGCAGGCGAAGGAAGCCGCGGCGGATGCCGGGGCATCCGAGGCCGGCGCCTCGGATGCGGCCACCGACGCCCACGTGAGCGCGCGGAAGCGTTGAGCCGATGAAAACGCCTGGACCCACTCGGTCGAGGCTCGAGCGCTTGCAGAAGGTGCTGAGCCGAGCCGGCGTCGCCTCGCGTCGCAAGGCCGAGGAGCTGATCCTGGCTGGCCGAGTGCGGGTCGGGGGACGGGTCGTGACCGAGCTCGGCACGCGGGTCGACCCCGAGCACGATCGCGTCGAGCTCGATGGCAAACGGCTGATCGCCGAACAGCGCGCGTACATCGTGCTGCACAAACCCCGGGGGGTGATGTGCACCATGAGTGATCCGGAAGGGCGCCCCACGGTGGCGGAGCTCGTGCGCGGCGTCGGCGCGCGAGTCGTGCCCGTCGGCCGTCTCGACTTTCACACGAGCGGGGTGCTGCTCCTGACCAACGACGGTGATTTCGCCGCTGTGCTGGGTCACCCGAGCAAAGAAGCGCCGAAGACCTACGTCGCCAAGGTGCGCGGGGTCGTCGATGCCGATGCCCTGGCGCGACTCGGCGAGAGCATCGAGATCGACGGTCGCGCGACACGCCCCGCGTCGGTGACCCTCATTCGACTCGAGGGGGACAAGAGCTGGATCGAGGTGACGCTGCGCGAAGGCCGCAATCGGCAGGTCCGGCGTCTGGGTGACAGCGCGGGACTGCCGGTGCTGCGGCTGGTGCGCCAGAGTTTTGCGGGCGTCGACGCGGCAGGCCTTCGCCCGGGTGAGTGGCGGCACCTGACGGTGGACGAGCTGACGGAGATCAAGCGCGAGTTCGGCGTACCGAAGCGTGTGCGCGGTGTGGAGATGGTCGCCGGCGTGCACGGTAAGCTTGCGACGCGCGCTCCGACCGGAGATCGCAAACGCCAGGCCGAGGCGCAGGCGGCGCGGCGCGGCCGGGGTGACGAGTCGGAGCGGGCGAAGGGCTGGGGCGCGAACAGCTACCCCCGGGCCGACGAACGCGACCCCCGCGCGACGCGCGGCGGTGGACCCTGGCGCACGGCGGACGAACGTCGTCCCGAGCGGTCTCCGCATGCAACGGGACCCGGTTCGCGCGCGCGTGCCGGCGCGGAGCGCGATCGCGCGCGGCCTTCGACGGAGCGTTCGGCTCGCCCGACCGGAACCGGATCACGTTCGGCGCCGGAGCGGGCACGGCCCGGCGCGGCGCCCGTCAAGCGTCACAAACGCGCTTCATCGAGCGGTCGTGGGCGCGGCTGACGAAGACGAGCGCGATCACCGAGCCGACCAGGGCGAGGAACATGTCCCACTGGGCGTCCCAGACGTCGCCCTGGCTGCCGAGGAACGCTTGCCCAACGTCCGAGGCAACGAGCAGCGTGGTCCACCACTCGATCAGCTCCCAGAACGCGCCGAACGACAGGCAGATGTTGCACACGATGAACGCGAGCCACTTGCCGCGCGTGAGCGGAGAGGTGCGCAGCAAGATTTCGCGCGCGTACAGCGCGGGAAAGAACCCGAGCGCGAGATGTCCGATCCTATCGTAGTGGTTGCGTGAGAGGTGGAAGTGGTCGCGTGCCCAGTCGCCCAAGGGGGTGAGCGCGTAGGTGTAGTAGCCGCCGTAGATCAGGATGGTCAGGTGTACGAACACACAGACGTAGACCAGGTTGGACATGCGAAAGCGTCGATAGACGGCGGCGAGCGCGGCGATGCCGGCCAGCCCGGGGCCCACCTCGAGCAGCCAGCTGACTCGCCCCGCGGGCGGGCTCCAGAGCGTTGCGATGCAGAGCAGCGCTGCAGTCACCGCGAGCACCAACGGGAGACGGTGACCGGGGGTCGAGCTTTGCATGCTCGAGAGGGTACCCGTGCCGGCCGGCGTGGGCCGAGTTCAGCGCGGCTTCGTGGCCTCGGGATCGGCGAAGCTCTGGGGCAGCTTCCAGTCCTTGTCGAAGAAGCCGGCAGCGCTGACCCTGGCCTGGCCACTCAAGATGACCTCCGCGGCGGCGGGGCCGAGCGCCGCGTCGTACACGACGAAGTCGGGCAGGAGCTGCGGCAAGGACAGCGCACGCCAGATCCCGCTCGCGTCCGCGCCGGTCACGACCACCAGGT